>JBAVYH010000023.1:0-20596 GCA_049698695.1 Bryobacteraceae bacterium | reverse complement strand
TTTGTACATTTCCCGCGACCTGCTCTTCGCGCAGACAACCCCCATGGCCTCGATGCATGGATTCTGGGCGGCGATTGCCAGATGGGCCGACGGAAGCTGGTTCACGCCGAACTGGTGGCCCTACTGGGACTGCGGCATTCCCTTCGAATTCACATACGCACCGATGGTGCCCGCCCTCACCGCACTGATCGCCGCCGTCTTTCACCTGACGCACAATCTTGCTTTTCAGTCGGTGACAGTGCTGGCCTACTGCCTGACACCGGTGACGCTCTTTCTCATGGCGTGGCTCTGGACCCGATCTCCCGGGTACAGTTTCCTGGCCGGCCTGTTCTATTCGCTCACCGGCCCCACCCGGGTTCTCGTGCCGGATAATGACGTGTTTCTTTGGCGTTTTTTTTGGGACGCGCGCCGGTTCTACCTAGTGTCTGTTTGGGATGAAACGCCGCACGTGCTGGCCCTAGGCATTCTGCCGCTGGAGATTCTGTTTCTTTCCCTCTCGATTCGCAAGCGCCGGCTCATTTACTATGCGGCTGCCGCGGTTTCGATCGCCGCCGCGGCGCTGACCAGCGCCTTCGGTCCCGCCATGGTCGCCATGGCGGCCTTCTGCCTCCTGTTCGTGTTACGCCGGCAGGATTACCAGAGGAACATTCTGCTCACGGTGGCAATCGGAGCTTACGCCTACGCGCTGAGCGCCCGATTCCTTCCCCCGACGCTGCTGAATGCCATTCGCATCGCAACCGGAAGAGGCGAAGACGGCAATTGGACGTTGGCGTCCCTCACCGCATTAGCGATCGTGGTGCTCGGTTGGGTTGTATTGTGGCGGTACTTGCCGCGCTGGACCTCCGATTGGCGCCTGCAGTTTTTCGCCTTGTTCGCGTATCTGGTCAGCAGCCCGCCCATGCTCGCGACCTTTCTCAACCGCCACCTCATTCCCCAGCCCAACCGCTACAAACTCAAAATGGAACTGGCAATCGCGTTACTGGTGGTCTTCGGGGCGCGCTATTGGATTGAAAAAACGCCCCGCTCGGTGAAAGCCGCGCTGCTGTTTCTGTACCTGGCGCTGGCTGCGGAGCAAGTGGCGAGTTACCGCCGCTATGCCAAGGCGATCGTTCCGCGCGGTAATTTGCAACAGACCATCGAGTACCGGGCCGCCACCTGGGCGGCGCAGAATCTTCCCGGCGTTCGTGTGGCGATGCCCGGATCCATCGCGCAATGGACGAACGCGTTTACCCAGGTCCCGCAATTCACGGGCAGCTCCTGGAGCATGGCTTACAATCCCATTCAGCAGCGTGGATTTGACGCGGCGTATACCGGGGGCGGCACGCCCGAAGAGGATGAGCGCGTCGCGGTGGCATGGTTGAAGGCCTACGGGCTGGGAGCCGTGTGTGTTCCCGGGCCGAAGAGCCCGGAGTTCTGGAAGCCCTTCCGGCGTCCCGGGAAGTTCGAGGGCGTGCTGCCAGTGCTCTGGCGAGCCGACGACACCACCATCTACCGGATTCCCCAGCGTACCGCGTCGCTGGCTCACGTGGTGTCCGAGTCCGCAGTGATTCGTCATTCGCCGCGCGGGCCATTCGATACGGCCGAGATAGAACGGTACGTAGCGGCCTTGGACGATCCGTCGTTACCGGCGGCGGAATTCCAGTGGGAGGGACGCAACCGGATTCACATCCAAACCACGGCCCACTCCGGCCAGGCTATCTCGGTACAGGTGTCCTACCATCCCGGGTGGCATGTCACGGTCGGCAATCGTCACCCGCAACTGCAGAAGGACGGTCTCGGTTTGATCTGGTTTCGACCGGAGTGCGACGGCCCCTGCGTGGTGCGCATGGATTACGACGGCGGCTGGGAACTGCGCCTTTGCCGCTGGATCGGTTATCTGGCGCTCGCCGGCCTGTTATTGGCGATGCCCGTCTGGTACGTTCGACAACATCGGGTGTGAACCGGCGTTCCAAGAGCGGCGCCCGATCCACGCGAGCATTAATTGGTATTATCGGACACTATTTTCCGCCGGCCTTGCGCGCCGCGGAAGCCGACAGCCCGCCCGAATCCGTCGGTCGGCCACATCCTTGGTGATCGTCGGGATACGCGCTGCACGTTCCTTCGCAGCGATAGCCTTTCTTCGCGGCGAACCTACTTCTTTGCTGGACCGCCGTTTGTCTCGCTCGTAGGAGGGACGATTCCCTTCAGCCGCATGTATGTGGCCATGTTCCCGTAGTGTTCGTAGTCATGTGCGGTATTGGCCGAGAGCACCGTGAGCTTTGCGAAATCGTAGTTCATCATTTTCATCATCTCGCTGCCCTTGGCATCGGTCATGCCGGCATACGTCTTACCGCAATAGGCAACCGCCTCCTTCAGCGCAGCTACCAGGTCCGCTTTGCTGGTCTTGCTTTTCTCGAACCCGCCAGCGGGCGCAGTTTCGCCTGCAACCGACGAGCAAAAAAAGTACTGGGAATCGGCGAGGTGGCCGACCAGTTGCCCGAAACTCCGAACATCCGGGGTTGGCTTAAACGAATAGTTCGCTTCAGGCATTTTCTCAGCTGCAGCGATGATGACGCCGCTGAGCATTGTGTACATTTTGTTTTCGCTGACAGAAATGGGATTAGCGGATGCTGACGGCGAAGGTTGAACGGGTGCTGATGCCAGTCCTTGCGCGAGTACTGCAACCGGTACAGCAGACAAAGTGGCGAGCAAAAAAGAGAGTCTTCTGGTCACGTGGGAACGCTCCTTTGAGATGGGGTCACATCGCTCCGAGAAAAGCTGAAAACAGCCCTCGGAGCGAGCTCGATCGGGAGGTACGCGTTTGCGGGCCTAAAGGTTCAGTAAAACATCAACCTGGTCGAGCGTTAACACCTCATATCGGTGGCGGTCGTGGGCCGTAGGGCGCAGCCAGTCCTGGGCTCGTCGTTGTGCTGATGTGCCGGCGACTTGTTCCTAATCGGGGCCCGCATAGTCGGCGCTCCGGAAACGAACCGCCGCCCCCGGGCGGCGCGAATTGATCGCTGTCTTTGGTTTGGTCAGGCGTGGCAGGCGTTTGGAGTGAATATCGCAGGCCTTGTAGGAGTTCCCTGGCCTTAAGCTGGCCCGGCAGCCGTGCCTGGCCACCGAATTGAGGGCCGCTATCCCAGACCGATCGCAAAACCAGCCCAGAAACCACGCCAGAAACCATCCCGGAGAGTGCAAGAACCATACCGAAAACCGTACGGGAAATCGCTAACCACTTGAGAATAAGGACGGAATTTCGTATGTTCATGTGACTATGCAACCCCTATTCTTTTCTACCGGCCAGGTCGCCCGCCAACTGGGCACCACCCTGGCCAACGTGCGCGCCTTGTGCGACGCCCACGCCATCAAAGCCGAAACCACGCCAGGCGGACATTTGCGGGTGGCGGCGGCGGAAGTAGAGCGCTTGAAGCGCGACGGCCTCCCACCCCTGCCGCGGCCCCTGCCGACGGAGTCCGGCCCTTTGGCTCGGAACGGGAAAGTCCCTCGCGGCAATTCGCCCCTGCTTGCCGCGCCTTCCGAGGAGGTCATCGACTCCGCCGAAGCAGTGGTTCGCCTCGAGAACGAGGTCAAATCCCTCGGGCTGCGCAAACAGAAGGAAGAGCAACTCGACTGGTTTCGCGAGCGGGAGGAGCGGGAGGCAGCGCGGGAGGCCCAGCAACTCGAAGCGGAACAGCGGCGCCAGACGGAAATTGCGGCGGAACAACGGCGCCAGCCTTGGAGAATGCGTTGGCTGGAATATGCGCTGAACAGTATCCCCAGTAACGCACCACAGTCCGTCCGGTTAGATGTCTACCAAGCCGTGGACGATACCCTCACCAATTTTGAGCCCACGCAGCCGGATTCGCTCACGCGGCGGCTGGTGGGCGCGGCGGTCGACCGCGCGTTGGCGCCTTGGCGCAATATGGTGCAGAAGGAGGCATGTATCGGAGAAGCTTGCGAGGACTGGAACCTGCCCTGCAACATGAGACACGATCGTGCGTGGAAGGCGCGGATGTGTGAAGCCGCCAGCGCCGCCGTGGGCCGACTGCGCCCCGGCGCAAGTGTGGGGGAGATGGATGCAGCCGCACGGCAAGCGATCGTTCCGCTGGCGCGAGAGTTCGAGCATCAACGAGCCTGCGCGGAGATCATTGCCAGCGTGAGAGGGGAGCTCTCCGGTGCGGACACGGCCGAAGCGGAGGAGGGCAAGGAATGCGTGCAGAAAGCCCTGGCCGAACTGCCCGCCGGAGCATCCCGACGCGAAATGGAGAAGGCGCGCGACCGCGCGCTGGAGCTGATTCGGGGGAGGATCGCGGCCCGCCTGGACGCGAAAATGCGCGAGGACGTTTTGGACTCCTGCAGGTGGCGCCTCCCGTTCGGGATGTCGCCAGAAGACAAAGCCGAAGCGCTGGCAGAGGCCAGAGAGGAGATTGCGGAATTGCCGGCCGGCGCTCCCAGAGGTGAGATCGAAAAGGCTTGTGACCGGGTGGTTGCGCAATACAAGGAGGAACAGGATCGGAAGGAGGCCATGGAGCGTCTGATCGAGGCCGGCTTGGGTGAGATCTACGGGTATGTTCAACGGCTGGAACAGAAATGGAAGTTCGATAAATCGACCTGGAGCCTTTCGGAAGAGCTGAAGCCGGCGATTCGCGAGGCCTTGGAGGAGGAACTGGAGGGCGACGAGTCGACGCAAGCGGTTGTAACGCGTGTTCGCCGGCTGGTGCGTCAGGAACTGGATCTGTGACGCAGGAGAGGCTTTGCGGAGGGGGACTATCGAATGAAAACTGCGCATCGCCGAAGGCGTTACTGCAGATTGAGGGTTAAACTTGAATCCAATGGATTCCACGGAACTCGATTTAGTTGCGGTCGTGCGAGATCTGCTTAGAAGGATGGAGGAGGGCCGCAGGTCAATCAAAGCGCAGAGCCAGGTCATCGCGGGCTTCTGGAAGACGGCGAAGCTTCGTGACGAGGCCGATCAAAGGCGCAATGAACTGCTGTCCAGGGCCCTGCCGGAGGAGGAACTCGCACGCTGCGCGGCCGAAACGGAACGCGCTCGCGCGCAGGCAGAATACGAAAGACTGGACAAAGAGGCAACTGGCCTCTGGTTCCAGTTCACGCCAACGCTAGAATTCATCGGCCCTTTTGTCAATGCTGTCGCGTTGCTAGCAGATCGCCTGCCGCTGACGCCAAGATGGGACCCCTATGTGGCAGAATTGCGAAGGCTTCGGGTGAACCGGCTCGACGCTTGGACGGAGCAGCCTGCCATCGCCGATCTCGCGCTGCTCGAACGACGGCTTAAAGAGATAGCGCTTCTCGCGACGCAGAGGCCCGATGGCAGTCGGCGCAAGACGCCGGACGAAATCCTGACGGAATTCAAGGTGAAGGAAGACATCCCATCGCACGAGCAAGTCGCCGAAAGGCTCGGCTTGGAGCGGAGCGTCTATTTCGAAATGAAGGCCGGCCGTAAAGTGTCTACCGAGACCTACGTCAAAGCCGCCATGGTCATCGGTTGCACACCAGATGAGCTAAAGCCGTGGTGGCCCACCGACTAATTCCTACCGCTGCCTACTGACGTTTAGATCCTTATCATCAATACTGCTGTTATGTCGGATGAGGATCCACACTCTAACTCCGAGCAACCCACAAACCGTCGCTCAGGTCGCATCGCCGTGCCGGAGATCGCCCGTCGGCTGGGCGTTGGCCGTCTGACGGTTTACGCAATGTTGGATCAAGGAATCCTGCCGGGCGTTAGACTCGGCCGCCGGTGGATTGTTACCCGGCGCGCTTTCGGGGAATGGGAGCGCACTTGCGGTACCCGGACCGGCACTGGACTTGGCGGGCGACCAGAGGTAACGGTGTTGCACTGATATGGTCCACAAACGCAGATACCGTTCCGGCCAAGTAGTCTGGCATTACGTCTTTTCCCTCCCGGGGTCGACTCGGCAAAATCGCCAGCGGATTACCGGGTCGGGGTTCGCAACCAAGGGTGAAGCCCTGGACGCGGAGGCCGCTCGCCGCATCCAGGAACAGCAGAGGCTGGAACTCGCCCGGGTCGCCGCATGCAGCCTCGACCAGGTCCCCAAGACGCTCGGGATGCTCCTGGAGGAGTTCTTTCGGCAACACGTGGACGAAAAACTGGCGCCCAAAACAGTCGAGCGCTATCACGAGCAGTCTGCGTACCTCGACCCCGCCCTGATCAACATGCCCATCAGAGAGATTACGCCGCTCCACCTCGGACGCGAATGGCAACGGCTCCTCAATAGTGGTGGTCACCACCGACAAACGAAGGCACCACGCCCCCTCTCCGCGAAGACCGTGCGGAACGTTGCCGGCGTCCTTTCGAGTGCCTTCGCGCGTGCGGTCAAATGGGGCTTGCTCGGCAGGAACCCGGTGCCGGACAGCGAGCCGCCGGTGCCGAGGAAGCACCGCGGCATGGCCCTTGCCCCCTCCCAGCAGAGGTTGCTTCTGGACAGCGCCTCAGGGCCGTGGTGGCTTCCAATGTTGTTGGAGGTGGCGGCCGCCACCGGTGCCCGTCGTGGTGAAGTACTGGCTTTGCGCTGGTCGGATATCCAAGACGGGAGAGCCACCATCGCACGATCGCTCACCCAGACGAACACCGGATTGGAGTTCAAATGCACAAAGTCGGATAACCCACACGTAGTGGGCCTTCCGGCATCCACTCTCGCTGCGTTGGAAGAACACGGCCATCACCAGGACCAGTTCCGGCAGCAGTTCGGCCCTGACTACCGTGCCGATCTGGATTTGATCTTCGCGAATCCGGATGGCACGACGTTGAAGCCGGACTCGGTTTCAGCGACGGTGTCGGTCCTCTGCCGGCGCCTGAAACTGCCGCAAGGGGTCAGTCTGCACACGCTGCGCCACACCCATGGATCGCATCTGCTGGCCAACGGCGTCCCGCTGCCGGTGGTGTCGGCGCGGTTGGGACACTCTTCGATTCGGGTGACGGCTGACATCTACTCGCACGCCATTCACGGGCAGGATGACGAGGCGGTGCGGAAGTGGGAGGAGTTTCAGGGGCGGAATACAGAGCCGAAAGTGATTGGAGGTGTCCAGTGAATTTCTCTGGAGCTTTGCGCGTGGCAGCGCGTGGCAGCGCGTTGCCCGTAAGTTATAGAAAACATGGTAGCGCTAACGGGAATCGAACGTGTATGACTACGGTGCTGCCAAGGTCCGAACGGTGCCAACTGATACCAAATAGGTCCCTTTGTGCAGTGGCAACCCCGCCGCGGGCGCTACGGATTCCTGGCGTGGTCTCCCGGTGGTCACCCGGCTCCCGCAGAGACGGCCCGGATCGCGCCGTTTCCGGTGGCGACAGCGCTGCCGCGGTTCCTCTATTGGCTCTTTGCGAGTGTGCGCTATGGGCACAAGAAAGCCCCCCAGGGAAATGGGCGGTTTGGGAGGCGCCCAACGCCCCTAGGAGCGAGGCGTGCCTTCACATCTGGCGACCTCACAACATCGAGATACCGATGCCACCGCAGATCATGGTGTGACGACGCAGTATGACTGACAAAACGGCTGGTTAAGGTTTCTTCTGCTTCTCGACGTAGGCCTTGATAAGGTCCACCGCTTTCTCAATGTAGGTCACTACGATGATTCCGGTGTCCGTCGGCGTCGTTGTATTCGGCACAGCCTTTCCGCCCACCGTCAGCGGGATGTTCTCCTGTTGAAAGCCGCTTATTACCCCAATGAGTTTTTGCGCCCTTATGTTAGTAAAGGGCGAGAACATATCAGGTGCTACCACGGGGCCACCCGAGAAGCCCGGATTATTCAGGCCATCGAGAAGAATCAGATACTCATCCGTGTCGCCATCCGGGTAGATCGCGGCGCAGTTCACGCGAGCAGAAACGTAAGCATGCTTGATCAGCGCTACACCGAGGCCTTGGCCGAATGACGTGTAGAGGCCATACGGGAAACCCAAAAAGTATGCCTCCTGACCGAACGCGAACGTATAGGGGTATGGGATCGGCTCGGCATCGGATAGCTTCTTCTCGTTCGGCACCAACACCGCGACATCGACACATTTGTTTTTGCCGAGAAGGACGGTCACCGGATAGGATTTCCACTCCTTGAAGTCCGGCCCCTCCAGTTCGACTGTAGCTTTCTCGCCCGCCGATTCCATGACGTGTCGAGCCGTCACGAAATACTGCCGGTCCTCATAGTCCATCAGGAATGCGGTGGCCGTAGAACCGTTGAACCGAAGCTGGTATACACGGGTCAGCACATTGCCCGTAGGCTGGGCATGGACCCATGAGGCGCACAGAAACAAAACGGTTACGAAGTGTCGCATTCTTCATTTTCTCAATTCGACAGCATGTGTGCCACGAACGCAGATCCGGTCAATAATGCCATATGAGCAAACGGCCGGCACCCGCGCCAAAGACCCTCGAAGAAGCGCTGACCCTGTTCCCCGGCGCCACCGTCAGCGCCCGGCATCTCAACGGGAAATGGAGCTTTCTGATCGACAGCGGCCCGAGGTTTATCTACACCGAAACACGCTGGCGCCCGACGTGGCAGGCCGTTTTCAAGACGATTTGGAGAGCGTACCGGACGCAGGTGGATCAACGGGATGTTGGCAGGTTATGAGTTCACGCTTCGCTGTCCCGTTCGCTGCTGCCGCAGCCATTTGCTAAGGCGCTGGAGTAACCGAGATCGAGGCCAATTATTGGGCGCACTCTACTGAACAATTGTAGTTTGGACGCGGCCGAAGCGGTATGGGTCGGCCACAGTGCCCCATGAGCACGGCGAGGAACATGTTCGCGGCGTTATGTGGTGACATCGGCGCAGTTCCGCCGGGCGATCAGGCGACGCCGAGAATCCAACCCTCTATCTCCGCTACCTCACGCTCGTTCTGTCCTAAGTTGGGACTGAAGAAGCCCGCGAGGGAGCCGTTGCCGTCGGTCTGGCGCATCCACGCAGCGATCGAATAGGCGTCGTGTTGATCGGGATCACGATCAACACGCGGAAAGCCCCTGGCCCAGAGTGATGGGTACACCTCCGCCACAACCGATCGTCCAACTGGGATGTGCCAACCGTCGAACGGCCAGAAATGGACTCGGCCACCCACTTGCCATCGAAGGCGGAGCAACCACGGCAGGCCCGCATGGGTAGACTTCGCCACGGAGCCCTGCACGTCGAAATGGAAGACCGATTTGGCTGCGCCAGCGCGCACTTCCGTGAGACGTCGCCAACGTCGGCTGCCGGAGCGCGCGGCAGCGCTGCCACACGTACCCTCGCGCACGAAGTCGACGTAGGTGTTGTCCTTGTCGGTGGGCCAGTGGCGGCGAAAATCCTCTAGGAACACCGACCAGTCCAGTGGCAGCTGATGCGCTTCAAAATACTGCAGCGGAAACGAAAAGCCATGGTCGATGCCGACCAAGGTCGGCTGGTCTTCGAGAAGCCTCTCTCCAAGCCATTCTGCGATCCCGCGGCGGGTCCAGTATTTGCGTGGGCTCGGCGGCGGTTGTACCTCGGAGGGTGGTGCCGCCCGATCTGCCATGTAGACCCGCAGACCCTTAAGGCTCGAAGTCGGCGTCTGCGCTCCGGAATAGTCAATGCCGACGTAGCGGTCGAAAGTCCGGATGCCGTTCATGCTCAGGATTCCTTCATCGACGGATGATACCAGACGGGTGCGCTCGAAGATCAGCTTACCTGAGCGGCAGTACGAGGCCTCGCGCCCAGACCTACCCACAGGGAACGGAGCGTCGCGAGAGCGTCCACTCTGAAAGTGGCGCCGGTGCGGCCATGCGTGCGCAGGAAATCGACTTTCCAGACTGCGTTATTTCGGGTTATCGGCAACAATTCCGAGAGCGCTGGGCGCTTCGAGAAGACGGATGGGCGACCGCACGGCATGGCCGGGAGCACTGAAGGCCAAAGAACTGTGCTGCCGCAACGAAATCAGGCGGCCAAGAGGTGATGGTCGGAGAGGAGTTTGTGGAATGCACTGAAAAAACAGATTCTCCCAGTTTTGGATTTTCTCGGCAGGGCTCAACTGGCGCTTGGCCTCCGCCGCGGTCCTATGTACGGATCGGCGGCGGGATTGGGCAATCGCTGGAGTAAAAGGCCTCACACATTCTTCACCCTGACGTTTGGTCGGGCCCGATCCATGTACTTCATCGTTTCCGAATCGAGCCGGATCATGTCGCCAGCCTTGATGAACTGCGGCACCATCACGTCGATGCCGTTGGCGAGCTTCGCTGGCTTGAACGCGCTGTCCGCCTGTTGGTGAGCGGCGGGAGCGGTGTCGGCAATTATCACCTCGATCATGTCCGGAAATAACACGTGGACCGGCCGGTCGCTTACGAAGTCGACCGGCAGCCTCATCCCCGGTTCCAGAAACGCGGCACGGGGGCCGACGACCGCTGTGGCAATCTCTGTCTGCTCGTAGGTCACGGGGTCCATGAAACAGCACTGATGGCCGTCCATGTAAAGGAACTCCAGCGCCTGCCTCTCGACTGGAAGATCCTGGAGCCTGAGTTCGGCGCGGAAACTGTGCTCGCGAAATGTTCCGGTATCGATATTCTGCAGCCGCGCGTGCATGACGCCGCCCATCTGGCCTTGCCCCGGGTGGTATTCCGCGGCGACTACGCGGTAAGTCTGACTTTCGAAGACAATCGCCATTCCCGCGCGCATTTGAGATGCGAGCACCATGATCAGCTCCTCTCCCGCTCCGAAGCCGGACAACAGAATCGACCAGTCACCCTTATCGGGACGCGAACAAAACCCTACCGGGCAGCCGCTACGCCGATTGCGGAGGACAGCAAGAAATCCTCTCACTAAAGCGGATGCCGCGATCCGACTCCATTCTACCCCGGCCCCGTCCGATGTTACTGTTCCCGTTCCCGCTCGGGCGGGCAGAGGCGGAGTTCGTTACGGGTCTCAAAGGCGTCTCTGCGACACTTTGCCCGCCGCGCCGGTGTTATACGTGCCCCCGCTGTAGGATTCAGGGCGTCCTCGATGTGCAGTAAGACTATGCCGCGCTGCTGGTCCGACTTTGATCGTTCTGTGAGTCGATGGGTGAAACGTGTAGCGCGCGTCAACCCTCGAACACGAACGACGGCGAGCGCTAACAGTTATAATCGGCGGCTACGGTCGCGACGCCTCAAGCCGCTAGAGACTCTGTGCGAACGCACGGTGGATGAAGCTAGAAATGCACGTGTTACCAGAGGAGACACTGGAACAGCTTCCCACGTGGCACCGTGCAATGACGGAGCTCGTGCGCAGGAAGCACGCGGCAGTTCGGCAGAAAGAAGCCGCCGTCACTCATCCCGCAGTGCTCGCATCGGATCGATCCACGAAGCACGACGCGCCGGCGCCCACGCTGCCAAAGTCGTGACCGCGAGAAGCAGTAGCGCGATAACGACGAAGATCAGGGGATTGACCTGATCGAAGGTGAGAAACCAGGTAGCCGAGGTCATTGCGCGGCAGGCGGCTACACTCACCACCAGGCCGGCTGCGACCCCGATTGCGCCCAGCTTCAACCCCTGCCCCAACACCATTAGGACCACTTTGCTCCGGTCCGCGCCAACGGCCATGCGAATGCCGATTTCGCGAGTCCGGCGGCTCACCGAGTAGGCCACCAGTCCGTAGAGGCCGGTCACCGCCAGCAGCAGCCCAATCAAGCCCATGGCGGCTACGATCTCCACGGTCATATTGGGCAGCTTCACGGCGCGCTGGGTGTAGAAATCATGCATGGTGCGAATGTCGAAGACCGGCATGTCCGGATCGAGCCGTTGCACAACCTCCCGCAGCACCGGGGCGATGGTTGCGGCATCCGAGGCATCCGATTCGGTCACCAGCGTCAGCCCGGAATGGGCGTGCTGCCGGAAGGGCAGGTAGATCACATCCGCCGGGGGTTCGGAGATGAAGAATACTTTCGCCGCTTTCGCAATGCCGACAATTTCCACCAGCGGCCCGGTCGCGCCGGTCAAATGGAACCGCTTGCCCAAAGCGTTTCCCTTCGGCCAGTAGCGATTTGCCAGATGATCGTTCACCACCGCCACCAGCGGCGAGTTCTCCCGATCCGATTCGAGCAAGCCGCGCCCCTGCAAAACGCGGACACCGAGCGTACTGAAATAGCCGTCGCTCACATAATGATTAAACGCGGTCGGCGGCTGCTGGCCGGGTGGTAACCGATAGCCCTCCGGAACGACGCCGATGGTGTCCCAGCACCAGAGCGGCAGGCTGGAAGTGAGGGCGGCCGCTCGCACGCCCGGCGCCGAGCGCGTCCGTTCCAGCAGGCGCTGATAGAATTGCTGCGTCTGGCTGTCCGAGTAACGCGCCAGTTGCGTGTCGAAGCTGGTGAGGAAGAGACGGTCGGGGCGGAAGCCGGCTCCTTGCGACAGCTCGTAGCGAAAGCCCTCCACCAGAACTGCCGAGATCACCAGCAGAACCAGCGTGAGAGCCACCTGGCTCGCCACGATGGTATTGCGGCCCCAGAGGCGGCGCTTGCCGCTATCCGCATCGGCCGCTTTGAGCGCCGAAACCAGGTCCGGACGCGTGATCCGCAGCGCGGGCCCGAGCCCGAACAACACTGTGCTCATCAGCGAAACCAGCAGCGTGAAGAGCAAGGCGCGGTGATCGACGGTCGCGCCGATGGAGAATCCCAGGTCGGTGGGGAACGGCATGCTGCTGAAGAACCGGGCCCCCTGATCGGCGACCACCACGCCGCCCAGTCCGCCGGCAATGGCGACCAGTAGGCTCTCCAGGAGTAGCTGCCGGACCAGAGCGCCCCGGCTGGCGCCAATGGCCAGGCGCAGCGCAATCTCTCTCGATCGCGCGCGGGCACGGCTCAACAGCAGGCCCGCCACGTTGGCGCAGGCGACCAGCAGAACCGAGAGCCCCAGCAATGCCAGCATGATCATCATGGCCGCAGTCGCCGGTGATTGCTCGACGCGAAGCTGCAGCTCGGTCTGGATCTCGATCCGCCGGACGCGATCGGTCAGCGGATACAGCTTATCGAGTCCGGCCGCGATACCGCCGATGTCGGCTCGCGCCTGCTCGACGCTGACGCCCGGCCTCAGCCGGCCCCTGACGGACAGCCAGCCGGTTTCGCGGCTGTGAAGATCCCCGTGCCCCAGGCGGGGCGACATAGCCAAGGGAATGTAAACCGCCGGCCCCGTGTCAATGCCCGTGAAGGATTCGGGCGCCACACCGATGACCGAGAAGTCGATCCCATTCAGCCGGATTCGGGAGCCGAGAACCGATCGGTTTCGGCCGAACTGGCCGGCCCAGAAATTGTGGCTGAGTATGACGACCGCATCGCGGCCCTCGACTTGATCCTCGTCCGGGCGGAAGTCCCGGCCAAGCGCCGGTTCCACGCCTAACGCCCGCAAGTAGTTTGCGGAAATATACTGGCCGGCCTTGATGCGCGGCAGCGTGCCGGGACCGGGGCTGAAACCAAACGTTGCAGGAGAGGCCGCCACCAGCCCTTCGAAGCTGCGATTGCGATCGCGGAAGTCGGCGTAATCCGGGTATGAAATCGTTGTGCTGAGGCCGACCGGCGCCGACGAGGCGGTCTTGGCACTGATCGCCATCACACGGTCTGGTTCCTTAACAGGCAGCGGCCGCAGCAGGACCGCGTCGGCGAAAGTGAACATGGCTGCGGTAGCGCCAATGCCGAGCGCCAATGAACCAACCGCGACGGCCGTGAAGCCGGGATCCTTGCGCAGCACTCTGAGGGCGTGGCGGAGGTTTGTCATGGTGGCCTTTTTCTAGCGATTGGATGAAGCAATTCCCCTGCCATTCGCCCGCGCGCCGGAGCCACTGAGTTTCAGTGGTGAAAGTCCCGCTGACAGGCGCGCGCCGCCCCCGCCATTCGCGATTCCGGCATCCGAATTCCCGCAATCGGACAGTACCGCGGTCTCGGCATTTATGACAGGATCTTCGGGCCCCGCTCTTGGGATGTACGTTCAGACCGACAAAAAGGCTCGAAGATAGCGCGAGGTCGAGACAGGTCGGGATGCCGGGGCGAACCGGTGGTTTGGAGCGCATCGCCCCGATGATTCGAACCCTGGAACGATATCGCGCCTTATCGGTAGGGACGAGGAGCGATCTCAAACCGCTTCAGCCACCCAGATTTGTTCTGCTCCGTAGCGCGGCGGCGATCCTTTGAAATCCGCATACTCGGCCCGCACCCGAAAACCGACCAGTTCAAGCAGGTAGCGCATCTCGTAGCGCTAGGTCCAACGCAATCGCAACACATCGTCGTAGGTTCGTACGACAGAACCTTCGTGCGTCACGGTCCATCGCCACGTCTCCGAAAAGGTTTGCGTCACAGGATCCGTCTGGCGGTCCGTGACCTCAACGTAGACGTCTTGCTGTGTCGCAGGATCGTGCGCGAGCGGCCGTTTGCTATTGAGGGGGTGGCTCGTTGGCACGCAATTATCGAGCTTCGGATCAAAAAGATGGGCGATTAGGCGTCCGCGCCGGTGCACGTGCCGGCGCACGCACTCGAGACAGGAGCGCTGCTCTTTGGGCGTGAGCAGATGTTGAAACGCGCGATACGCAATGATCGTCAACCCGAAGCGGCGTCCCAGATCGAAGCGCGCCATGTTCCCGCGCACGAATTTCAGAGTCGTGAGGCCGGAGGCCCGCTGCTTCGCGCGGGCAATCGCGAGCATTCCCGGAGCGCGCTCGACGCCCGTCACCGGAAATCCGGCGAGCGCCAAAGGCAAAGCGACACGTCCGGTGCCACACGCCAGATCGAGAATTGGCCCGCCGGTCTTGCGGGCCTGCGCGAGATAGAACTCGATGTCACCATCGAGCACGGTGCCGGGGCCGCCTCGCTCGCGGACGTCGTAGAACTCGACGCTAGGTCCACCATCTTGATAGTGCTCGGGCGGTTTCATGATCTATCAAGTATAGGGCGGGTCGAATACCTTACTCGCGAAGCACGCCGAAGCGTAGTGCCACGACACGGCGAACGTCCGGCATCGGCGAGCGGTTTTGTAGACGGCGTTATGACCTGATATCGGTAGCTGCCCCTGGCGGCGTGCGCCTGTTTCCGAGTGACCCGTGATACGCCCAAAGCACTTTCTGTGGTGCCCGACGGATCGGTAAACGCTGCGCGACCGCGTGTGGAGTTCCTGGCGATTCCGGGTTTCGATGTCAGGCTGACTGCTGCCACAAGCCAGCCGGGCGGCGAGGGATGGTTCGAAAGGGTCTGGCACGCAGAGCGGATATCGGTCAGACTGAAGGTGTGCAGGCAACGGCCTGCATCGTTCAATTAGATGAGGTGAATTGTATGAGTATTCAGCGCGGGGGTTGGATCTGTCTATTCGGCTTCTCGCTCTTCTTGGGATTGGCACAGCAGAGTGGACCTGCGCGGCAGCCTGCACCTGCGGCATCCGTCCAGCCTGATAGTGCGAATCACCGCATCGGGCTCGATGTGGTGGTGACCGACAAGTCCGCAAGGCCGCTCCCGGGCCTGCAACAGGAGGACTTCACGCTTCTGGACAACAAGCTGCCGCAGAAGATCGTGTCGTTTCAAGCCGCTGGTGGGGCCGCGACAACCGATCCGCCCGTGGAAGTCATCCTGCTCGTCGATGCGGTCAACATTTCCTTCTCAAAGGTGACGTACGCCCGAGAGGAAATAAAGAAGTTTCTGTTGCGAAACGGCGGAGAACTTCCCCTCCCAGTGTCGGTGGCCTACCTTTCGGATTCGGGCATGACGATGGATGAGGCTTCGCGAGATGGAAACGCCCTAATTGCAGGCATCGACAAAAACAAAAACGCTCTGCGCACGATTGGCAGTGCACAAGGGTTTTACGGCGCGACTGACCGTCAAAAGTTGTCTATCCGCGGGCTCGGGCAACTCGTGGATTATGGAACGGCAAGGCCAGGACGAAAACTTGTGGTCTGGATTAGTCCGGGCTGGCCCCTCCTCACCGGCCCGGGCGTGGAGCTGAGCTCCAAGGATCAGCAAGGGTTTTTCAAGAACATTGTGGCTGTTTCGGACGGGCTGCGACGGGCTCGCATTACGCTCTACCATATCGATCCGTTGGGGATGGCGGACGCGGGGGGGGTGCGGACTTCATATTACAAGGCGTTCTTAAAAGGAGTGAGGACGGCAAAACAGGTGGAGCTGGCAGACCTGTCACTGCAGGTTCTTGCGGTTCAAAGCGGAGGCCGGGTACTCAATACCGGCAACGATGTGGCGGGCGAGATCGCAACGTGCATCGCGGATGCCAATGCCTTCTACGTTCTCTCCTTCGACGGCCTTGCCGGGGATGGTCCAAACGAATACCACGCGCTCGAGGTTAAGATCGATAAGCCCGGACTAACCGCGCGCACGCGATCCGGGTACTACGCCCAGCCAGAGCCGGCGCGTTGATTGTGTTCCTATGTCAGGCTGGCGGGTTCCCAGGGTACCCAGCACGGTCTGAAGGCGATGCAGATCCTGGCCAGCCGACGCTTCCACTGGGCAGCCATCAACCCACGATAACTGCGTGCTACCCAAATGTCGATCTAATCCCGGCCGGACCGTCGGCCAAGCGGAGGTTGAGGTTGAGACTGTAAAGACGGCCATGCTGGAAAAGTAAGTGCCTGATCGTGATCTAATCGCACTGCGTGGCGTGTCACCGCAATGTTCGCCGTTTCAGGAGGAATCGATCCTCCCTGACGCTGCAGAGTTCACTTGCGCTCTGGTCGCATCGTCGGCCACTTCTCGGAAAATGACTTCCCGCGCGGGGCGTCGAGTGGGTTTCTGGACGGCGATATGGTTTGTTATCGGTAGCCATCGCAGGTCTAGGTTCTTTTCTTTGTGGTCCAGGAGGATGCGTTCTGTTGCTGTAATTTTGCCTGAAGGGAATCTGTGGCGCGTGAGACGGCCATGAGCGCCACGAACAGATTCGCTCACGCGAGGAAACTCGGCCAATCCGGAAACTTATGGCGCTTCCCACTCGAGGGCGTAGATCTCCTCGGTTCCGGCATCGCGCGCAGTGATGAATGAATTGTTCGGGGCGGCAGCGAACCAGCCCCAGCCGGCTACGCGGATTTTGGTCAGGTTCGCGACCCGTTCCACCTTCCGGTCGCGCATCCGCATTCGCCAAGCCCAAGCATCGGATAGGAACCAGGATTGATAGAATAGGAATTCGCTGTCCCAGGACCAGCTCGGACCGGCGCTCGCCTGATCGAAAAGCTGGGTCTGCTTCCGCGTCAGCAGGTCATACAGCATGAGCTTATTGAGTCCTTGGCCCGATTGTCCGGCGATGAAGCGTCCGTCGGGCGACCAGCGGGGGGACCACATCCCCTTCGAGCCCGGCAGCGCTGAGACATGGTTCGTTTTCAGGTCCACAACATGGATGGGTTTCTCGGCCGAGTCACCATTCGTGGTGCCGAAGGCAAGCGACGCACCGTCCGGCGACCAGGACGGGTCCAAGTCGCCGGACTTCCCGCTCTCCCCGTTGCTCACCTGCCGGGGCATGCCACCGTCAAACGGCACTACGTAGATCCGCGTAGGCTTCCCCGGAGGTCCTCCCATGAAGGCAATCTGTTTCCCGTCGGGAGACCAGTGAGGCATTGCGGCCCCCAGGGGAGGCGAGGTGAGTTGGAGGCGCTGGCTCCCATCCGCGGCGCTTCTAAAGAGCGATCCCTCGGGGACGGAAACGTAAGTCACCCATTTCCCATCCTTCGAGAATTCGAGATTGTCCCCTGACACCCCGGCGAACTCGGGGGCGAACCGGCGCGACTGTAGATCGTAACGGAGGAATTCGTTGCGGGGCTGGTAGCCCGCGATGAACAAGCGTTTGCCATCCAGGCTGGGAAGCGGCCAATACGCGGCCATCGGGCCGTTGGTTAATTGAACCGGCTCGTGGCTGGCGCGCTGGAAGAAGCCCCCTTTCTCACGTATTGCCCAGATATTCGATCTGGACTGAAAGACGAAGTACTTCCCATCCGGCGTCCAGTTGCCGCAACAGGTGTACCACGACGGATCCCAGCCGGGCAGCAGCCGCCGCACGCGGCCGTCGTCAACGGAAACTTCCCACAGGGACGCTGCGCTATCCCCTGCACCGAGAACTGCGTTGGAAACCGAGAGACGCAAGAGGTGGCCATCGGGCGACCAGCGGACGAAAAAAGGAGCACCCACAAAGGTGGCCAACTTGCGGACCTCCGTGCCGTCGCTACGCGCCAGGTGCAACTCCATATCGCGGGCGTAAACCAGTTGTTGGCCGTCCGGGGACCAGGCGGCTATGCTTTGGTGCGCGTCCACCCCGCCCCTTCGCCGCGGGGTGGGAAATCCGTTGCCAGTGTCCAGGCCAAGCCTGGTGGTGACGAGAAGATTGCCCAGGCGCCGCGGGGAGCCGCCCAGCAACGGCGCTGCCCAAAGCTCGAGTCTTTCAAGATCCCTATCGGTATCGTGGTACCGGCACATCAGGAATTCCGTCCGGTCCGGAGAAATGTCCGCCAGCCAGGCGTTCTGCATCGGCAAGGACAGAGGGACGGATTCTCCACCTTTCACCGATACCTGACGCGGCTCTCCCGCGAGGTTGAAAAGCAGCCGTGTGCCATCGGTGAGCATGGGCGCGCCGTTTCCGCGGCCGTCGTTGGTGATCTGGACAGTGCCCGTAACTCGCGGTGGCGGCAGCGGACGGCTGAGCCAGAGAATCGCTGCGCCCATGGCCGCGGCGGACACGGCCGCCACTGCTGCCCATTTCGGCCAAGCCCGGCGTTCGAACGCTGTCACCCGCGGCAAAGATGACGACGAGTCCGGTTCGGGGCCGGGCACGAGGTCCGCGACGACCTCCACCGGCGCGATGAACCGATAGCCCCGGCCAGACAGCGTTTCGACGAATCGGGGGGTCGCCGCCGAATCGCCGAGCGCCGTCCGGATCTTATGAACTGCCTTGGTGAGGCTCCTGTCGAAATCGACGAACGTTCCCTCGGGCCAAAGCCTGGCCTGGAGTTCGCTGCGGGTGACGATGTCGCCGGGCTTTTCGAGCAACGCCGTCAGGATCTCGAATGGCTGGTCTTCCAGCTTGATTCGGACGCCGTGTTTCCGCAGTTCCCGCGCGTCCCGGCGGACCTCAAAAACACCGAATCGAATCTGATTGCAGTTAACGGCCACTTCCGCGCAGGAGTATAACGCGCCGGCCGGTCATTGTAAAGCTGGGAAGTTCTCGGCACAAATTCGCCGATCTCATGTGTTTTCCGTCATTTGTCGCGGGACCTTTTCTTCCGCCGGAAAGGACCTCGGAGGTATTGCCAAGCGCCCGGCAGGGCTGTACGAATAGAGAACATGCCGGTGAAAACACTCACCGGATAAGGGGGCAGAATGAAGAGATGTCAACGGTACTGGAAGTCTACACACGCTAGCACTAGTGTGCTTGCTGCTTTAACAATCATGCTTTTGGGGTCCTTTGCCCAAGCGGGAGCGCAGGAACCGACCCCTGCCGCCCAGACGGTCTGGCAACACGTGGGAAGGGTTTATGTGAACCCAACCACCGGCGCGGCGGTGTACGCTGGCTACGTGGTCCACATCAACGGAATTACCAGCTCACTGTTCAACGGGTCTCCGAGTCAGGCCACCGCTTTCTTCACCTTCAGCACGGACGTGTTGACGCTCACGCCTCTGCCTAGCAATGGCGATGTCACTCTGAGTTTCGTTTCCGCCGGAACATTCAGCGTCTACTACAACACTAGTCCGGCCGGCGACTGGAGCAACCCGGCGTCTTTCGCGGGCGGACAATTGATCGCCACCTTCCACAGAGATCAGAGCCTGTTCCCCGAAATCGGGCCTATCGGATTTCACAGTCTTTCAGAGACTCTGGTATCGAGCCAGAGTTTCACATTCGACGGCCAGACTTACAACTTCAACCGCATTGCCCCGCACGGGATCACCTTCGCCCAGTTTTTCAGCACTAACCCGCAAACCGGAACCGCAGCCTATCCGTACGCCTTTGCGGGCGCCGGCTCCACGATAGCCGTAGGGGGCATCCTGTCCGCTCTGTGACCGAGTACGAAATGCGGTTCCTCCCCGGTTTGGAGTGGTTGCCACTAGATGCCGACTTTCAATAGCGAACCCGGCGGGATGACGGCGGGGCCGGACGGCAACATCGGGGTGAGGGAGGAAGGTTGAGGCGCTGTACGAGGCGGCGCGGGGTGTGGATGTTCGCCGAATCCGTCTGCGACAGCACACGAGAATTCAGCCACCTTCGTTCCCGCGTTCCGCCAACGTATAAAGCGACCTCCTAGTTTCTGGATTGTCGGCCACGTCTCGGAGAATGTTGAGGGCATCGCGGTGGGGCGTCGCGGTCCGACTTTGGCGAGCGTCATCACCTCATATCGGTATGGACACACGCCACTCTCTTCGATGGAAGAAATACCCTGGAAATGCCGCCGGCTGGTCGTGGGCACAGGCATGCACGCCGCCCTACCAGTGACAGACGAGCTGCAACGCAATGCTAAGCATCGCAACGTTGAACTGATCATTCTTCCCACTGCTCAGGCGATCGAGGCGCTGAAGAACGAGGATCTCGACAGAACCAGCGCTATACTGCACGTCACTTGCTGATCCTCCTCGTCTTCCGTCCGGCCGCTGGGCGCGACTATTCCGGGTCTTCGTCAGCCTCGATGGCCAGTGGCACGACCGTACGTGCGC
>JBAVYH010000022.1:0-45235 GCA_049698695.1 Bryobacteraceae bacterium | reverse complement strand
TATCCGGCGGGCGGCAATCATAGCTATCCGTATACCGCCGGCGGTGATGGATTCCAGAATCCAAAGTCTTCCGTCGGGAGTCCAGCCCAAGGGGGACCCCGCATGCCGTTCACGGGCGCCGGAAGTTCAGTACCAACTGAGTGCAACGCTTGTTGGCCAACAAGTAAGGACTAGCAGCGGAGCTTAGCGCCACAGTCCCAATTACAGTATGCAGGGTATGTCAAGGATTTGACGGGCGGGTGTGGGCTAAGTGATTGAGTTAGTGGGAGCGTGGAGTGGTGATTGGGGTTGTCACCGGCACGAGGGGAGGCGCGGGCCGGGCATGCCCGGCCCCTACGGAACATGGCAGAGACTAATGACCGAGGGATACTGGCGCGCCGGCCATCGACTCCGCTTTGCTGAGCTTGGGCCAATTGAAGGCGTACAGAGCCACCAGGACGAAGCAGAACATGGGCACGATGAAACCGCGCGACATATCGAACTTGTCCGCCACGTAGCCCATCAGTTTCGGCAGAACCGCGCCGCCCATGATCGCCATTACGATAAACGCGGAAGCTTTCTTCGCGCGGCCGCCGAGGCCGAAAATCCCCAGCGCAAAAATCGTCGGGAACATGATGGACATAAAGAAATAGCTCAGGAACACGCAAATCACCGAGACCCAGCCGAGCTTGCTGAAGACCAGCAGCGTAGCGGCGACATTCAAGAGGGCGTACAGGCCCAGCACTTTGTGCGGAGCGAATTTCTTCAGCAGGCCGGCTCCGGTAAAGCGGCCCACCAGGAAGCACACGAAACCCAGCGATGCCAAATTGGACGCACCCTTGTTGCTGATGGCGATCAGGCCCGCGTGATTGGTTGCAAACCATCCCTGCAGCCAGCCGTGCAGGGGACCGGAGTCGGCGGCCAGCCTGGTCAGGCCTGCGTCCCAGGAGCCGGGAATGGCGGGAACTTCCGCCGTCATGTAGTTGATGAAGAAGCTGAAAATTCCGGCTTGGGCCGCCACGTAGAAAAACTGGGCCGCCACCGCGAACACGAAGTGCGGGTGCGACCAGATGGAATGCGACACCTGCGGCGAGGAATCGTCCAGATGATACTCGTCGCCGGTCTTGATATCGGGAATATTGGCAAAAAAGAATATGACGGCGAGCACGAGGACGACGCCCGCAATCGCCGCGTACGGAATATAGAGCGTCTGGCTGCCGGTGCTGTGGCCGGCGGCGTCACGGCCATAGAAGAACACGCTGCCGATGATGGGCCCGCAAATCCAGCCGACGCCGTTGCAGGATTGGGCGACGTTGATGCGCGTGGCCGCGTACCGGCGCTGGCCCAGCACCGTTGTGTAAGGATTGGCGATGGTCTCGAGAAAGGTGAGGCCGCTGGCGATGGTGCAAACCCCGGCCAGGAAAGCCACGAATGCCATGGTGGGCGATACGCGTCCTTGGTGGACCAGCGCATTGATATGCGTGGCCGGGATGAACCAGAACCCGCCCAGAGCGACGATCAGCAGCCCGGCGATGATGCCGGCTTTGTACCCCAGCTTGCTCGCCAGCCAGCCCGCCGGCAGCGACATCATGAAATAACCGAGATAGTGCGCGAACTGCACCCAGGCGGACTGCGACTTGCTGAGGCTCAGCTCCTCCTGAAAGTGCTTGTCCATCACGTCGATCATCCCGTTGCAGACTCCCCACAGCAGAAACAGGGAACTGACGAGGAGGAACGTGAACAGCAGGTTGGTACCGTCCTCGGTGATGAAGATGCTCTTCTGGTTGGTACGCATGGCGGCTAGGAAAGGCTCAAAGCTGCGATCGGGCCGCGCATGACGCGCGACCCACGCCATTGTAGCAACAGATTGCGATGGAAGCGGCCGGCAGCGCACGCGCCGATAGAAATGTCGGAGCCGCGGATGAACGCAGATAAACGCGGGTAGGACAATCCTTTTCAGGCGGTGTTCATCGCTGTCGATCTGCGTCGATCTGCGGCTGTCGTTTCGGGATTTGCCGCTACCCGACCAGCTCCGGCTCGCTGACGCAGGCGTTGCAGCCCTGCTTCGCTTGCGCGGTCAGGCGGCGCATCTCTTCCTGCGTCTCGAACGGGATGGAGAACTCTTTCTCGATCCGTTCGCGATAGACGGGGCCGGAATTGTAAGCGCAGAAGGGGTAGATCAGGCCGTTGGGGGCGGCATAGTGGATTACGCAGCGTTTCACGCGCTCCACGTCGTAGTTATACGAATCCATGAAGTGCATACCGGCCAGCATGAGCGTGCGGTAAGTGAAGCCGCGGGCTTCGCTGGAGCCGCGGCCGTATTTCTTGTCGGTCATGCCCTGCAGGGTTTGCAGGAACTTGTCGAACGTCAGGTCCTGAGGCGCTTTCTCTTCATGGAAGAACTTGCGCAGGTTGTTCCAGGCCGAGATCTTGGTGAAGAACTGGATGCGGCGCTTGCCCGCTTTGCGCGCCAGCTCGTCCATCTCGCGCAGCATCGGGCCCACCTCGACAAACTGCGTCACCGGCACCGCCTTGCGGTTCTGATCGACGAACAGGTAGGTACCCAGCGAGCAGTGCGGATGGCAGCTCAGCGTGGTAGTCTCATCGCCGCGCAGCGCGCTCAGAAGCCTCGAGAACGGCGTCACGCAGGAGAGCGGGAACCAATCCTCGTACGGGTCGCAGATGCCGGTCTGCTGGTGGACGGCGTGGGCGAAATCGGAGAGCGTGAAGCGCTTCGCCTCGAGCTCATGGCGCGCGATGCGGCCGGTGAAGGCCACCGGCTGGAAGCTGATGCCGCTCGAGCATTCGATGTATTCGAGCGCCAGCCGCAGGATGTCGCCAATCTGGTGATCGTTGACGCCCTTGACGATGGTGGGAACATAAACGATCTTGAGGCCGGCCTTCTTCACGTTCTCGATGGCGCACATCTTTTTCTCCCACAGCGACTCGCCGCGGGTGCGCCGGTAAACGTCGTCGCAGACGCCGTCGAATTGCAGGTAGAGAGTATGCAGGCCGGCTTCCTTGGCGCGCTGGGCGAACTCGAGGTCCATGAATTTCAGCCCGTTGGTAGCCACCTGCGTGTGGGAGAAGCCCATTTCCTTGGCCAGGCGCAATACATCGAGAAAACGCGGGTAGATGGTCGGCTCGCCGCCGGAAAACTGCACGATGCGGCACGCCACCGGCTTCTGGTCGCGCAAGGCTTGCAACATCTTGCGCACGGTCTCAAAATCCGGTTCGTAGAGATAGCCCGAAGCGTTGGCGTTGGCGAAGCACACCGGGCAGGTCATGTTGCACCGGTTGGTCAGATCCAGGTTGGCGAGGCCCGTGTGGCTGGTGTGCAGGTTGCACAGGCCGCAATCGTCCGGGCAACTCTTGGCGGTCGTCACCGCCGGGTTGGCTAACCCGCGGTTGTCCCCGAACTCCCATTCCTCCATCTTGAGGTACAGTTTGGCGTCGGAATAGATGATGTCGCGAAATTCGCCATGAGTCGGGCAACGCTTCTCCATCACCACCTTGCCGGAATCCTTAAGTATTTTAGCGTCAATAAGTTGGGAGCACTCCGGGCAGAGTGAGCGGGTGCTTTTCGGCAGACCCTTCTGGAGCGGTTGGATGCGCGAGCCGGTATAGGTAGTTTGCGGCTGTAATACCTGAAATTGCGCCATGTCGGAAATTGTAAACAAGCTTGTTTCTAAAGACTATAATCGGACTCTAAAATGCGATTTATGCAGGTCGTATGGCCGCATTAGGGGGCTGAACGGAGGCTCCCATTTTCGCCCGCCCCGCGCTATGCTGCAATCTTGACGTCAACACTGGACTTGCCGCGCGCGGCCGCGGCTTTTGGCGCTGCCTTCCTGGCCGGCGTCATCAACTCCGTGGCCGGCGGCGGCACCCTGGTCTCGTTCCCGGCCTTGATCTGGCTGGGCCTCAACTCGGTGGCAGCCAACGCCACCAGCACGGTCGCCATCTGGCCCGGAACCGTAGGCAGCGCCTGGGGTTACCGACGGGAACTGCGCACAGCCGAGGCGCGCTTCCTGGCGCTGATTGTTCCCAGCCTGGTGGGCGGGCTCGCCGGCGCCGTCCTGCTGCGCCATACGCCCACTGCGACGTTCGATTCGATGGTGCCGTTCCTAATCCTTTTTGCCACCTTGCTGTTCATGGCGCAGGAGCCTGTGCAAAGGATGCTTAAGACCGCCGATGCCGCGGCCCACCGCTCCACACGGTGGCTGGCGGGCGGCATGCTGTTCCAGTTGTGCGTGGGCTTGTACGGAGGCTATTTCGGCGCCGGAATCGGCATTCTCATGCTGGCCGCGCTGAGCATCTTAGGCTTGCAGGATATACATGAGATGAACAGCCTGAAGGTTATTTTCGGCGGATCGGTCAATGGCATCGCGGCTGCGTATTTCATCTGGGCCCGCATGGTGTATTGGCCATACGTCTTATTGATGGCCGTCGCCGCCATCCTGGGCGGCTACTGCGGCGCTGGAACCGCGCGGCGCATGGGGCAGCAGACGGTGCGCCGCATCGTGATCGCCATCGGACTCGGCATGGCGCTGTCGCTGTTCATTCGAGAATAGCCCGGCTGGGTGCGGATGCATCACAGCCTGCTGAATAAGCCCGAAAAGAGTGGATCAACCTAGCGCAGCCTATAGCCGCAACCAAACAGACGGTGGCGGCGGTTGGGGCCGGGCGTGGCCCGGCGGCACCGATTGATAATCGGTGCGCAGGTTATCAACCTGCCCCACAATGCCGCGTCATCTGTTGGTGTTTTTCAGCAGGCTCTTTAGCTTTGCCGACCGCATTCCCGGGCCTTGACAATTTCCATATTTCTGCTATTGTCGAAATATGGTCAAAGCGAAGGCAGGCGCGGAACAGATCGTCCGCTACGCCGACATGTTCTCGGCGATGGGCACGGAGCCGCGGCTGCGCATCATGCGGCTGCTGCTTTCGGCTCACCCGGACGGCCTGGTGGCCGGCGAGATCCAGAGCGAGCTGGAGATCCCCAATTCGACGCTGTCGCATCACCTGGAAAAGCTGAAGAGCGAGAACCTGGTGAAGGTGCGGCGGGAAAGCACGTTCCTCTGGTACACGGCGAACACGGAGGCCCTGCGGGATCTGCTCGGTTTCCTGTATGCGGAATGCTGCACGCGCAACCGGGCCGTCAAGCCGTACGAGGTCATACAATTTTCCAGACAGGAGAAATCATGAGCGCATCGGATATCAAAGAAGTGGTCAAGGAAAAATACGGGCAAGCGGCCTTGCGCGCCCTTACCGGCGGCAGTTCCTGCTGCGGGTCGGCACCGTCCGCCGAGGGCTGTTGCGACCCCATCACGTCGTCGCTCTATGACGGCAGCGAAACCGGGCAGGTACCGAAAGAGGCGGTGCTGGCGTCGCTCGGTTGCGGCAATCCGACCGCGCTGGCGCGGCTGGCGCCGGGCGAGACGGTGCTCGATCTCGGTTCCGGCGGCGGCATCGACGTGCTGCTTTCGGCACGGCGCGTGGGCCCGGCGGGGAAAGCGTACGGCCTGGATATGACGGACGAGATGCTGGCGCTGGCGCGGGAGAATCAGAAGAAAGCGGGCATCCGGAATGCCGAGTTTCTGAAGGGAGAGATTGAAAACATCCCGCTGCCGGACAACTCGGTGGATGTGATCATCTCCAATTGCGTGGTGAACCTCTCCGGCGACAAGGACCGCGTGATGCGCGAGAGCTTTCGCGTGCTCAAGCCCGGCGGCAGGTTCGCGGTTTCCGACGTGGTGGTGGCAGGCGAGGTGCCCGACGAGGTGCGCAAGAGCGTAGAGCTGTGGATAGGCTGCATCGCCGGCGCGCTGCGGAACGATGAGTACGTGAGCAAACTGGCCGAGGCGGGGTTTGAGGATATCGCCGTGGAACCGACCCGGGTGTACAACGCGGAGGATGCACGGCAGTTCTTGGCCGGACAGGGGTTCGACGTGGATGCGCTGGCGCCGCAGGTGGAGGGCAAGTTCATGAGCGCCTTCATACGCGCCCGGAAGCCGCAAGCCTGCTGCGGGCCATCGTGCCGCGGGGGATCGCAATAGAAGCCGCCTGAGGGCGGCGCGGGGAGGAATCAGCGGAACCGCCGGTTCCGCGCGCCCCTCCGCACTGGACTGCGGCGCGAGGTTCGCGCGGAATCGACGCCGCCGACAAGGGCGGAAACCGCCGGCTCACACGGCACTGTCGATGATCGAGCCGATTTTCGAAAAGACGTTATCTACCGTAGCGGTGAGGCCGGGCATGGCGGCCACCGCCGCCACAGCCACCAGACCGGCCGTCAAAGCGTATTCCACCAGGTCCTGGCCCTGCGTGTCCTTCCACAACCGGGCGTGAACGATTCGTTGCATCACGTTACGCATTCCAATCCGTCTCCTTTTGTATGGTCCTGGGCCGCTGGCATGGCGGGCGGCCCGCAAGTTTCCTGTTGCAGCCCGGCCGCACCGGCTAAATTGCCGAGGCGATGACTGAACCGATCTTCAAAAACACGTTGTCGATGGTGGTGGCGAGCGCGGGCATGGCGGCCACCGCCGCCACGGCCACCAGACCGGCCGTTAGTGCGTACTCCACCAAATCCTGCCCTTGCGTATCCTGCCAGAACCGAATCCAAGTTGCCTTCATATTTGCTGCCTTTCGAGCGCTGCGATCTGCCTTCGAGTTTTAAGGTACTTCAGATCCGCAGATCTGAAAATGGAGCGAACGTCTTACCGGGGAGGGCAAAATCGCCGGCGAATCCGCCGGAGCATGGCTTATTTCTTGCGGCCCAGCAGACTGAGCCAGCCGCCCCGGCGCGGCGCCGGGCGGACGGCCGGGGGCTCACCGCAGAGATCCACCGCCAGGCGGTTCACGGCGCGGCTGAACGGCGTGCCTTTGGCGACGGGCTTGCCTTCGAGGATGGCATTCTGCACCGCATCGTAGTCGTTGCTGAGCACGGCGTGCGGGTCGAGCTCGAGGGCGGTGCGCACGTCGTCGCGCTTGAGGCCGGTGCGCGGCGTGTAGCGGTTCACGATGAGGCGCAGGCGGGTTTTGTCGGCGCCGCCGCGATCGAGAAACTCCAGCGAGCGTCGCGCCGCATGCAACGCCGCCAGCTCGTTGGTGGTGACCAGCAGCAAATGTTGCGCCGCCCGCACGCAGGCCATTTCGAGCGCGGCCGCGGCACCCGGCAGATCGAGGATCACGCCGTCGTAGCGCGGCTTGAGAAAGCGCAGCAGGTCGAGCATTCCGGGTTGCCCGAGCCGTATGCGCGGCGTGGCATCGGCCGGCGCCAACAGCACGTCGAACCCGTCGCACGCCACCGTCAGCCGCCGCCACAGATCGTCATCCAGCCTGGCGGCATCCTCGGCGGCGTCTTCGATGCTGAAATCGCTTTTCAGCTTCAACTGGAAGCCGATGCTGCCGGTCATCGAATCCAGATCCGCCAGCAGCACGCGCTCCAGCCCCATGCGCTTCATTTCGCTGGCCAGTTGGGCGGCCAGGGTGCTGGCGCCGGAGCCAGGCTTGGCGGGAAAGACGACACAGACCACCGCCGACTTCCCGGCGCCCGCGGCCGGGTGTTTCGCGCTCAGCCGGTCGAGAATGGTCCGCACTTGCGCGGCTGAGGGGTCAGAGAGAAAGTCCGCGGCCCCGCGGCGCAAGGCGCGCAGCATCATTTCCGCGTCGTTTTGCGGATTGAGCGAGACGACCGCCATGGTGGGCGCGGACTCGGAGACCAGCAGCAAGGCATGCTCCTGGTCGGCGCACATATCGAGAAAGCAGATGTTGGCTTGATGCCGCGCCGCCGCCGCTGCCATGGCGCCAAGGGCAGGATACTCGGCCAGCCGCGGCACCTCGGCGAAACCGAGGGCAGCCAGCGCCGAAACGAGCCGCCGCGCCAGGTCGTCGCCGGGACAGACGACCAGCGGTTTCCAATGGGCATCGGATGGTAAGGGCTGCGTCATCCGGACTCAGTCACTCCCCAAGCGGCCGGCACTTTCCGCGGAACGCCGCAGGCCGGCCAAAGGGATCTCGCCAAACTCCTTCTGCCCTTCCCATCGGCGGAAATGGACGAAATCGTTAGGGGCGCGCAGCAGGACGAAGTGTGCCGGGTGGTCAGGGGCGGGCGACGGGGGAGCGGTAAAGTTCCGCGGCAGCCGCCCAGTAAATGGGGCCGGCCTGCGGCTTGATCCAGGCCTGGATGACTGGCGCGTATTGCTCCAGGTTGGCCACAGTCCGGGCGTGCAATCCCTTGATGCCGCCGCCAAACACTTTGTGCAAGATCGTCTCCATGCCCGGCTGGCGGAGAACTTGCACTTCTACGGACAAGCTCAGGTGGTCGCCGGCCGGAGCGGCGCAGGCCGATGCCGGCTGCAGGTCGACGCGCAGCAGGGCGTCCGCATCGGAGGGCTGGCCCACCAGTTCCACCAGGTTGCGGCCGGAAGATTGGACGTAAGCGGCAAACGCGCGGAGAAACTGCTCGGCGGGGTGGAAGGCACCCACCACGCGCGCCACCTCCTCGCGGGTGCCGAAGCAGGAACTGGCCAGCCTGACGGGCGACCAGCGGACGTCAAGCGCCAGCTTCGGCCGGGGCGGGGTGGGAAGCAGCTTCAGAGCCGCCTCGTGATTGCCGTGGCCGGCGGGAAAGAACAGCGCCAGGACATACGCGGTGGCTCCCTCGCGGTCGCGCGCATCGGCCCTGGCGCCGCGGCCGAGCAGCAACTCGACCGTGGTAGAGTGGCCGTGTTGCGCCGCCAGCATGAGCGGGGTTCGGCCGTCCTTGTCGACGGCCTCGATGTTGGCGCCGTCGTCGAGGAATGCCTTGACCTGACCATCGCGCCCGCGCAGCGCGGCTTCGAGGAGATCGGGCGAAAAATCTACGCCCTGGGCGAGCAGGGCCGAGGCACTCAACAAAACCGCCGCGAAAAATCGCATATCTTTCACACTACACCGCGGCAGCGCGGCGCCGCGGGCTGCTTCAGGCACAGGGTGGCCGCCGGGGTGATGCGGGCAGTCCTGCGGGTGCGTTGAGATTTTTCGCGGGGTTTCTGCGCGATCGGGCGGCCCCACGCCGGCAGGAGTGCCAATCCCCTGAAGTTTCTTCATTTTGGCCGAGTGCGCTACAATCACAAATGTCGCAATTCAGGCCTCCAGCGGTCTGTGCGACGCCGAGCCTCCCCATGATGGCAGCCACTGGCACACGCGCTCAGGAGTTCCGCGACCAGTTGTCGCGCCGCGTGCTGGTGGCCGATGGCGCCATGGGCACTATGCTCTACGCCCGCGGCGTGTTCCTCAACCGTTCCTTCGACGAGCTGAATCTTTCATCGCCGGACCTGGTGCGCGGCATCCACCAGGATTACATCAAGGCGGGCGCGGAGATCCTGGAAACGAACACGTTCGGCGCCAACCGGGTGCGGCTGGCGGCCTTCGGCATGGCCGAGAAGCTGAGGGAGATCAACCGCGCCGGAGTGCGCCTAGCGCGCGAAGCGGCGCACGAAACGGCCTTCGTGGCCGGCGCCGTGGGCCCGCTGGGGGTGCGCATCGAGCCGCTCGGGCCGACCTCCTTCGCCGAAGCGCGGGCCGCGTTCCGCGAGCAGGTGGACGCGCTGGTGGAAGCCGGCGTGGACGTGCTCATCTTCGAGACCTTCGGCAACCTGGACGAGTTGCGCGAAGCGGTGCTGGCCGGCCACGAGGCGACGGGCGGCGCGGTTCCCATCATCGCCCAGGTCACCATCGACGATTTCGGCCACCTGCCCGGCGGCGCCCATCCGGAAACCTTCACCCGAGAGATGGATTCGTGGCCGGTGGACGTGATCGGCCTCAACTGCTCGGTGGGCCCGAAGGCCGCTTTCGAAACCATCGAGCGGATGCTGGCGTTTTCCGCCAAGCCGATGAGCGCCATGCCCAACGCCGGCTTGCCGATGCGCGTGGAAGGCCGCAATATCTATCTCTGCTCGCCCGAGTACATGGCGCAGTACGCGCGGCGCATGCTGTGGGCCGGCGTGAAAATCGTCGGCGGCTGCTGCGGCACCACGCCGGATCACATCAAGCTGATTCGCTCCGAAACCCGCTCGCTGCAGCCGGCGCACAAAACGCTGGCGGTGACGGTGGACGAACACGAGGCGCGGTCGCAGGCGCTCGACCCGGTTCCGGTGGCGCAGAAATCGAAACTCGGCGCCAAGCTGGCTGCCGGGAAGTTCGTGGCCTTCGTCGAGATACTGCCGCCGCGCGGCGTGGAAGCTTCGCGCGAAATCGAAGGCGCCCGCCGCTGCGCCGAAGCCGGCATCGACGCCATCAACGTGCCTGACGGACCGCGGGCCAGCGCGCGGATGAGCGCCCAGGTCACCTGCCAGCTCATCCAGCAGCACGCAGGCATCGAGGCCGTGCTTCACTTCTGCTGCCGCGACCGCAACATTCTGGGCATCCAATCCGAGCTGTTGGGAGCGCACACCGCCGGCATACGCAACCTGATCTGCATCACCGGCGATCCGCCACGCATGGGCGCCTACCCGGATGCCACCGCGGTCTTCGACGTGGACGCCATCGGCCTGGTCAACATCGTGCGCAATTTGAATCACGGCCTGGATATCGGCGGCAACCCGATGGGCTCGCAGACGGCGCTGCTCACCGGCGTGGGCGCCAATCCGGGCGCGGTGAATCTGGACGAGGAAATCCGCCGCTTCGACTGGAAGACCGAAGCCGGCGCCGAATACGTGGTGACGCAGCCGGTGTTCGATTTGAATCTGCTCGAAGCGTTTCTGAAGCGCATCGAGCACGCCAGGCTCCCGGTGATCTGCGGCGTCTGGCCGCTGACCAGTTACCGCAACGCCGAGTTCATGGTGAATGAGCTGCGCGTACCCGTTCCGGAAGAGTTCATGGAGCGCATGCGGCGCGTGGATGACGCCGAAAAGGCGCGCGCCGAAGGCGTCGCCATAGCGCGCCAGATGGTGGAGCGGATTCGTACAATGGTCCAGGGTGTGCAATTGAGCGCGCCGTTCGGCCGCTACCAGATGGCGCTCGACGTGGCCGAGGCCATGGGACCGCGCTGAAGATTCATGGCAACCGACCTGGTCGAAATCGATCCCGAGTCGCCGCAGCCGGAAGTGCTGGAACGCGCGGCCGCCGCCATCCGCTGCGGCCAGGTGGTGGCCATTCCCACCGATGCGCTCTACACGCTGGTGGCAGACCCGTATAACCTGCGCGCCGTTACCCAGGTGTTCGGTGCCAAAGGCCGTGAGCCGCACCTATCGCTCCCCATCCTGATCCGCGATACGCTGATGGCAGAAGAGCTGGCGAGCGAATTAAACAACCGGTTCTTTCTGCTGGCACGCCGCTTCTGGCCCGGCCCTCTCACCATAATTGTGCCCGCTTCGGCCAGGGTGCCGTTGAAGGTCACCGGCAACACCGGCCGCCTGGCGCTGCGCCAGCCGCGCTCGGCAGTGGGGAGCCAGCTTGTGGCGCTCACCGGCCAGCCGCTCATCGCCACCAGCGCCAACATGTCCGGCAGCCCGACTTGCGCCAGCGGCATCGAGGTCTTCGCCCTGATGGATGGCCGCGTGGATCTGGTGCTCGATGGCGGCGCCTGCACAGGCCTCGGCGCCACGACGGTGGATATCACCGAACCTTACTGGCGTCTCATCAAGCCCGGCGCGGTGGACGAGAAGGCTATTGCGGAGTGTCTGCAGTAAGGATGACTGGCGGGTAAGGTCCGCCTCACGCCGCGGCTTGTGGCTTGCCGCCGAGCCGAAACGCCCGCTACTTCGAGAGGACTCGCGGGCCGCCGGTGAAACCGCGATACAGCAAACCGAAGATGAAGCCCCCAATGGCACCATCGACAAACCCGTAGCATGTGCCAAGCAACACGCGTGCCAGCGTGGGCGCAGTGTCGGCGCCTGGATAGATCGAACTCATGAGCCGAAGGAAGTCTCCCCCGTAAGAAGGCACAGCCATGTGAATGAGACCGACTAACAGCATCGCTCCCCCCACAGAATCGCCGAACTCAGAGTGATGGCTTTGAGTGATACTCTCATATTTCCTCGATTCACTGGGATAGACGTGCAGCCGTATGGGTAGGATACGTGTCGCGCAGCACCGTCGGTGTTGCGGATCACTCGGATTTGTGCGGCGCTCGGATAGTAAGGGAATCGGCCCGAAACGGCGTGGGGCAGGCGCTTTCGCCTGCCAACCGGGCGCTCGACCAAGGCCAGTCGCTTGGATTTGCCGACAGGCCGGCGCTCACAGGGTTGTATTCCACGTAGCGGGCAATTCGCTCCAGTTCCACTTCATCGCGTACACGATGGTCGAACGACTCATCTTGCCAGAAAGCCTCTCCCGTTCGGCCCAGAATCAGGTTCGCTTGTCGCGCTGTAGACCCTTTCAGCCAGCGAGTAATTATCGGCAGGGCGGTCCTAGGCCGCAGCAGCAGATGCACGTGATTGGGCATGATCACCCAGGCGCGGAGCTGATAAAAGTGCCTTCCGCTCTCGCCATGTAGGAGGGCGTCAGCCACCACACGCGCTACTCGCGCATCCCGCAGCCAGACCGGTCCGAAGGCACCTTTGTCCATCTCGCGGTCCAGAGCAACGAAAGCCCGGCCCGCCGACAAAGTGGGGCGGGCACTTTCGCCTGCCAACCGCTGTGGCGGCCGAGTCCGTGGGAGGGAGCCAGCTAAACGCCAGGTAACAAATAGGAAGGTGTCCTCGGTGATATCGGGATGCCAGTGAGGAAGCCTTCTACGGTAGAACATCCGAAGTTGGCAGGCGGAAGCGCTTGCCCCACTTTATAGTGCGTCGGCGAGCGAAACACTCGCGAAAGAATGTGGACACCTCACAGGCAAGCGGTGTCGGCTATAAGTAGCATAGGCGCGCCTTGACCGGACATAAAAGAGCGCCATGCTGCTCTGTATGAATTCAGAGCCGAAGTGTCGAGGGAGCCGGCCATAGGTTGTATTTGTACCCGTCCCGCAGCAGTTTGTCCAGCACGGCGGGATCACACGCGGGATCGGCCCAAATTCATGCCAAACAATATGTATTGCAAGAGGCTGATGACTAGCGCAATGGGTCGTTGCCGGAGCTCTTCGGTTGTCGTGGCCAACGAAAATGAGAACGCATCGTCCCTTGTCAAGAAGCTTGTCAGCGTTTCCGAGCTGGGACAGAGCCGTTGTGAAAAAAGGCATCGTTTGTCCTCAGAACATAGCTAAAGCGGGCGCGATAAAGACCTTCTCGCCAGAGAAAGATGTTCTCGAAAATCTGGCTTGTGCGGCGGCTCTGACCCGGATGGCGGTCGCACTCCGGCACCCGGCATAGAATAGTGAGGTGGTTCCGCTCGATTTTCACCAGGCGCGCGCGAAAGTCATTGACGCGGTCAGTTCCGCGCGTGTGATCCCGCCTTTGGAAGACGTTGCGCTGGACGCTGCGGCGGGACGCGTGCTTGCAGTGGATGTGGCTGCGGATCGAGACTCGCCGGCGCTTGACCGCTCGGCGCGCGATGGTTACGCGGTGCGTGCGGCGGACCTGCCGGGTGAGCTAGAAGTGATCGGCGAGGTGCGCGCGGGCGAACGATTCGCCGAGACGGTGGGGCCCGGCCAGGCGGTCGAGATCATGACCGGTGCTCCGGTTCCGGCGGGCGCGGACGCGGTCATCATGGTGGAAGATGCACACGCCGGCAACGGCCGCGTGCGCATCGATCGCGCCGCGCAGCCTGCGCAGGCGATCAATCCGCGCGGCTCGGAAGCCGCCGCGGGCGAGATGGTGCTGCGGGCGGGCACGCGGCTCGATTACACCGGCATCGCGGCGCTGGCCGCGTTCGGCCACTCGCGCGTCGCGGTCTACCGGCGCCCCACGGTCGCCATCGTCGCCACCGGGGATGAGATCGTGGAGGTGGAGGAAACGCCTGCCGGGTTCCAGGTTCGCAATTCCAACGCGCATTCACTGGCGGCGCAGGTGGCGCGCGCCGGCGGCACGCCCGTGATCCTGCCGCTGGCGCGCGATACGGTGGAGCACACGCGCCAGATGGTGAGCCGCGGCTTCGAGGCCGACCTGCTGCTGCTTTCGGGCGGCGTCTCGGCGGGCAAGTACGACGTGGTCGAAGAAGTACTGGCCGGCTTCGGCGCCGAGTTCTACTTCGACCGCGTGCTCATCCAGCCCGGCCAGCCGCTGGTCTTCGGACGCGCTTCCAGTAAGTTCTTTTTCGGTCTGCCGGGCAATCCGTCCTCCACCATGGTGACCTTCGAGATCTTCGCGCGCGCCGCGCTGGAGCTGCTTGGCGGGCAGACGGAAACGCTGCTGGCGATGCCCTGGGCGAGGCTGACGCGCGAGTTTCGCCATCGGCCCGGCCTGACGCGTTTTCTGCCTGCGTGGCTCACGGCCGATGGCGCCGAAGTCACGCCGGTCGCGTGGCACGGCTCGGGCGACGTTCCCGCGCTCACCCGCGCCAACGGGTTTCTGGTGGCCGATCCGGCCAAGGAAGTCTATGCGGCGGGCGACTGGATCCGGGTGCTGCTCAAGTAAAGATCGCGAACCTAGGGGTTGTGATGAAATAACAAGTCAATGGCCGGCAACCGCTCCCTGACGGTCGCGGCTCTGAAAACAGGTCCTGATGAAGAAGCTCTCGCATTACGACTCGGCGGGCGCCGCGCGCATGGTGGATGTAAGCGGCAAGCCGGCGACGCGCCGCACCGCGCGCGCTCACGCTTTCGTACGCATCGGCGCGGCGGTGTTGCGCAAGCTGCCGCGTAACCCGAAGGGCAATCCGCTCGAAATCGCCCGCATCGCCGGCATCGCCGCCGCCAAGCGCACCGCGGAGTTGATCCCGCTGTGCCATCCGCTGCCGCTCGAGCACGCCGATGTGGAAGTGCGCGTCGAAAAGCACGGTGTCCGCATTGAGGCCAGCGCGGTCACCACCGGGCCGACCGGCGTGGAAATGGAAGCGCTCACCGCCGCGGCGGTGGCCGCGCTCACCGTCTATGACATGACCAAGGCGCTCGACAAATCCATAGAGATCGGCGAGATTTATTTGGTCGAAAAGACTGGCGGCAAAAGCGGCACGTTTCGCCGGAAAGAAAAAGCATGATCCAGGCAGCCGTTTTGACCATCAGCGATTCCTCGAGCGCCGGCACGCGCGCCGACCGCTCCGGTCCCGCCGTGCGTGAACGCCTGGAACAACTGGGCTGGCACGTGCCAGTGGTGGAAGTGATTCCCGACGAGCGGGCCGCGATCAGCGCCAGGCTGGCGGCTTTGGCCGACTCGGGCGCGGTGGCCGCCATATTCACCACCGGCGGCACCGGCATCGCCGCGCGCGACGTCACGCCGGAGGCTGCGCGCGCGGTTCTGGACCGCGAAATACCGGGGTTCGGCGAACTGATGCGCGCCCGCGGCCGCGAGTCCACTCCGCTCGCCTCGCTTTCGCGATCGCTCGCCGGAACGCGGGGGCGCGTACTGATCGTCACTCTCCCGGGTTCGCCCAAAGGCGCGGTGGAGAGCCTGAATGCTATCGTGGAATTGGTGCCTCACGTGCTGGAATTACTCGCGGGGCAAACCGGCCATACCGCTGCCGCGCAGGATTAACATGCTTCGATCGGTTCTTGTGTTGTTGTTCGCGGGAACGCTGCTCGCGCAAGCGCCCGCCCAGAATCCGCCGCCCGCCCAGGAACAAGGGACCGTTCCTCGTTTCACCAGCGAGGTGCAAAACGTGTTGGCGCCGGTATTGGTTTATGACCGCGACGGCAATTTCGTCAACGGCCTGCGGCCCGACCAGTTCCACCTCATGGACAACGACAAGGAGCAGAATATCCATGTCGACGTGGCCTATCAGCCGATTTCCATGGTGATCCTGATACAGGCCAACTCGGCGATAGAGAAAATGCTGCCGACCATCAACAAGATCGGCAACCTGATCCAACCGCTGATTCTGGGTACGCAGGGCGAAGCCGCAGTGATCGCTTTCGATCATCGCGTCCGCACCCTGCAGGAGTTCACTTCCGACTCCGACAAGATCACTCAGGCGGTGCGCAAGATCCAGCCCGGCAGCGATTCCAGCCACATGATCGACGCCACGGAGCAGGCGATTCGTATGTTGCAACACCGCCCGCAGAACCGGCGGCGCATCATCCTGCTGATCGGTGAAACGCGCGATGTCGGCAGCGAAGCCCGCGGGCGCGAAACGCTGATCAACATGCAGTTGTCCAACATCGCGTTCTACGCGGTCGACATGTCGCGGCTGATCGAGAAGCTCACCGCGCCGCCGCCGATGCCGCGGCCCGACCCGCTGCCGCCTGCGATGTACCCCTTGCCGTCGAACGTGCCCGCCACGCCCAACACCGTGATGCAGACCTACGGCACGCAAGGCGACAGCGCCCAATTCGTGCCCCTGTTGCTGGAGATCTATCGGGACGCCAAGGCCATCTTCAAACGCAACCCGGTGGAAATCTTCGCCGGTGGAACCGGCGGCAGCCAGTTCAGCTATTACCGGCGCAACGGCCTGGAAGAGGCCATTGCGCGCATTGGCGAGCAACTGCACAGCGAGTATCTGCTCAGCTACAGTCCCAACAACAAGATGGAGGCCGGCTTCCACCAGATCTCGGTGTACGTGAGTTCGCCGATGGCGCGGCGAATTCAGGTTCGTCCCGGATATTGGCGGGCGCCCGATAACCGCTAGCGTTGCGATCTTAGGATCGGCTGTTTTCCTGGCGCATCCAGGGCGTCAGGACTGTGTAAACCGGGACCGCGGTGGGCCGCGCTTTTCTCCGTCGAATGAGGCGACGGCCGGCCAGGTGCCCGACCGCGATCTGCACCGAGCGCTTGGAAATCCCGATCAGGTCCGCGAGTACGGCGTGACTGATTGCCACGGACTCCCGGCCGGCCCCGTGGGTGTGGCGATAGAGCTGCACATAAACGAGAAAGGCGGCGGTGGAGCGGCTGTGCGCAACCAGGTCTCGCATCAGGGTGTCAATCAGGTATGGATCTATTTTCATCGCTATAGTAATAATATCTATAGCAATGGCTTCAGGGGATATCGCATTGACTCTTGATTATTCAGATTCGTCCTGCCATTCTGGACGGCATGATCAAGCGAATCAAGTTCCTGGGTATTCCGGTCCGCAACCAGGACCGGGCACTGACGTTTTACACGGAAATTCTTGGCTTCCGCGTACTCACAGATCAACAGTTCTCGGACAGCCAGCGATGGATTGAACTCTCGCTTCCGGGTGCGGATACAGGGGTCGCACTCTTCACGCCCGAGGGTCACGAGGACCGGATCGGCACCTTCGTCAACACGTCCTGGGAAGTCGATAACATCGACAGAGCCTACACCGAGCTGCAGGGGAAGGGAGTGGAATTCGCCGGTCCCCCGCAAAAGCAGCCGTGGGGGACGTTCGCCCTGATGAAGGACTCGGAGGGCAATCAAATCGTCCTTTCGGCCCGCTGAGCGCGCCAAAGCGCGGCATTGCATGTTGCGCGGGGCCACGTTTGTCGCGAGAGCGCGCGGCTGGGCTACGATGGGAAAGTGTCCACTGCGCTCGTGCTTTCCGCCGGCGGCATGTACGCGGCTTGGGAAGTGGGCGTCTGGAAGGCGCTGCGCGAGCACATCGCTATCGACCTGGTGTTGGGCGCTTCGGCCGGCGCTTGGAATGGATGGGCCATCGCCGGCGGCGCCACGGTGGACGAACTGGAGCGGGAATGGCTCGATCCGGCGACCGGCCGTATTCTCCAGTGGGGCCCGCATTCGGCGGGCGTGCTCCGGCCGGACGCGCTATACCGGAAGTCGCGCGAGCTCTATGCGCGCTTCCGCCCGCGCATTCCGTTCGGGCTGACGGTGGTGGAAGTGCCGCGCCTGCAAGTGCGCCTGGTGCGCGATTCCGAGATCGAGTGGCAACACCTGGCGGCTTCCTGCACCATCCCCTTTTGCTTTCCTCCGGTGCGCATCGGTGGCAAATACTATGTGGATGGCGGCCTGCGCGGCGCGCTGCCCCTGTGGGCGGCTGAAGCCATGGGGGCCACGCGCGCGATCGCGGTGAACTCGCTTACCGGCTGGGGGTTCCGCGCCGTGCATTCGCTCTTCCGGCAGCGCCAGCCCAGCGCGGCGCTGGAAGTGATTCGCATCGAGCCTTCGGTGCCGCTGGGCCGCTTGCGCGACGCAGTAGTCTGGAGCGGGCCGGCCATCGCGCGCTGGTTCGCGTTGGGCGAAGGGGACGGGACGCGCGCGCTTCGCGCAGGTACATCGATTACAATGTAGGGCTATGGCGTTGTACCGGATCTACCGCATGAAGGACGCTCCAAGGCAGCAGTTCCGCCTGGCGCCTCACGTGAGCGGCGCCGTTTCGGTGAAGCCGAAAGACTTCGAGCAGCTCGGCCAAGTGGAAGGGCTGAACGAGTACGACGCCTGGCGCGCGGCGCGCGAAGCGGGCGATCCGCTCCAGGTGGGCGATCTGCTGGAGTGCGACGACGGCCGCTTGCGGATATGCAAGTACGTGGGATTCGAACCGGCTGAGTGGGCGCTCCCAGAGCCCAAACACGCCGCAGAGCCTGAGCCGGCGGCCCAGTCCACCACGGCTTAGGCAGTAGGAGACAGCATGCGCGAACCGAGGCTCGGCGACGATATCGACGATTACTGTGTGCGCTGCAAGCGCATCATGAATCACTCCGTGGTTTCGGTGGTCAACGCCGAGCCAGCCAAAGTGCGCTGCCGCATTTGCCATAACGATCACGATTTTCGCCACGAGCAGGCGCCGCCGCCGAAAGTGGATTCGCGCAAACAGGCGCTGTTCAATGAGGTGCTGAAAAAGGCGAATCCGCAAGCCACGGAAGTTGCGGTCGCCGCCGAAGATTCGCTGGTGGAACCGCCGAGAGCGGGCGCTGCGGCCGCCGCAGTCGCCGAAAAGCCGAAGGCAGTTGCGCCGCGAGCGGCGGCCGAGCCGAAGTCCAAAGCCAAGACCGCGGCCAAAGTCAAAGCCAAGACCAAGGCCCGCAAGTAGACATGAACCGCCGGGCCTTTCTGGCGGCCGCTTCGGCCGGCGCGGCAGTTCGCTCGCTTGGCGCCGCAGCGCCCGCGCCTTACGGCGCCATTCCCTCCGCACGGCAGCTTCGCTGGCATGAGCTCGAAACCACTGCGTTTCTGCATTTCACGGTGAATACGTTTACCGGCAAGGAATGGGGTTACGGCGACGAGGACCCAAACGTTTTCGCTCCCGCGCGTTTTGATGCCGACGCGATCCTGGAACCGCTGGCGCAAGCCGGCATGAAAGGCGTCATCCTCACCGCCAAGCATCATGACGGCTTCTGCCTGTGGCCCACCCGGACCACGGAACACTCGGTGCGTTCGAGCGCGTGGCGCGGCGGCCGCGGCGACGTGGTGCGCGATATTGCGAAAGCGGCCCGCCGCCACTCGCTCGCCTTCGGCGTCTACCTTTCGCCCTGGGACCGCAACAGCCCGTACTACGGCGGCGCGGAGTACGTCGACATCTACCGGCGGCAGCTCACCGAACTGCTCACCGGCTACGGCCCCATCTTCGAGGTGTGGCACGACGGCGCCAACGGCGGCGATGGCTATTACGGCGGCGCGCGAGAGAAGAGGCTGATCGACAAGAACACCTACTACGACTGGCCGCACACCTGGGAGCTGGTGCGCAAGCTGCAGCCGGGCGCGGTGATCTTCAGCGACGCGGGCCCCGACGTCCGGTGGGTGGGCAACGAACGCGGCATTGCCGGCGACCCGTGCTGGGCCGCTTACGATCCGGTGGGCGCCGATGGCGGCCAGGCCGCGCCCGGCAATGTGCGCTACAGCGAATCGCCCAGCGGCCATCGCCACGGCTCGCACTGGATGCCGGCGGAGTGCGACGTTTCGATTCGCCCCGGCTGGTTCTGGCACGCCGAGCAGGACGCGCAGGTGAAAACGCCGCAGGAGCTGATCGCTCTTTACTATCAATCCGTAGGACGAGGCGCCACGCTGCTGTTGAACGTGCCGCCCAACCGCGACGGGCTGCTCCCGGCCCCGGACATCGCCAGCTTGCGCGGCTTCGGCGCTTATCGCCGCACCACGTTCGCCGCCAACCTGGCCGCGGACGGCCGCGCGCGCGCGTCGAGCACGCTTGCCGGCCACCCCGCTACCAACCTGCTGGATGGCCGCCCGGAAACATACTGGGCCGCGGACGATTCGGCGCGCGCCGCCGAGATTACGATGGAGCTGCCGCGCGCAATCGCGTTCACCGTGATTCGCATCCGCGAAGCCATCCGCTTCGGCCAGCGCATCGACGCCATCGCGGTGGACGGGTTTGAAAACGGCGACTGGCGCCTGCTTGCCACCGCCACCAGCATCGGCCCGCGCCGCCTGATCCGGCTGGAGCAGCCGGCCACCGCTTCGCGCCTGCGCCTGCGCATAACCCAGGCCTCGGCCAGCCCGGCGCTGACGGAGTTCGCGCTGTTTCACGAGGCGGAGCGTTGAGGACCGAGCGCGCGCACATCGGGCGGATCGTCCGGCTGGCGGCAATGATCTCGCTCGCCGCTCTCGATGCCGGCGCCGTCGAAGTTCATCTCCAGTTCGGCGCCCTGGAGCGCATGCTCGCCAAGCAGGTCTTCACCCAGGACGGCCGCAAGTATGTGAAGGGCAGCGCAAAGACGCGCTGCAATTTCGCCTATCTCGAGCATCCGCAGTTTCAAGGCAAAGATGGCCGGCTGGTCATCCGCGCGCGTTTCAGCGGCCGTTCGTCGCTCAACATGTTCGGCCAGTGCGTCGGGCTGGGCGACGCGTTCACGGTGGTCATCACTGCCGCGCCGGTTTTCCAGCAGGGAAATGTGGCGTTAGCAGGCGTGACCGCGGTGAGCGAAGGCAAGAGCGGATTCTACATCCGCCGCGTCTGCGCGGCGCTAGCTTCCAGCCTGGCACGCGATTTCCGTTACCCGCTGGCAGCCGAAGCGCAGCGGGCGCTGGAGGACCCCGGCATGCAACCGGACTACCGGCGCGAGCTGCGCCAGTTCCGCGTGACCGAAATCCGCGTGACCGGCGATGCGCTGGTGCTGGTGGTGGATTTCGAGCTGACGGTGAGGTGAGGCCGCCCTTTGCTCTGGTGCTGGCTCATTGCGGGATCGGCTGTGGTGCTGGCGCTGGCCTCGCTCCGCGGCGGGCGGCGCCGCGCAGCTTATATGAAGGGACGCCTGGCGGAACGTCCGGGCACCTTGCCGCCGGCCACTGTCGTCGTACCGGTGAAGGGCGAAGATTACGGACTGCGCGAGAACCTGGCGGCGCTGGCTTCGCTCGATTATCCGGACTGCGAGCTGATCGTGTGCGCGCAGTGCGCCGGCGATATTCCCGGCGGCGTGCTGCCCCGGCGGGCCAAGGTAGTGCTGGCTCACGGCGGCAGCCCGGAAGCCAGCGAAAAAGTGCAAAACCTGGCGGCCGGCGCTTTCGCCGCGCGCCACATCAGCGCCATCTACACCTTTGCCGATTCCGACGCGCGCGTCACCGCGGGCTGGCTGCGCGCGCTGGCGGCACCGCTCGGCGAGCGGGGCGTGGGGGCCTCCACCGGCTATCGCTGGTTTATGCCCGAACCGGCTGGCCTGTGGAGCCTGCTGCGCGCGGTTTGGGACGGTACGTCCCTGGGCGTGCTCGGCCCCGGCGACAACCCTTTCGCCTGGGGCGGTTCAATGGCCATCCGCAAGGACGCGTTCTTCGACGCCGGCGTTCCGGAGACATGGAAGACAGCGATCAGTGACGACTACGCGCTCTCGGACGCGGTGCACCGCGCCGGTCTGCGCATTGCGTTTGCTCCGGGCGCGCTGGCGCCCAGCCACGAGCGCATTACCGCGCGCCGTTTTTTCACATGGTCGCGCCGCCAGTTGCTCATTACCCGCGTCTACAGCCCGAAACTGTGGCGGGCCGCTGTGGCGGCGCAGGTGGTCTACTGCGCCGGCATGGCGGCTGCCGTGGCCGCGTGGCTTCACGGCTCGGCGGTAGCGCCGTGGCTGTTAGCCGCCCAGCTTCTGCCCGGCATGTGGAAAGGGCTCGGGCGCGCCCGCCTGGCCCGCGCCGCTCTGCCTGCTCATGCCGCGTGGTTCCGCCGCTGGGGTTGGACGCACACGGTGCTGGTTCCCGTCGCTACCTGGTTATGGCTCGCTGTTCTGCTCTCCTCGGCGTCTGGCAGCTCGATCGATTGGCGCGGGCGGAGGTACCGGCTGAGCCGGCGTAGCCAGCTTCCGTGAGCGGCGTGTCACGGGATCCCCACCACGAACTCGATCCACGGATGCCCGGACGAACGCCGACGTGCCCCCTCACGCCACAGGCCATTCGGTTCGGAGGATTTCCACGACGTCGAGCCGAGCAATGGGGCGAGTAGCCACCCAAATGCCCATCGCCGCTATCCAGGCGATGAAGAGAATAGAGGCCGCATAGGTCGTGGCGTCCACGGCTTTCGCGCCGTCGACCAAACTTTCGAGCAGCCGTCCGCTGAGGACGGCGCCGGCGATTCCAGGAATTGCCCCTGCGGCAATCGTGATGAAGCCTTGCCCCAGGAGGCTTACCCGTAGCCGTGCCGACGTAATCCCGAGAGCCATACGTACGCCCATTTCATGGGTTCTCTGGGCAACGGCATAGGAAACGATGCCGTAGATACCGATGACGGCGAGCAGCAACGCGAACGCGGCGAAGCAAAGAACTGCTGTCCCATAAAACCGTGGCCGGGCGAGGGCGTCGGCCAGCCGCTGCTCCATCGTCTTTACGCCGAACACCGGAACTTGCGGGTCCACCGACTGGATCGCGTAGCGGATCATGGCAAGGCGGTCTTCGGCGCGGCCATTGACGCGCGCGACGAGGGTCGAAAAAAAGCCGCCTGGCGAGTGAGAGGGCAGAAAGATCTGGTTGAAGTCGTCCCCTGTAGTCTTTCCATCACTCATATAATCCATCCCCTTGACGACGCCGACGATCTTCCAGGGAGGATTCGTGCCGATCGCAATTTCACGACCCACCGCATTCGCGGCTGGCCCGAATTCGCTCGCAAAACGCTCGTTGACGACGGCGAGTCTGGCGTTGCCTTGTATTTCCGCGGCGGTGAATTCGCGTCCCCACAGAATTCGCCCACCCATGGTTCGGAAATAGTCCTCTAACACCGGTATCGCCGTCGAGCTCTCCTTTGCCGGATGGCCGTCCATCTGAAATGGTCCTCCAATGAAGCTATTGGCATACAGGGGGAGGAACTCGGTTGCGCTCGCGCATTGAACTCCGGGGAGTCGCCGAATCCGGGCCAGCGCCTGCTGGAAATAGGCGAGCCGGCTGGCGTCGCCCTGATGAGCGGTTCCTGCCAGCGATACGTTCACTGTGACCAGACCCTTCGGGACAAATCCCCGATTGATCTCGACAAGATGGAGAAATGCGCGCCCCACCGAAAAAGAAGACGCCAAAAGCACGATAGTAAGCGCCACCTGCGCCGCAACCAACGCTTCGCGAACCAGCCGTGAGCCGCGATTATCACTGGGGCCGCGCGCTCCGAACGAGTGGACGCGCCCGGCGTATAACGACGGCAGGACGCCGAAAAGCAGCCCGCTGAGAACCGAGATCGCGATCGCAAAGCACAGCACGCGGCCATCCAGAATTGAGTACGCCTGGGAGGCAATCGCCGCGGGTTGAACCCTCGCTGCGATGGACGTCGTACAGAACGCGACAGACACTCCCGCTATGGAGGCAGCCAGCGCGAGAAGCACGCATTCGGTCAGCAACTGTTGCGAGAGCCGTGCCCGACTGGCCCCGAGGGCGGACCGTATGGACAACTCCGCGGCGCGATCCACGGTACGGGCCATCAATAGGTTCGCGACGTTCGTGCAAGCGATCAGCAGGATCAGCACCACGCAGGCCATCTGCACGAGCGAGGCGTTCTTTGTAGGGCCCGCGAGTTGGTCTCTGAGCTCGGTGATCCGTGAAGGAGATTGGATCTTCTGGAGAGGAGTGCGGTCGGGCCAGAGCCGATCGGCTTCCGCCGTGAATGCCTGGCGGGCTCGCGGCCACGTGATTCCCGGTTTCAAGCGCGCGATCACTTCCCAGCCGTTGTTACCACGGCTGAAGGCTGCTGGCTTCCACAGAGCGGCCTTGCCTGGATAATCGAATCCCGGCGGAGCGATGCCAATCACGGTGAGCGGCGTTCCGTCGACTCGGATCGTGGAACCCAGGGCTTTCGGGTCGCCTCCGAAAAGCGCTTGCCAGAGTCCGTAACCGATCACCGCCACCGCGTTGCGCCCCGCCGATCCCCAGCCCACTCCGTTCACGTCATCCCCAGAAGCGAATCTGCGGCCCAGGATCGGCCGCGTGCCAAGCACCGAGAAGAAATTCGAGGACGCTTGGATGACATGAGCCCTGCGCCATTCACCTGCTCCGCCCAGATTGACATCGAACGGCTCGAAGAGTGCGGTGTCGGCGAGATACGAGCTCTGTTGCCGCCATTGGTGAAATTGTGCCGCGCTGTCGTGGGGCGCGATGAAGTTACTCAGGTAGGCCAGCCGTGCAGGGTCTCGAAACGGCAGCGAGCGGAGCAGCAGCGCATTGACCACGCTGAAAACACCTGTATTCGCGCCGATTCCGATCGCGAGGGCGAGAATAGCAAAAGCGGTGTGCCAGGGCCGGCGCGCCCAAAATCGAACCGTGTGCCTGGCATCCTGAGCCACTTCGCGAGCAAGTTGGAGGGGAACGGAGATCGCCAGGTCCGCAATCAGGCGAATCCAAAGCAAGCACAGTGCAGCGGTCCCAGTCGACTCCTTGAACTCGTCTCGAAATTCACATTCTAAGAGTTCCGCATAATTCTCTCGGAAGGTGGCCGGATAGAGCTTCAGCAGCCATCGGTACAGCCTCAATGAGGCTGGTTGGTCAGGCATGTCGAAGCGCTCCAAATCTTGCCGCTGCCAACTGCACCAGGTCGCGCATGCGAGCCGCTTCCGCCTGCGCTACCTTGCGCCCATAGGCGGTGATTCGGTAGTAACGACGGCGCTCGTCGTCAAGGTGCGGGTCGGGCCGGTCATCGGACTCCTCGATCAACCCAAGCTCCAGCAATTTGTTGATAGATCCGTAGAGTACGCCGGGACCAAGCTTCAGCCTGCCGCCGGTACGCAGAGAGATCTCGCGTTTCAGGGCGTAACCGTGGCGTTCGCCCTCGCCAAGAGACAGAAGGATGTGGAAGACGGCCGGTGAAAGCGGCGTCAGATCCGCCGCGGCGGATTGATCTCTTGATGGCATACTAGTACAAAGACAGATACAGTATGCCGTCGATTCGATCATGTTGTCAAGGATAGCGCCTGTCGGGTCCGGGCAGCGATTAGTCTCGAGAAGTCCGGCTCACGTCAACCTGGCTGCGGCCGCGCCGGCAAGCGTAGTTCTGGCGATAGTTTGCCAGTCGACCCAGTCGGCGAAGTTCAAACTGTTTCGCCAATTCTGCTTCAGGGTAACAAGATGAACAGCCGGTCCCTGGCGATTAACGAAGAAGGGTTCATTTCGACTGGTTCTCTATCTGTCCCGGATTCCCTGCCTCTACTCGGAAATCCCATGCCGCTCCGCCGTGAACTCTTCAATCAGCCGCTGAATCTCCGGATTCTCGCGATGCAGCTCCAGGGCTTCCAGGACGGCCTTCGCGTCCGTCCGGCGGCCGGTTTTCAGAATGCTTCTCAAAAACTCCCAGGCCTCGGGTCGACGAGAGAGGCTCAGAGCACGAAACAACACTTCGCGGAAGCGAAGATCGCGGCTCCCCGCACAAGCGTTGCGCAAGAGCGCCACGGCTGCGGCGAATCGGGAAGCGCCGAGAGCGAGAGCGGCTTCCTCGCGGATCTCGTCGCGTCCGGATTCCAGAAAGCTGCCGACGAACAGCAGAGCGGCCTCGCCTTCCAGCTTCCACAGAGCATCAAATACCTGGCCGACGATTTGCGGTTCTTCATCGCCCAGGCGCGCTTTCATGCGCAGCAACAGGGCAGCTTCATCGCCCTCCATCTCGGCCAGGCCACGGACAGCTTCAGCCCGCACCACCGCTTCCGGTTCGGTTAACGCCTCCACCAGGCAGCGGAGAACCTCGCCGCGCGCGATGTCGGTACAGGCGACCAGCGCCAGCAGGCAGATTCCGCGCAGCGGCTGCGCGGTGTCCTCGTGCTTTCCCCAAACCGGCTCCATCTGCACGTGGCGCATGCCACGCAGGAACGGCGCAGATTCGCGATACTCCAGGTCGCGCAGCGCGCCGGCGATGGCGTTCTTGCCCCAACACTGCGGATCGCGTTCCGCGGGCTCCTGGAATAAACGGTCGAAGGCGATCAGCAGGTCGGGGATGAGTTCGAGAAGCTGGCGCTCGGCGGCGATCTTCGCCGCTTTGGCGACCACCACATTGACGCTATCCGCCAAGCTCTTACGCAGCGCGGGAACGGCTTCGGCGGGCGGACCTTCGCGGAGAGCGGAGAGCCGTTCCAGGACTTCCTCGATACGCCGGGTCGCCATATGCGGGTTCGCGATTCTCAGGATAGCGGGTTCGCGCTCTGGCGGCCCGCTCGGGACCGAAATCACGCGATAGCGGCGGGCCGCCAGACAGTGAACCGGCGATCGACGGGCCGCGGTTCGCTTTCGCGGAGGTCAGTATCCGGACAGGTTACGAAGCTGTGCCGCCTGCCCCAGCCGGTTTAGGTGCCGCTTTCTGGATTGACTGAACCAGCGTGTCCAGCGCGCCGACGACCGCGCCCGGCGTCGGGTGAAGAATGGTCGCTCCCAGCTCGATGGCCGCACCGGCAATCGAGAACGCCTTGGTGATGGTGTCCACAACCTTGATGGCGGCTGCCGCCTTGTTAGTGGCGTCTTCCAGTCCATCAACAGAGGTTCCGACGTCGACCATGGCCAGTTGAAGCGCCTGGTTCATAAGATCTTCGGCCGTCTTTCGAATGTCGCCGACGGTCCTGTTGAACATATCTCGCTCGGCATCGCTCGCAAGCGGATGCGCGGTACGATAGTCCACGAGCGCATCGGCAATAGCCCGGTAATTGGAGGCGAGGTCCTCAACTTCCTGTGCGGTCATCATTCCGTTTCACCTCTAGAACGCCTTCTCCATCGACGACGCAGCGTCGGTGAGCTGCAAGATTTCGGGACCCAAGGTTGTGGCGAGTTGCTTGGCGGTCCAAGTGTTGCGAGATTCGTAAAGCTTCTGGTGAGCTATGGCAATCGCGGAGAGAGCCTTCCGGTACTTCGCGATAGCATCTTTCTTCTGCTGAATGCTCGCAGCATCGGCAGCGCACTTGCGCTTCAACAAATCGAGCGCCAGAGGTTCACTGACGCTGTACTTTTCGGTTTTTTCATCGCAATAGTTAGTTTCGAGGATGTGTTCGTCATCCAACCCTTGCAGATACTTCTCGGCTGCATAATCCGAGAGAAAGGCTGTCACTTGCTTGATGGGACCCGGATGTTCCGCATCGCCGTTCGCCTCCTCGATCACCTTCGCCAGCGCATGCTGGCGGTATTCGCTGGTCAGTACGTTTGCGAGGGCCGTCGCCAGGCCCGTGGCCGCCTTCGCCTGGTCTTGAGCGGCCTGACTGATCTTAGGGTCGGCCTGCTTCAATCCGGCCGTCACGTCCTTCAGTCCATCCGCCACTTTGGAAGGGTCGGCCGCCGCCAACTTACCCAAACCGCAGATATAGGCAAAGAGGGCGTCGTTTATCTTGAGCAAATCCGGCGCGACTTTCGCATAGAAATCGCAGTCAGGCGCCTGCTGGCCCGGCAATAAATAGGATGTGGCACGCTCGCACGAAGCCGATCCTTCTACAGTAATGCTCTTAAAAGTGGCGCCGACATCCTGGCTGGCTTTGGCGAACTCGCCCACTTTGCCCAGGTCGACACAGGAGCACAAGAGAATGACAGATGTGAGGATCGCGATCTTCGCAGCGGACTGCCGGTGTTGACGAGCGCAGTGTGATTTGTTCCTATATGCCACCTATGCCAACCGCCTTCCTGGAATTTCAATACCAGCGCGAAACCCGCCAGGACTTCCATTCCTGCTATCCTGGCCGATATCGATTGTACATCCAGCCTATCTTTCCGGGAAACCTTTTCTTTCATGTTCGATTCAGAGCGATTCCGATAGGGGCAAGAGCGCCGCTATCTGACTCCAGCAACCACTAAGCAGGATTGGGGCCCCGTCCGTCGCTCTCACTTATCCCATTGAGGCAGATGAAGTTCAAAGGCGATAACTGGCTTGAAAACGGATTCTTTCAGATTCTTGCGGCACCGGGATTAGCCGGAGTTAGCTTACTTCCCAGACGTCTGGAGTTGCTGAAGAATACAACAAACCATAAAAACGGATAGAAAATGTGCGGTTGGGTGTAAAATCGATGTCGGCCAGAGGCCGAAATGGAGATGTGGCTACGGGATTTGTCCCGTAGAGGTTCGCCGATGAAAGTCGCGGCTGGGATAGATCCTATGTCCGATAACCAGCATCGTCGCAGAAGGTTCGACTAATGCGCTCGCCAGATTCCGAGCGACGCCCGTTGGCATTCGAGGAGGGGAACTTCCTCTGGAACATGCAGCGCGTTCCCCAGACCCTGCCCGACGGCAAGACTATCCACCCTGGCCGCTCGTGTGCCATCTTCCTCGTGCACGGCATGGGAGTGCAGCAGTGGACGGAAACGGCGGCGCACCTTCGCGCCGGGTTTGAAGATGCGCTCGAGCGGATCGCCGCGTGGCAAAGGGAACATAAACACACCGGCCATCCGCAGGTCGTCTTGCCACCGCCGTTTATCTATGAGGGCTACTGGGCGGACTATGACAAGGTCGAGGCGACCTTTCCGGAGGACTGGAGGCGCTTCAACGAACGCGAGCAGAGCTTCTTCGGCAACCTGTGGAAGCACCGCGTGGTTTCAGGCGTCAGGACAGTCGGCTGGATGCTCCACCAGCAACTGCGCTTATTGGGCTTTAAGGTGTTACGCGAAGTCGGCCCGTTCGTCTGGATTCTATATTGGCCCTTTCAGATCGTGTCGTTGGTAGCGTTGGTATATGCGTGGTTCCGCCATCCCGTAGCAATCAGCGGCTATATCAATGAGGTGCGCCTGTATCTCGATCCCCGAGGCGTGGCGGAACGTGCGATCGTTCAGCGAATCGACGACCGCGTCGGAGACGCTTTCCTGCGCATGATCGGGCTCGACCGGGAATTCCGCCCTCTTCCCGACGCCAGGTGGATCTGGGCCGGCGGGCAGCCTGTCAAATTCGACCGTGTGGTGTGGGTGGCTCACAGTCTCGGTACGGTTATCAGTTACAACGTGCTTTCCGCGCTATTTCACAGAGCCGAGAAACTCAAACCTACAGGCGATGACGAGCAAAGAGCGGGCGTGGAGCGATTCCGCCAGACGCTGAGCCGCTTCATTACCATGGGCAGCCCACTCGACAAAGTTGCATTCCTATTCAGGAGGAAATCGCTGCGCCCTTGGACCCGCGCGGGGCGCCGGGCGCTGCTCGCCAGCGGGGAAAGGCTTGCCGGCGAAGAGTCGGGTTCGGACAAGACGGAATGGTGGATCAACTTCTATCATGTCCTCGACCCGGTATCCGGCGCGCTGCAAAGCCCCTTTATCTGCGGTAACCAGCCTCCCTCAAACATTCACATCCGCTTCTGGTTGGTGCCCGGGCTTGCACACGTCGGATATTGGACCGATCCCACGGCGCTGCGGTTTATTCTTGGCCGCACTTACGGCACCGCTTTCCTGAGAGACCAGGAATACCGCGCACGGCCTCCCTGGGTGCTCAGCGCCCTGGCGGTGATCGGATATTTTATATGGGCCGCCATTCTTTGCGGCTTTGGCTATGCCTTCTTTCGATGGGGGCCCCATATCTTGCGCTGGGCGGGCAAAGAGGCGCTGAAGTGGATTACCGGTTAGAGGGAACCCGCAGAAGGGCGGAACAAAAGCGTCTGCCGGTTGCGCGAGTCCAATTCCGCAGCAAAACCACACGTCGTCTCAACCGACCCGCAGTTTGACGCGCTTAACGCGTGCGGGCGGGCTGGGTGCATAGCCAGAGGAAGGCTTCGAGAATGCGCGCTCGCTGCGGGTCGTCGACCGAGAGCAGGTGATGCCGGCCGCCCTCCTCGGGTGTGAACGCAGTCTTGCCTTGCGCGTCCACGGTGACGCGGCCCGGCGCGGAGACGGTGAAGTAACCATCGTCGGGGCGCGCGGCGTAAAGTGCGGCGGTCAGGTCCCAGGTTTCGCGATCGTAGGGCATAGGAAGGTAATTCCGATAGGCGTCGGCCACGGGGTTGGCGCCCGGCGGGCCGAAGTCGCGCTCGATGCTGCGCGCCGGGTATTTGATGGTGCTGCCCACCTCATACCCGCTCCAATAGACCGGGCCGGGCCACCCGGCGGCCAGTTTCTGCGCGGAGGGAATGTCGGTCTTCACGTTGTACTCGGGTCCGCCGCCCGCGAAATCCCCGGCCATCAAAACCAGGCGGCTCACTTTTCGGGCGGCCAGCGCGCGGCCTCCGGGCGAATCGAGCAGGCGCGCCAGGTTGGTGCTGAAGCCCACCTGAACGATCACCACGCTCGAATCCATTTCCGACTGGAGCACGCGGCGCAGCACGGTGACCGCATCTTCCGGATGATCGCGGTACGGGTAACGGCCGGCGTCGATAGCCTTCTTGAGGTAGCCGACGTCCTTGGTCTGACCGTCGTGAACCACGCCGATGGGCACGTTGGAACGGCCATAGAAGATGTCGATGGCCGAGGCCAGCCGCGCCGCCCACGGATTGTCCTTGGTGATGGTGACGGCGGTGAGGCGGATTTCGCCGCGGGAGGCGAAGGCGTGGAGTATGGCCAGCGCCAGGCAGTCATCCACATCGTTGCCGATATCGGTGTCGAAGATAACCGGGACCGCGGGCCGCGGCGGCGCCGCGAAGGCGAGCGCGCCGCAGAGCATCGCTATGGCGAGGAGGCGAAGCTTCATTGTTCGGGATTCTAACTGGATTGAAGCAGCGACGGCAAGGGCGGGAGCGGCTTAGGAGCCCTTGCGGGCGGCTACGAATTTTTGAGTAATCGGAGGCTGGATGACATTTTTCACAACCGGTTTGCGCATTAGAGTGGGGAGGTAACTCGATCAGGCCGGACCGGCTCGACCTCTGCGGAGCGGCCGAAGCACCGCCAAACGATCGACACCCAAGGGAGATGATTACTATGGATCGCAAGGAGTTCTTTTGTATTTCCGCTGCGGGATGCTGCGGACTCGCTCTGTTCAATCCCGCGGCGGCCGAGCAGACGGAGGCGGACCGCGAAACGACTTTCGTGAAGAACTGGATGGAGGATCTGTTCGACACGATGTATGAGGAACTGGATGAGAGCGCCCGAGTCAAGCTCATGGCCGGGTGCGGCCAAGCCTGCTTCCGGCGGTTTTCGTTCAAGCAGGAGATTGCGCGTCTTGGCAAGGGCGATGTGAATCGCCTCATCGAGGCTTACAGGAAAAACTTCGAGGTGTGGCGTGAGGGCACCCTGGTCCACATCCGCTACGGCGCGGTGAACAAGCGATGTTATTGCCCGGCGGCGCGCTATCATCCGGCAAGGCCGCACGACATGCACTGCGAATGCACTCGCGCTACTCACGAGACAATTCTCGAGACGGCGCTTGAGCGGCCGATCCGTGTGACCATCGTGGACACATTGCGCCGAGGAGGATCGACTTGCCACTTCGTGGCTGATATGGCTTAGCACTCGGAATTCGGTGAAGTCTTTTACAGTTGTTCAGTCCCGGCCACGGCCGGCCCAAAAGGAGAGAATCAAATGCTAAAATCCGTTGCTTACATCGGCGTTATCGTTTTTCTTCTCACCCCGCTCGCCTCGGCACAGACCGCCGAGGAGCGAAAAGTCTGGGAGGATTTCGTCGCAACCTGCCAGTCCGACCCGTCCGGGGTCAACCCTGCCAACTACCGCCAGCGTCTGATTCAGGCTGGAATGACGGAAGCCCAGGCCGATGAGCGCATGGCCCTGCTTCACAAGCTCTACGACGCCTACCCGGCTTTCCGACAGCAGATCGGGATCGTCGGCTCCAACCACCTCTACCGCGACCCCAACCAGACCCGCTTCACCACGGACCCCAGCGCATTCCTGGTCGCCATGACCAAAGACCTCAAGCCCGGCAAGGCCCTCGACGTGGCCATGGGACAGGGCCGAAACGTGCTCTACCTGGCTTCCAAAGGCTGGGACGTCACCGGCTTCGATATCGCCGAGGAAGGCTTGAAGGTCGCCCAAGCGAACGCCGCCAAATCCGGCCTCGCCATTAAAACGGTCAAGGCGGGCTGGGACGATTTCGACTTCGGCCACGAACAGTGGGACCTGATCTGCTTCATCTATACCGATGCCCCCGTGATCGATCCGCGCTTTGTGGCGCGCGTGCGCGACGGCCTCAAAACGGGCGGCCTGCTGCTCATGGACCGCCCCTACCGCTCGCTGGACCATCCCGAGCCCAACTGGCGCGAGACCGAGGCCGACAAGGCCAACGCGTGGCTGAAGGCCTGGTCCGACCTGCAGATCGTCAACTACGAAGACACTACCGGCGTCGGCGACTGGCAGCAGACCGCCGTCCGCCGCCAGGAGTACCGGGAGCTTCGCCTGGTTCACATGCTCGCCCGCAAGCGCTAGCCCAAGTGGTGCGGCTGCTCGGACCCCGCACTCTATTTCGGTAGCTCGGCTTTGCCAGCTACGTTGAACTTACCGACCTGAGCCTTTTCGATCGTCAATCTCCGCGTGGATAGGTCGCGCCCCTCCGTTTCGACTGAAGGGTGGGACGAGAATCTCCTGTTGGAGGCCTTATGCACCGGCACTTCCAGCCGCAGATCGGATTTGCGATAGGCACAGTCAGCGATCAGGCGGCCAAAAGTCGAGTGCTCGCTACAACGGAAATTCGGGACGAATCAGGTCCCGTATTTCCGCGTATGGAATCTCCACCAATGTGGTGCCCATGGCGTGGGGCGCGATTTCATAGTCATTGAAGAAGAAGTACAGTGCCTTCTCGCCGAAGCCGTAGTTGTCGTTCAACGCGAAACGGCCGTCCGGCCAGCCGAAACCGACACCTCCGAAACCCTCCTCATCCAGCTTCGCGGTTGCGGCTAGCTTTCGTGCCTGGCGGAAATGCACTTCTGCAATTGCCGTCAATCGCACCATCGCGCCGTCTTTCAGGATGGAACCCAGCTTGATCGGCTCGCCGGTTACCGGATCAAAGTTGAGATACTTCGAGGAGGACATAGGATGCAACCCGCCGCTGAAGAAGGAATTGTCACATCGCAGTGTGAAGACGGACGCCGCGTTGCGCAGCACCTCCACGCGAAGGGTGAGAAACGACGGGCGCTCGGAGGGATGGTCCTTGTAAAAGCTCGCAGAATGGTCGATGTAGTTTTGTGCGAACGATTCAGGCGTGAATTTACGGCTGTCGCCGGCTGCTGTCTGCAAGCAGGCCGTAACCGCGGCATTGATGCGGTCGCGCGCCGCTGCTGGCCCACCGACCACCTCCACATAGGTGAACTCCACATGGTCACAGCCATCTTGCCCCCATTCGCCGCAGCCGGGGAGCTTCCGTTCGACGTGCCGGTTCTCCACCAGCAGAGGCTCCGCCGACGAATTCGAAAGCGTCGCGGATGTGGTGTCAGGGGGGGCGTCGGGTAGAACGTCTGCGAGAACGTAGGTGTTTCCTGCAGGAACGAAGCGCCGAAAATTGTCGGAATTGTAATATCCAAGGTACAGACGCGGCGGCTCCTCGAATGACAGACCGAAAAACAGGCCCTGCCGTCGAAGATCCAAGTCCTTGAGGAATAATGCCGGATTCACCGGGTCGCCCCCGATCGGCCCGTTGAAAATGAGAAGTGCAAACTTTCCGGTCTGCTTGCTGATCACTGCGGCTGCGAAATCGGTCTTACCATCGTGAGCGAAATCGCCCGTCGCGGAATAGGGATGTGCGCCGGGATTTAATCGGAGCAACGCATCGCAGGCGCAGTCCGCGTCCACAGCGGCGCGATACTCAGGATGCCGTGCCAGCCAGGCGACGAGCACTTTCTGCTCCGCCCCACCGAGGGGGTGTCCTCCCTCGCCGGTGGCCGATGTTTTGACTTCCTTACCGTCGCCCCCAATCAACACGAGCGTTTTCTTGGCGGGATCGAACCGGAAGGCAAAACCGGCGTTCTTTACGGCGCGGAGGGCAAGGAAACCAACCGCCAGCGTCGCGCAGACCAGCAGCAGGCCGGTCCCGGCGAGAATCCATACCAGAGGTTTGATCTTTCTTGCCGGCACGCGCGTTTCAGCCGGCAGATCCGGAGGTGTTGGGCTAGACATGCCGAGTTCATTCCCCTTCGCCCCGCTCGCAGGTTCGAGCATTGAATCCGCCTCCCACGAGCCACTTACCGGGTGAAGGATATGCCCGGTTGGCGTGACCTCCGACGGGTGGCTAATAGCCTCCGCTCTTCAGAACTGATCCCTTAAGATCCGCACCGTATCCTGATCCGACGGATACACCCGTGGGTTCTCCGTGAACATCTCATCCCGCATCGGCGGCGAAACACCCAGGGGGTCCGTAGATCGATAAATCTGGCTCTCAATCTCCACGCGGATCGTCAGATTCGGCGAAACCCCTCTCTTGATGATCAGCCGGTTTCGCACTACCGAATAGGCATAACGCCGGACCCGCCATGACGAGCGCAAGTAAAAACTTGCACGGTCCAACTGCTCGATGTCGGTAAAATTATCCGTGACGATACTGACAATCTTCTTCCACGCTTCTCCCTCATCGATCACCTTGTTGGCGCCACCCGTAGTCGATGGGTCAATCGTCAGCCACTTGTTGGCGATATCAGATGCCACAGTTTGCTTAGTGGCCTCATCTTCCTCCAGCCGGATCACTACGATTTGGCGTTGATCCTTCGTAAACACGGTGGACCACAGACCCAAAGCGCCTTCCTTCTCGGCTCGTGCCTTCATGACGCTCCCGCGGGAGACCTTCAAATCCACAGTGAGGGGCGCAACCCCCAGAAACTTCTCATCGACAAAGACGCGTCCCTCTTTCACCGGCGCCGTGTCAAAAGTGAACTTCGTCGCCCAAGCCGGACCGCCAGACGCGACAAGACCAAAAGCCATCACTCCAAGCACCACGTAATTTCGTCTCACATAGATCCCCTTTCGCTGTTGCGTCGGACTGTTTGAAGGTGGTGCCGGGTTCATCACTTGGCATCCTCCTGGCGTACTTTTTCGGATTTCAGGTTACGAAAAACTCTCTCCCTGTTGAGTTTCCTCCTTATTTCATGGCCTTTACCATACTGGCGGTTGTTAACCGGCAACTGCTATCAGTGGGCATGAGCGTTCCATATCAGCCGGTGTTCCCTCTAGCTTGCGGCGGGCCGCCTCCGCTTCGATCCGGATGGTTTTCTTGACGAAGCCGAACACTTCTTGCACAATGCCGTTCGGCTTCCCTTCGGAAAAGGGTTCGCCTTCGCGGGAATCCGCATTCAGAACTCTTCTGTGTTCAGGATCATTCCGGACTGCCGTTCGGATTGCCTCCACCACGCGATGAAAGCTGTTGCCATGAGCGCAGCGACCTGGCCGCCCTGTGAGGTTTCGGGAAGGCTGCGTGACGGCAGGCAGCCCACGCTGTTAAGGTCAGTCAGGTGGCGAGGCGCATCTCCGGGGAAGATGTACCACGAGTGCAACCTTTTGATGCTGCTCGCCTATGCATTTTGGATGACCTACAGGCGGTATATTTCGGGGTTTGGAGGAACTTCGTGGTCCTACCGGTCGCCGCAGGGTGGAGGGTCATGCGTTATCTCGCAAGATGTGTCTTTGAGGACCGCAATCCGGTCTGTCGTCAATAGGGTGAGCCAGAATGCTACTCGCCTATGCAGTTTTGATGACCGACAGGTAGCGCTCCTGCTCTGGGTGTGTGGCTTATCCGCCGGCGGCTGTTTTGAGTGCGTCGCCTCCGTAACGCGCGTTGTATTCGAGCTGCAGGGCGATGTCCGTGACGGTAGTGGGATCGAAGCCCGGGTTCTGCTTAGAGAACTCGATCTGCCAGGTGCCGATGACGCCCGAGTGCTCGAAGGTCAGCAGCCGGTCGTCGGTGATGATGTAGTGGACGGTTGTCTCGAACATGCCGTTGTCGGGGGTGGTGCTGCTGCTGGACACGATTCCGCCGTTGCTGGTGACGATCTGCTGCACCTGGTTCAGGTCGTGGAAGCGCGCGTCGCCGGGACCCGTCCGGCCGTAGGGCGTGGCTGGCGTGGCGGTGATGCGGATGGAACTGCTCATCAACGTGAGGGTGCAATTCACGAACACGGGCCGCGTTTTGGTGCTGAAAGTGAAGGTAACGCCGGCGTACTTGATGCGGCGCATGAAGTGGCCGGGATAGTCGGCGTCGAACAACGATTCCGGCAAGGTGAAGAATGCGGTTCCAGTGGTGACCAGGGTCTGGAACGCGGTGGCGTCGAGCTGAGACAGCGAAATGGGACGGATGATCTCGAACTCGTGGAAATTATTGTCGACGAAGGACGACTCCATTCGCTCCACGTCGTACATCAGACCTTCAGCGGCCAGCAGCCCCTGGTGCAGGTTGTCCCAGTAGCTGGGCTGAACGAAGGAGACGAAAGCGGCGCTGTAATTCGCCAGGTCGAAATTGTATGCGGCTTCCGCGCGCTTGGCCATCTGGTAGGCAAGCTGGTAACTCTGGAAGTAGACGCCGGAAATCTGCCCGACCATCCAATCGTAGAGCTGCTGGTTGGTGAACTTGGTGAGCAGGAACTGGGCCACGTTCTGCGCATCCTGCGTCTTGGCATCGAAATCGTCGAGCTGGCTCTGGGCCATAGCGACCTTCAGGACCACGATGGCCGTCTTGGTGGTATCGATCTCGGTGAGCTCGTCCTGCGCCAGCTTGATCTCGCGCTGCCAGGCGGCCTGGCGGGCTTCGAGCGCTCCTTTGGCCGCAGCGGCTTCCGCCTGCAGTTTCAGGTTGGAAGCCACGCGCTCCAGCGCCTTGGCGACTGAGGATGCGGAGAAACCCGCGTTATGCCCGCCGAATTTGACCTTGGCCGTAGGGCTGCCGCCCGCGCCGGTCGCTCCGGCATCCAGGCTAGGGATGAGGTGAGCGATGGCGGCGCCGCCCTCCAGCAGAAGCGCCGACGTATTGGCAAAGGAAGCCAGCTCTCTCAACTGCAAGGCGTTGTCTTCCGCTTCGTAGGCGAAGGGCTGGGTGGCGTACCAGTCATGCTTATCCTGGATTCTCTGCCGGTACTCCGCCAGGTCCTGCTGCTCGTCGGTAGCCTGCTGCAGGCGCTGGACGTATTCCTGCCGCATGAGGGCGAGCAGCGATGCTTCCTGGGTGGCGCGCAGAGCGGCAAGCTGCTCCGCGTCACTTTTCTCCAGGGCCGACAGCAGCATGGTGCCCAGGGTATGGACTTCCTTGCAGAAATCGATCGCCTGCTTGTATAGATAGGGGAAATGATACAGAGGCGGTGGCGCGAGGAAGGCGTTCAGTACCGAGGACAAGTCGACGCCGGCCGCGGCGGCCTGAATCAGCAGACCGGGCGGAATGGGTGGCGCGAGAAGCGGAAGCTGTTGCACCTGTCCCGCGATGTTCTGGCAGTGACGGATTTTGTAGAGCCGGTCGGCCACCGTATCCCAATACGAGAGGAGTTGTGGATTGGGCGGAACGCAGAAGTAAAGGGCCGAGGGCATCGGGCTGGGAGCGTATGGCAGCGGGACCTGTGGCACCAGTTGGCCCGAGGTTACGGGCAGCGCGTTCTCCAGTTGCACCAGGGGATCGGATAGGTCGCCAGAAACGAATTGGGCCGCGAGATCCTTGTAAGCCAGCGGCGCCGAGCCGGCACGCTGCACCTCCTGAGGGCGCGGGCCGAGCAATTGGTCGGCGAGGATGTAGAGCTGGGTAGCCTCGTTGATGGTTTCCCTCGTGTCCTGGATGAAGAGGTTGTCGGCCCACGCGATTAGGTTGTTAAGATACGCCATCACCGCGGCTTTTTGAAACGCGGTGGTGCGCAAGCGGGCGATGGCGAAAGGGGCAAAGGGATCGCTCATCGAGACGGACACTTGCTGCTGGAAGTTCTGGATGGCGTCCTGATGGCCGGTGGCGGAGGAGTCCAGCAAGGTCAGGAGCTGCGTGATGGAGTAATCGGTGGTCTGTTCGTAGAAGGGCTTTACCTTCCAATAACCGTAAGGGAAGTTGCTGGCTGCGCCCGGCGGCGGCACTGGATACAGGCTGGTCGGGTCGAAGATGTAGTGAAGCCAATTCTGCGCGTCTTCGAACTGCTGGTTCTGGCTGAGCTGGGACGCCAGAAGCATGGGAGCGTGATAGAACAGCTCCCAGTTGTACTGCGAATACGCGCCACTGTACGTGAAATCGACATTGTCGGTCGGATAGGGCTGGGCCACCGCCCGCGGACTGTAGGTGGCCGCAAAGTAATCGTTGGACAGCAGTTGCAGGGGCGTGGGCGAAGGCGGGGTGGGCCACGCGGGGAGCGGGGTGGAAGGCTCTGGCCACTTCAATAGCCCGTCGATGCCGTACTCTTTCACGGCGCTGATGAAGTTGCACACAAAGGGATGGGAGAACGGCTGGTACACGAACTCGGCGGTCCAGAAGGTAATGGGCGCGGGTGGGTACCATTCCCCGGCCCAGGTCAGGATCCCTGAAGCCATCACATTCGTGTCGAAGCTGGTGGCGGTCACGGCCGCCTTGGGCGCTGCCGCCGGCGGCGTGGGCGCGCTCTGCACGGACGTGACCGCGGAGACCAGAGTGGGCGTATTAACGGCGGGAGTGTAGCTGGAAGAGTAGTACCTTACCGGCGTGCTGAGGTTGGCTAAAACCGTCGAGGACAGCAGGCTCCAGCGCCAGATCTCGCGGCTCACTCGCGGTATCACGAAAAAGGTTCGCTTTCCGTCCTGCTGGAAGAACACATCCTGTGAGGCGAACTGCGGGTATTGGTGCGGGTACAGCAGCAGTGTATCGGCCGCGCCGGGCGTGGATCCCAGCACCTGGATATCGACGAGTTGGTCGGCGACCTGGGTGACACTGGTGTCGGCTGGATTCACACTCCCGATGGGCAGCGTCAATGATTGCGCGATGGAATTGTCGAACTGCATCCCAGTGACATACGTGCCCGGCGGGGGAAGCAGCGGCAGATCGGTGGCTGCGGGGTTGTTGGTCAGAGTGACTCGTTCGTGGCAGCCGGAAACCGTGAACTTTGCCAGCCAGATACCGTTGTAGCCGAAAGAAGCGGGCATATCTCAACTCCTCAAAAGTGAACCACGTAGCAAGCAATCTGCATCTGGTCGGACGTATCGCCCGACGCCGGTGGGACCGCTTTGAATTGAAAGAAGGTTGGGTCCACGGTGCCGTCAGGACGAAGCGCCTGCGAATAAATGCAATTAAACGGAGACGGGAAATAGGCCTCGTTCTGAGAGGGAACCAGGCCCGACCCAACGATGGTCGGTTCGACGGGAATCAGCAAACCGGGTGGATCAGAGATCTTCTTGGCGGCCCAGGTTCCCTGCCAGTATTGGCTCCAGGCGACCTGGATCTGCACCCAGGTCGGTGTGGGCGTCGGCGTGTAACCAGATTCTCCGGGCGAAGGCGCCGACATGGAATTCGATTTCGCCGAGAGAGTTTTGATAACCGGCCAGAAGACATATAACCGGCGGTTGTAAATCACGGGAATGACATCTATGGCGGGGATGTCGAGATCGATCTTCTCCCACTCGGTCCAATAAGAAGAGTTGACGAACTGGCGCAGATAGAAGGTGGTAGGCGAACCCATCGTCCGGGCGAACACATACAGCGTGTCGATGGCATTGGTGGGATCGAGGTCGTGATACATGCCGCTGACCTGCAGTCGGGCGACGCCGTCGAGCGATGTCAGGTAGTTCAGGAAGGCGGTTTCCACGCTGTCGGCGGTGACCTCTTTCTGGTGCATGGCCTGAGCCAGCGTCTGGAAGAAAGTGGTCTGGTCGTCGCGCAGAGTGGGATCGAGGTAGTTTTCGGGATACAGAAACACCTCCCGGTTCGCCTGCCACAATCGGTATTGCTTCATCCAGGTCCAGTACTGCGAGGCTACCGCCGCGACCGTCACTCCACTTTCCAGGTTGAGCAGGCAGCGGCTGATGAAGGTCTGCACCGATTGCGTGGCCTGCACGATGCGCGAGGTCTGCATGCAGGAGGACATCTGAGTATCGATGAGGAAGTATCCGAACAGGTCGTCGGAGGAAGTGAACTGCTGGCCGAACAGAGTCGGGGAATTGAAAATGAGGTACTGGGAGAGGCCGTCGCGCTGCTCCTGCCGCAGAGGATCGCGCAGGCTCTTGCCGGTAGCGGGCCATTGGGCGACGCTGTAGTGGCCCTTGACGAGGGTGGTGATGTCGTTGCCCTGCTGGAGGGTGATTGAGGCGTGCGTCCACGGCAGAACCTGCGAGGCGGTGGCGCCGAGCTTGGCCAGCAGTCCGAACGCGGTCTGGATGCGAAGCAACGTGGCCGGTTGCCAGAAGTCACTCGGATAATTAAAGTTCAAGCCCGCGGCCCCGCAGACGGTCTGGAGATCGGAAAGGTCCCAGGACGCCAGCGTACTTAGAGCGGCCAGGTAGACCGCCGCCGGAGGCGCGCTGGCTGCCGGATATGCTGGCAACAGATTGGGGAATGGCTGGCCGGGGATCAAGCTGGTCCGAAGCTGGGCCATGGTCACGAGCGTGACCCAGCCCGTATACAAGGGCGGAGGCGCCGCTCCGAATGCCGGCAGCGCGTTCAGGTCGAGCCAGCCGAGGGGCGCGGCGTTCGCCATCAACCAAGCCAGGTCGGCGGTCTGCAGTTTCAACCGGCCGGCGATGATGGCGATCTTCCTGAGCTTGATGAGCGCGCGGGCCTGGTAATACAGGGGCGGCGCGGCCGCGGGATTCACCGGGACCGGCGCCGCCAGCGCGGCAGTCACCGCGGAAGGCGCCACGGGCGGAGAGGTGGCGACGAACGCCGGATCGAGGAAAGTGTCTTGATAGCTCTTCGGAAAACCGCCGGCCGTGCTCGTGAGCCAGGCAGCCACCGCCGGGATGGGTAGGGGAAGCCAGCCCGAAAGCTGCTGCGCCACGAATGCCCCGCCCAGGTTGCTCCAATTCGGATTGACGCCTCCCGTTTGGGCGAGGATGGGCTGCAAGCCCGTGCAGAGGGTAGTGAGCTGCTGCGCCAAATCCGAGACCGCCGGCGCCAGCGGCGAAGAGGACGCGTTGCCGTCCAATAGCAAGTAGTTCAGCTCGGCAAGGCTGAAGCCCGAGGTCTGGATAAAAGCGGCCTGTTTGACTGCCCAGACGGCGTCGGCCACGCGAGCCGGATCGAATGGCGCAGGCGGTGGCGAACCGCCCGAAATCGGATTGAGATTCAAGCTGAGGAGGGCCGCCGCGCTGAGGAAGTCGGAAATCCCGAGGTTCAATGCCCGGGCCAGGGACGCAGCGCGGAACAATTCGGAGAGGTTGGCCAGGTTCAGCATGTGCTGTCCGCCGGAAGCCTGGAGCGGCAGCGCGGCCAGGAGAAGATTCAGGTCCGTAGCCGACACCTGCAGGCCCGCCAAAACCGTGGGCTGGTGCGCGGCGTCTTCCAGGAAGTGCGAAGTATCGGCGAGCTCGGTGCCCGCGGCGTTCAAGCCGAAGACGGTGTCCAGCGGGTTGGTGATGGCCGGATTGAGGAACAGACGCTGATAGAGGGAGGTATCTTCGAAGACATCGGGCAGAGTGGGAATGTTCGCCCACCAGGAAGCCAATTCGGGCCACGGCAGGCCCAACTGGTTCTGCAGCCCCGCGGCGAGGGCGGCCTGTCGCACGAAGGCCGCGTCGAACGCCGGGCCGAGCGCGCCGACTAGCTTATCGGTATCGAGAACCGTCGCTCCCAGGGCGTTCCTTAGGCGGAGAAAGCGCAGGAATCCGTCCAGAACAGTGGCGGATAGATTGAGCAGAGTAGCCTGGGTGAGGTCGCAGGATTCGCCATTCGCGTCCGCCCACTGGATCAAAACCGGATTTGGCGCGGGCGCGAGCTGTTGCGCCAGCCGCGTGGTCAGCAAATCGACCAGGTCTTGAAAGGCGATTCCGGATTGGGTCAGGAACTGCTGCACCGTGGGGCCGGGGGCGGCCTTGGTCCAGGTGTTCGACCAGTCTGCGTTCGTCACTCCCCAAAGCTCCCAGGGCTGATGTCCCGAGACGCCGGTCAGGATCTTCCAACCCAAAGGAGAGAGCCCGAACTCATCCGCGGCGATGGCGTCCGCGCCGGTCAGCGCTGCGTCGGTGGGATCGGGAGCGGTGGGTGAGGCCTGGAATGCTTGCATCAGATCGTAGCGGTTCACACCCAGGTTCGTTAGGTAGATGCGCGCCTGGGAGAGTCCGAGATCGAAGGGCAGGTTCCACGGGAAGACCTGCTGCGCCAGCGTGGTGTAAGCTCCCTGGTTGAGATACTCGGGGGCTGCGCCAAGGTCATCCGACGAGCCGTCGGTGGAATCGTGCGGCATAGCGGTGCCGGGGGAGACCGCGTCTTCCAGAAGCTCGTTCACCAGGTCGATATACGGCAGGGTGGTGTTGGTGTTGTCGCAGCTCAATTGCAGGGTGTTGATATCCGGCCGGCGGGCAAACAGCAAGGCCGTGCCTTTGTGGCCGCTTCCGTCGGTGATGTAAGGGTCCACGAACTGGTTCAGCAGATCCACCAGGTAAGCGGCGGGGCTCAAGATGGATTGGCAGTCGCTACAGGCACAAAAATCCGGGCTGCCAAACAGCGCGGTCCAGTTGGGGACTTGCGGAGCCGAATCCGGCGCGCCGCCCAGCAACCGCGGGTTGTTGCCGTTGAGACTCGTGGCATATTGGCCGAAGATATGCGCCGCGGATTGGGAAAAAAGCTGCGCACGCGCATACACAGCCTGGGCTTCGGCGGTTCCTCCCAGAACTGTGCCGAATTGCGCCATGAACTGCTCAACAGGCATCCCGGCGACGGCGCGCGCCGAATTCAGCCCGGCCGCGAGCAGCGGTTCCATTTGCTCGAAGCGCGGCGCTACCTTGAACACGCGCTGCATGGCGGGAAGGTTTTGCACAACCTGCTCCGGAGCTTGCTTCGCCGCCACGTAGGTGACGGCATTGGTGGCCGCGATATCGAAGTCCGGATTGGCATTCAGAAAAGACGAGATCGCGGCGGCACCGGCCAGGTTGCTGGTGGCGAGTTGGGCGCCGACCGCAGCGGTGGGAAAGGCAGCTTCCAGCCGCCGCGACAACACTTCGGCGTAGTTCTGAGCCATCTCGCTGGCGTTAGCGCCGGGAACGCCGGCTGGCACACCGACCGGTACGCCGGCCGGCGTGTCGGAGTTGATGAGGTTCAGCCAGTCTGCGGCCCCGAACTTGGCGAGATCCGCGAGCGAGGCGAACGTGCCTTGCTGGTGCTGCGCGAGGAGGGCCGTCACCAGCGGCGCGTGGTATTGGGTCAGCGAAGCAAGCTGCACGCCGAGTTGGGTGGAGGCCACCACGCCGGTGGTGAATCCGGGCTGCGCCGCCAGTGCCTTCCAAAAAGCGTCGCCCGAGGTGCGGTTGGCGAGAAAGGTATCGGCAAAGGTGGTCTCAAGGTTGGCATCGTTGAGTGAAACCGAGAGCATGCCGCCTAAGCGGGTCGCGCCGGGCGCCAGGGTCCGCGTAACCGCGGTCTGCTGCAATTGGGCCACCAGTTGCGGAATGTTCGGCGCTAGGGAAGGAGGAATGAGGTTGTCCTGCAGGGCTGCGTTGAGCGCCTGCTGCTGGGCCGCCGGATCGGTGGAGAGCAGGCGGTCCAGCGTTACGGGAAAGCCCTTGCGGGTCAATCCATAGAAGACATGCGGATCGATGTTGGAAACGGCGGCGGATTGCGATGCCAACGCTAACTGTTGGATCTGCAGGGGTGGCAGGCCGGTCTCCGAATTGAGATAGCTTATGTCGCTCGCGGTCAGGTCGGCGGCCTTCACCGTCCCCAATATCGGTGTCAGCGTAGCCTGAACCGCAGTCAACTCCGCCGGCCCCAGATAAGGCTGGTTGCCCCGCGTCACATCGATCTGCGCGACCCGCGGAGCATGAAACAGGGTTGGAGTTTGCGCGATGAGGGAGCCATCGGCAGCAGTGGCCCTTACTACGAGATCCGCGCTGGTCTTGCCGGGCTGCTTGAGCTGGGAGATCTCGTAACGAATGAGGTAGGAACCATCCCTGCCGCTCTGGTGCTGGCCGAGAGGAGTGAGGCTGCGCAGTTCCTGGTCGAACACCTGCACCGTGGCGTTGGCGAGGGGCGTTCCATCTGGTTCCCGCACCACGCCGCTAACGGTATACGGCCCTGTTGAATCTCCCGAGCGTTTGATTGGAATCTCGTCCACGGTGACACCTCCGCACTCCGGCCGGCGTGCGCCCTCGGAATTGAATCGACCCCGCGCTGTCTAATGGCGCCGCCGGGCGATCGAATCATCGACTATGCTTAGACCGCTGACTTCCCGTCAGGAAATTACTGCACATCGAAGTTAGCGTGCGGGAAGTCCTCTTAAACCCAAGTGGTTAGCAGCATTCTATAGGTAAGCCGCTTGGCACGCAATAGTTACTTGACTTACCGCCGCTTTAGATGTGAGTTTATTTACAAACCGGCGTGGTGCCTGTTGAATTACGTGGTTGTTTCCGAGCGACGAAAACCCGACAGGGCATCGGAAGACGCTCAAGACGGTCTGGCACGCGACGTCGCGACGGCTAAGGTTCCCTATTTCCGGATCTATGACTTGCGGTCTACCTACGCGACTCGCTTAAGCGCGGGCCGCGTGGCGGACGAGTGGGTCACGCAATTACTGCGGCAGGGAGATGCTAAGGTGTTTAAGACGTACTCGCAGATGAAACTGCAGGAGGAAGCGGGAGGCGCTGCAGAAACTGAACCGGAAGGCCAATGAGAACCGGCCGGGTTTTGACACGGAGAACGTAAACTGAGGTGGTTTTGTCACGGTTTTGCCACGGTCGAAGGGTTTTGGTGTCGATTTGGGCAGGCGGGACAGTGTCGCAGACTCAGGAAGTGTTTTAAAATTAAGAGAGCTTCAAATGTCGGGGCGTAGCGCAGCCTGGTAGCGCACCTGCCTTGGGCGCAGGGGGTCGGGCGTTCAAATCGCCCCGCCCCGACCATTAGAATCAATAACTTGTGGATATTGGCTCACTCCGTTTAGTGTCATTTAGTGTCAAATCCACAGCCAATTTCGCTTCTACTCCGTTTTCTGACGTGTGGCCGACAAGGCGGTCGGCCATCTCGTCCAGCGTACGACGGCGACGATTCAGATCGG
>JBAVYH010000021.1:0-11749 GCA_049698695.1 Bryobacteraceae bacterium | reverse complement strand
CGGTCGCGGCGTCCAATCGCTTCCACCCGCACGCCCGCCGCAAGCGCGCCCGCCGTCTGGCTTTCCAGGTACCACGCCAGCAGCCGCATCAGCGCCGTCACTTCCGTTGGCTCGCGGCGCCAGTTGTCGCTCGAGAAGGCAAATAGCGTGAGCACGCCGATGCCGTGTTCGGGGGCGGCTTCCACCACGCGCCGCGCAGCTTCCACCCCGGCGCGGTGGCCGGCGGCTCTGGGCAGGCCGCGCGCCAGCGCCCAGCGTCCGTTGCCATCCATGATGATCGCCGCATGTAGAGTACTTTGTATTTCAAAGTTAATAGCCATAAAAAAAGAACCTCATTTGTCGCGCGTGGCCTGGATCAGCGCCTCCATGTGATCGAGATAGCGTTCCAGCGCCCGCCGCCCCGCCGCCGTCAGCCGGTATTCGGTTTTGGGCATCCGGTTGGCGAAGGACTTGGCGCAGCCGACGTATCCGGCTTCCTCCAGCTTGCGGGCGTGGACGCTGAGGTTGCCGTCGGTGGTGTCGAGCGACCGCTTCAGCTCATTGAACGTAAGCGATTCGTTGACCGCCAGCGCGCTCAGGATGCCCAGACGGAGGCGCTCGTGCACCAGTCGGTCGAGCTTTTGCGCGCTTGCCGTCGGCGCGGCCACCGGGCCAGCCGCGGAGCGTTTTTCCCGCTCCTTCTTTACCGCGTTTTCTCTAGCCGCCATATTTCACCGCGATCACCGTGCCGAACAGAATGTGCAGCCCGCCGAAACCGGCGGCCAGCAGCGTGCAGCCGGACGCTGGCTCGACGAGCGCCGCCGCCCCGGCTGCCATGAAGCAAAACCCCATCAAGGGTACCACCCGGACCGAAGCGGAGCCGCCGGAAACGATGGCCGACCCGTAGAGCAGCAGCCACAGCCCCGGCAGCAGCGCCGTCATCCCATGCTGGAAGAGCACGGCCGTCAGCAGCGCGCCGGCCGCCATGGCAGGAGTGAAGGCAGCGGCGAATTTTCGTCCCGGTCCCGAAAGCAACGCCAGCCTGGCGCGGTGCGATTTCCACGCGGAGCCGGCCACGCCGATGGCCGCCGCTACCATCGCTTCCGCCATCCACACCGTAACCCAGCGCGCGCCGTGAGCCGCCGGTCCAGCCCACAAGGCGGCTGCCAGCGCCGTCGAACCCATTAGGATTCCGCCGACGCCCGGCACCGCCGTGAAAGAGCCGGCCCGCTCGATGGTCTCGCGAATGTACCGCAAGTTGTCCATCGCGTGGGCTTGCAGTTCCACGGGCTGCGGGCGAGGAGTCGCCATGCTTCTTAGGGTACCGCGGGTCCGGCCATTCTTCAAGTACTTTTTACCGTAAAGGGGATCGTCCGGCCTCTCCACGCGCGAAAACCCGCCGCCGGTGTCCTGTTTCTTCGCCTCTGCAGGGAGCGCCTTGTTAGAATGGTCGCGTGCTGCCGAAGGCGCCGAAAGAGGAATACTCGAGAGCTGATGTCCGGCGCCAGTTCGGTCTCTCCGAGCGCCAGTTGCGAAGCTGGGAGCGCCAGGAGCTAATTCCGCCCTCCGACAAGTATTCGTTTTCGGATCTGATCGCCATCCAGACCATCGTCAAGCTGCGCGAGAACCGCATCCAGCCCAGGCAAATCGGCCGCGCGCTGGCCTCGCTGCGCCGCAAGCTGGCTGTCCAGCAGCCGCTCTCCGAGCTGCGCATCGTCTCCGACGGCCGTAAGATCGCGGTGCACGTCGCCGGGCAGAGGATGGAGGCCATCAGCGGCCAGATCCTGCTCGATTTCGAGACCGCGGAACTGGGCGGCCTGGCGTCGTTTCCAGAACGAAGGCCCGGCGCCAACCGGTTGCGCGAGGCGGAAGCCTGGTTCCAAAGGGGGCTTGACCTGGAAGAGACGGGAGCCCCGGTCGATGAAGCCATCGAGGCTTACCAGAAAGCGCTGGAACTCAATCCCGAGGCTGCCGGCGCCCTGGTCAACCTGGGCACCATCTATTACCGACAGCGCAAGTTCGCCGACGCCGAAACTTATTACCGCGACGCTCTCGACGCCGATCCGGAGTACCCGCTGGCGCAGTTCAACATCGGCAATCTCTACGACGAATTGGGACGGATGGAGGAAGCGCAGGAGCACTACCAAATGGCGCTCCACCTGAATCCGCAGTATGCCGACGCCCACTTCAACCTGGCGCTGTTGTGCGAGCGCCTGGGCGACAATCTGAAAGCCGTGTATCACTGGCGGAACTATCTGAAGCTGGATCGCGGCGGCCAGTGGGCCGACATCGCCCGCCGCCAGCTCGATCGCCTGCGCCACGCCACGCTGGTGCATTCGCGGACGTGACTCATCGGGTCCCTTGTGAATGAGTGTCCTTAATACTGACGCCATCCTTGATCGGGTAATGCGATGGACCCACTGATTCGATTTAGCCCGCTGGTTCGCAAGGGACTGCGGTTCCGCCGCAGATTCGAAGATGCTAAAAAGCTGGCAGGCGCGCGCGGATTCGAATGGTATCCGTACGACTGCTTCTCCAATCTCTTTCTGCTTCAACGGCTCTGCCGGTCCGCCGGCTGCGACCTCGAGTCCCTGGTGGGCGATGCGCCCGTGCTCGATATTGGCGCCGCCGATGGCGCGCTGAGCTTCTATTTCGAGTCGCTCGGCTTCCGCGTGCACGCCGTCGACCATGCCGGCTCCAACATGAACGGCATGCAAGGGATCCGTGCCATCCAGCGGCAGCTCGGTTCGAACGTGGAAATCACGGATGTGGACATCGACAGCCAGTTCCGCCTCGGCGCGCAATACGGCCTCGCCCTGTTTCTGGGCACGCTCTATCACCTGAAGAACCCGTTCTACGCGCTTGAAACGCTTGCCCGCCACGCACGGTTCTGCTTCGTCAGCACCAGGGTTGCCCGCAGGAGTCCCGACGGGGCTGAGCATCTCGACCAAATGCCGGTCGCGTACCTTCTCGGGGAGAGCCAATGCAATGCCGACTCGACCAACTACTGGATTTTTTCTCCGCCCGGTTTGACGCTGCTGCTGGAGCGTGCCGGCTGGACCATTCGCGGCGTGGCTTCGACCGGGAACCCGGATTCGGACCCGGCCTCGCCGGACCACGACGAGCGGATGTTTGCGCTGGTCTCAAGCCGGTACCTGGTCTCACGGTAAGCCTGGCGGCGGAATCTCAGTTATCCTGAAACTCTGGAGCCACAGTGAGCCGCATTGTTCTTGCTTTCCGCTCTTTTTTCGACGTTCTGTTTTCGGGAACGCTGTCCGACGGCGTGCTGGACCGGTTACGTTTGACGCGGCGCGCCGCTGGTGCATCCAAACCTTCCGGCGCTGCCAAGGCCGCTCCCGCAGCGGCGCCGGCGCCCGCTGTTCGGGTATCCGATGGCGCATTGCAGCTTCTCGCCATCTTGCAGCGCGATGCACGCCTGGTGGACTTCCTGATGGAAGACATCGCCGGATATGCCGACGACCAGGTTGGCGCCGCCGTGCGCGAGCTGCACGACCAATGCCGCGACTCACTGCGGCGCGCGGTTGTGCTGGAGCCGGTGATTGACGGGGTGGAGGGCACGTTCGCCAAAGCGCCTTCCACGGACGCGAACGTCGTCAAGTTCATCGGCAACGTGCCCGCCAAGCCGCCCTCGGGCGGGACGCTCCGGCATAAGGGCTGGAAGGCGGTGAAGATCGATCTGCCGGCACTCGGCGGAAAAGACGCCGCCGTGATCGCTCCGGCCGAACTCGAGATCGAGTAAGAGGCGCCGTGGGCGAGATCAGCCCGGTGCATCAGACGGAAGTATGTTTGGGCAGTGGGGCAGGCGCTTCGGCCTGCCAACCTTGCTGCGGTGGAACATGGCAGTTGGCAGGCGGAAGCGCCTGCCCCACTGACATTGCATGAAAGTCGGCATAGACCTCGGCACTACAAACTCGGCGCTGGCCTGGATCGACGAAGGCGAAGCGGAGGACCGCGACTTTCCGCCGGTTCACGTTTTCGAGACGCCGCAATTGGTCGCTGCCGGGCAGGTGGAGACGCGGCGCACGCTGCCATCGTTTCTATACCTGGAGGACGGCCAGCCGGTGGGCGTTTACGCGCGCGAACAAGGGGCGCTGGTGCCGACGCGGCTGGTGCACTCGGCTAAATCATGGCTATCGAATCCGGACGTGGACCGCACGGCGAAAATTCTTCCCTGGGATTCGCAGGAAATGGGCCGCGTGCTTTCGCCGGTCGAGGTTTCGGCGCGGTTTCTGGCCAAGTTCCGCGAGGAATGGGACCGCGCGCAGGGCGCGCCATTAGCCGCGCAGGATATCGTGCTCACCGTGCCCGCCTCGTTCGACGAAGAGGCGCGCGAGTTGACCGTGATGGCGGCGCGCGATGCCGGGATGGAGCGCCTGACGCTGCTCGAAGAGCCGGCCGCGGCTTTCTATTCGTGGATCGCGAACAACCTGGCGCAGTCGCGGAAGAAGCTTTTCGACGGTCAGACGGTGCTGGTGTGCGACGTGGGCGGCGGCACCAGCGACTTCAGCCTGATTCGCGTTTCGCGTGATGGCGACCTCATCAACTTCACCCGCACGGCGGTAGGGAAACATCTGCTTCTGGGCGGCGACAACCTGGATCTGACGCTGGGCTGGCTGGTGGAGACCAAGCTCGGCGCCAAGCTTTCCATACGCCAGCGCAGCGGCCTGCGGCGGCAGTGCTCCGCCGCCAAGGAGAAGCTGCTCAACGACCCCGATTTGCAAGCGGTCGAGATCACGGTGCTCGGCTCCGGCTCATCGCTGATCGGCAAGACGCTGCGCAGCGAGATTCGGCGCGAGGAGGCGCTGGAACTGGCGCTGGAGGGTTTTTTGCCGTTCACCGCCCGCGGCGAAGGGCCGCAGGAAGAAGCGCGCAGCCTGTTCCGCGAGCTCGGTTTGCCCTACGTTTCCGATGCCGCCATCACCCGCCACTTGAACGCGTTTCTGGAGCCGCTGGACCAGAAGCCGGACGCCATCCTGTTCAACGGCGGCTTTTTCATCCCGGGCATTTTGCGGGAACGCGTGGCGGACGTGGTGGCGCGCTGGTACGGGCGGCGTCCGGAGATCCTGGAGAACAGCGAGCTGGATCTGGCGGTGGCGCGCGGCGCGGCGTATTACTCTTACGTACGCTCGACCGGCAGCGGCGTGCTGGTGCGGGGCGGTTTGCCGCGCACCTATTACATCGCGCTGGGCGAGGCGCGCGAGGGCAGATTCGCGGCCGTGACTCTGGTGCCGCGCGGCGCCGAGGAAGGCACGGCGCTTGAAGTGGATAACGACGCGTTGCAGCTCGTCGCCAATCGGCCGGTGTCGTTTCGTTTGTTCAGCTCGCTCGGGCGCACCGCCGACCGGTTGGGCGATGTGGTCGAATTCGCCGCCGACGATGCTGAGTTGCATCGCCACGCGCCGCTACACGCCGTGATCCGCTTCGGCAAGAAGGCCGAAGAGCGATTGATCCCGGTCAGGCTTGGGGCGCGGCTCACCGAGATCGGCACGCTCGAGACGTGGTGCGAGTCGAAAATCAGCGACAACCGCTGGAACCTGGAGTTTCAACTCCGCAAGCCGGCCGTCGAGCAACCGGTGGAGCGCAAGGCCGCCGCGGTGGTGAGCGAGCAGGCGCTCGAAGCTTCGCTGGCGCTGGTCGCGGAGGTCTTTGCCCCCAATTCCAAATCGCCCATTCCGCCCGAAGAATTGCCGGCGCGCCTGGAGCAAGCGATGGGGCTGGGCAGGAATTCGTGGCCGCTTTCCGCCATTCGCCCGATGGCCGACGCTTTTCTCGCCGCCGCAGCGGGCCGCAAGAAGAGCCCGGCATTTGAGATCCGCTGGCTGAACCTGGCCGGCTTTTGCCTGCGCCCCGGCTTCGGCTATCCGGGCGACGATTTCCGCATCGAGCAGGCGCGGCGTCTCTACTCGGGCGGCATTACGTACGCCAACCAGGTGCAATGCGAAATCGACTGGTGGATTTTCTGGGGCCGCGTCGCCGGAGGCCTCAATCGCAACCAGCAGGCCGATGTGTACCAGCGCTTGTCCGGCTTCCTGCTGCCGCGCGGCAACAAGAAGCCGCAGCGCATCAACGCGGCGCTGCTGCGCGAGATGTGGCGCACCACGGCCAGCCTGGAGCTGTTGCCGCTGGGCGCGAAGGCCGAACTGGGTGATGCGCTGATCAAGCGCATCAGGGCGGGCGATTACAAAGAGAGCGAGTTGTGGTGCGTCTCGCGGCTGGGGGCGCGCCAACTGTTCTACGGCCCCATCAACCTGGTGGTGCCGCCCGCCACGGTGACGCGCTGGGCGGAGGCGATGATGAACATAGCGGCGGCCGCAGACGCGCTGGCAGCGCTGGCGCGCCGTACGGACGACCCCACGCGCGACTTGCCGGCGGCCATTCGCCAAACCATCCGGGGCAAGCTGGAGGCGACGCCCAACAGCGCGCACTTGCTGGCGGTGCTCGATGGCGAAGCCGATGACGACCGCGCGCTGGGCCGCATCTTTGGCGAAGAGCTGCCTTCGGGGCTGGTGCTGGCGAAGGCGTAAATATGCGAGCCTGCGTGGGGCAAATTGCCCCACGGCCGAAGGTTTAAATCATTGAAAACAAGACAACGGGATGACCGTTCGTGGGGCGATTCGCCCCATTTAGCCGGTGGTCTCATCGGCCAGCAGCCCACCAATGGTCCTCACGGCCAGAGCAGGGCTTCCACGCAGGACGGCGCGGGACGAAGCCCGCGCCGCGCGCTGAAACCGAGCATCCCCTCCGCCCGCAGCGCGCAACGATGGGCGGCGCATTGGGCATCGATGAGACCGGGATAAAGGGGGTGTGCCGGCGGCAGCGCCTCCAGCGATTCGGCAACGGCGTTCAGGATCACGGTCAATTCGTCGTTGAACTCGTGAGCAGCGGCAGCCACGACGGCCGTGGCGCGGTCGGTTCTGGTGTTCCTCTCCACGTCCGCATGATATGCGAACGCAGCGCCATGCCCATCCGGCGCCGCGCGACAAGAGCCTGTAAATGCTGGGCTTGCGAATCGGCGATCAGGCGTGACCAGACCCGCCCTTCGCTTCGGGCATGTGCAGCCCGACGTCGGCAGGAATGACGGCGCTGCACGTAAGAAGGCGTACGCCCCGCGACGCGCGCGCGCTGGAGGCAGCCATAGGCTTGCGCGCTCATTCCAGCTATGCTGTCTGCATGCGAACAATCCTCCTGCTTCTCACTTTCGTGGCAATCGCCGCCGCGCAGCAGACCCGCGTGGCGACCAATCATTCGCCGGGCGATGCCAGGCCGAACGATCCCAAAGTGCCCGACGTTTATTCCGTGGACGCCGGCAAGTTTGAACGCATCCTCATCTTCCGCTTCAAATACCAGGCCGACCTATTGGCCGGGCTGGAGCAGATAGTCAAGCAGAACCACGTACGAAACGGGGTGATCCTGGCCGCGGCCGGGTCGGTGACCGGCTACCAGATACACCAGGTGGTCAACGATACGTTTCCGTCCAAGATCATGTTCGAGCAAAAGAAGGACGGGCCAGCCGATCTGATCAGCATGAACGGCTACATCATGAACGGCCGCCTGCACCCGCACATCACGCTGGCCACGCCGCAGGGGGCTTTGGGCGGCCATCTGGAGCCGGGCACCAAGGTCTTCACATTTGCGATTGTGACCGTGGGCGTGCTGGCCGACAATCTGGACTTGAGCAAGTTGGACGACAAGGATTACCGGTAAGGGGCAGGTGGCATGGCAATGCGGCTCGCGCAGCGTGGGGCGGATCTAATGGCAAGTGCCCCTCAAGAAATAGCGTACCAACCGCTCCCTGACGGCCGCGGCTCCGAAGCGCGTTCCTTGCGGCAGCGTGGGGACTTCTTCGATACTCAGAGTCGTGCAAACCGAGGGCCTTGTGCTGCCGGGAAAGAATATTCGTCTCGAACCGCTGAACCACAGCCACGTTGACGGCCTGGCGGCCGCGGCGGCAGTGGACCCTTCCCTGTACCGGTGGACTCCGGTGCCGCAGGGCAAGGCCGAGGCCGCCGGCTACGTGGACACGGCTCTGGCCTGGTGCGACGCGGGCAGCGCGGTGCCGTTCGCGATCGTCCGCGTGAATGAGGGCGTCGTGATTGGGTCGACGCGCTTCTGGAACCTGGAGCGATGGGCGTGGCCGCGAGGCCACCTACGGCACGGTCGCGACTTCCCCGACGCTTGCGAGATCGGCTACACCTGGCTGACCCGGCCGGCGATCCGGACGGCGGCCAACACCGAGGCCAAGGTGCTCATGCTGACGCACGCTTTCGAAGCGTGGCAGGTGCTCCGGGTCTGCTTTCACACCGACGCGCGTAACACGCGGTCGCGTGCGGCGCTGGAACGCATCGGCGGGAAATTCGAAGGGATTCTCCGTGCACACCGGATGGCCGCCGACCACATCGCTCGCGACTCGGCGCGCTATTCGATCGTGGCGGCGGAGTGGCCGGATGTGAAGCGACGGCTAGGTCACCTCATGAACCCGGCCTGAGCGCACCGCGGCGGCGAGCCGCCACAGACCCGCTTATCACGGCGGGTGCAATCGGGCCGGCGTGATCGGACCCTCACTTCGCTTTGCCGACCAGACGAGCGCTGAGCAGGCCCGGCTGGCAGCCTGGGCGAACCGTGCCGGGTCTAGCCGGCGAACTTCGCCAGCACCACCAGCATGGCCACCACCACGAACAGGAAAACGGCGGCGGCGATGAAGATTTGCGTGCTGGTGAGGGCGTTCGATTTGGGCGCCACAGCTTGCGGTGCGGCCCGGACGGCGACCGCATCGAGCGGTGGCAGCCTGGCCTCCACCGTGGCGCGCGTCTTGGGGTCGTAGATTTCGGCTGGAATCACATTTTCGAGCGGGACCAGTTTCACCGAGTGCGCGATGTAGCCGAAGGTCTGGCCGGCGGTATTCACCTGCCGCATTTTGCCGGGATCGTCGAAGGCCACGATCAATGCGCCGGGTTGGATGCGGGCGGTGACCATCGGCGGGACGCCCGGGCGGATGTCATCGTAGAGGGGCACCGGCTCAGAAGCGATCATGCGAAAGACGCGGCCCATCGGGTTGCCCTGGTTAAGGGCGGCCAGCTCGTCCTGTGCGGCGCCGCCTGGTGCGTCATCCAGCGAATCCGCGGCCGGGTGGTCATGCGCGTACTGCCTGCCTTGCTGAACGGCCGCTTCGAGCGCCGGCAGGGCGGTGGCGCCTTCGAACCCCATCAGCCGCTGGATGCGCTGTTCGAGCGGCGGGTGGGTGGCCAGCAAGCTGCTGGTGAGCCAGCTTCGGGCCGCGACGGCCGGATTGGCGAAATAGAAATGGGAGAACGCCGGATTGGAACTGGGCAGGGCGGAGCCCGAGCCGCCGATCTTGGCCAGGGCGCGCATCAAGCCTTCGGGAAAACGGGTCAGCAAAGCGGCATCGGCATCGGCCAGAAACTCGCGCTCGCGCGAGATGGCCGCGCGCACCAGCGTCCCCACCACGGGCGCCACTGCGAGGATGTACAGGCCCACCGGCGACGCTGCCAGGTCCAACAGGCCGAGGCTACGCCGCACGCTGCCGTACGGTCCACCCAACCGGACGACATTTGCCGCCGGAAGAGGAGGTAGGGGAGGCGCAGGAACAGGGCCACAGAGGCGGCGATGGCATTCAGCCGGATGTCGTGATTGCCGATGTGGGAAAGCTCGTGAGCAAGGACGCCTTCGAGCTCGCGCTGGTCCAACAGATTCAGCGCGCCGCGCGTCACCGCCACCACGGCGTGGTCCGGGTGCATGCCGGCAGCGAACGCGTTGGGTGTGCTGGCTTCGATCACGTAGAGCTTGGGCGTGGGAAGGCCGGCGCCGATGGCGAGGTTCTCGAGCAGGCGCGCCGCTTCGGCTTCGCCGCTGCCGGCGGGCTGCGCGCCGGCCTCCACCAGCAGTTTCGCGGTGGGAGATCTGGAGATGCCCCAGAAAAGCAAGCCCAGCGCGGCCGTCACCGCCGCCCCGATGACCAGCATCAGCTTCAGCATCAGCGCTGGATCTTCCGCTTCGTGCTGGGCGAGGTCGGCGCGCTGCTGGCGGATGCGGCCCTCGACACGAGCGTCAAACTTGTCACGGCGTTCGTCCGGAATCTGCGGACGGATCTGCTCGAAGTACGCTTCCTCGCGGTCGATTTGCGCACGCGTAACCTTCGGCGAGGGGTTCACCTGGCGCACGATGCCGAACGAAATCAGATAGCTGATGCCGACGACGAAGGGCACCAGCGCAACAACCGAGAGCGCCACCAGCAGCAATGTCTTGCGGCGGTTTTGCGCGATGCGGGTGTAGACCAGCACCGGCCGGCCGATGGCAACGGGGGAAGTCATGTCAGGCGGTGGTGAAGTTGACCTTTACATCCTGTTTGGCAGGATCTTCGGTATTGAAGAAATCCACCGGAAGAAAACGAAACCAATCGGCGAATAGGTTGCCGGGAAAGGTCTGAATGCGCGTGTTGTAATCGAGGGCGTTCTGATTGTAAAACTGGCGCGCGTAGGCGACCTTCTCTTCGGTGTCGGTAAGGTCGCGCTGGAGCTGCTGAAAAGAACCCGCGGCCTGGAGCTGCGGATAGTTTTCCGCCACCGCCATCAGGCGACCGAGCGCCGAAGTGAGCGTCTGGTCGGCAGCTGCCATTGCGGCTGGCCCGGAGGCTTTGGCCAGGGAGCCGCGCGCCTCGGCAACCTCGGTGAAGACGGCGTGTTCGTGGGTGGCGTAGCCGCGAACCGTCTCGACCAGGTTGGGAATCAGGCTCGAGCGGCGTTTCAACTGGACGTCGATTCCCGACCAGGCCTCACGGGTGCGGTTGCGCGCCAGCACCAGGCTGTTGTAGAGGAACACCGACCACAGCGCCGCCGAGCCGACCAGCAAAGCCGGCAACAACGCCGCTACCGCCGCAGCGGAACTGTTCAGCATGAGAAAAAGAGCGGCGTGCAAACAGGGACCTCCCATCGGAGCAAAAGTAGCTCTAGGATAATACTGGTGGGCGGCGCCTACGGAATCACTACTGATTTTTGTTAGCGGCCTTTTAGTGCCCTGCCTGCTATACCCACGACAACTGTGTGCGGGGGCGCACGTCAACATTAACCATTCGGCCCGTTCGGCGCCGGGAGCGCGCGGCACTGGCGGCCGACAGCGATTCGGTGCATCGATTCCCGTTAGTGCGGGACCGATCGCCGTCTGCTGCGGAAGTGCCGCAGCACACACTCTCGCAACGTCTCCTCTTCAAACGTCCGGATGCGCTGTAAGGACGCCTGGTTCTCTCCGGCTAGCCTATCCCGCTCGGATTCGAGTTGGTGCAACCGTGCTTGGCATTCGATAAGGGCTTGTTCCTGTTGGCGGACGCTGGACTGGGTAATGGTCTCCCAGTCACGGCTGGCGGGCAGGGGGGCGAATTCGGCGGTCAGCCCGGAATAGTCATAGCCCAGGTCCCGGACGAGATCCGGACCCAGCGCCTCGAGATAACAGCGTGCCCACCCTTCCCACGCCGGCGACTGTTTGAGGACGGAACGCCAGCGCTCCGCATGCCCCGCGACGGGGCGGTTTTCCCGATACACAGTGCCTTGATCGCCAAACTGCCACCGCTCACCACCGGAGGCCGCGCCACGGGTGCCGAACCACCGTCGCGAGCATTTTCTAATCCAAGAATGAGCCTGAAGGGCTGAAATCTGGTTGGCGCAGTGCCGGGCTCCTTTCGCTGGGTTTTCTTGTTCGTTTTCGGGGGAATAGACCGTCGTTGCCGGCGCGGTGGGAA
>JBAVYH010000020.1:0-15527 GCA_049698695.1 Bryobacteraceae bacterium | reverse complement strand
CCTTAACGGCCTTGATTGGCTTGGCCGCCGCGACGAGAACAACGGTACCGAACAGCCCGGTGACAGCGGCTGCGATCATGAGCTTGGTCATTCGATTCCTCCAGAGGGAATGATCTCACGAAAGCTGAGGTGATACGCGGTCACCCGGTAATCACGTTACGCGCGAACGATAAGGTTTGTTATCGGTTGCTTGCCGCAGGCAAGGGCAGTCCGTCGACCGACTCCCGAGTACGTCGGTTCCATGAGCCCAGGCACAAGCTCTGCAGCGCGAGAACGACCAGCGTCGCGAGTGGCGCACCAGCCATCGGGCACTTGGCTGTGGGACGGACGGTTAGATCAGGAACAAAACCTTGCTCCTCGAACCATTAATTGGTAGCGCGCCGGTTCCAGTAGCCTATTGCCGTGCCGTTCGCATCGGGATGGCATCCGCCGTTCCGGTTCCGCCCAGGATGGGGTTGGCCATCAGAGGGAACCGGTCCGTCCCGCTGGGCGGAACCGGGTAAGGCGTGTCTCCAATGCCGTCGTGATTGGCGTCTTTGCCTGTGTAATCGCTCCAGAAATTGCCGGTGCGGCCGTTATCCCAGCTATTATTGGAGCCTCCGTCGGTGGCATTCTGCGTGTTGCCCAGAAAGGCATTGCCCTCGATCCTGTTCCCGGCGCCGCCGGCGATCTGGATTCCAATTGGAGCGTTGCCCACAATCAGGTTTGCCCGCACCCAGTTGAAGTTCGCGCCCATATACAAACCGCCTTCGCCAGCCGCCACGTACGCCAGCGAGAGTGGCGCCTGCCGCGGGCGTCTGGCAAATCGCGCTAACGGCAACCGGATCGGGATCGGCTTGGCGGGAAGTGCGATATCCCGCACGGCTCCCCCCAATGACCCGGTGGCGCCAATCTGCAGTATTGAATTGGGGTCGGATACATCCAACGCCACCACCTGCATGCCCACCCCGATGTAGGCGTAAGGGGCTCGCATGGCCACGCTCTGGGTGCGGCCGCCCGTCTGTGCCACGACATTCAGAGAGACTGGCCCGGAGGCCCCCCTAGCGGCGGCACGGCGGCGGGCGCTGGGTTCACGTTTGCGGTGGCGGAGCAGGCCGGCATTTGAGGGGACTGCGCCGGCACAGTTTGCGCCAACGAGAGGAGGCGTGGCAGAATCGCAAGAACCGCGATGAAGCGCCCGGCGACTGTCATGAGCAACTTTAACACTGCGCCGTAGCAAACGCACGGATCCGCGTGTCTGACAGCCGTGCCAGCGTCTCCACACTTCTCGCCTTCCTAGTGGGCAACCGGGTTGTGGTTACGCTGCGCCAGAGGTGCGCGAGCGTGCCGCGGACCTGGCTGACTTCTCGGGCACGATCTCACTCGGTTCGCAGTGCCTGGATCACGTCAATTCGCGCTGCCCGAGCCGCGGGTATCGCCGAGGCAGTCACGGCGGCAAGTAGTAACACCAAAGCCGAACCGGCGACCGGCAGCACGCCCGGCATCTTCAGATCTCCGAGAACACTGCCCGCCAGTTGCGCCAGCCAATATCCGCATCCAATGCCGAGTGCAAGCCCCCCGATGGCCATGGCCGCGCCTTCGGCGATCACGAGGAGCAGCAGATGCCGTGGGTCCGAACCGACGGCCAGCCGGATGCCAAACTCCCGGGTGCGTCCGCTAACGGAAAATGCGAGCACGCCGGCAACGCCCACCACCGCGATGAGCAGCGCCACGCCCGCGAAGACGCCGGACACTACGACGTTGAGCCGTTCTGGTGAGAGCACTTCCGCACGGATGTCTTCCAGGGTCTTCGCGTTTTCCACGGGCTGGTCCGCGGATAGTGTGCGCATGATACGAGTGATCGGCTTCACCAGAGCATACGGATCGGAGCGCACGTTAACCAGGAGACGCCCTCCTCCCAGGAATTGCTCCTGATCGAAAGGATGATACACGGTCATAGTTGGCTTCGGCACAAGATTAGTGTTGTCGATATCGGGCACCACTCCGATAATGCGGCGGGACTGAGGGGTCACGCCGGGAGCGAACTTCAGGATCGGGTCGGTCCACAGCACATGATGGCCCAGACTATGCCCACCAGGGAACATCCGTTGCGCTAGGCTCGCGCTGACGATCGCGACGGGCTCGCTGCCATTGCGGTCGGCATCGTTAAAGTCGCGCCCTTCGAGGACAGGCAAGCCAAGCGTTGCAAAAAAGCCGGGTGAGGTAATCTGAAAGGCCGCGCGGGGACTTTCCTCGCCCGCCGCAGGCACGTGCCCATCCCGAGAGAATTCGAGCGTGAAGTCGCCGCCATCGCGCCACGGAACGGACCCGACAGCAACGTTCAGAACGCCGGGCAATAGACGGATTCTGTGCGCCGCCTCCCGGTAGAAATCCACCACCTGGCCGGGCGTTTTTCCGTTACGCATCACGGGCACGTCTACGGCGAGCACATGGTATGTATCGAAACCACTCCGGACAGACTCAAGCGATAGGAGCGTGTTCACAGTCGCGGCGGCCCCCACGACGAGCACGAAGGAGGCGGCGATCTGAACCAGCGCAAACACCTTCAGTTTGCGATTCGTGGCGCGGGTCGCCCGCGGGCTCCCGCTTATCAGGCCGAACCCCTGGGCGCCTCCCGACGACGGCAGGCGCGGAATGAATGCAAGAAGCGCCGCGGCAAGCACGGCCAGCCCGGCTCCGACCCAGAGCATGCTCGAATCCACGGCGAGGTCCAGAGCACGCACGGAATAGCGGGAGACGTATCGCGCGAGCACGGCCACCATCGGCCTGGCGATGAGGATGCCGATGGCGGCGCCAGCGACGCATAGCAGCAGGCTCTCGGCCAACAGAATACGACGCAGGTCGACGGTGCTGGCTCCCAGCGCCGCGCGGATACCAAGCTCGTTTTCACGGCGCATGGTGCGCGCCAGAATCAGGTTGGCAACGTTGGAACAGGCGATGACAAAAACCAGCACTGATGCTGCCATCAGCGCCAGCAGTATAGTCCGCGCTCCGGAGGTGAGCTGGTCGCGCAGTCGCACCGCGCTGATTTGAAACTCCGTTCGGGAGGGATAGGCTTCGGGATGCTCCCGCTTCATGGTCCCGTATACTGACTGCAACTCCGCGCGCGCCGCTTTTAGGTCAGCACCAGGCGTGAGCCTCGCGAACAATTCGGTCATCCGGTGTATCCGGCCGGTCACCATGGTGGCCGAGAGATGATGCGCACTGGTCACGATGTTGGCGATGATCTCCGTGTACTGGGGATAAGGGACGCATGGCTCCAAGACCCCGACGATGGTGGCCGTGCGCGTATCAATAAACGACCCGAGCCGGACGGTTTTGCCGATCACGGAGGGATCGCTATTCAAGGCTGTGGACCAGAAGCGATACGTCAACACGACGGCGCCGGTGGCCTTTGGGCCGTCATCGTGCGCATCCAGTAACCGTCCGAGCACGGGACGCAAGCCCATCACCTGGAAATACGATCCTCCGACTACCCCGGCACGAACCGTGCGAGGGTCTCCGAGCCCCGCCATGGTGAAGCCGATTGTGGAGAAATCGCCGAAAGAGTTGAGGGATTTCAGGCGCGAGCGCAGATCCTCGATTTCCGGAATTGAGAACGTGGCGTTGGCGCCATCCGCCCTCTGCCGGATATAGATGAGGCGGGCTTCGTCACGGTTGACCAGTGGACGCAGCAGGACCCCACGCAGCAGGCTGAACATTGCAGCATTGGCGGCGATCCCCAGCGCCAAGGTCACAATGACGGTCGCCGTTAGGCCTTTGGCACGGGCCAGGGAACGGGCCGCGGATCGCAGCTCGCGCAGGAAGGTGGCGATGTTCTCGGCCATGCGAATTCTCCTTTAAGTTGTTGGGCAAGTCTTTCGCCGCTGCTATGGTGGTAGAAAACAAAGGCTGTCGGCTCCTGGGAGGATGCAGCCAGTGTTCGTTTCCGGAATTTCCGCGTTCGGAAACGTTCACGCAAACCGAGGCATCTCGATGCTGCTAAAGTTAGACGCCACCCAGCTTCTGCGCGACTGCAGCCTGCGTGCGTCGTGCGATTGAATAGAGAAAATCCGGCCGTACTCCCTTGAGTCGGAGCGGTCCGCTGGCCAGCTTCAGCACGAACGCACATCTTGGCGACTCTCGCGCGGTGGCATGTCGCCTCAGTATTCGGTTTGAAAACAGACAGCCTCGTGAGGCCACGACTTATTCGTGAGCCCCGACGTCGATGCCGGCTAATCGATCCCAGAAACGCTGGCGGTTATGAACCGCCTGAGCGAGAAGTGGCCAAACCGTCGAGTGGACCACATCCAGCCAACAGCGGCGCCCAAGCCGCCCGGGCGTGCCCTAAGAGTCTTAAGATTAGCGATCCGTATTTTTCGCCGGATGACATATATCTGCTGAAGTTAGTCCGGGACGCCAATCCTGGTTGCTTTGTTCAAATGGTTATCGGCGAGAAGAAGCACAAGGACGATAAGGTGCCGCAGCCTTACGATGAGGCGTACCGTCAGTGCTGGAAGACGGTGTCGGCGCAGGATCCTCCCGAAACCACCATCGTAATCGCCGGACTGGCTCCGAACGGCGATTGCCCGATTCACGAGCGTTGGATAGTGTGCGACGGTAAGGGATTGCGGCTCGGTACGTCGTTTAGCGGCCTCGGCAGACGGGGGGAGTCGGAAGTTACTGAGATGGAAGAGGCTGCGGCCAGGCGAAAAACTCGTCGAGCCCGAGGTTGTAGACGCGCTTGGTGATCGGAGAGGAGACGCTGTCCAGAACCAGCGCCTTGAGTTTGTGCCACTGTCTCGTTTGCGGAACTACAATCAAATCATTCATTTAGGGTCCTCACAATGGGCATTATCGGTAGCCATTTGGACCTTACCTCTAGTGGCTGGAGGACATCAAGCAAACTGGGGGAAGTGGGACAGCCACTCTCCGGATTCGTAAGCTGTGGGTCGCCGTGTGGGATCTGGCCAGGCTTTATGGAAACCTTATTCCTTATCCATTGTTTCCTAACGCTTTGTCGCGTAGGCTCAAATTGACAATGCCGAATGGGAGCGAAACTGTGGCCCGGCATCGGTTCGAACTCCGTGGACCCGGCAGCCGCGCTGCAGATCCGGACGTATGACGTGGCCCTCGTTTGCGCAGCTCATCGTCTTTCTGGGAGCGCTGGTGGCGATCACAAAGCCTCTCGGCGCTTACATGGCCAACGTCTTTAGGGGAGAGCGCACCTTTCTTTCCCGCCCGCTGGCTCCGATTGAGAAGGCCATCTATCGGACATGTGGGATTGACCCGGCGATCGAGCAAACCTGGACCGCGTACGCCGTGGCTGTTTTCCTCTTCGGGCTCGTCAATTTTGTTCTCTTCTATGCCCTGTTGCGTTTGCAGGGCTCTTTGCCTTTGAATCCGAACGGGTTCGGTACCGCACGGGCACCGGCTGGCAGTGTTCCCATCACACCCGACCTCGGCTTCAATATCGCGATCAGTTTCATGACCAACACGAGTTGGCAATCGTATCCGGGCGAGATGACCCTCAGCTATTTCGCTCAAATGACAGGAGTCGCGGTGCAGAGTTTCACCTCGGCTGCTGCTGGGATTGCCGTCGCAGTCTCGCTGATTCGCGCCTTCGTTCGTGAACGGACCGGCTACCTGGGCAACTTCTGGGTTGATCTGACGCGGAGCACTCTGTACGTACTCCTCCCGCTTTCCTTCCTTGGCGCTTTATTCCTTTGCTCACAGGGAGTGATTCAAACCCTCGGCCACGACCGCACCATCACAACCTTGGAGGGGGCGGGACAGACTATTCCCATGGGGCCGGTGGCGTCGCAGGAGTCGATCAAGCTTCTTAGCTCCGATGGCGGCGGGTATTTCAATGCCAACTCCGCTCACCCATTTGAAAACCCGACGCCGTTTACGAATCTCGTCGAGATGCTGCTTATGCTCGCGGTGCCAGCAGGCATGACCTACACCTTTGGCCGATTGGTGAATGACCAGCGGCAAGGCTGGACCCTGTTTGCCGTAATGGTTGTGTTTTTTGCAGGGGGCAGTCTGATCGCAACGCTGAGCGAGCAGGCTGGTAACCCGATCCTGGGTGCAGCCGGAATCAATTCCAAGCCCGGCATCGGTCAACCCGGCGGGAACATGGAGGGCAAGGAAGCCAGATTCGGCATTGCCGGTTCCGCGCTGTTTTCCGTGACTTCCACCGCCACGTCGGATGGCGCCGTGAACAGCTCCCACGATAGCTTCACTCCCATCGGTGGCCTGGTCCAGATATTCAATCTCACGTCAGGCGAAGTCATTTTCGGAGGGGTAGGAACTGGCATTGTGTCGATGATTTTCATAGTCATCGTGACCATTTTCATCGCCGGCCTGCTGGTGGGGCGCACCCCAGAATACCTGGGCAAAAAGATTGAAGCTAAAGAAATGAAGATGGTCATGTTGTCATTTGTGGCCACAGGCGCCGCGATTTTGCTGTTCGCCGGCGCAACATTTCTGCTAGAGTTTCCCCGAGCAAGCTATTGGAACCCTACAGGCGCGCTGACGGAGAACCTCACCAATCGGGGTGCGCACGGGCTGAGCGAGATCCTGTATGCGAATGCGAGCGCTGTAGCCACGAATGGGAGCGCCTTCGCGGGGCTCAACGCCAATTCGCCTTGGTTTAACGTGACACTCGGCTTCGAGATGCTCATCGGACGATTCCTGGTCATTATTCCAGCACTGGCCATAGCAGGGAGCGTGGCGCGGAAAAAGCGTTTGGCCGTCACCGGTGGGACCCTGTCCACGCATGGACCGCTATTCGCAGCCTTGCTCCTGGGCACCGTCGTACTGGTGACAGCTTTGACATTCTTTCCGGCCCTGTCGCTCGGGCCGGTCGCCGAGCACTATTTGATGCATGTCGGGACGACGGTTCGGTGAAATAGCGCCGGCAGCGGCCATCCGGCAGCCGGCAACTGGCTTTGTGGAGAGCGTTATGTGGTGATATCGGTAGCTGTCTTGCCAGGAAGATCCCAACTGCTCAAGTGCCTTGCGCCCTTGGTAGCTTCGTGGGTGGAAACGCAGTCCGGAGTTCCCTTACGCCACCCTCGACCGCGTTGATGATCACCCTCGCGAGGAGTACCAAAAATCACCCGGCCCAGGTTGATTTTTCCCATCTCGCTCCTTCCGCTTCGCCGGCCTGTATGACAGCGCCTGCGCGCTGGTGACTCTACGCTCGCCCACTCCACAGCGCAAGGGATAATCGGGGCGCCCGATGCCACGGAACATCGCGCGCGACATCCGCGTAGCATAGTCTGAGACATGCCACGCGAACGGCACGCCGTCATGGCCCGGCTTCTCGAGTGGTGGCGCCAGGCCGATCCCGCGCCGCCCGCCTTTCTGCCCTCCTATCCGGCGCGCGAGCAGGCTCGCCGCGAAAAGCACTTCGACCGCTACCTCGAAGCCGTCGAAGCCGAACTGCGCGCCGCGCCGGGGAATCGGCCGGAGCAGGCCGCGGCGGCAGAGCGATTGACCACCGCGTTCCGCCTCTTCGCTCGCGAGGCGCTCGATTTCGAGGACCGCCATCTCGATCTGTTGCTCGCCGGCGGCTTCGCCGAAACGGGCAGGGAATTTGCCCGCGCCGCCCGGCTCTTCGATCCGTCCATAAGCGCTGGCGACGTCTTCCAAGCCAGCCGCAACGCGTGGACGACGAACGGCCTCCAGATTCTGCTGGGCCTGCCGGCGCGGCTGACTCCCGCTATCTTCGGATACAGCATGCTCTACCCCTGTACCGACAACTACCTCGACCACCCAGGCGTTTCGAAGGCCGATAAGCACGCATTCAACCGGCGTTTCGGGGCTCGCCTAGCGGGAGGACGGCTTGCGCCCGCCCGGCAGCATGAGGAGCAGGCTTGGGCGTTGGTTAGCCTGATCGAAAGCCAGTACCGCCGAGCCGAACACCCCGAGGTATTCGCCAGCCTGTGCGACATCCATCGCGCGCAGGAGAGGAGCCTTGAGCTGCATCGCGCGGCTGGGGCCGGCGCGGGCGACGTCCTCGAAATCATCTTCGAGAAGGGCGGGGCATCGGTGCTTGCGGACGCCTGGCTCGCCGCGGGCACGCTCGCGCCAATAGCGGCCGAGTTTGCTTTCGCCTGGGGTGTCGCGCTGCAGCTCGGCGACGATTTGCAGGACGTCGCCGCCGACGCCCGGGACGGCATCCGCACGGCGTTCTCCGAGGCGGCGGGACGCGAGCCGCTCGACGCCGCGACCAACCGAGCCTTCCACTTCGGCGCCCGTGTGCTGGCGGATCTCGACGGAATCGGTGCGGCCGCGCCCCCGGCCATCAAAGAGCTCATCCGCACGAGCTTCTTCATGCTCCTCACGGAGGCCGTGGGCGAAGCGCGGCAGTTCTACTCGGCCGCTTACGTCCAGGAACTGGAACGCCGCTCGCCGTTCACGTTCGAGTTTCTGCGGAGCCGGCGCCGCCGTTTCACGCGCAACCGTGGGATTCTGGAGCGTCTGGTGGGCGCGCTCTCGGCATGGGACGCGCTGCCAGAGCCGAAGCGCGCGCGTGAGCGAGCGGACCTTTACGGCTTGGCGCAGGTCAGGCCCCTGACGGTGGCGGTTCGCTACTGACGCGGCTCGTGATCGCGGTTTCCATTGTGGCGACAGACACCAAGAGTGTTCCAGGCGAGCATTAACAGTTAATATCGGAAGCTATTCAGAGTACCTAGCGTCCGGAACTACTTTCGCAAACTCGATTGCCCACTCAATTCCGGTAGTTCTACGCCCAGCCGACGTGGCATGACATGGCTTCTACATCGGCACAACATCGCGCGATGCCGGGCCGGTGTAAACCTGCCTCGGGCGGGCGATCTTCTGCTCGGCATCGCACAGCATCTCCTGCCACTGGGCGAGCCAGCCCACTGTGCGCGGAATGGCAAACAGAACCGTGAACATCTCCGGTTTAAACCCCATGGCCTGGTAGATGATTCCAGAGTAGAAGTCCACGTTAGGATAGAGCTTGCGCTTGATGAAGTACTCGTCTTCAAGCGCAATGCGCTCCAGCTCCAGCGCGATGTCCAGCTTCGGATTGCGGCCAGTGACCTCGAACACCTTGTCTGCGGCCCATTTGATAATCCTCGCTCGAGGATCGTAGTTCTTGTAGATCCGGTGGCCAAAGCCCATCAGCTTGAACTCGCCGGCCTTCACTTTGCCGACGTAGGCCGGGACATTGTCCCGCGAGCCGATGACATCCAACATCTTGAGGACTTCCTCATTGGCTCCACCGTGCAGCGGGCCGGACAGAGCGGCGCAAGCGGCAGCGGTGGAGAGAAATGGATCGGCCTGGGAACTGCCGACGGCGCGCATGGCGTTGGCGCTGCAGTTCTGCTCGTGGTCGGCATGCAAGATGAACAGTATGTCGAGGGCGCGCGCCAGGACGGGGTTGGCCGGATATTTGGGCTCCACCATCTTCCACAGCATGTTCAGGAAGTTCTCGGTATAGCTGAGGTCGTTGTCGGGATAGACGTAGGGGAAGCCGAGACTGTGGCGGTAGGTGTAGGCAGCGATGGTGGGCATTTTGCCGATGAGGCGCTTGATTTGCAGGGCACGCACGTTGTGGTCGAGCACGTGCCGGGACTCGGGATAAACAGTGGAGAGAGCAGCAACGGTGCTGGCCAGCATCCCCATGGGGTGGGCGTCATAACGGAATCCTTCCAGGAACTTCTTGGTGGTTTCATGAAGCATGGTGTGGCGGGTGATTTCGGCCACCCAATCCTTGAGTTGGGGCGGGGTCGGCAACTCCCCAAACAGGATCAAATAGGCCACTTCGAGGAACGTGCATTTCTCCGCGAGTTGTTCGATGGGGTAGCCCCGGTAGCGCAGGATGCCCTTATCGCCATCGATGAACGTAATTGAACTTCGGCATGACGCCGTGTTCATAAACGCGGGGTCGTAGGTCATGAGCCCGAAGTCGTCGGGCCCGGTCGTGATCTGTCGCAGGTCCATCGCCCGGATGGTGCCATTTTGAATCGCGATCTCATAGGTAGCGTGTGTGCGTTGGTCCAGAATACTTAGAGCTTCCTTCGGCATAATGTCCTCCCTCGGACATGGCACGCGGAAACGCCAATGGACCCTTGGCGGGCCCAAGGGCGTTTGCCGCAGCCAAGCCATTGTGCTGTGCGCACGATGGTGCCGCACATCATAGAACCGACACGAAGACGGTTCTCACTCACCGCCGCCCGTGACAGCGGCCAAGGCAATCATAATGCAAACGCCGTTGATTGTTAAGCGCGTTTCACGCTGGACCCTGTCTCAGGGTGATGTTCTGGAGAGGGCGGCGCCCGCAATGGCTCGACGGCGCTAACGCGCCTTATCGGTAGCTATCCCGTCGGCCAGCTCTAGTGGGGCTTCTGCAACTCCAGCCGAATCCGTGTGGTGATTCCCTCTTTTTGTGCCACGGCGCGGGCGTCACGCAACTCGCGGCGAAGAACGGCGAGCACGGCGGCGACTGCGGATCGGTTTGCGGGAGCCGGAGCGGAGAGAGCACCGGGTGCGCCTGTTTGTCCGGGTGCTACATCGGTGAACATTGAAACAGCCAAAAGAAGAAATCGGCATGCTCCAGTCATGGTCGTGGTCAGGGTGGGCGCAACCTGCTATACTGCTCACCTGATTCCGAACCTAGGGAAAGGAGCGCTCCTATGCGTAACACCGTTTTCAGTAGCGTCGCGGCGTTTTGCCCCAGGGAAGCTTGGAGGTCACTCGCAAGCCTTCCGCTCGCATTCAGTGCGATAGCGTTTCTCCTCACCGGGCCCATCGCCGTTGCACAGGATTCCAAGACTCCCGCCGTACTGCCCGCGCCATCCAGCGGCAAAGCCATCGTCTGTATCTACCGCACGTACAGATTTACCGGCTCATCCTCACACGACGAGCTTTATATCAACGGCACTCACCTCGCCAAACTCCTCAACAGCGAATACGCATTCCTGGAAGTGCCGCCGGGTACTGTTGTGATCTCCGGATTGCCCAAGGAGTATTACGGAAGCGTCATCATGTCCGCCGGGGCGGCCCTCAATCAAGCCAGGCAGAAAGAAAACGAGCGGGCCCGGTTTGAGGCGGAGGTGGGCAAAACCTATTACTTCAAATGGACCGCCGGACCCATGGCAACTGGGATCAAGGTCACGCCTGAGGATCCCGAGAAGGGAGCCAAAGAGATACGCAAACTCCATCTCTCCAAGCCCGTTGAAGACAAGGAAGAAGCGAAACCAGGAACGAAAGACACCGACAAACCGACGCCGTAGCGTTCGCTGCGCCAGCGGCTCAGTTCAAACGGCGTTCGGGAAGTGTGAGACGCGATCGCTTGACCGGGCGTTAAGACCTGATATCGGTAGCCTCCCGCTCCAGCTTGGGCGCAGCAGTAAAGCCTCCTTCAGGCACGCCTGCGCCGCCCTGGGCGCTTGGCGCGTGGAGGTACGTAGTGAAACCGAATTAGGTAGATGTTCTCGCCTTTACCGTGCTTCGCCACCTTGAGCAGATCGACGAGGCCAAGGAATCCCGACTCCCGCGCCAATGCCGGGGTGATATCCGGAAAGCCGATTGGCTGGATCGAATCCACTTCGATCTCACCCTCTTCCATACGGTACCGGTTGCCCACTTTGACGTGGGGACGCATCCAAATTCGGACACTGCAAGTGATTTCTCCGCGACGAACTCCATCGCGAAGTCGCTTGGTAAACGTCATGAAGAGATTTTACACGCGGCGAGGGCTGGAGGTAGCGCCCTGCTACTTCGACGTTTCGCGAGCGTTAATATTCAATGTCGGCAGCTATTTCCAGGGCAAGCTGACGGCCCGCCGGCTCAGCCGACACTGCCTGTTGGCGAGGTTCGAGGCTTCCCTATGGTCTCGATTCTCGAAACTGCGACATAGTTATTGCTCCGTTCCGGTACGGTAGGTATGCTCTGAAGTTTCTCATCAACCTTCCAGGACCCTTGGGACTTGTGCATGCACCTGCCGCAATCTAAACTCGGGACTTGTGAAGGGCTCTCTCAGCTTTTCTCGACGCTCATTTCGGCTGTTCGCGGTTACGATTCTGGCGTGCGGAATCGCTGCCGCGGACACGACTGTCGCCAACGGAGTCAACACAAACCTCGGGGACTACGCGTCAACGAGCGGCCTTTCCGAGCCGGCAACTCTAGCGATGGTGGGCGGTGCGTTAGTTGCTCTCGCCACCTTGGTGCGAAAGCGCCGTCTGTCTCGGCCGGACGATGCAACGGGTGGTGCAAGTTGACCTCCGAGGATCCCAGCAGACAGAACGGTGAGAGCCCAGGTCGACCTGTCGACCGCCGCGACCTCCAATCTCCGGGAGTACGCCCTTCGGTGATCCTTGTCGTTGATGACGACGCCCTAATCCGCAAACTAATCACCTTTATCATGCGGCTGGATGGGCATTTCGTCCTTTCCGCCGCCAATGGTCACGAGGGGCTGGAGTTATCACGCCAATACCTCGGATCGATAGATCTGGTAATTACGGACGTGGAAATGCCCCGGCTGAATGGCACCGACTTGTGTGCTCATCTGCTCGAAGAGCGGCCAGGAATCAGGGTGTTGGTGATGTCAAGTGCAGCCATGAGCGAAAGCGTCAACCAAAATGTCGATCTGTCGTTTTTGCCCAAGCCATTCGACCCAGAGGCCCTCAGAGCGAGAGTTCGAGCGATCTTGGCCGCTCCAGTTCAGCCGCCGATGCATTTGCTTCCCTCAGACATCAGACCGTAATCCTGATTGCGGACGACGAAGGGGTCCGCGAAGAGCCCGATTTCTACCATTATCGGTAGCTAGCCCCTAGAGGCAGATCTGGTTGACTGATCCTGCTACTCGTTGCGCAGTGCCTCCATCGGATCGATGCGCGTCACGCGACGCGCCGGAACGTAATTCGCGACCAGCGCCACCGTGAAAAGCAACGCGGCTACTCCAGCCATGACGGCGGGATCGAGCGGCGCCACGCCGTAAAGCAACGAGCGCAAGCCCGACGTCAGCGCGGCGGCTCCGGCGATTCCAACCACCAGACCAATCAGCGCGGTCTTGATCCCGTTCCGGATTACCAGCGTCTTGAGTTGCCCAGGCGTAGAGCCAAGCGCCATGCGAAGTCCGAACTCGCGCGTCCGCTGGGCTACGCCATAGGAAACGACTCCGTGGATCCCGAGCGCGGCCAATAGCATCGAGATGCCCGCGAAAATCACCAGCAGTATTGTCGAAATGCGGGGCGCGGTGTCGGCCAGCGATATATACTCGTCCATGCTGCGGATCTGAAACACCGGCTGGCCTCGATCGACCGACCACACGGCCTGTTTTACAGCTTTGACCACGGTCTGAGTCTCTACAGTCGTGCGCACCGCCAGCGCCATTGCCTTGTCCGGCATCTGCTCATAGGGCGCGTAGATAGTGGGTTCGGGCTGTTTCTCCAAGCCATAATGATGCACCTGGCCCACGATGCCGACCACTTCCCGGTATTCACCCCACAACCGCATACGCTGGCCGATCGGATTCTCGTTCCGCCAATACTGACGCGCCAGTGTTTGGTCGATCAGGATCACCAGCGGAGCGTCGCGACCATCGCGATCGGAAAGCAGTCTGCCTTGCAGCAGCGCGATTCCCATCGTATTGAAATACTGCGGGCTGACACGCCGAAAGTCGGCGACCAGCGATTGCCCTGGCGGCAGCGGGCGCTTTTCGATCGTGAAGTACTCCCGGTCGTTTTGCTGACCGAGCGGGAGCACATCGGTAAGGCCGGCGGATTGAATGCCGGGGATCTGCTCCACTTTGTCGAGCACGTGTCGATAAAAGTCGGCCTGCTCGCGGTCGCTCTTGTAGAGATTGTCCGTCGGTAAGCGCATGCGAAACGTCAAGACGTGATCGGGCCGTATGCCCGGATTCACGTGTTGCAGATTCACGAAACTTCTCATCGCGAGCCCGGCGCCGATCAGCAAGATGGTGGCGAGAGCGACCTCCCCAGCTACGAGGAAGCCCCACACCCCCGTCCGGCCAGGCGATGGGGACGACGTTCGGCCGCCTGCCTTCAACGCGTCGTTCACGTCGGCACGAGCGACATATAGCGCGGGAATCAGGCCGAAAATCAGCGCGGCCCCGGTTGAGATCAGCAGCGCAAAGGCGAGCGCGCGGGCATCCACTCCAATCGCTGGTCGCACGATCTCAGCTCCGGCCTCCGCCATCGGAAGCGTGCTGGGCAGGATCGCGCTCAGAAGGTCGACGCCCCAGACAGCGAAGAAGACTCCGAGCGCACCTCCAATAAGGCTAAGCAGCAGGCTTTCGCTCAGAATCTGTGTTATCAGACGGCCGCGCCGCGCGCCCAATGCTGCGCGAATCGCCATCTCCTTGCGCCGGCCCGTGACACGCGCCAGCAAGAGACTCGCCACGTTCACGCATGCCAGCAGCAGCAGAAGCCCTACTGCTCCCAAGAGCAACAGGAACGCGGGCCGAATGTATTCGAAGAGTGCCTGTTTCATCCCAACCACGGCCACATCCCAGCCTGCCAGCCGGGGTGTCTGCGCATCAATGCGGCGCGCGATGGCGCTCAATTCGGCCTGCGCCTGAGCGAAAGCGACGTTCGGCTTCAGGCGGGCGATGACGCCGAAGTCATGATCCACGCGGGGCTTGGCGCGCAGTTGCGCGACCGGCCATGGCACATAAAGGTCGCTGGGCAGCGGCTGCCAGAAATCCGGAGCGAGTACCCCGATCACGGTGTACGGCTCGCTATTCATGGCGAAGGTTCTTCCGATGACGTGCGGGTCCGCTCCGAAGTGGCGTTTCCAATAACCGTTCGTGAGCACCGCGACCGGGTAGCGTGCTTTACCTGCGCCCTCAGCCGCCGTGAAAGAGCGCCCGAGCACGGTTCGAGCACCGAGCATCGACAGGAAATTCGTAGTGACGCGCAGACCGACAACCTGCTCGGGCTCGCCCTCGCCGGTCAGAGTGCCTGTGCCTACCTCCAGGAGTGCCATATCCTCGAAGGATTGACTCTGCTCCTTCCAGTCAAGAAAGTTCGGGGCGGATGGCCCTTCACGCTTGATACCGTCCTTCAAATCCGTCTCCCAGATCAGCGCGAGGCGCTCTGCGCCGGGATATGGCAACGGACGCAGCACCACCGAATTGACAACGCTGAAGATAGCGGTATTCGCTCCGATGCCCAGCACGAGGACCAGCAAAGCTACGATGCTGAAGCCGGGCGCTTTTCGCAAGGTGCGCAAGGAGTAGCGCAGATCCCTCAGGAGTGTGAGCATTTGCTTACTCACGAAGCACGCGAGGGTCCGTTCCGGTGGGCTGGGCAAGTGCCTGAAACTATTGACTGCCGCAGGGATCGCCATACAGCACGAGTGTCCGCTTTTGGGAACCATGCTTCGCATAGCGATGGAGTGCGATCCGCGAGGGGTCCGATAAGGTTCGTGTCTGAAAGCGCTGCTCGCGTCAAGCTCTTTTTTCGGTCAACCATTGCGTAAAAGAGCCCCTCTGGGTACACTTCAAACGGACGGAGCGGAGGACAAGGCTCTGCCGGGAGGCAACC
>JBAVYH010000019.1:0-55013 GCA_049698695.1 Bryobacteraceae bacterium | reverse complement strand
CTTCGCGGCCGGGCGCGGGGCGCGAGGCTTCCGTCCGTTGCACTTCGGCCACTGACGGCCGCTTCTTTTTCTTCTTGGTGCTCTTCTTCGCGAAGGATTCGACGATGGGCTCGTCGAGCCACGACGGACGATTGCCGCAGGCGTCGCACATATCGCAGCGCGTCCACTTCGGCGTCTGCCCGAAGTGATTGCAGATTTGCAGGTGGCGGCAGCGGGCGCTTTCGACGAAGCGGCGCACGGCGTGGTAGCGCTGCCAGGCGCGCTCTTTTTCCTGCGGGTCCTGCAACTGGTCGATGAAGTAAGCCAGCAGGCCGGTATCCTTTGGCTGCCAGAGCAGAACGCAATCGGCGGGCTGGCCGTCGCGGCCGGCGCGGCCTGCTTCCTGGTAATACTGTTCGATGGATTTGGGCAACGAGGTGTGGATGACGGCGCGCACGGCGGCCTTATTGATGCCCAAGCCGAAGGCGATGGTGCCCACCAGCACGCGCACATCATCGTTCATCCAGCGCTCCTGGTTGCGGCGGCGGTCGGCGGCCTCCATCTGGCCGTTGTAGGGGACGGCGGGAATATCGTGGTTACCCAGGAAATCGACCAGCTCTTCGACCAGCGCGATGGTAGGCGCATAGACGATGATGCTCTGCCCGGCGTAGGCGCGCGCGGCCTGCAACAGGCGTTGGCGATGGGCGCTCTTCGCGCATTCCTCGACCACATATCGCAGGTTGGCGCGGTGAAAGCTGGCGATGTATTTGTGCGGGTCTCGCAGGCGGAGTTGTTCGAGAATGTCGTGCCGCACGCGGCGCGTGGCGCTGGCGGTGAATGCGGCGATCGGGATATCGGAGAAGTTCTGGCGCAGCGAGGCGAGCTGCCGGTACTCGGGGCGGAATTCGTGGCCCCATTCAGAGATGCAGTGCGCCTCATCGATGGCGAATAGCGCCAGCGGAACCTTTTCCAGCCAGGTCACGGTGTCCTCCCGCGCCAGGCGTTCGGGCGAAAGATAGAGCAGGCGAAAGGCGCCCTGGGTGGCGGCGCGCATCACGGCGCGCTGCTCCTCGGCCGGCATCGTGCTGTTGAGCATGGCAGCCGGGATGCCCATATCGGCGAGCTGCGCCACCTGGTCGTGCATCAGGGCGATCAGCGGGCTGACCACCAGCACGGTGCGGCCGCTGACCAGCGCCGGAAGCTGGTAGCACAGTGACTTCCCGCCGCCGGTGGGCATGACCACGGCGGCGTCGTGGCCCTCCATCAGGCTCTGAATGATGCGCTCCTGCATGGGCCGGAACGAATCGTAGCCCCAATACTTCTTCAGGGCTTGCTGGAGATCGGGCACGTTGGCAACTATGAGTGTATCAACCGCACCACCGCGGGCGATGCCGCGTGAAGCAACTCGGTGACGGTCGCGCGCGTCACCGGATGACGCAGGTCCGGCGCGAGGTCGTGGAGCGGGGCAAGCACGAACCTCCGCTCGGCCATGCGCGGATGCGGAATCTCCAGTTTGGCGCCGTGCACGACGGCCGCGCCATAGAGCAGGATATCGATGTCGATGATGCGCGGCCCTTTGGGCACGGTGCGCACGCGGCCGAGCACGCGCTCAATCTTCTGCACCCGCGCCAGGAGCTGCAAGGGGAACAGTGAAGTCTCCGCCTCCACCACCAGGTTGAAGAACCAGCGCTGATCGGTGTAATCGACCGGCTCGGTTTCGTAGACCGGGGAAACGCGCAGTACGCGCAAACCGGGCGCACCGAGGCGCTCGACAGCCGCGCGCAGGTTTCGCTCGCGGTCACCGATGTTGGAGCCGAGGCTGAGATAAATGAGCTTCAAGTCAGAACAGCCCTGCCTGCCCATCGTTCGGCTGCTTGCGCTTCACCTGGAAATAGTCGAACGCCAGCTCGGTGCCGACGCGGCCGCGAGGGGTGCGGTTGAGGAATCCAAGCTGGATCAGGTACGGCTCGTAGACTTCCTCGATGGTGTCGGCCTCCTCGGAGATCGAGGCGGCGATGGTGCCGACGCCGACCGGACCGCCGCGGTATTTCTCGAGAATCGTCAGCATGATCTTCTGGTCGATCTCATCCAGGCCGTAGCGGTCCACGTCGAGCAGGTTCAGAGCGGTCTGCGCCACGGGCAGCGTGATGCGGCCGTCGGCACGCACTTGTGCATAGTCGCGGACACGGCGCAGCAGCCGGTTGGCAATACGCGGCGTGCCGCGGCAGCGGCGAGCCAGCTCCTCGGCGGCTCCATCCTCGATTTCCACGCTGAGCAGTTTCGCCGACCGGTTGACGATCGCCTTGAGCTCCTCGACGTTGTAGGGATCCAGGCGCAGCACCAGCCCGAAACGGCCGCGCAGCGGCGCGCTCACCAGGCCCTGGCGCGTGGTGGCGCCGATGGCGGTGAACTTCGGCATGGGCAGCGAGTGGGTGCGAGCACCCGGCCCGACCCCGACCAGGATATCGACGCGAAAATCTTCCAGCGCCGAATAGAGCATCTCTTCGACGTCGGGCAGCAGGCGGTGAATCTCGTCGATGAAGAAGACCTGGCGGGCGCGTATGTTGCTGAGGATGCCGGTGAGGTCGAGCTTTCTTTGCAGCACCGGCCCCGAGGTCGCGGTCAGCTCGGCCCCGAGCTCTTCGGCGATGATGGTGGCAAGGGTGGTCTTGCCCAGGCCGGGCGGGCCATAGAGCAGCACGTGATCCATGGCTTCGCCCCGTTGGCGGGCGGCCTGGATGGCGATATCCAGGTTCTCTTTGAGCTTGCTCTGTCCGGTGAATTCGGCCAGCCGCCGCGGGCGGAGCCCCGCTTCGAACTGCAGATCCTCGGCCTGGCGATCGCCGGAAACCAGTTTCCGGTCGGGCACTGTTACCAGCTTACCGTACCAGTTCCAGCGCGCGGCGGAAAAGCGGCTCGAAGTCGGCGGGCGCGCCGGCGGACTTGGCCTTGCGGACCGCCGCTTCGGCCTGCGCGCGCGCGCAGCCCAGGTTGAGCAGAGCGGAAAGCACATCCTGATCTGCAGCACTGAGCGCCGTAGCGGCCGGCGCCTCCGGCAGCTCTCCACTTATCGCGGGCATTTTGTCGCGCAACTCGAGGACCATGCGTTCGGCGGTTTTCTTGCCGACTCCCGGAATGCGGACCAAGCGATCGACTTCGCCGCGAATGATGGCCCGGATCAGTTCGGGCGCAGCGACGCCTGAGAGCACTTTCACAGCCAACGTGGGGCCGATGCCGCTGACCGAGATCAGCTTTTCAAACAGCGCCTTTTCCTCCCCGGTGAGAAAGCCGTACAGCGAAAGCGCGTCCTCGCGAACGTGGGTGTGAATGCGCAGGCGAACCTCGGCGCCGGCGCCGGGCAGGTGGGTGAAAGTGGAGACCGGTATGATCACGTCGTAGCCGACGCCGCCGGCTTCGACAATAGCCTGGTTGGGATGCTTTTCAATCAAAATGCCGCGCAGCAGAGCAATCATAGTCTAGGCAACGATCAAGTTAGCACAGTGGGCACACGGGCGCGCCTGGCGCTTAGCACGCCATTTCCAAATTACGATCGATTGCGACGGCGCTTTGTCGCGCGGCCCGGCCGCGCTCAGAGCAGGTCTTCCAGCTTTTTCCGCAGGTCGGCCGCCAGGCGCGGGTTATCGCCGCCGGTCGAAATGGCCAGGTGGAATCCCTGGCGCGACACCCGCGCCGGGAGGATGAAATCGCACTCGCTGGCCGAGTCGGCGATGTTGGCGAAAATGCCGCGACCCTTGGCGGCTACGCCGATACGATGATTGGTGAGGCGGTCGTTGGTGGCAGCAAATACAAGCACATACCCGGCCAGGTCGGCGGCGCGGAAGGGGCGGCGCACCAGCCGCACCGGGAGAGACTCGAATTCGCTTTCGCAATCGGGTGCCACTACGGTGACGCGCGCGCCCGCTTCGAGCAAGCCCTTGGTCTTGCGCAACGCTACTTTGCCCGCGCCCACCACCAGCACGGGGCGGTCCCGGAGCGCGACGAAGATCGGATAGTGTTTCAATCCAAACTGTAACACGGCCGGTGGCGGAATCGAATCAGAAGCGGTAGAGCGGCTACTACGCTCCTGGCTCAAAAGAGTCCGCCGCCGGGATATGGGCCGCAGGCTCCATGGCTATTTTTCGAACCATGCTTCCATGCCGATTTCATTGGTCCGCACTTCTGCCTTGCTGAACCCGGCAGCGTCCACCATTTTTTCCATCTCTTGCTTTGTGTAGGCCCGCTTCAGCAGCATGAAGCGGAAGGTGAAGAGCGTGCCCAGCCGGCTCCAGGCGCTCAGCCCCAGGCCGTTGACGTACGCGCGAATTTCCGCCATGCGGACGTCGCGCCTGAGATCGATAATGATGCCCGTGCCGCCCGGACGCAAAACGCGCCGCATTTCCTGCATGGCCTTCTCCGGTTCGGAGAAGTTCTTGAAGGCGGCTCTGCACACCAGCAGATCGAAAGAGCCCTCCGGAAACGGCATCTGGGATGCATTCCCCTGGCGGAAATCGGCCCGCACGCCGGCCTCCGCCGCGTTCTTCCGCGCCAGTTCCACGAAGGTCTTGCTGATGTCGAGCCCTGTGAGGTGAAACCGGCTGTCCTGCGCCAGCGCAATCGTCAAGAAACCCGGCCCGGGCGCCACTTCCAGCACGTCGCCGCCATTCGGCAGAAGCGCCTTGAGTTCTTGCGCCACCCGGCGGTATTCCTGCAAATCCTTGCGGGTGACCTTCTCGTACCAACGGGCAACCGGCCCCTCCATGCCCAGGCCCTTGTATGCTTTCTGAGTGGTAGCTGTCATAATGGAAACCTCCATGCATCTTGCAAGTTAATTATCTTATTTGATAAGATACATATAGAATAAGCTTTATCCTATGGCCCTGTCAACCGAAAACCGTGCTCTTCTGCACGCTGAGCTGGTCATACAGATCCGCCGCTTTATCGCCGGCACCATTCTCTTCAACCAGAAGGTGGCCGACCGCGCCGGCCTGCATCTGACGGACATGCAGTGCATCAATCTGCTGGAACTGCTCGGTGGTTCCACCACGCCCGGCAAGCTGGCGGAGGGCACCGGGCTGACCACCGGCGGCGTCACGGTGATGCTCGACCGCCTGGAAAAGGCCGGCTTTGTCAGGCGCGAGCGCAACCCTAACGACCGGCGCAGCGTGCTGGTCCGGGTCAATCCGAGGAGACTGCAGAAGGTGAATGCGCTCTACGCCGGTGTCAATCGGCAGGTCGAGGCGCTGCTTCGCGAGACGCCAGAGACCGAGCTACGGGCGGTCGCGGCCTTTTTCTTGCGCATGAATACGGTGCGCAGGGAGCAGGTGCCCGGGTAAGGTGCAGTCCGGGGCTGATCGCCGGCTGCGTCTTGCAGGTCCGGCCGGTGCGGCACGGCGACGATGCGAACGCGCCGGGCCCTGCCGCGCACGGCTGCTATGATTGATGTGCAATGCCGAACGCCATCCCCACAGTGGTCATTGTGGGCCGCCCGAACGTAGGCAAATCGACCCTCTTCAACCGCATCACCGGCCAGCGCCGCGCTATCGTGGGCGACGAACCCGGCATTACGCGCGACCGCATGCACGGGCAGGCGGAACACCGCGGCCGCCGCTTCGAAGTGGTCGATACGGGCGGCATCGTGGTGGACGACCGGGAGTACATTCCGAGCCAGATTCTGCGCCAGGCGCAATTCGTGCTGGAAGGCGCGGCGCAGATCATTCTGCTGGTGGACGGGCGCGCGGAAATCACTGGTGCTGATCGCGACCTGGCGCGCATGCTGCTGCGGCTGGGGCGGCCCATCGCGCTGGCCGTGAACAAAGCGGATACCGCCTCGCATGAGGATCTGGCGAACGCCTTTTACGAGCTCGGTATCGCCGACGTTTACCCCATTTCCGCGGAGCACTCGACCGGCGTGGACGCGCTGCTCGATCGCGTGACGGCCGGGTTCGCGGCCGGCGAGGCTGCCGCTGCGGCCGAAAAGGAATCCATAAAGGTCGCCATCATCGGCCGCCCGAACGTGGGCAAATCGACGCTGCTGAACGCGCTCACCGGCCAGGAGCGCGCCATCGTTTCCGCCGTAGCCGGCACCACGCGCGACTCGGTGGATGAGACCGTGGAGCGCGACGGTGTCGAATACGTTTTCGTCGACACCGCCGGCATACGGCGCAAGGGCAAGACCAGGCTGATGGCGGAAAAGATGAGCGTAGTGATGGCGCGGCGCAACATTCGCATGGCGCACGTGGTGCTGCTCGTGCTGGACGCGGTCGAAGGCGTGTCCACCAACGATGCCACCATCGCCGGCTACGCCCACGAAGGCGGCCGCGCGCTGATTATTTGCGTGAACAAATGGGACGAGCGGAAGAACAGCTCGAAGAACGAATTCGAGCTCGAAATCCGCGACATGTTCAAGTTTCTCGAATACGCGCCCGTCAAGTTCATTTCCGCCAAGACGGGCGCTGGCGTGGCAGGGCTTTTCCCGCTGATCCACGAGGTATATGAGGCGGCTTCGCGGCGCATCCCCACCGCCGAACTAAACCGCTGGGTGGAACAACTGCGCTTCGAGGAGCGCAAGATTCTGTACGCTACCCAGGCATCCATCCGCCCGCCGTCGTTCGTCATATTCACCGGCGGCAAAGGCGGCCCGCTGCACTTCTCCCACGAGCGCTACCTGATCAATCAACTGCGCCGCAGTTTCGGCTTTAAGGGCACGCCAATCGTGTTGACGACGAGGGCGAAGGGCGAGGGACGCAAGAGGAAGCGGTGAAGTTGTGGGACGGGTGCGCCCTCCGCCCGGCCAGCCGCGCAAGCGGTGGTCCGGCATCAGCAGACTGACAGCGTGGGAACGGAGCGCACGAATTCCCCCGGCGAGAAGGCCTGCCGCCCCGTTCCGGGGCATTGCGGGCGCATATCCGTTCCCAAGGCTCACGCATTGGGCTACTGTCTTTCGCCGTGCGGGCCTGCCCGGCCGGCGGGAAATCGGGGGCGGCACGAGATTACGCCTTCGCCGACCGGACTGTGCAATTCGGAGCTGCCCCCTGGTTTCCGCCGCCTGGCTTTCCTACTAATGCCAGTTTGGGCCGCGATTGGAGCCTCGCGGGAGCGACTCGCGAACTCGATCTGGCATCGACTGATTTGCAGCCGGTTGCCTGGTGGCCTTCTGGAGAGACTGTAAGATCAGATTCAGATGTCCAAGAACCGCTTGATCCTGGTTCAGGCGTCTCCTATAGTCACCATACGGCAGTCCCAGGCTCGTCCATTGTGGTCTTCTGGATGGGTTGTAGAATCAGACCTAGGTGCCCAAACGAAGATCCCCGGGCGAAAGGCCCACGGCCGGCGCGGATCAGAACCAGACCCGTCCGCGGGATTTGGTCGCATTTGCGTTCATCCTGTGCGCCACTCTGGTGGCTTATCTGCCGGCACTGGAAGGCGGCCTGCTTTGGGACGATCCGAACTTCGTGACCCGGCCGCAACTTCGGTCTCTTCACGGTCTGTGGCGGATCTGGACCGACCTCGGCCTGTCAGCCACGGGCCAATACTATCCACTGGTGCACAGCGCGTTCTGGTTCGAGCATGTCTTGTGGGGCGACGCCGTGGTGGGCTACCATCTGACCAACGTCGTCCTGCACAGTGTGGCGGCCCTGTTTGTGATTCTGATTGTAAGGCGCCTGAAATTGCCGGGGGCGTGGTTGGCGGGTCTCATATTTGCTCTCCACCCAGTCTGCGTGGAGTCGGTGGCCTGGATCACCGAGCAGAAGAACACCCTCTCCGGGGTCTTCTATCTGGCATCTGCCCTCACTTATTTGCACTTCGATCAGACACGCCATAAGTCAAAGTACTTCCTGGCACTGGGGCTATTTGCTCTGGCTCTGGCGAGTAAGACGTCGACAGTCCCCTTACCGGCTGTGCTGCTGGTGCTGCTTTGGTGGCTGCACGGCCGGTTGGAATGGCGGCGCGACGTGCTGCCCATACTGCCGTGGTTCGGGCTGGCCGTGTCTTCGGGGCTCCTTACGCGGTATGTCGACAAGGTATACATCGGCGCCCAGGGAGCGGCTTTCGCGCTTTCACTGACCCAGCGTATTTTGCTGGCAGGCCGCACGCCTTGGTTCTACGCCTCTAAGTTACTCTGGCCGGTCAACCTGACTTTTTATTATCCCCGGTGGAAGATCGATGCCGGTGAGTGGTGGCAATATCTTTTCCCCGCCGGACTCGCGGCGGTGGCCGTCGCTCTCGGTTGGATGGCCCGGCGGAATCGCGGGCCGCTGGCCGGTTTCCTGATTTTCGTCGGTACGCTCTTTCCAGTGCTCGGGCTCCTGAGTTTTTTCTATTTCCGGTACTCTTATATCGCCGATCACTTCCAGTACCTGGCAAGCCTCGGCATCATTGTTCCGGTTGCGGCGGCTCTGGCCGCTGCGGCCCAGCGCTGGAAACTGGAAAAGCCATGGCGCGTCGGCCTGTCCGCCGTGCTCCTTGCCTGTCTGGCCGGATTGACCTGGCGGCAGAGTATGATGTACACGGATGTGCAGACACTCTACCGTGAGACGTTGGCGCGCAATCCGGACGCCTGGCTGGCGCACGACAATCTGGGCAACATCCTGTTTCACGTTCCCGGCCAGCGGGCTGAAGCTATAGCTCATTTTCGGGCGGCAATCCGGGCTAATCCGGATTACTGGGAAGCGCATCTCAGCATGGGAAACGCGTTGCTCGAAATACCCGGCCGGCTGGACGGCGCGATCGCCGAATACCAGACTGCTGTTGGTCTCGCGCCCGAGTCCGTGAGGTCGCACACCAATCTCGGGAACGCCTTGCTGCTGGCCGGGCGGACCGAGGAGGCGGTTGCACAGTACGAAACCGCGCTGCGGATTCAGCCAGACAGCGCCGCAGCGCACAACGACCTGGCGAACGCGCTCACGCGCATCCCGGGCGGGCTGCCGGATGCCATCGCCCAGTACCAGGCGGCGATCGGCGCGAATCCGGACTTCGCAGAGGCGCACAATAACCTGGGTGAGATCCTGACACAGATGCCGGGGCGGATGCCGGAGGCGGTTGCGCAATTCGAGGCGGCGATTCAGGTCAGGCCGGATTACTGGGAGGCTCACAACAACCTTGGGACAGCCTTACTGCGAATGATGGGACGGCTGCCGGACGCCGTCGCCGAATATGAAACGGCGTTGCGGATTCGCCCGGAGTCCGCGATGGCCCACAATAACCTGGGGATTGCCTTATCACGAATGCCCGACCGTTTGCCGGATGCGGTCGCCGAGTACCGGCGAGCATTGCAATTAGATCCCAACTACGCAGAGGCCCATTACAACTTGGCCGCCGCCCTGGTACGGACTCCGGGCGGGCAGGCTGAGGCGCTTGCCGAATGTGAGGCCGCCCTGCGGCTTCGGCCGAGCCCGCAGCTTCAACTGATTGTGGAGCGTATGCGCGCATCGAGACGGTGAGCCCATTTCGCGCGCACGCGACGGTTTTCGTACGCAGGAGCAAGCAGACTGGGTGGGCTGTGAATCGACCTCCCTAACGCGGAACAGGGGGGAACGCTATTTCTATATTCGACTCTCTTTCGATACTTTTTCCATGTATTCTCGCGCGGTTTTGTGATATGCTCAACCCACTCCGGGAGGGGTGTGGCATGTCCCTTGTGCGCGACATTCTGCAGCATCGTAATCCTTTCTTCGTCGAGGAGGATGACTCCGTAGCCGCGGTGGTGCGGCGAATGGCGGAGCTGAGCGTTGGCGCCATCATGGTGATGGGCGACGGCGAACTGCGCGGCGTCTTCAGCGAGCGCGATCTGATGCGGCGGGTAGTGCTGGAGGGCCGCGATCCGGAGCGAACCACGGTGCATCAAGTGATGACCACCAGCCTGGCGACAATCCAGGACTCCGCAACCGTGGAGCAGGCGATGGAGGCCATGCAAACGCACGGCTGCCGCCATCTGCCGGTGATGCGCGGCGGAGACGTGGCCGGGTTCCTTTCCATGCGCGACTTGATGCATCACGATCTGGTGCAAAAGACCGAGGAGTTGCATCATATGAAGGCGTACATCCACGGAACTTGACCACCGGAATCATCGTTTTCGCCCACGGCTCGCGCCTCGAACCAGCTAATGAAGCAGTGCGTGCGGTCGCCCGCCAGTTGGCGGCCGCTGGACGGCTCGAAGCCGTGGAAGCCGCATTCCTGGAGCTAGGCGAGCCCAGCCTGGAAGGCGCCGTGGAACGGCTGGTGGCACGGGGTGTTCATGACATCCTGGTGGTCCCGTATTTCCTCACTCTGGGCGTCCATCTGGAACGTGATTTGCCTAATATTATCAATCAAATAGCACGGAAGTACGGCCATTTGAAGATCCGTGCGACGCCACCTTTGGACGGGCACCCGGCGCTGGTGGAAGTGCTGCTGGACCGGATCAAGTCTGGGCTTGCTACTTGAGCAGAGTGCACTCAATCGATACTTGACAATAGCACGCTAAGGTTTGATAATGGATGTGGACTAAGACGCGGCGTCTATCGGCGAACCGCCATGGTTTAAACACAGAATACTGATTCGAGCGAGGGAGGTTTAGTAGCGGTATGGGTAAAATTATCGGCATTGACCTGGGTACGACCAACTCCGTGGTGGCAGTGATTGAGGCGGGCATGCCCACGGTGATCGCCAACCAGGAGGGTGCGCGGACCACACCTTCGGTGGTGGCCTTCACTAAGAGCGGCGAGCGGCTGGTGGGCCAGGTGGCGAAGCGCCAGGCGATCACCAATCCGGAGAACACGGTCTTTTCGATCAAGCGGTTCATGGGACGCCGCTCCGACGAAGTCAGCGAAGAAATGAAGATGGTCCCTTATAAAGTGGTGCGCGGCGACAACGGCGACGCGCGAGTGGACATCAGCGGCAAGAAATACTCGCCGCCGGAAATCTCGGCGATGATCCTGACCAAGCTGAAGGAAGCGGCCGAGTCCTACCTGGGCGAGAAAATAACCCAGGCGGTGATCACGGTTCCGGCGTACTTCAACGATGCGCAGCGGCAGGCCACTAAGGACGCGGGCAAGATTGCCGGCCTGGAAGTGATGCGCATCATCAATGAGCCGACGGCGGCGGCGCTGGCCTACGGGCTGGACAAGAAGAAGAACGAAACCATCGCGGTTTACGATTTCGGCGGCGGCACCTTCGACATCTCGATTCTCGAGGTGGGCGAGGGCGTGGTGGAAGTGAAATCCACCAACGGCGACACGCACCTGGGCGGCGACAATATCGACCAGCGGATCATCGACTGGATCGTGAGCGAGTTCAAAAAGGAAAACGGCATCGATCTTTCGCGCGACCAGATGGCGCTCCAGCGGCTCAAGGAAGCCGCCGAGAAGGCCAAGATGGAGCTGTCGACGCTGCTGGAAACCGAGATCAACCTGCCCTTCATCACCGCCGACGCCTCCGGCCCGAAGCACTTGCAGATGAAGCTGACCCGCTCGCGTTTCGAGCAAATGGTCGAAGACATCGTGCAGCGCTCGGTGGGGCCGTGCAAACAGGCACTGGCCGACGCCAGCTTGAACCCGTCGCAGATCAACGAAGTGGTGATGGTGGGCGGCCAGACCCGCATGCCGCGCATCCAGCAACTGGTGCGCGACCTGTTCGGCAGGGAGCCGCACAAGGGCGTCAACCCGGATGAAGTGGTGGCGGTGGGCGCCGCGGTGCAGGGCGGCGTGCTGGCGGGCGAAGTGAAAGACGTGCTGCTGCTGGACGTGACGCCGCTTTCGCTCGGCATCGAAACCATGGGCGGCGTCTTCACCAAGCTGATCGAACGCAACACCACCATTCCGACACGCAAGACCGACGTCTTCTCCACGGCGAGCGACAACCAGTCTTCGGTGGAGATCAAGGTCTACCAGGGCGAACGCGCCATGGCGCACGACAACCGGCTGCTGGGAGTGTTCCAGTTGGGCAATCTTCCGCCGGCGCCGCGCGGCGTGCCGCAGATTGAAGTGACCTTCGACATCGATGCCAACGGCATACTCAACGTCACCGCCAAGGACCGGGCCACCAACAACGAGCAGAAGATCACCATCACTTCCTCTTCCGGGCTGGCCAAGGACGAGGTGGAGAAGATGGCGCGGGATGCCGAAACGCACGCAGCCGAGGATCGCAAGCAGCGCGACACCATCGAGGCGCGCAATCGCGCCGATGCGATGGTTTACAACGTCGAGAAAACGCTGAAAGATCACCGCTCCAAGATCGGCGACGCGGAAGCCAAGGAGATTGAATCGGCGCTCGAAGAGACCAAGAAGGCGATGGCGGAGAACGACAACGATCGCATTAACTCCGCGGTCGACCGGCTCACCACTGCCAGCCACAAGCTGGCCGAGGCCATGTACAAGGCTTCGTCGCAGCCGGGCGGCGGAGCGGGTCCGGCTGGCGACGGCGGGGGCGCAGCTCCGGGCGGCGCACAGGGAGGTAAAGACGCCGGCGGCAAAGGCAAAGACAACGTAGTGGACGCCGAGTTTGTCGACGTCGACGATAAACAGAAGTAAGCGGCCTGGGGGCCGGGAGGTCCCGGCCCCAACGATCTCCTTATGGCCCCTCCCAAGCACGAATATTACGAAACGCTGGGCGTACCGCGGACGGCCTCGGCGGACGAACTCCGTAAGGCCTACCGCAAGCTGGCGCGCAAGCACCATCCGGACCTGAACCCCGGAGACAAGGCGGCGGAAGAGCGTTTCAAAAATGTTCAGGAAGCCTACGACGTATTGGGCGACCCCAAGAAGCGCAAGATGTACGACCAGTACGGCTTCTACTCCGAGAGCGGATTCGCGGCCGGCGGGCCGGGCGGCGCGGAGGGAGCCGGTCCGACGCCCAACATGGATTTCTCCGGCTTCGACTTCTCCGATTTCGCCGGCGGCGCCGGGGCGCGGCACGCCGAACCGGGCGGCGGCTTTCGCGACATCTTCTCCCAGTTCTTCTCCGGCCGCGGCCAGGCGCACGAGCCGGAAGTGGAAAAGGGCAGCGACCTGGAATACGTGATGGACATCGATTTCTGGCAGGCCATCAAGGGGACGCAGGCGCGGCTCAGCATCACGCGTTATGATATTTGCGCCACCTGCCACGGAACGGGCTCGGCGGGCGCTGGCGAGGTGACCTGCCCGCAATGCAAGGGAACCGGCAACGTCAGCCAGATGGCGGGCGCGATGCGCTTCAATCTCACCTGCCCGCGCTGCAACGGCAGCGGGCACCTGCGCAACTCCTGCCCCACCTGCGGCGGGGATGGGCGCGTCACGCGGACGGAGTTGGTGGACGTGCGCATTCCGCCGGGCGCGCGCAACGGCTCCCGCCTGCGCGTGCCGGGCAAGGGCAACGCCGGTACCCGCGGCGCGGCGCCGGGCGATCTGTACATCACCACCAAGGTGGAGGAACACCCCTTCTTCCACCGCGACGGCGACAATATCGAAATCAAAGTGCCGGTGGCCGTCTGGGAGGCTGCGCTGGGCGCCAAAATCGAGGTGCCCACCATCGATGGCCGCACCCTACTGAAGATCCCGCACGGCACGAAGAACGGACAGCGCTTCCGCCTGCGCGAAAAAGGCGTGCAGGGTTCGCGCTCGGGCGAGCGGGGCGACCAGATCGTGGAGGTCGCCGTGGAAGCTCCCGACCCGCGCGACGAACGGACTCGCGAGCTGCTGGGCCAGTTGCGCGACCTGCACCACGACGAGGATCCGCGCGCGGAGCTGTGGAGCAAGGTCTAGCGCATGGCCAAAAAATCCAAAGCGGCTTACATGATCTCCGCGGTGGCGGAGCAATACGCCATCCATCCGCAGACTCTGCGCCTGTACGAGCGCGAAGGCCTCCTCAAGCCCTCGCGCAGCGAAGGCAACACCCGGCTCTATACCGGCGAGGACCTGGAGCGCCTGGAAGTGATCCTTCACCTGACGCGCGACCTGGGCGTCAACCTGGCGGGCGTCGACATCATTCTCAACATGCGGGAAAAGATGGGGCAGATGCACGCCCAGATCCAGGAATTCGTCGCCACCCTGAACCGCGAGCTGGTGGCGCGCACGGTGCATCCCGGCGAGGCCGACGAGCGCAACACGCTGGTTCCCGTCGTCAACGCCCGCCCGCCCGCGTCGCCCGTTTCACGCCGCCGGTAAATACGCCCTCCTAATCGAAGGCAGGCAGTAATACCAAGAAACTCGCGCCGCACAGACCCTTCCAGGCGATCGGCCGATTAGAATGGGAGGGTCCTTTCCGATGCAGTCCGTGCCCCACGCACGAAGCGCACCACGCGACGCCACTCCGGCTTACACTGCACCCTTCCTGGTTTTCGTTGCCCTGTTGGCGCTGGAGCGAGCCTTGGACCTCAACCCCCTGTGGGCCTATCCGCTCCGCCTGGCGGCCGCTATGGCGACCCTCGCCGTGTTTTCGTACCCGCTGCTCAAGTTTCGCTTCGCCTTGCCGGCAGCCAGCCTGGGCGTCGGGTTGCTGGTTTTCGCAATCTGGGTGGCGCCGGACACTCTGTTCTATTACCGCCATCACTGGCTATTTGAAAACCCGCTCACCGGGATAGCGGCAGGCTCGCTGCCAGACCGGCTGCAGCACAGCGCGGGATTCCTGGCTTTGCGGATCGCCGGTTCGGCGCTGGTGGTTCCGGTAGTCGAGGAGCTCTTCTGGCGCGGCTGGCTGATGCGCTGGCTGGTGCAACGCGACTGGCCGAAGCTGCCGCTGGGAACCTACCGGGCCGGCTCATTCTGGCTGGTGGCGGTGCTGTTTGCTTCCGAGCATGGCCCGTACTGGGAAGTAGGCCTGGCGGCTGGTGTAATTTACAACTGGTGGCTGGTGCGCACCAAGTCGCTCGGCGACTGCATCCTGGCGCACGCCGTCACCAATCTGGCGCTGGGGATTTACGTGGTCGCTGCCGGCCAGTGGCAATACTGGCTATAACCGGATGGGCTCCGGCCGCGTCTCACCGTATTGACGGGCTCAGAAGTCTTTCCTTCTCCTCGTCGGAAAGCTCCGGCCTCCGCGGGAGTCGGGCCCCGCGGCCGGAGCTTCAGCGAAGAAAAGCCGGCGGGCTCTCGGCTAAGCAGGCTCTGCAGCCCTGCACTTCGTTTAGCCTCCGCACTTGGCAACGATCAGCGTGATGTCGTCGTGCTGCTCGCGTGGGCTAAACTCCCGGACTTCGTCGACGACCGACCCAAGCATGGCCTGTGGGGACAGTCCGCGATGCCGCCGCAGCGCCTCGATCAAGCGCTGTTCGCCGAATTCCTCCCCGCCATCGTTCAGCGCTTCGGTCATGCCGTCTGTGTAGAGCACCAGCATATCTCCGGCAAAGAGCCGGGATTCCTCGATCAGGCAATCCCATTGCGGGAACAATCCCAGGACGGTGGCCGTGGAATCCAGGCGTTCCAGAGTGTTGTCACACCTCAGGAGAAGAGCCGACAGATGGCCGCAATTGGCGTAGCGCAGGCGCTGTGTCTGGTCGTCATATTGGGCAAAGAAGAGGGTGGCATAGGCGCTGTCGGTGGTGTTCTCGCAAAAAAGCTCGTTCACGGCTTGCAGGAAGCACCGCGGCTTGTCGAATGCGATGGCGCATTGGCTGCGCAGGTTCGCCTGCAAGTTGGCCATCAAAAGCGCGGCGGCGATTCCCTTGCCTGCAATGTCGCCGATGACCAGGCCGAAACGCTCTTTGCCCAGGTCCAGGAAGTCGTAATAGTCGCCGCCCACCTGGCGGGCCTGGATGCAGATGCCCGCGTAGTCCAGCGTTTTCAGAGACGGCAGGTTCTGCGGGAAGAGCCGCGCCTGCACCTGCTTGGCGATTTCCAGCTCCTGGGCCGCACGGCGCTCGGCTTCCAATTTCGCAGCGGCCGCACGGCGTTCGGCCTCGATGGCCCGGCTCCACGCATCGAAGCTGACCAGCTCGAAGGTATTGTGATCGACGTCTTCGAAGCGCGTAACCACCGCGCCCCAAACCGGCGACCCCTCGTCCGGCGGCGCCGATAGGCTAGCCGCGCTCGGGGCCTGTTTCTGCCCCTCGTACTTCACCCGCCTGAGGCGCGGCGCAAAACGAAAGCGAACTCCGCGCTTGCTCCACTCGCTGTACTTGGCAGGCACGTCCTCGGTGACAAAAACAACATTGGTTCGCCGGCCGATGAGTTGGTGCTCTTGGGAGTCGGGGGCGGGCGCGATCAGCGTAAGCACAGCGGTCCCGTCCGGAGGGGAGACTGCGACCCAGCGCCCGGACTGCAGGCGGGCATCGAAGGCGAGACGGAACCCCAGTTGGTCGAGATAGAACCGCAGGCTTCGCTCCTGATCGCGAACGAAAATGTTCACGGCGTTAATCCCGAGGTAGGGGTCCTGCCGATCGGCGCCGTGGAGTGATGGAGAGCTGCCCATGGGCGTCATTATAGGCCAGCGAGACATTGCCGCTGAGGTAGGACAGGCCATCGCCTTTTGTGGCCTGTCGCTCCGCGTCGAGGCGCGAACCCCGACCGACGACAAAAACCGATCGTCTGTCCTACCTCCGATTACGGCTTGGCCGCGGGCAGTGGTTCGTACACCACAAAGGCGAACTGGCGTGAATCGGGAGACCAGGAATTGACGTTGATGGTGCCCTGGCCGCCGTAGAAACGGAGCAGGATTTCGAGCTTCGCCGGCTTGAGTTTCCTGCCGGGCGCAGGCATCAGGCGCAGGACAACGCCATCCATGCGGTCGTTGTGAGTAGCGGTGCCTTTGGGAAACGAAAACACCAGCAGGCGCTTTCCGTCCGGCGAAAAGTGTGGGAACCAGTCTTCCCACTCGTCGTTGGTCACTTGCTCCGCCTTGGCGTCGCCGGGGCCGGCGCCATCCGGCGGCATGCGCCAGACGTGCCAACTGCCGGAACGGTTGGAGTTGAAGTAAATCCACTTGCCGTCCGGGCTGTATTCGGAGCCATCGTCATAAGTGCCCTTGGAAGTGAGTTGCTGCTCGGCGCCGCCTGTGGCAGAGACGCGGTATAGGTGGAACTCGCCATTACGCTGGCCCACAAAGGCGAGCCACCTGCCGTCGGGCGACCAGCCGTGGAAGTAACTGGGCGACGCCGGAGTCATCAGCCACACGCCGGAGCCATCGGCTTTCGCCAGGTAAACCTGCGATTGGCGCGACGATGGGCTGGACGCGGAAAAGGCCAGCCACTTGCCGTCGCGGGAAAGGTCGTGATCGTTGTTGCAAAAATAGCGGCCCGGAGCGAGGTCGATCTGCTCGGGCTTGGGTTCGCCGGAGCCCTGCAAAGGCAGCCGGTACAAGTGGCCTTCGGTATTGATCAACAGAAACTCTCGGTCCCGCGACCAATTGGGCGCTTCAATCACCTGGTCCGCCTGATAGACCACGCGGGTCGAGCGGCTGGCGAGGTCGTAGATGGTGATCTTGCTGCGATAGTGCGGGGCTGGCGGGTGCGGTGGTGCGAGCGGCATTGCAGCTTCCCCTTGTTCGAGTTTGACGTTACTGAAGACGGCAGTCTCGAGGACGCCGGCATCGTGCGAACACACACCCAGCCCAACGTAGACGCTCGCGAGCAGGTTCACCTCTTGCACACCGAAGGCCGTCAATTCCTGGCCGGGCTTGCCGGCAAAAGTCGTGAACCTGTTGCCGCGCCGCTCAATGCGGAGGCGACTGGGCGCGTTCATTGTGGACCGGATCTCCTCGGTCTCGGCGCCGGCCGCCGGACGGAATTGTAGTGAGGTGAGACCGTCGCCGTGCAGCGCGACATCGGCGTAGGCGGAATCCGGCGTGAGATCCTGCCGCACCATGAGGACGGCTTTGCGATGGGCCACAGCCCCGGCGCCAACGAACTGCACGTCGGCGGAGAAGTCGAAATCGCCGCTGACGCGCTTCCAGACGAAGTGAAATGCGTCGGTGGCCGCCCAGATATTCGCGCCGCCGCCGGTGATGCGGTATTCGCCGGTCGCGGCGTCGTATGTCGCGGCGCCGGGCAGGGGGTTGGTGCCTATGTCCTGCTGGGATTCGAAAATGCCTGGCCCGGCATTGCCGGTTTGGGCGGGAAGCGCCGCTACTAATGCGAGCAAGGAAACCGCTGCGTGCAGATATCGGACGCGCATGACGGAATCAGCATATCACCGGGCAGCGGCGTAGCGCAGGCAGCCCGGCGAAACCCGCCCCGCCATGGTCTGTAGGGGCCGGGCATGCCTCAGAGCTGTCCAAATTAGACAGACCTATCCCCTGGCGGCGTTGATCATGCGCCACTTGGAGGCTCCTGGCCGGCGATTTCTGGATCAGGTTGGTTGTGGGCTGTCCAAATTGCCTCGCGATCCGCCTCAGCTGAACCGCAAGCTGAGTTGCAGGGATTCTGGCGGCAACGCGGGTGGTGGCTGGAAAGGAGCCTCGAGCCACGTCCAGAGGTCCCGGTAAACAAACAGTTGCTGGCGCAGCAAGGCCACCAGATTGGAAAGGGACCAGGCGAAGGTGGAGCGCAGCTGTAAATACTTGAGTAACAGGATGGCGATCAGTGCTGTCCAAATCTGGATCTGAACCGCATTTTGGCTGGTACCGACAAACGACTTCAGGCGCAGGTTCTGCTTCAGCGCCCGGAAGAACACCTCGATCTGCCAGCGCTCGCGGTACACGTCGGCCAGGGTAGTGGCGGCGAGCCGGAAGTGATTGGTGATCAGGATAATGGTTTTCCCTGTCTCGGGATCGCGTGACTCGATGAGCCGCAGCTTCTGCGCCATGCGGAATTTCTGGCTGCCGATGCGCACCTCTTGAAAACGGACAATCTGGCTCCCATCCACCACGGGCAGATCAGCGAGTACTTCCATATGCGCATGGCAACGCAGTCGGGTGACGAAGAACACCCGCTGCTCGGTCAATTGGGCAAACCAGCGGTAGTCCTGATAGCCGCGATCGAAAACCAGAATGGTGCCCGCCGGAAACCGCAGCCCGCGAGCGATCGCCAGGTCCGATCCTTTCCCTTCGGTAATCACCGCGAAGTGCGGGAGCAGCCCCTGATGTTCCAATACCAGATGGATTTTGGCGGCTCCCTTCTCCTTTTGGTAAAGTGCCCAATCGAACATCGACAGTGCCAGTTGCACCACGGTCGAATCAATGATCAAGAGTGGGTTTTTGAATCGGAAACGTTTCTTCTCGGCGTGCGCCACCTGGTGACATCGACCCAGCAACTCCTGGAAGACGGTCTGGAACAACTGCCAGGGTCGATGCCCATTGGCATAAGCCAAGGTGGATCGTCGCGGGGCTCCGTCCAGCCCCAGATGCTTGAGTTTGCCCTCGGTAGCACTCAGGCCCCCACAGATCTCGCGCAGCGAGTGCGCCTGCCCCAGTTGACAGAACAGCATCGCAATAAACTGTGCCCAGCATTCGAAACCACGGGCGTGTCGCTCGGCTTGATGCTTTCTGACGGCAGCCTCAAACTCCAGGCGCGGGAACAACTGCAACAGCTGCGAAAAAATGCTGCATACTCTAATCAAGGCAGAAGTCTCCCTTAGTTGAGATTGGTTCGGTCAGGAACCCAAAACCTCAAAATAACAGGGCTTCCGCCCTTTCCTTCAAACCTAATTTGGACAAGCCTGGGGCGTGCCCGGCCCCTACAGCTCGGCCGCGGAGGAGCACCGATGAGATTTTGGATTCTTATCCGTGTTCATCTGTGTTTTATCAGCGGCCCCTCGTTCTTCCGCGCGTTACTTGCCGCGCTCCAGGCCCTCGGCGATCAGGTTGGATAGGCCGAAGCCGCCCTGCTTGGCCATCATGGTTGCCAGTTGCTGCTGGGCAAATCCATTGGCGCAGCTCGAGGCGGAGTCTTCTCCCGAGCCCAGCCACCCGCCGTCCTGACTAACGGTTTCCAGGGTCTGCCCGATGAGCAAAGCTTCAAACTGCTGGGCGGCATCGCGAATCTTGGCCGGATCGCCGCCCGTAGGGACCGAGGGAGTGGGCGGTGGGGCCACGGCCGATGGCGCAATCGACATCGAGTCCATACCTCAGATCACCTCTACTTCGGCTTCGAGCGCGCCCGCCGCGCGCAGGGCTTGCAGAATCGCGATCACGTCGCGCGGCGTGGAGCCTATCGCCGCTAGCGCGCGCACCAGTTCCTCCACCGTCGCGCCTTGTTTGAGGACTACGTTGCGAGCCTTCTCTTCCCTGGCGCCGACGGTGTTCTGCGGGACTACCTGAGTGGTGCCCTGCGAGAAGGGCTCCGGCTGCGAGACCGCCAGGTTGGTCTGGATTTCGACGCTTAGCGTGCCGTGCAGAATAGCCACCGGAGAGATGCGCACGTCGTTGCCGAGCACAATGGTGCCGGTGCGTTCGTTGATCACCACCCGCGCCGGGAGGTCGGCCTCGACGGAAAGGCTTTCCAGTTCGGCGAGGAACTCGGTGGAGCGGGCGGCGAACTCGGCCGGAATCGTCACCGCCACCAGGCCGGCGTTTTCGGTGCGGGCCAGCGGCGTGGGGCTAGCGAATCTCTTGTTGACGGCGGCCGCGATACGCGCCGAGGTGATGAAATCATCCTGCCGGAGCTGCAGGCGGACCACCAACCTGGGCTCGACCGACGGCGCCGGCCGCTCGACCATGGCGCTGCCGGGGCCGCGGCCAACGGTGGGGTGGTTGACCGTCTGCGACGTGCCGCCGCGGCCGGCGGCGAACCCGCCGGTCACCACCGGACCTTGCGCCACCGCGTAGACCTGCCCGTCGGCGCCGCGCAGCGAAGTCAAAACCAGAATCCCGCCTTGCAGGTTGTGGGCGTCGCCGACGGCCGCGGCGGTGAAATCGATCTTCATTCCCGGTTGGGCAAACGCCGGCAGCGTGGCGGTCACCATGACCGCGGCCGTGTTCTTCACCATAATGTAGGTGGGCGAGACCGACACGCCCATGCGCTGCAGAAGATTGGTCAGGCTCTGGTTGGAGAAGATGGTCTGTTGCGTGTCGCCGGTGCCGGCGAGGCCGACCACCACGCCGTATCCGACCAACTGGTTGTCGCGGACGCCTTCAATCGTCACCAGATCCTTCAAGCGAGCCGCTCCCGCCTGGCCAGCCGCCAGGGAGCAAGCGATCCAAGCGGAAATGCAGAAGCCTTTACTCATCAGAATGGCAACAACCAAAGCATCAGCCGGTACAGGAAGTTGGGCCGGCGGATGGCATCGCCCACCACGCCTTTGCCGTCGATATCGACTTCGAGCTGCGCCAGGCGCGAGGACTGCACGCTGTTGGTGGCATCGATGTCGGCCGGGCGCACCACGCCGCGCACGGTGATGAGCTGATGCTCGGAATTGACCTGGATCTGCTTGGAGGCCTCCACCACCAAGCCGCCGTCCGGCAGCACGTGAGTCACGCGCGCCGTAAGCGTGGTGCTCAAGGTGGTGGTGCGGCTGGTGGTGCCTTGCCCGTTCAATTGCGACGAACCCGACATGTTGGCCAGGTTCACCAGCGAGCCCCCGGGCGGGTTGATTCCCGCCAGACTGTTGACGGAGTTGACGGCGCTGGAGGCGCGTGACGTCTTGGTGGCGCCGGTCGCCACCGCCGATGCCTGCTCCGCCACGATGATGGTCAGTACATCGTCCACCTGGCTGGCCCGCACATCGCGCGCCAAATCGGCCAGGCGCGAACCGGCCTGCCAGATGGAGCCAGGCGAGGCGGGCGCCGCCGGCGCCGAGCGGGCTTCCGCCTCGGCCACGTACCGGTCGAGCGGGCTGCGGCCCGGCGGAGTAGTTTTTTTCTTTTTAGCCCATACCGGTACGGCGCCGCTCAGGGCGACGACCAGCGCCACGGCGAGGACTGCTCTCATGGTTGAAGCTCCTTATCAGCTTGCCGGTCAAGCGAGGCGCGCCGTGCGGAGTCCAGCGTGGCTTTGCCTGGCCCCAGGACGCGTGCGCGAATGAGCTGGTGCGAAGAGGGGTTGCGCACGCTGACGATCTCACCCACGGCCCCGGCGCTTTCCGCCCGGCCCTCCATTTTCAGAAATGCTCCGCCGTCGTGCACTTCCACTTGCACTGTGTCGCCCATCAAGATGACCCTGGGCTCGGTGAGTTGATCGGTGCGCACAGCGGCTCCCGCCGGAATCGGGCGGCTCGGCCAGCGGCCGACGACTTCAGCCAGCGAGCGCGCATAAGGTTCCGCATTCGGAAATTCCTGCCGGATCACAGCCGACACCTGCGACGTAGTGACGGGCTTCCCGGGCAGGAGGTCGGCAAGCGCCACCACGCGCGATACGCTTTCGGTGACGCGCACCCGCGCCCAGACGTAGAAGCGGCGATTCCCGGCGTACGTGATCCAGCCGTTCCAGAGCGCCGCGCCCGCCTCGCGCCACAGGTGGGACCGGGGAAACTCGAGTGGTCCTTCGGGCGCCGGCTGGCGGCTGAAATCGAGGATCTCGATGGCCGCCGTGGGCAAAGACCGGCGCATGGCCTCGAGCAGGCGCTGCGGATCGAGCGTTTTCACCGGCCACGCCACGCAAAGCGCGGTGCCGGGCGCCAGGCCGAGATGCCAGCGCGCCGCCAGTTGGCCCAGCTCCAGCGGACGAAACACGCGCACCACCCCCGGCAGGGGGGCCAACGCCAGCGGCGTATCCGGCGCCAGCGCGCGCAGGGCCGGCCAGGCGGGCGCCAGGTCGCGCGCCAAGATCTCGGAGGAGCCGGGGCTGATGGCCAGACAGGCAGCGACGGTGAGGGTGGCAATCATCGGCTGAGATTGTTCACATCCTGATACATCTGGTCGGCGGCGGTGACCACTTTCGAGTTGGCCTCATAGCCGCGCTGCGCCTGGATCAGGTTGATAAACTCGTTCACGATTGAAGTGTTGGACTGCTCGACGTAACCCTGCAACAGCGAGCCCATCCCCTCCGAGCCGCCGGGCAAGCCGACGGTCGCGTCCCCGGAAGCGTCGGTGGGCGTGTACAATCCGTTGCCCAGGCTGTTCAAGCCGGCCGGATTCTGAAAATTGGCGAGTTGGATCTGGCCGGCCTGCTGGGTCGCCGTCTGGTTCGGCAGCGTGTAGCTAACGGTACCATCGGCCGCGATGGTTACCTGCTGGGCTGCGGGCGGAATCACGATCTGGGGTTGCAGCGCATATCCCTGTCCGTTGACAATGTTGCCGTTCTTATCCAGTTGGAACTGCCCATTGCGGGTGTACGCCAACTGGCCGTTGGGCTGCATGATCTGGAAGAAACCGGTGCCCTGGATGGCCAGATCGAGCGGGTTGTCGGTTTCGGAAAAAGCGCCTTCGGTGAAGATGATTTCATTCGAAGTGGGGCGCGTGCCCAGCCCGAGCTGCAGTCCCGCCGGGAGCAGCGTCTGCTGGCCCGACGAGGCGCCCGGCTGCAGCACGCTCTGGTACATCAGATCCTGAAACTGGGCGCGCCGCGCTTTGTAACCCACCGTGTTGGCGTTGGAGAGATTGTTGGCGATGTTATCGACGTTCATCTCCTGAGCCGCCATGCCGCTGGCCGCGCTATACAATGCACGAATCATCTGCGTCTCCTTGCCTGGGTGAAACCGGTTTCCTGGCAAACCCGTTCTTTTCAAGAGTCCCTTCCATCAAGACTTTGTGCCCGTCAAACCCGGTTTCCCCGCTGCTTGTTTCCCTCAAACCTTGGCCACCTGTTCGATCGCCTCTTTGCTCATATCGAGCGCCGTGGAGGCGGCTTTTTGCAGCATCTCAAACTGCCGCATGACGCTGATCAGCCGCACCGCCGATTCCGCGGTTCCGGTGTTGGAAGCTTCCAGCTTGCCCTGCTGGATGGTGGTTCCGGCGCCTGCCGCCGGCGCGGGAGCCGGATTGGCCGACCGGAAGTAGTTGTTGCCCTGCTTGGCCAGCCCGGCGGTTCCCGGAAAATCGACCACTTGCAGTTGACCGACTACCTGGCCGTCCTGGCGCACCGTGCCATCGGCAGCGACCTCGATTTTTCCCGAGGTCTGAAGGTGCAGAACCGCGCCGCCTGCGCCGCTCACCGGATAGCCCTCGGAAGTGACCAGGCTGCCGTCGGCCGCCAGGCGAAAACTGCCGTTGCGCGTGTAGAGCGGCCCGCCGGGGGCCTGGACCGCAAAAAATCCCTTGCCGGAAAGCGCCAGGTCGAGCGTGTTGCCGGTGGGCTGGATGATGCCCTGGGCGAGATCGATCCAGGGCCGCTCGATCACCGGCATGCTGGCCGCCTGGTCCACATCCACCTCGCCGGCCTCGGGCGATACATAGAGGCTGTAGAATTCGCGGTCCGCCTTGTAGCCGCCGGTGGAAGCGTTGGCCACGTTGTTAGCCAACAGGTCGAGCGATTCCATGCGGGAGCGAAGGCCGCTAGCCGCCATTGCGGTCATGGGATCCATGGCGAGATTGCTGACTGCACGTCGCAGGCCAAGCGGGTCTGCGGTGGCAGATCGCTCATAACGCGTTGACAGCGGCCGATGAGAGAAGTGTACGCGGCCTGTCTTGGCGGCGGCTTTTTGCCGCTGGCGCGCCGCACGGCAGTTTCTTGTCACCCTCCGCTGGCGCAATCCATTGAAAAGGCGTTGCCGTCGTTTTGGCCCGGCGGGTGCATTTTGCGGCGTCATGAGCGTCGTTACGTCGCGCGCCTTCGCCAGCGGAATCGAAACCGCGTTTGCCGCCACGTTGAACACGCCAGCACCGAAGACGTCCGGAGCGGCAGCCGCATCTGCGGCCCAGGCATCGCCGTTCCCCGCCCTGCTCGATCAAATGGTGGATTCCGAAGCCGGGAACCTGCCTTCGTCCCCGCGCCGAGGAGCGCCGGGATCGAACCCAGCCGCGGCTCACGCGACTCGCGCATCCAAAAAGGATACCGTCGAGAAGAAGCAAACAGCAGAGGGAGCTACTGCCTCGGTGCCGAATCCGAATCTGGCGGCGCCCGATCCGGCCCAAGCGCGAACCCAATCTCCATGGTTGCCCGGGGACTATAAACCTGCCTTGGCGGTGCCATCCGGTTACCCAACTCCGGAAACCAGCGACACCGCAAGCGATGGCGCGGCAGACCGAGCCTCGGCTGGCCCAAGTGGCGAAGCGGCGCCGGTTCAGGCTACTCAGCGCGCCAAGGCTTTCAGCGGCGGAACCGAAATCGGGCCGGCATGGGCTGCCGGCAGAGCGCCCTGGTCTGCGAGCGACCTCCCGCTGAATCCGCGCAAGGCCACAGAACTCGCACCGGGCTCGGCGGACGGCCAGTCGCCGCCGGCCGATGGCCAACAACGGCCGAACCCGGTCACAGACTCAGCCGGAACGTCAGCCACCCAGCCCGAACTGGTTCCTGGCCCCGGGCCGAGCATCACCGCGTTGGCCGAGCAGGTGTTGCAGACACCTCGTCCGCGGGCAATGGCGGGCGCAGCGGTCAGTGAAACGGAAACCGCGGGGGCCTCTGCCGACCGCGGTGAGCCGGCGGCCACCGTTTCCATCAGCCGGATGTCCTCCGCTGCTTCAACGGCCGGCACCGGTGCGGCGACGGATGGGCTCAGCACCGCGGCCGGATGGAAGCCGGTAGCGCCTGACGGGAACACACAGCAGACCCACTCGCCGCAGCAAGCCGCGGCGGACCCGATTGCGGCGGCACAGATGGCATACGCTATCGAAGCCCAAGGGACCGACTCCGACGCCATCGCGTTCGCGCGCTTGGTTGCCCGGAGCGGGAGCCGGAGCTCTGAGCCGCATCGTGCCAACGATGGTAGCGATATCGCCGCAGACAATGCCAGCTCATCAGACAGCTCCGCCCAACCCGCCGGTGATACCGTGCCGCAACAGGGGGCGCTGGCTTTCCAGGCAGTGCTGGTTCCGGCGACTGCATCCGACCCGCTGTTCGTCGCCCCGAAGCCGCAGCCGGCGGGCGACAGCAACGCCCAGCGTTTCTCGTCCGCGGCTAACAGCGGTTTCAGCGGCAGCCGTGCCAATTACCGCTCCACGCGCGATCAGGCTCCCGGCTTCGCGGCAGCCCAACCTATTCAGGCCGGCGCGACTCAAACCGGGCCGGTCGCCCACAGTCTGTCCGTGGTCGCAGCGGCCGTCCCGAGTGCAGGCGCGGTGGTGGCGCTCGAGGGCACCAAACAGGGCCAGACTGCGGCGCCGCCGGCGGCAGATCTTTCGACCCAGAGCGGGGCCGAGCCGGCTTTCGCACCCAAACCCGCGGCTGGAGGCGTAGCAAGGGAAATCCAGCTCGAATTGCGCGATGCCGATGCGCGGGTCAATGTGCGCCTGGTGGAACGCGCCGGATCCGTCCAGGTGGACGTGCGCACGCCCGACAGCCATCTGGCCGGCGCGTTGCGCGACGACCTGCCTGCCCTCACCGCCCGGTTGGAGCAAACCGGCTTGCGGGCGGAAACGTGGCACGACGCTCCGGCAGTCGCGACCGCGCGCATCAGGATGGCGGAGCCCGCCGCCAGCGCCGGTTTCCAGTCGTCCCAAAACCAATCGCGGCAAGAAAGCGGCGGGCGCGATCCGCGCGACGGCCAGCCGCAGGAAAAGCGGCAGAATCAACGCCAACCGGAATCCAAGGAGTTCTCATGGCTTTACACGTCACTCCAGTAGCTAACCTCTCGGCGCCGATGCCGGCAGCGCTCATTTGGCGCTCGGCGGCCGGCAGCACAGCAGGCGGCTCCCCGGCTGAGAAGGCGGCAACGGCGGCCCCAGAGGAGGAGGTCACCTCCAGTTTCGGCTCGTTGCTGGCGCGCAGTGCAGTGGCCCAGCGGCCGGCCGTGGAAATCACCACAACGGCCGGAAGCCGAACGGCGGCAACTTCCGCCCCGGCCTCCTCGGCCACCACCACCGCCGCCGGCGCAGGCGCCGCGTCCTCTTCGACGGCCGGCTCCAGCGGCCTTTCCGATTTCGAATTGCTCTTTGGCGGCAGCTCCTACAATCCCGCCGCCACCTCGGGTACCGCCGCAGCCGCATCCAGCACCTCCGCAGGCGCCGCCGGCACGGCTGCCGCGTCCTCTTCGACGCCTGACTCCAGCGGCCTTTCCGATTTCGAATTGCTTTTTGGCGGCAGCTCCTATAATCCCGCGGACCCTCTTGCTACGGCGGAGGCTGCAGCGCAGGCTGCGGCCGCGAGCGCTGCAAGTGCGGCGGCGGCGGCTGCACCTCCCACAGCACAATCCGTCTTTGGACCGAACGTGTGGATGACCGATCCCATCGGACTCAATCCTGATGGCAGCACCTTCCAATACAACCCGATCTACTTCGCCACCGAAAGCACCGCCCAAACTGTAGCGCAGATGATAGGGGGCACGGTGGTGACTGAAAATATATTCACTCAGCCGGCGGGCGACCCGTTCGTGCAACAACAGCCGAACTACATGGTTCAGATGCCCAACGGCGCGCTCATCAATCCCGGCCTGGTAGCGTCCTTCTACACCTTCGGCTTTTCACAATCGCAGATCAACACTATGATCGCCCAGGAAGTGGCGAATACACCGCCCCCGGCACAAACAACGTAAGGAGAATTGTATGGCACCAACAGGCACCACCACTTCGTCACCCTCCACCGGCAGCGCGAGCACAAGCGCGAGCGCCAGCGCCGCCTCGGATCAGAACATGTTTCTGCAGCTCCTGGTAGCCCAGCTTGAAAACCAGGACCCGCTCAACCCGGTGGACGGAACCACGTTTGTCACCCAGTTGGCGGAATTCCAGCAGTTGGACACGTCCATCAGCACCGGATCGGATGTTTTCTCCATCCTGCAGGACCTCAACACGCTGGTGGGCGCCGGCAACGCCAACAGCAACGGCAGCACCAACGGCACCACTAATTCGTAACAGGAGACCCAATGTTTACTTCCTTTTCCACCGCACTTTCCGCGCTCAACGCGGATTCCACCGCGATTGACGTGGTAGGCAACGATCTGGCCAACCTGAACACACCCGGCTATAAGGCCACCGAGCTATGCTTCAGCGACCTGGTAACCCAATCGTTAGGGGCGGGCCTCGGAACTACCCAGGTCGGCTTCGGCGTGGCGCAGCCGGTCACATTGGCCGAATACAGCCAGCAGGGCGCCATCCAGACCTCGGGCGGCCTGCTCGATGCCGCCATCCAGGGCGATGGCTTCTTCATCGTCCAGAACAGCGCGGGGAACACGCTCTACACCCGCGCCGGCAACCTTCAAACCGACAAATCCGGCAATCTGACCACGGCCTCGGGCGATTACGTTCAGGGCTGGACCACGGTCGACTCCACCACCGGCCAGGTGGACACCAACGGGCCGGTGGGCAACATTGTGGTTCCGGTGGGGGCGCTCAAACCACCCGTCGCCACCAGCCAGATCACGGCGGAACTCAACCTGAATGCGTCGGCGGCGGCCGACGCCACTTCGGACTTTTCGATGCCGATCACCGTGTACGACAGTCTGGGCGACTCCCACACTCTGACCCTCAACTTTCAAAACACCGGCGGCAACACCTGGAGCTATCAGGCTACGATACCGGGCTCGGACGTTAGCGGAGGCACCGCGGGCACGCCATTTGACATTTCCGGCGCCAGCGGCACGCTCAGTTTCGACAGCAATGGCGACCTCACTTCTCCGGCCGCTGGAAGCCCAATTACCTTCGGTATCACCGGCCTGGCGGACGGGGCGGCGGATATGAATATCAGTTGGGATCCTTACAACAGCGACGGCAGCCCCACCATCACGCAGTTCGGCCAGCCCTCGGCTTTCTCCGCCACCTCCCAAAACGGGTCGGCGGCGGTGCAACTGGACCAGGTCGGCATGGGGAACGGCGGGCAGATTCTGGCCGAATACACCGACGGCACGCAGGTGGTGGTGGGACAGGTCGCGATGGCTTCCATCCGCAACCCGGACACACTGATCGCGAGCGGCAACAACGACCTGCAGCTCAGTTCCTTAACCGCCAATCCGGCGATCGGAACCCCCGGCACGGGCGGACGCGGCACCATCGTGGGCGGATCGATCGAGGCCTCGACGGTGGATATCGCCTCCGAGTTCACCAGCTTGATTGTGTACCAGCGGGCCTATGAAGCCAACGCGCACGTGGTGACCACCGCCGATCAATTAAGCCAGGACACTATCAACTTAATTCACTAGTCCGCCGATGAATCCTCAAGAGGAAATCGCTCCTCTGGGAGAGATCCCGGTGGAGATCGAAATCGAGCTCGACCGCCGCATCATGACGGCGCGCGAGATCCTGCGCCTCGAACAGGGCAGCGTGATCGAAACGGTGCGGTCGGCCGGCGAGAACATCGATATCTACATCGGCGGCGTGCTATGCGGCTCCGGTGAGATCGTGGTGATCGAAAGCACGCTGGGCGTGCGCATCACCGATTTCCGCGAAGACTGAAACGCGAGGATAACTCGAGATGGATGGGATCGGGCAGATGGCGGCGGTGGCCGCTGTTTTGGGCTTGCTCGGAGTTACGCTCTGGTCGCTCCGGCACCGCGGCATGGCCAGCCTGGCAGTAGGCCGGAAGCGCTCCCGCCGCAAGCTGGAGCTGGTCGAACGGCTGCCGCTCGGACCGCAGCATTCGCTCCACCTGGTGCGGCTGGGCGAGACGATGCTGCTGGTGGCCGCCTCGCCGGGCGGCTGCCGGCTGATCGAACGGCACCCCGCGGCGCCTGGTGCAGGCGGAGAGCAGGCAACACGATGAGGGCCTGCGGACTGGCGGTTTGTCTGCTGACCGCGCCGGCATTCGGCGCAACCCCCGAACCTCTCTCGCTATTCGGCATATCGGCGGGAAAAAATGCGCTCAGCGTGCCCATGCAAGTCGTCATCCTGCTCACGCTGATGACTCTGCTGCCCGCCGCTGTGATGTCCATCACGCCCTTCCTGAGAATCACCGTGGTGCTGCATTTCCTCCGGCAGGCGCTGGGGACCCAGAATACGCCGTCCAACCAGGTTCTGCTGGGGCTGGCGCTGTTTCTTACGATCCTCATCATGCAACCCGTGGCGGCCGACATGTACCACCGCGGCTGGGAACCGATGGAGAATGGCAAGCTCACCACCGAGCAGGCGATGACGGAGGCCGCCCAGCCGCTGCGCCAGTTTCTGGCGCGCTTCGCACGCGAAAAAGACATCCGCCTGTTCCTCGAGTTGGCGCACGCCCCGGCTCCGCGCAGCCGGGCCGATCTCGATCTCAAGGTCCTGATTCCCGCCTATATCCTCTCCGAGCTCAAGACCGGTTTTCAGATCGGCGCGGTGCTTTTCTTGCCGTTCCTGGTGATTGATCTGGTGGTGGCCTCGGTGACGCTCTCGGTCGGCATGGTGCAACTGCCGCCGGTGATGATCTCAGCGCCCTTCAAGATTCTGCTCTTCGTGCTGGTCGACGGCTGGAACCTGGTGGTGGGATCGCTGATGAGGAGTTTTTACCAGTGACGCCCAATATGGTGGTGGACATCATCCGGCAGACGCTGTTGATGGCGTTCTGGCTGGCCGCGCCGCTGCTGGCCATCGGGTTTGCGGCCGGCGTCGGCATCAGCCTGGTGCAGATCGCCACCTCGATGCAAGACAACGCCTTCAGCACGATCCCCCGCCTGATCGCGTTTCTCGTCTCGCTGTTACTGCTGATGCCGTGGCTCATCCAGAAATCGGTGACGTATACCGTTACGCTGTGGGGCGATCTGGGCCGGTATGCCCACTAACCTCACCATTTCAGCGGGCACGCTGCTGGGATTCCTGCTGGTGCTGGCGAGAGTCTCGGGCGCTATGGCATTTGTGCCGCTGCCGGGTTTCAACGGCACGCCGGGAATGGCCCGGGCGGCATTCTCGCTGGCGTTCACGCTGGCGTTGGCGCCGCGCTGGCCCCTCCTGGACGGAGTCGGCGCTGGCGCCGGAACCCTGGTCGCTTGGGCAATGGCTGAAGCAACCATCGGAGTCGCCATCGGTCTGGCCGCCGCAACGGTGCTGGAAGTGGCCATCTTCGCCGCCCAGATGTTGGGCATGCCCGCGGGGTACGGCTACGCCCAGACGGTGGACCCGAACACCCAGGCCGACTCCGGCATTCTGCTGATTGTGGCGCAACTGGCGGCGGGGATGCTGTTCTTCGCCCTGGGCATGGATGGGCAAGTGCTTCGCTTGTTCTCCGTCAGCCTGGAGAAGATTCCGCCGGGAGCCTACGTGTTTCAACTCGCCTCGGCGGAGGCATTCATCCGGCTGACCGGAAGCCTGCTGGCCGCGGGAACGCGGCTGGCGCTGCCGGTGGTTGCGCTGCTGGTAATGGTGGACGTGGCGCTGGCGCTGATGGGCCGGCTGAACGCGCAGTTGCAACTGCTGTCGCTGGCTTTTCCAGCCAAAATGCTGACCGCGCTGTTTGTCCTGGCGGCGGTGATGGCGCTCTATCCCCGGGTGTTGGCGCAGTTCGGCCTAGGGGCATGGCGCGTGGCGCAACGGGTGTTGGGGCTATGAACGCCGATGGCCGACCGCAGCGGCAAGACCGAACAACCCACCGAGCGCCGCGTCAAGAAGGCGCGCGAGGAGGGCCAGTTTCCCTCCGCGCGCGAGTTTGTTTCGGCCTTGCAGTTCATGGTGTTTCTGTTGCTGGCGGGCGTCGGCGGGAGCGCCTGGTTGAGCCAGTTCCGCGTGACCATGCGGGCCCTGCTGGAACTCGCTTTTCAGCGAGAACTGGGCCCGGAGGGTCTGGTCCACACAGCCTACCAGCTCTTCTGGCGCAACTTGCTGCCGTTGTTGCTCGGCGGGCTGGCGGTGGTGCTTGCCACGCTCGGGCTGCGGCTGATGACCACGCGATTCGGACTCAGTTTGAAGAGGCTGGCGCCCGATCCGCAGCGCTTCAACCCCATGACCCGGCTGCGGGACCTGCCACGGCAGAATGCGGGGGCGCTGGTAGAGGCCGCGGTCTTGCTGCCGCTGTTTCTTTGGGCGGTCTACGTCGTGGCGCGGGACAAGCTGGACGCCTTGCTGGTTCTGCCGCTGGCCGGGTTGGAGGTCGGCTGGCAATTCCTGGGAGCCACGCTGATGGGTCTGTTCTGGAAAGCGGCGGCGGCGTTCCTGGTATTCGGAGCCGTCGACCTGCTGCGCCAGATGCGCCGCTACCGCCGCGACCTGCGGATGAGCAAGCAGGACATCAAAGAGGAGTTGAAGGATATCGAGGGCAATCCGCAAATGAAGGCCCGCATCCGCCGCTTGCAGCGCGAGCGTGCGCGGCGGCGGATGATGAAGGATGTTTCGACAGCCACCGCCGTCGTCGTCAACCCTACCCACTTCGCGGTCGCCCTTCGCTACCAGACCGCAACCATGTCCGCCCCGCTGGTGGTGGCCAAAGGCAAGAACTACCTGGCGTTGCGCATCCGGCAAAAAGCCGTCGAACACGAAGTGCCGATTGTCGAGAACGCGCCGCTGGCGCAGGCGCTGTATCACTCGGTCGACGTCGGCCAGGAGATCCCGCCACACCTCTACCGCGCCGTGGCGGAGATACTGGCTTACATCTTCAAACTCATGAACGGGAGGCTTCCCGGTTAAGGCCATGACACCCGCCAAGGCGATATCAGCGCCAATCCTGCCGGGATGGTTCGGCGGCTTGCCGCTGGACGGGCTCCGCCAGATGGCTGTGCCGCTCGCCGTGCTGGCCATCATCGTGGCGCTGATCACGCCCCTGCCCGGGTTCGTGCTGGACTTTCTGGTAGTTGCCGATATTCTGCTGTCGGTAACCGTGCTGATGGTCTCGCTCTACCTGGTTCGCCCGGTCGAGTTCAGCTCCTTTCCCACCACGCTGTTGCTGCTGACGCTCTATCGCCTGTCGCTGAATATCTCCTCGGCGCGCCTGATCCTGCTCAACGGCAACACCGGCACCACCGCAGCCGGCCGGGTGATCGGCGCCTTCGGCAGCTTCGTGGTGGGCGGCAACTACATCATCGGCGCGGTGATCTTCCTGGTGTTGATCGCCATCCAGTACGTGGTGATCAACCATGGCGCGGTGCGCATTTCCGAGGTGACGGCGCGCTTCACCCTGGATGCCCTGCCGGGCAAGCAGATGTCGATCGATTCGGACCTCAACTCCGGCCTGATCGACGAAACCGAGGCCAAGCGCCGGCGCAAGCAACTCGCCACCGAGGCGGAGTTTTACGGGGCGATGGACGGTGCTTCGCGGTTTACCCAACGTGACGCGGTGGCGAGCATTTTGATCACCGGCATCAACATCGTGGCCGGCTTTTTGATCGGCGTCTTCGAGCACGGAATGGATTTCCAGAAAGCCCTCGAGACCTACACCGTTTTGACCATTGGCGACGGTCTGGTCACGGTGATTCCCGCCCTGATGATTTCCATTTCCGGCGGCCTGATCGTAACCCGGGCCAGTTCGGACGCGCGCGTCGGGGTGGAGTTCCACCGGCAGATCTTCGGCAATTCACAGCCGCTGCTGCTGGCCGGAGGGGTGCTGCTCGCCATGGCCGCGCTGCCCGGGATGCCCATGCTGCCATTTCTGGTCCTGGGCGGCGGCGCCGGGGCCATCGGCTGGAAGATGCGCCAAAAGGAAGCCCTGCTGACGCGCGGCTCCGTTAAGGAGGCCAAACCGCTTGCAGCCAAGGACCACCCCGAAGCCTTGCTGCGTGTCGAGCCGCTGGCGATCGAAGTCGGACTGGGCCTGGTGAACCTGGTTGAGGGCGCGCAGGAATCCCCCTTGCTGCGCCGCATCTCCGCGATCCGCAAGCAGTTGGCAGGCGACTTGGGCTACCTGCTGCCGCCGGTCCGCGTCACCGACAACCTGTCGTTGCGGAGCCGGGAGTACGTCATCTCGATAAAAGGGGTCGAAGTCGCCCGCTATGAGCTTCCGCAGGGCAGGGAGCTTGCCATACCCGGGGCGCAAATCGACCATGCCCTCGACGGCCAGCCCACGCGCGAGCCCGCTTTCGGCATCAGTGCTTTTTGGATTCCGCTCGAGCGCGCGGAGCGGGCGCGGCAATCGGGCTATACGGTAGTGGATGGCGTGAGCGTGCTGGGCACGCATCTTTCCGAACTGATTCGCCGCCACGCATACGAGCTGTTTTCGCGGCAGGACGCCAAGCGCCTGCTCGATCGGGTAGCCATCGACAACCCCAAGGTCGTGGAGGATCTGGTGCCCAAGGTGCTGCCCCTGGCCGCGGTGCAACGCGTGCTGCAGAACCTGTTGCGCGAGCGGGTCTCGATCCGCGACGCAGTTTCCATTCTGGAGGCGCTCGGCGAGGCCGGCGCCGCCACGCGCAATACCACCCTGCTGACCGAATACGCGCGCCAGACCATTCGCCGTTCGGTGGTCAAGCCCTACTTGAACCGCGCCGGCGAACTGCCTGCCTGGTTCCTGGATCCCTCCATCGAGCAAACCGTCGAGAACGCCGTCGAGCATGGCGAGCAAAACAGCCACTTGACGTTGGCGCCGCAAGCGGCGCGCGACATCTTGAACCGCATCGCGGCCCGTGTGATGGCGCCGGAAACCGCGGTTGTAGCCATCACTTCCACCGGCGCCCGCGCCTTCCTCCGGCAGATCACCGAACCCACCATTCCCAACCTCTTCTTCCTGGCACACAACGAGATTCCTCCCGGAGTTCGCGTGCAATCGCTGGGAAATATCTCCTAGTCCCGGCCTACAGAAAAGCTCCCGGACCGCCGATCAACCTCATGACCGGCGAGTTTCCGCGCCCGCCGGGCGAGGAGTATTCGGATGAGGATCAAGTCCTATTTCGCCGCCGCCGTGGAAGACGCCATCGCACAGGCGCGCCAGGAACTGGGGCCGGAAGCGATGCTGGTGAACAGTCGCAAGGCTCCGCCCGAGGCCCGCCACCTGGGCGAATACGAAGTCGTTTTCGCAGCCGAAAATGCAGCCCAGGCAGCGGGAGGCGCTGCCACGCCCGTCCCGCCACAAACTGGAATCGGCGACGATCGCCTGGCAACGGACGTCGCTAGCCTCAAAAAGGAATTGGAACGAATGCGCCGCGCCCTGGTGCGGTCCGCGTTCGCGCCCGCACGCTGGAGTGGGGTGTCGCCCACTGCTTCAGAGGCTTACGCCGCGCTCGCCGCCCAGGAAGTACTCCCCAGCCTGGCTCGCGAGGTCGTCGAAGCGGCAGAAGCGCGACTCTCGGCGCCGCATGCGATGGCCCCGCGAGGGGCGCAGAGCGGGGAGAAATTGACCTGGTGCCAGGCCCTGGTAGAAGAGGTCCGCTCGCGCTTCAGCGTCGAGCCCAGCCTGGGCCGCAGCGAATCCTCGCCCCGCATAGCGGCACTGGTCGGGCCGGCTGGATCGGGTAAGACCACCACGCTGGTGAAACTGGCAGTTCAGTATGGTCTCGCCAGCCGGCGCCCCGTGCTGCTTCTGTCGGTCGACACGTTCCGCATTGCCGCCGCGGCGCAATTGCGGTCCTTCGCGGCCATCCTGGGGGTCGGCATCCAGGTGCTCGAAACCGTCGGGGCCCTGGCCCAGGCCATCGAAGAGAACCGAAGTAAGGATCTGATCCTGATCGATACCCCGGGGTTCGGCCCAGCCGACATGGAGGCCGACTGCGGATTGGCGCATTTTCTTTCTTCCCGCAGCGACATCGACACCCAGTTGGTCCTATCGTCCTCGATGAAAGCTGCCGATGTAACCCGCATGGTGGATCGATTCGAGGTCTTCCGGCCGCAGCGTCTATTGTTTACCAGACTGGACGAAACCGAGTCTCTCGGCCCGATATTCAACGAAGCGGCGCGCACGGCGAAACCGTTGTCCTTCTTCGCCAATGGCCAGCGAATTCCGGAAGATCTGGAAGCCGTCACATGGGAACGGCTGGCGGAGGGCCTCCTCGGCGCGCCAGCCAGCCAGGTCGCGTCGGCGGCCTGAGAACCGCGGTGCAAGAGCCAACGCCTATGTACTCCCGCGCAGCACCTGAGGCGATCAACGAAGAAGAACGCGAACGGCTGATTTTGCTGCACATGCCCCAAGTGCGGCTGATCGCGCGGCGAATTCAGGAGCGGCTGCCCGAAAACATCAGCCTGGAAGACCTGGTCTCAACTGGCGTCCTAGGCCTGATCTCAGCGATCGACAATTTCGATCCCCGTTTCAACGTAAAGCTGAAAACATACGCGGAATACAAGATTCGCGGCGCCATCCTCGATAGCCTGCGCGACCTGGATTGGGCACCGCGGCAGAAACGCCGCAAAGCCAAACAGATCGAAACCGCCGTCAGCCAGGCCGAGCAGCGTCTCCAGCGCAGTCCCACCGAGGAGGACATCGCCCTCGAGCTCGGCATTACGCTGGACGAATACCACGAGTGGCTGGTGGAAACCCGCGGTCTGAACATCGCCAGTCTCGAGTATGTCTCCGGCGAAAGCTCCGGTGACCTGTTGCGCTACATCCCCGACGGGCAGGACAACTCGCCTTCCAGCCTCCTCGAGCGCGCCGAACTGGAGCGGCTGCTGGCGGCGGGAATTGATGGGATTCCCGAGATTGAGCGGACGGTGCTCAGTCTCTACTTCCAGGAGGAGCTCACGCTACGCGAGATCGCGCAAGTGGTGAACCTTCACGAATCGCGCATCTCGCAGCTCAAGTCGCAGGCGATTCTGCGGTTGCGAAGCCACCTGGCTGCGCAGTGGCCGATAACCAGAGGAGTCATGACGGTATGAGCCCGGGCGACACTACTCGAACCAACACCCTCGATGCGACCGCAAGAGTCGCCAGCGTTCTCAATCAGTGGGCCGAATCCCTGGCGCAGGTATTAGGTTCCATGACCGACCAGCGGCCGCAAGTCGCCTGGCAGGCGGTCAGCGGGACTGCTGCGGAAGTGGCGTCCGGAGAATACCCCTATCTCTGGTGGGAACATCCCTTCTCAGCGGCGGCTGGCGCCGTTGCCTGGATTGGTTCTCCGCAGCCGACCTGGGAGCGCGTGGGCACGGTGACCCTCAAAGCCGCGGGCCTGGATACTGTGGCCTCGAGCGAGGCCCAAAACACCTGGTTCGAGATTGTAGGGCAGTCCTTGTCAGCCATGGCCCGATCGATCGGCGGCCTGCTGGGCCGGGAGATCACCTGCGGTCCCGGCGCCGTTCGCGACGCGGTCCCGGAATCGACCGAGTGGGCCTCGGTCTCGCTTAGATTCACGGATGGCGCGCAACCGCCGTTGCTGGTGGCGTTCAGCCCGAACCTGCTATCCCTGATCTCGGAGCCGCCTCCTGGTGAGCCAGCCTCTGCCGAGGCGGCGCCGGCCGAAACGTGGAGCGACGCCGGCCAACTGGCTCTGAACTCGCGGACAATCGGCCTGCTGCTCGACGTCGACCTTCCGGTCAGCATTTCGTTCGGCAGAACGCGCCTCCCCATGAAGGATGTTCTGAAGCTCTCCACCGGCTCCATCGTGGAGCTGGACCGCGACGTGAATGACCCTGTGGAAGTGCGTGTCAATCAGCACCTGATCGCGCGCGGTGAGGTGGTGGTGGTGGAAGGAAACTATGGCGTGAAAATCCAGGAAATCGCCAGCCGCAACGAACGCTTGCGGAGCATTCCATGAACCTTTGCCTGATCGTGTTCTCGGCTGCTTTTCTGGTGGCCCTCGTGTGCGGCGGGACTGCCCTGCTGTTGGCGCGCCTGGCGATCGGCGCCGCACGCCGGACTGCCGCCGCAGGAGCGAGTCTCCAAATCAGCATGGAAGCCCTAGTCGCCCGCGTCGAAGGCGTGGAGCAACAGGCCGAGGCCCTTCGCCGGCAGCCTGCCGAAGCCGCTCCGGACGCCGGCAGGGCGGCCTTGAACCTCAACAAACGGGCGCAAGCCCTGCGGATGCATCGTCGTGGAGATCCCCCCGAACGAATCGCGTCGCTTCTGGAAGTCCCGCGTCAGGAGGTCGACCTGCTCATCAGGGTCCACCGCATTATCATCAGCCAACTCTGAGACAAGCACGCTTCTTCGGTGACGAACCTCGCCGGAACCGGGCATCGAGGCCGGTCCGGCCCAGGGCACAACCGCGTCCCGGCAGGCGGCGTGGAATTCGCCGCCGGCTTCACAGCGACCACGCTGGGAGCAAGGGAGCGTTCGCTACCTGACGCCTTTCAAAATGCGCACGCCGCCGTTGGAAGTATCGAGATTAATCAGCGGCCCTCCCTTGCCGATATCGCCCTCCAGGTGAGTCTTGCTGATTTCGCCGCGCACCGTCATTTCGAACTCGGAGCTGATCGAATCATTGTTGGTGGAGGCAATCACGTGGGCGTTGGTGCCGGACGGCAGGTGGACCGTGATCGAGCTGTTGGATGTGTGGGCACGAATCCCAACGGCGAAATCCGGAGGTAGGTCGAGATTGATCGAGCCGTTATTCGTGGCGGCCCGGATGTCGCCCGGCGAGCGATCGATCTGGGCGGTGATGGCGCTGTTACTGGTGGTAGCGTCGAGCGACCCGCGCAGTTGCTGGACATCCACGTGGCCGTTCGAGGTTCGGAGCAGGGCGTCGCCATCCACTTTCACCAGGTCGATTGGTCCGTTCGAGGTCTCCGCGTCCACCCGGCCGTGCAGGCCCTCCACCCGTACCGAACCGTTGCTGGTGCGGAAATGGGACGGCCCGACGCCATCTTCGGTGTGGATGGCGCCGTTGCTGGCGGTGATGCGCTCCAGCACCACCGTGCGCGGCACCTTGATGGCGAACCGCGCCCCCTGGTTGTTGCGCCGCTCCACCGGACGGACGGCACGGATGGCCACCGCCCCGGCGGAGCGGTCGATATCGACCCGCAGGCTGTCGGCGGAGGCCTGCGTAGGGCCGTACTTGGTGCCGCTGATGTCGATGCTGTTCTCATCCCAACTCGAAACGTCAACCGAGCCGTTAAACGTCTCGACGGAGACCCGGCTGCCCGGGGCACACGGGTAACTGTAGTGAAAATCGCGGCTGAAATGTTGCCAGCCGCCATCGAAGTCGTCGATATCGCAGCTGGCCAGCGTAAACAGGGCCGCCAGCAGGGGCGGAACGAGCAGAGCGCGCATGGAAATCCTCGATTTCGGCTTACGCAATTGCGATCCCGAATGTTCCATGGAACAAATCGGCGCAAATGGCGTACAATCACCAAAGCTATGACACCCGAAAACTCCCCGGCCGTCGAGCCGGCCCCAGCGGGAATGGGCGAATTCTCGCGAATCACCGGGGTCTTTTTCGACCCCAAGAAAGCTTTCGAAGATATCGCGAAGCGGCCCACCTGGATCGTGCCGGTAGTGCTGCTCATGATCGCCACCCTGGCGGTGACCATGACCATGGGGCACCAAATTGGCTGGGAGCGAATCGTGCGGCACGGGATGGAAGTCAGCTCGCGGACGCAGCAGATGACGCCGGAGCAGCGCGAGCAGGCGGTCTCGATGGGCATCAAAATCGCGTCCATCATGGCCTACGCCGTCGTCGTTTTTGTGCCAGTGATCTACCTGATCATCGCCGGCGTCCTCCTAGGCGTGGCGTCGGGGATTCTCTCCGCGGGGATCCGCTTCAAGCAGGTTTTCGCGGTGGTGTGTTATGCGAGCCTGACCGGGCTGATCTCGGCCGTCCTGACGATTGTGGTGCTTTTCTTGAAGAACCCGGACGAGGTTAATGTCCAAAACGCGCTGGCGTTCAACCCCGGGGCGTTCATGGATCCGGGAACCAGCTCGAAGTTCCTGTATTCCTTCGCCACATCGCTCGACCTGTTCTCTTTCTGGACGATTCTGCTGATGGCCATCGGCCTGAAAGCGGCGGCAGGTAAGAAGTTATCGTTCGGGGGCGCGCTCTTCGCGGTGGTGCTTCCGTGGGCGGTCTACGTGCTCGGCAAGTCGGCGTGGGCTGGCTTCATGAGCTAGCCACGCCGGCTTGCCGTCCTCCGAGCAACTCACTGGCGACCCACACGGCGGCGGCCAGGAACGGCGCCGGGGTAAGACCCACCCCGCGCTTGGAGAACCGGTGTGCCTCCGGTTTCGCCTGCTTATCTCTATACGCAGCAAACCGAGGTCGATTGGCTCATGGGGCGGAATAAACGTTTCCCGGGTCGCGGATTTCCAGATTGGCGGCCGATGGACGCGTGAACCTCGTTGCGCCGGTAGTGCCCCAGCCAATCGGCAGGATCATACGACTTGCGTTCGGCAAGTCGCCCCACGGCCTTTCAGGCAATAGTCGTAGCAATTCTTATGCCCGATGTAGACGCGCCGCAGCGACTCCGCCAGCGTGGTTCCCATCTCGAATCGCGGATCGTCGTAGACGACGGGACACGGGTAGTAGCGCAGCTCGCCATCGATCTTCTGAATCGAGCGGCTGAAGTGGCACATCAGCGACTCCGGCGATTTGCCGAGCGCCGCGAAGCAGTTCGTCGTCACGAATACCTCGGCATGCGGCATTTCGCCGCGCCGCGCAAGAGTTGTGATCTGATGGCCCATTTCGAGTATGTTCTCGATCAGGCTGACTTCGACGGTCGCGCCGGGAAACAGAGACCGGTAGCTTTCCCGTATCTGCGCATCGCTTCGTCCATCCAAAAGCGGCCGTTCCGCCGCAATCACGAGCGCGAAACCCATCTCGGCCAGCAGCCGCATGGTTTCCGTTGTCTGAGCGAACGTCCCTCGCCCGCGGATGGCATCGTGCTGCCGCGCATCCGGACTCTCCAGCGTGATGCGCAGCGTCAACCGGTCGCCATGGCGCTCCTGCAGGCGCCGCAGGGCCTCGAAGTGATTCCTGATATGCAAGCGTCCGTTCGTGAGCACTTCGACCGGCGCAATGTCGAGAGCGAAGGCGAGGCTTTTCAGCAGTTCGTCGTTACGCGCCGCCCGCCCGCGCAGCACCTCCTCGTTGACAAAGACTTCTCCGCCAGTAAAGTAGATCTTCTGCACGCCGAAACGCGCCGCGTCTTCCAGGTGCGGAGCGAGTTCGGCGAAGGCGATCTGTTGCAGCCGATTGTTCGCTGGAGACGACGCCGTATAGCAGTGCTTGCAGCGCAGGTCGCAAAGAGTGCCTTGCATCACCCAGAGGTCTTCCAGGACCGGCTGGCCTCCGAGGCGCTTCGGCTCGACGAATCCGCGCTCTTCTCCCCGCTGGTTCACCAATTCGAGTCCGTCAGGGTGTTGCTGCCTCATCATTCTTAAATCCATAGGAGTGTACCACTGCTATCCCGCAGCCTCAGCGGGCTGAACAGCCTGATAAGCTGATTGGTTCTGTTTCGATGCCTTCGTCCCCGACCATATCAATCGTCATTCCCGTTTACAACGAAGAGGCCGCCATCGGCGGCTTGCTGGACAACCTGGGTGGACAGAGGGATGCGGAGGTCATCGTGGTGGATGGCGGATCGACCGACCGGACCGCGGAACTTGCCTCGCCAAGGGCCCTTCTCGTGCGCAGCGCCACCGGGCGCGCGGCGCAGATGAACGCGGGGGCGGCCGCCGCTTCCGGCGAGACGCTGCTGTTCCTTCACGCCGACGTGCGCCTTGCGGACGGCTCGCTAGACCAGATCCGCCGCGCCATGGAGGATGCCGCCATCGTGGGCGGCAACTTCGACGTTCGGTACGAAGGAGACGACTGGGCCGCCCGCGCCTTCACACGCATCAACCACTGGCGTCGAAAGTGGCGGATATTCTATGGCGATTCCGGCATCTTCTGCCGGCGGTCCGTGTTCAAGCAACTCGGCGGGTACCGCCTGTGGGCCATCATGGAAGACTACGATTTCGCGCGGCGGCTATCGAAAGCCGGCAGGCTGGCTTTGCTCGAATGCCCCATCCGGGTTTCCGGCCGGCGGTGGCGCAACTCAGGTCTCTTGGCTACCTTGTGGAGCTGGTTTCTGATCCAGAGCCTTTATTACTTGGGCGTGCCGCCGCACCGTCTGTCTCGACTTTATCGCCATGTCCGGTGACATCGTTCTCGCAGCGCCACCTTGAATTCCCATCCCGATATTGGTTCGGCATAGAATCTGGATTTGCTTCCCCTGATCGTTCTTTTTGCGAAGGCGCCGGCGCCGGGGCATGTGAAGACGCGGCTGGGAGTAGACCCGCGGCGCGCGGCCGATCTCCATTCTTCGTTCGTCCGACAGACGCTGGTCATGCTGGAATCCTTGCGCGGCGATGCGGACGTGGAACTCTCTACCGATGAGCCGACCGAGGCCTGGCGCGAGTTTGCGGTGGCGCGGTCGGTGCAGTGCGCCGGCCAACTGGGAGAACGGATTCGCGCGGCTCTCGAACAAGCGCTCGCGGCGGGACGGCCCAAGGCGCTGATCCTCGGCAGCGACTCGCCGGGGTTGCCGGCAGCGCACATCCGCGCTCTCTTGGCCTCGCCTGCCAATGCGTGCCTGGGCCCCGTGGACGATGGCGGGTTCTATGCCATCGCATGCAACAAGATCGCCCCGGCTATGTTCGAAGGCGTTCGATGGTCTACCGGCGCCACGCTCAGCGACACTGTCAAGGCGCTGACGAGTTGCGGCCTCAGCGTCGAGCTGGGGCCGGCATGGTTCGACGTAGACCGGCCCGAAGATCTCACTCGGCTTGGCGCGCAATAGCACAGCGATCCAGGCATGGTGAGAGCGCCGCGAATCGCCGGGGCCGCATCCTGGGGGGTGCACGACATAAAAGTGGATCTCTTTCCAGCGTCAGGCGCGCCTTTAAGCTCCGTAGGAGCGAAAGAAAATAGCCCACGGCGTAAGCCGTTGGGATAAGTCGGCGGTGAGGACAAGCCCCGGAACGGGGCGGAAGAGGTTTTCGCCAACCGTCTTCCGCCCCGTTCCGGGGCTGGCAGGAAGCAACCAGATTCCATACGGCTTGCGCCGTGGGCTATTGTCTTTCGCCCTCCGGGCTGGCGCCGCCGCCTTGCGTACCTAACGATCAGATACCAGCGGATTTCCTCGGAATAGAAGACGCCACCATTTTCATGTCGCGCGCCGCATCCTCGGGACGTCATCACGGCGCGACGGCATATTATCTAAAGAAGGGAACTGCATGGCTCGACTCTCCGATCTCAAGCTGGCCTACCAGGTGTTCATGAAGGCGTATTCCTACCGCAGAGTCGACTGGCTGCCGGGCGCCCGACTAAGCAAGCCGCTGCGCGAGGCGCGGGTAGCGTTGGTCACCAGCGCGGCCTATTTCAAGCCGGGCCAACCCCCGTTCGACGCTTCCATCCGCGGCGGCGACTCTTCCTACCGCGTGCTGGCCCCGGATACCGCCTTGAGTAGCTTGGGCATCGCTCACCGCAGCGATGCCTTTGACGTCCGCGGAATTGCTTCGGACAAGAATTTGGCTCTGCCGCTGGATCGGCTGAAATCCCTGGTGGAGCAAGGCGTCATCGGCTCCGCTGCGCCGCGCCATTTCAGCGTCATGGGTTCGATCTCCGCGCCCGGCCGTCTCATCGGCACTACTGCGCCGGAGGTTGCCCGCATGCTGGTGGAAGACGGCGTGGATGCCGTTCTGCTGACGCCGGTCTGACCGATGTGCCATCAGTCGGTCGGGCTGATCCAGAGCATCATCGAGAAAGCCGGCATTCCCACAGCCTCCATCACGCTGTGCCGCGAAATCACGGAACGAGTCGCACCGCCTCGCGTATTGTTCGTGGATTTTCCGTTCGGATATCCTCTCGGCGCTCCCAACGATGCCGCATTGCAAACGCGGATTATCCTGGCGGCCCTCGCCCTGCTCGCAGAGACCGTGCCTCCCGCCATCGTTCGGGATTTTGCCGTCCTTTCCTGATCCCTGTCGCCACGGCAACCGCGCGTCGACCGATTCTCGTCGTGATAATCTCCAAGAGAGTCCTGATATCGAATCGCAACCGACTGGAGAAATAATGGATTACGTCAACCTCGGCAAGACCGGCTTGAAGGTTTCCCGCATCTGTCTCGGCTGCATGACATACGGCGCGCCAGCCACGGGTGCTCTGCGCGCCGGCAGCCACGCCTGGGCCTTGAACGAAGAGGAAAGCCTGCCCTTCCTCCGCCAGGCTCTCGATCTCGGAATCAATTTCTTCGACACGGCCAACGTCTACTCAAACGGCGACAGCGAGGAAGTGCTTGGCAGATTCCTGAAAGCAAATGCCCGCCGGGAAGCTGTTGTAATCGCCACCAAAGTCCACGGCGTCATGCGCGATGAGCCCAATGGCCGCGGCCTCTCCCGGAAATCTATTTTCTACGAGCTTGAACAGAGCCTCCGCCGGCTTGGAACCGATTACGTGGACCTCTATCAGACTCATCGCTGGGACTACGAAACGCCGATCGAGGAAACCCTCGAGGCGCTGCACGACCTGGTGAAATCGGGCAAGGCGCGCTATATCGGCGCCTCGTCCATGTTTGCATGGCAGTTCACCAAGGCGCTTTACCTCGCCGACCTTCATGGGTGGACGCGCTTCGTCTCCATACAGAATCATTACAATCTGCTCTATCGCGAAGAAGAGCGCGAGATGATGGCCCTCTGCTGTTCGGAAGGCATTGGCGTTATCCCCTGGAGCCCTCTCGCGCGCGGCCGCCTGACCCGCCCCTGGCATGAAACCACCACGCGCTATGAAACGGACCAGTTCGGAAAGAGCATGTACCTGCCAAGCGAAGAGGCTGACCGTAAAGTCGTTGACCGCTTGGGGGAACTTTCCAGCCGGCGCGGCGTTTCCCGCGCCCAGCTTGCGCTGGCCTGGCTGCTCGGCAAGCCGGGTATCACCGCGCCAATTGTCGGCGCCACCAAAGCGCATCATCTCCAGGACGCTGCGGCCGCGCTCTCGCTGCGCCTGACGGCCGAAGAAATTGCCTCTCTTGAGGAACCGTACACGCCGCATCCCGTCCTCGGCTTCCGCTGAGTCCAGGGCCGGTGCCGGCAAATCGAGACATGTGCAGAGACCAGACGGGCATGCCTGAAACCGCCACCACCGCGCCAAAGCTGCGCAGGGCGCTCACTCTGGGGGATCTCATCCTGTACGGGGTGATCGTGATTCAGCCGACCGCGCCGATGTCCGTCTTCGGCGTGCTCAGCGACCGCGGACGCGGCCACGTGGTCACCACCATCCTGATTGCGATGGTGGCCATGTTGTTCACCGCCATCAGCTATGGCCGAATGGCGCGGGCCTACCCCAGCGCCGGCTCTGCTTTCACCTACGTCGGCCAGGAGATCAATCCCGCGCTTGGCTACGTTACCGGCTGGAGCATGGTGATGGACTACATGCTCAATCCGATGATTTGCGTCATCTGGATCAGCCAGCAGGCGCACGTCTTCGCCCCGGCTGTCCCGTACTGGGGATGGGCCGTTCTGGTGGCGCTGGTCTTCACGGGGCTGAACGTGCTGGGGATCCGCACCTCGGCGCGGATCAACGCGGCGCTTGCCGCTGGAATGGGCTTGGTGATCGTCACCTTCTTTGTCGCCACCGCGCGCTATATCTTCGGCGGCACGCACGATGGCCTCGCTTTCTTCACCCGGCCGTTCTACGATCCGGCCACATTCTCGACCGGCGCCGTCCTCGGCGGCACTTCCATCGCGGTGCTCACCTATATCGGGTTCGACGGCATCTCCACGCTGTCGGAAGAAGCCGAGAACCCGCGCCGGAACATCCTGCTGGCGACGGTGCTGACGTGCGTGGTGATCGGCCTTCTTTCCGCCGTCGAGGTTTACGCGGCGCAATTGCTGTGGCCGGCGAATCGACCGTTCCCGGATGAGACCACGGCTTTCGTCTACGCCGCGGGACGGGCGTGGCGGCCGCTACTGGCCATCGTCGGCGTCACGCTGGTGGTGGCGAATTTCGGCTCCGGCATGGGTGCGCAGCTAGGCGCCGCGCGCCTGCTGTTCGGCATGGGCCGCAGCAATGCTTTGCCAAAATCGTTTTTCGGGGCGATCGAGCCGAGGCACCGTATCCCGCGCAACAACGTACTGTTCGTCGGTGTCTTCGCCCTGCTGGGCGCCTTGGCCATTCACGATTTCGGCCTTGGCGCCGAGTTGTTGAACTTCGGCGCGCTGATCGCGTTCATGGGCGTCAACCTGGCGGCTCTGATGCGCTACTATGTGCGCGAGCGCGAAAAGAAACTCGCCAACCTGGTACCGCCGGTGATCGGGTTCCTGGTCTGCCTGTTGCTGTGGCTGAACCTGAGCCGAACCGCGCAGATCGCCGGCGCCATCTGGATGCTGGCCGGCATCGCTTTCGGCGCCTGGAAAACCCGCGGCTTTCGCGGCGAGCTGGTGGATTTCTCGATCCCAGCCGAGGAGGAATCATGAAATACCGAATCATATTGTTGCCGGCTCTGCTCTCCTGCCTGCACGCGGCCGATACCAGGCTGCTGCTCGACAGCGGATGGTACATCCAACCTTCCGTTGACGCGAACCCTCAGGACGAGGTCTCGGCCGACGCTCCATTTCATCCGCGACACTCCTACCGCGCGACCGTTCCCTCCACCGTGATGGCCGCGCTGGTGGCCGATCAGGTTTACCCCGATCCCACTTTCGGCATGAACCTGCGCACCATTCCGGGAACTACCTACCCGATCGGCGAGAACTTCTCCAACATCCCCATGCCGCCCGGCAGCCCGTTCCGCTCGTCCTGGTGGTATCGCACCCAGTTCACCGCGCCGGCCGATTACGAGGGCAAGCGAGTCCAGCTTCATTTCGACGCCATCAACTTCCGCGCCAACGTGTGGCTCAACGGCCATCGGATCTCGAGCGCAGACAAAATGGCCGGCGCCTGGCGCCTCTTCGAATTCGACGTCACCGGCATCGTGGTCCCGGGCAAGCCCAACGCACTCGCCGTGGAGGTGTTTCCGCCCACGCCACACGATCTTGCCATCACATTCGTCGATTGGAACCCCGCACCGCCCGACAAGGGAATGGGAATCTGGCGCGACGTCTACCTCACCACCAGCGGCCCGGTGACTATCCGCTTCCCGCAGGTGATTACGAAACTGGACCTGCCCGCCGTCGACAAGGCGCAGCTTACCGTCACCGCCGAATTGCACAACCAGACCGAGAGCCCTGTGACGGGAGTTCTGAAAGGGCAGATCGAGAACATTGCGTTTTCGCAGCCGGTCACGCTGGCGGCCAACGAAACGAAAGTGGTGACTTTTGCGCCAGACAAATTCGCGCAACTGAACCTCGCCAACCCGCGCCTCTGGTGGCCGGCACAGGTAGGACCGCAAAACCTGTACCCGCTCGAGCTGCAATTCGAAACCGCCGGCGCGGTGTCGGACCGCAGCGAAACGCGGTTCGGCGTCCGCGAAGTCTCGAGCACGCTCGAAACTTCCGCCGGCGACCTGCAAGCGCACCGCATCTTCAGCATCAACGGCCGCCGCATTCTGATTCGCGGTGGAGGCTGGACCTTCGACATGCTGCTCCGCGCCTCGCCCCAGCGCCAGGAGGATGAGTTGAAGTACGTGCGTGATCTGAATCTGAACGCGGTGCGCATGGAAGGCAAGATCGAGAACGACAACTTCCTGCGACTTGCCGACGATTACGGCATTCTCGTCACGGCCGGCTGGTGCTGCTGCGATCACTGGGAGCGCTGGCGGGACTGGGACGACGAAGACCGGCAGGTGGCGGCCGAATCCTTACGCGATCAGATCCGACGCCTGCGCAGCCATCCCTCGGCGTTCAATTGGATGAACGGCAGCGACAATCCCCCGCCGCCGGAAATCGAAAAGATGTACGTCGGCATTCTCAAGGAGCTGAACTGGCCGAACCCGTATGAATCGTCAGCTACAGCGAGGCCGACCTCGGTGACGGGCGCCACCGGAGTCAAGATGACCGGCCCGTACGACTACGTCGCGCCGGGCTACTGGCTGCTCGACCAGCGCCGCGGCGGCGCGCACGGCTTCAACACCGAAACCAGCCCAGGCCCGGCCATCCCGCCCGTCGACAGCCTGCGGCGCATGCTGCCGGACGACCATCTCTGGCCCATCGATTCGTGGTGGGATTATCATGCCGGCGGCGGCGTCTTCAAAGACATCGCGGTTTTCCGGACGGCGCTTGACGCGCGCTATGGACCATCCGCGAGCCTCGACCAATTCGCAACCAAGGCGCAAGTGATGAGTTACGAGGGCGAGCGAGCCATGTTCGAGGCCTTCGGGCGCAACAAATACCGCGCCACCGGCGTGATTCAATGGATGCTCAACAACGCCTGGCCTTCCATGATCTGGCACGTGTACGACTACTATCTGCGCCCCGGCGGATCGTACTTCGGCACCAAGAAGGCCTGCGAGCCGCTGCACATCCAGTATTCCTACGACGACCACTCCATCGCCGTAGTCAACTCGCTCTACCGGGATTTCCATGGCTTGAAAGCGACCGCGAAAGTCTACAACCTGAACATGAGCGAGAAGTACGCGCGAGAGGCAGCCTTCGACATTGCCGCCGACGGCGTGCAAAAGCTGTTCGCGATCCCGGAGATCCAGGATCTGAGCCCGGTATACTTCGTGCATTTGACGCTGGCCGATGCCACTGGCAAAGTGGTGAGCTCGAACTTCTACTGGCTCTCCACCAAAGAGGACGTGCTCGATTGGGACAATTCCACCTGGTACCGCACACCCAATAAAGCCTTCTCGGATCTCACCGCGCTCAATTCCCTGCCCCGCGTCGAACTGCGCGTCACCGCCACCACCGAAGTAAGCGGCGCGGACCGGATCACGCACGTCACCATCGAGAACCCCACCCCGCATCTCGCGTTCTCGGTGCATCTGAAGGTGGCAAGCCCGTCACGCGACCCCGAAGCGCCTCAAGGCGAGATTCTGCCCGTGTTGTGGCAGGACAACTACTTCGCGTTACTGCCGGGAGAGAAGCGGCAGATCGCCGCCAGATCGCGAATCTCGGCCGCGGGCAGCGGTCCGAAGCTGCTGGAAATCGATGGCTGGAATGTGGCGCCGGAATCCGTACCGTTGCAGTAGTGCCGCGCTACGGCGCGCTGGCCGGTGCGCTAGAAATGAATGCCGACCGAGACGGCGTAAAGCGCCAGCTCCAGGCGGTCTGTGACCTTCAGCTTGTCGAAAATAGTATGCAGAGAGTTCTTGACGGTCTGCTCCGCGATCGACAGCTTCACGGCGATGTCCTGATTCTTGAAACCCTGCGTGACCAAGGCCACGATCTCGCGCTCCCTGGAACTCAATTGCGAACCACCTTGACTGGAAGGCTCCGCCGGCGCCGCCTCATCTCCGGTCGCAGCGTAACGGTGGATCACTGCCGCCGTCGTCTGCGGATCCAGCCACATCTCCCCTGCATGGACGTGGCGGATGCAACTGATCAGCGTTTCCATGGTGGCCTGTTTTGGGACAATTCCCGATGTTCCGCGTTTCAGGGTCTCGATAAATTCGTGCTGGTCGTTCGATGCTGTTAAAATAATCACCCGGGTTTTGGTTTGGGCCGACTCGAGCCGTTGCAAGGTCGCCAGCCCGTCGAGCCCCGGCATTCTGAGATCCAGCAGAAGTATGTCCGGCTCGCATTGCTGCAGCAGGTCCAGCGCCTGTAGCCCGTCGGCGGCCTGGGCAACCACTTCCAGGTCTTCCTCGACGGAAAGCAATTTGCTCAGGCCCTCGCGAAAAATAGGGTGGTCGTCGGCCACTACGATTCTGATTTTGGACGGGCTTCCGTTTTCAACGGGTGTCTCGAGGCCGGCTACAGCGTTTGCAGACATGCTTTTCAGACCACCTGGTCTCATTATCATGAGCAAACCACCAGTTCTATAGTCCCGGATGTACTGGCAGGTACCAGGTATACACTAACTTCGACCAAACTTACCATGCAGCGGAGGAGGTGCTTAACCCGGTCATCGCAATATCACCGGCCATGGCGGCCCGACGCTGGGAATCCGTTACGCCAGGGTCTGCCCTTTGGTCTCGCGCGCGAAGAGCAGCACCAGCATACCCACCAGGTAGATGAGCGCAACCGCGCTCGCGGCGCGCGCAAAGGTGCCCAGCTCCACCACCAGGTAACCCGTCAGGAACGGTCCGGACGCGGCCAGCAGGCGGCCGGAGTTGAAACAGAAACCGGCGCCGGTTGCGCGCATACGCGTGGGAAATAACTCGGGAAGGTAGACCGGGAAGCCGCTGAAAATGCCGTTGGTGAAGAAGCCCAGAACCGGCAGCATGGCGAGCACGGTGGTGTAGGATCTGGGGACGAGGAATATGGCCGGAAGCGTGATGGCCGCGCCCGCCATCATCCAGCCGAACGCGGGCCGGCGGCCGATGCGCTCAGCCAGCGGCGGGAAGGCGAAATACCCGGCGATGGCTCCGACGTTCAGGCTCATCACCGCGTAGCTGACCATCCGCGTCATCTCGGCGCCAGTGAGACGGCCCGGTTCGAACATCTCGCGGACCAGCGACGGCGTCCAGTTGGTCGCGCCCCAGAGCCCGAAGACCGCGACGAACGCCAGCGCGGAACCGACCACCGTGTCGCGGCGCCGGGCCGGCGTGAACAACTCCCACAGCGTCAGGCGGCCGGCGGCCGACGGCCTGGCGGCTTGCCACCGCTCCGGCTCGCGCACCTTCAGCAAGGCGAACAGTCCCACCAGTGCCGGCAATATGCCCACGAAGAACATCACCCGCCAGGAGTGGCCGGAAAGCAGCAGGTACACGCCGGCGGCGAGGAAATATCCCGCACCCCAGGCGGATTGCAGGATGCCCGCGCCTTTGACGCGCCACGATTCGGGCAGCACCTCCGCCACCAGCGTCGCGCCCGAGGCCCATTCGCCGCCCACGCCGAGCGCCGTCAAGAAGCGATAGATCGCCAGTTCCCACCAGGAGTGCGAGAAGCCCGCCAGCCCGGTGAACACGGCGTAGATCAGAATGGTGATGACCAGCGTCCGCGCCCGCCCCAGGTAGTCCGCCAGAACCCCAAGCAGAATGCCGCCCAGCGCCCAGCCCACCAGGAAGATCGCCAGGATGATGCCGCCGTACCAGCCAATGTTCTCGGGAGTGCCGCGGCTGCCCAGCAGCTCACGGAGCGCGGGCGTCAGTACCAGGTTGTAAATGGTGGCATCCATGGAGTCGAAGACCCACCCCAGCCACGCCACCAGCAGGACGAGGAGCTGATACCGCGACAGGCCCCCCGCCGCGGGTGCGTGCGTGGAGTCGGTTCGTTCCATCGCCGGACCGCCATTATACCGTATGCCTGTTTCGTTGCCATGCGCTCATGGCAATTGCGCTTGCGGTTTGAGCAGGCTGGGGATCTGCTCCGGTGCGTCGCCCAGCGCGCGAGCCTCGGCGACAAGGCAGCCAGCGGAGTGTTCGCGCTATGGTGATGGCATGTGGCAGATCCGCCGTGGCGCCTTCCTCCGCCGGCACGTGCCCTCCCTCGGCAAGCTTGTACATAAGGGGCCCGGCGCTGGCAAGAACGGGAAAGCCCGCATGGCTTCGATTAGTCTCCTGCTGGCCGTTGCAGTTGCCCTATTGGCGATTTTTGTGCTGGCCGTGAGCTCGAGCACTGGTAACCTCATTGCCGATCCGTCATTCGAGATCGTCAAGAATCGCGACCAGTTCGGACGCGTGTTTGCGAAGTGGGAGGGATCGAAATATGAAGGCGATTGCTCCTTCGAAGTCGGTGAGGTGCCGCACACCGGCAAAACCTCGGCCCTGCTGCTCTGCAATTCTCCCGGCAAGATTCGGATCGCGCAGACGCAGGACCTGGAGCCCGGCCGCTACCGCATCACAGCTTATATCCGCGGTCTGGACATCGGCACGGGTCAATGGAACGCGACCACCGAGTTCATGTTCGACGACAAGTACATCCCACTACGCCTTCGATTTCGGCACTGGCACCGGCCCCGTGATGGACGGCTTCACGCCGATTACGCCGGCCACCGTGTACACCGCGGGCCGCGGCTATGGTCTGAAGAACGCCAGGGTCTGGCGGGCGGTAGACGCGCTGCAGCCCGATCCGCTCTATCAGGATTTCATCTGCATCGAATCCGGAGGGTTGGCGGTGGACGTTCCCAACGGCAAGTACCGCGTATTTGTCAACATCGACAGCCCTTCCGGCTTCTGGGGCGAGTACCAGGTTTACCGCGAGCGCTCCATCTTGGCGCAGGGCAAGAAGGTGCTTTCCGAGCGGATGGATTTCAAATCCTTCCAGAAGAAATATTTTCGGTTTTGGGACACCGAAGACCTGCCATCCGACAACACATTCGACAAATACCAGGGCGCTCATTTTTCAGAAAAGGTTTTTGATGTGACGGTGAAGAACGGACAGCTCAATCTCGAGTTTCAAGGAGAGAATTGGGCGTGCAGCGTGTCGGCGGTGATCCTGTTCCCAATCGAGAAGGCAGCGGAGGGAGCGCGCTTTCTCGAATATGTGAAAGAGAAGCGGCGGTTTTACTTCGATAATGCCTTCAAGCGCGTGCTGCACATTCCCTCGGGCGACTCACTGCAGCCTGCGGCGGAGGACACCCGTCGCGGTTACCTGGTCTTCCAGCGCGATTTCATGAATGACGTTTATTACAACGACACGCCGTATCGCGCGGAAATCGGCCGGCCTCTCGCGGCCGACGGATTCCCCGGCCAGATGGTTCCGTTGACAATGTCGGTTCTCCCGCTCCAGGATCTGGGCACCGGAACCCTGAGTGTCAGCGCGCTCGGGGGGCCGCAAGGCTCGATACCGGCGAGCGCCATTGACGTCGGCTACGTTTCATACCGGCTGACCCGGGTGACCAACGACGGCGGCGTGTACACCATCAGCCCCCGGTTGATTGTGCCGAAGAATAGTGTGGCGCTGCCCAAAGGCGTAGCGCGCCGGTTTTGGCTGACGGTGCGAGTCCCCGCAGGGGCCGCGCCGGGAGTCTACACCGGCCAGGTGAGTCTCACGCCGCAACAGGGCGGCGGCCAATCGATTCCGCTGCGATTCCGCGTGCGGAAGGGCGCCCTCGATCCGGTCGAGATCCCGGTGGGGCCGTGGGGCGGTCGCATCGGCACGCCATGGCTGAGCAACGATCCGGCGACAGCGAGTTTTGGCGCGGAGATGACCCAGAAGAGCCTGCTGCTGTTGCGCGCACATGGATTCACCATGTTCACCGGGGTTCCCTACGTGGTCTACCAGGGATTCAAGGATGGGAAACCGGCGCTCGACTTCAGTGCCGCCGATGCCCAGATGGCGGACTCCCGGCGGTACGGATTTCTCGCCGTGAACTCCTATGGCGCCGGCGTGATCGGCATCGATCCCAACCGCCGGGACCTCGATAAGATGCAGGAAGCCGGCTTCACCGATTACAGCGCCTTCGTCAAAGCCGTTTATTCGGCCATCGAGCGGCACGCGCTCGAGAAGCAATGGCTGCCGGTTTACTGGAACCTGAGCGACGAGCCGGTCGGCGACGATCTTAAAGCGTCGATCGAAAACGCCAGGGCTTACCGCGAAGCTTTCCCCAAAGGACCGCCATTCTTCACCTCCACCACCAGCCTCTCCAGGAACGATGCGCGCGACCTGAATTTCGAACTGGCCAAAACGCTGCACGTGGCCACCCTCAATCAACACGACGAAGCCGGCGTCAGAATGCTGGCTTCCGCGGGCAGCGGCTGGGCATATTACAACGGCGGCAACCGCTGGACCTTCGGCATCTACCTCTATAAAGCCGTCAAGGAATTCGGACTCAAGTTCCGCTTATCCTGGCACTGGAATATTGTGGAGGGCGATCCGTATTATGCCCTGGATTGCCGCGAAGACGATTACGCATGGGCCAATGCCACTCCGGACGGGCAGCTTGTACCTTCGATCGAGTTCCTGCGCATCGCGGCCGGTCTGGACGATTACCGGTACCTGCTGACGCTGGCGCGGCTGGCCAAAGCGAAGCAGGGCACGCCCGCCGCCAGGCAGGCGGAGGCGCTAATCCGCAATCGCATGGCTGCCTTTCACCTGGGCCAATTCGATCCGGACCCGCTTTTCGAAGTGGACGGCTGGGCGCCCTACCGCCGGCAGTTGGCGGACGCAATCGAGACCCTGCAATAGGCCGTGAACTGATTCACCTGACTATCGACATCCTGGTGAGCCGGGCGGGACTCGAACCCGCGACCCTGTGCTTAAGAGACACATGCTCTACCACCTGAGCTACCGGCATCGTGCTGGCCTGGAGAGTACAGCAGAGTGCAGGTCGCTGATGAGCTTGAGGTCAGTCGCCATACGCTGTGGCGAGTCCTGTCGCTGGAGAAGACGAAATGATCGGACAAGCCCTGGTAACACGGCGGGGGCTGGAACCACGACACTGCCGGTACCATTAACCTCTAGACTGCGCGACTGATCGGGCGGAATCGGCCGATGCGGATATTGAGATGACCAGGCGCAAAGCATTTCCGGCCATTCTACGACTACGGGACCGTAGCTACAGAAAACCGATTGAGTAAGTGCAGCGGAAGGCCCTTAGGGCTTTGCGGACGGCTGCCAGAGCTCAATCTTATTCCCATCCAGGTCATAGATCCAGGCAAAGCGACCGTAGGATTCATCCATTCGTTTGGCGTCAATCTTTACTCCCTCTTGTTTTAAGCGGTCGAGCAAAGCATCCAGATCGTCCACGATGTAGTTGACCATGAACGGTTGCGTGGCCGGGACATAGTCAGTGGAAGCGGGAAAAATAGTCCAAACCGTAACGTGTTCCTTTTGCGGGTCGTCGTGTTCGCGCCACGGAAGCATCACGCCCCCGCCTTTGTCAGCGAGTCCAAGATGCTTCGAATACCATTCGCGCATCTGATCACGATTAGCGGATTTGAAGAAGACACCGCCGATTCCAAGGATGCGCCCGCGCTGCTCCATTTTGACGGGCGGCTTCGACTTTTCAGGTTGCAGATATTGCACTTCCTGTCCTCCTCTTGAGCTGGCCGAGACGAGCAACAGCGAGCCGAGAGCAATTGTGCTCCAGGGTATTCCTTGCATCTGTGGATTATACGAGTTTCGATTCGAATGGAGCAAACGGTTCGCTCAAGGTTCGCCGCGATTCACCCTTTCTAGATCGCGCATGAGGTCTCGAACTGGCTTGGCATCGCCCGTAGAGAACCAGGCTTGCGGGATCGCACACAAGCATCAAGGTCACGGAGAAGCACTACGCCCCATGGATACGCGCTCGCCAGGAACAACTGAAGGCGGACTTGGAGGAGTTGGGCGCGCGATCCGATTGTGCTCGCTGAGACGAAGGGTACACCAGAGGTACACGGACAAAAGGAGGCTGTTCACTGATCGATATGATGGCTCTTGATCAGAAACGGGGGCAGGCCGTGATCCCAAGCTGATAAAACAATCTTGGGAGAAACGTTTTGATCAGCTCAGAGATCCTGCTAGGCCTGCCCGGCTACCAGATTACCGGGATTGAATG
>JBAVYH010000018.1:0-62079 GCA_049698695.1 Bryobacteraceae bacterium | reverse complement strand
GCTCGGCCGGGCTGACGCCCGGCGCCCGGCGGTTTCGCGGCGCACTGTTCGGCCGGGCTGACGCCCGGCTGCACCGATTGACAATCGGTGCGCGGGTTACCAACCCGCCCCACAATGCGCCCGCGGCATGGGTCAGGCGATTCCCATGCGTTTCTGCATCTGTTCGAGCGATGCGCCCTTGGTCTCGGGGAAGAAAAGGAGGACAACCACGAACTGGACAGCCATCATCACAGCAAAGAAGGCGAACGGCAGAGCGCCGGAGGCGGCCGCGACCATCGGAAACAGAAACGAGATCAGCGCGTTCATGATCCAGTGCGTGAAGCTGCCCAGGCTCTGGCCCTGGGCGCGCACGCGGTTGGGAAATACTTCGCTCAAGTAGACCCAGATGACTGCGCCCTGCGAGAACGCGAAGAAGCCGATGAAGCCCACCAGCAGCCACACCAGGACCGATTCGTGGTGCGCCGTGGCGAAGACGTACGAGACGCCGCCCAGGCAGACGGCGGTGCCCAGCGCGCCGACCAGCAGCAGCACCTTTCGTCCGATGCGGTCGATCACGGACATGGCAACCACGGTGAACAGCAGGTTGGTGGCGCCGATCGCTACGGCCTGCAGGTCGCCCGACACTTTGCTGAAACCGGCCCGGGCGAAGATATCGTTCAGATAGTAAAGAATTGCGTTGATGCCGGACAGCTGATTGAACATGGCGATCGAGACCGCCAGCAGAACCGGCACCCGGTACTTGCGGGAGAACAGCGGCTCGCGGGCATGGCCGTGTTCGGCGTCGATGGAGGCGACGATTTCGGCCAACTCGCCCTCGACGTTCTCGGCGCCGATCATAGAAAGCACCTGGCGCGACTCCGACACCCGGCGCTTCTGCGCCAGCCAGCGAGGGCTGCGCGGAATGCCAAACAGCATCACCAGAAACAGCAGCGCGGGCAGGGCGGAAACGCCCAGCTTCCAGCGCCATTCGGCGCCGCCCAGCGAGAACTGTCCGATGATGTAATTGGACAAATAAGCCAGCAGAATTCCCGAAACCACGTTGAACTGAAAGAAGCCCACCAGCCGCCCGCGCCACCTGGCGGGAGAAACCTCGGCAATGTACATGGGTCCTAATACCGAAGAGCCGCCGATGCCCAGGCCGCCAATAAAACGGAAGAAGAGCAACGAATACCAGTCCCAGGCGAATGCGCAGCCCAGCGCGCTGACGAGGTACAGCAGGGCCATCAGCCGCAGACTGTCGCGGCGGCCGAGCCGGTCGCCTGGGTAACCGGCCAGCACAGATCCGACCACTGTCCCGCAAAGAGCGGCGGCCACGGTGAAGCCCAGCATCCAGTGCGACAGCAGGTACAACTGAGTGAGGGCGTGCGTGGCGCCGGCAATGACGGCGGAGTCAAAACCAAAGAGCAGCCCGCCCAGCGCGGCTACGACCGTACTCTTCAGCAGTGCGGAGTTCAAACGCATCAGCGACAGCTTATCAGAAGGCGCATTACCCGGATTACCAGTTCCCGCCGACACTTATATAAGCGCACCCGCGCGTGGCTTGAAGTGCATTTCGCCGCCTGACTCGGTCTATACTTAGAGGGGTCCGGAAGCTTGATGCGCTACTTCGCTACAGTCCTCGGGTTGCTTGCGGCCTTGGTGGTCTCGTTCGAGCCGGCAGAAGCCGGGCACCTTTTGTTCCGTGGAAGGGTGGTAATGGCGGACGGATCGCCACCGCCGAAACCGGTGGGCATCGAGTACTACTGTCCCGGCAAGCGCACCCAGGTGGTTGGTATCACGAGCAAGAGGGGAGACTTCCTTTGGCATTACGAGGGGACAGCGTTTGAGCCGAGCGTTAATTCCACAAGCGCGTCGACGATTTTTGCGCTGCAAGGAGTCACCGGGCTGACCGTTAATGAATCGCCGGCTGGGGCAGCCCAGAGCGGCTACGAATCGCTGGCATTCTCCCAGCGCACCGGTTTTGGCGCGTCCGGCTGCATTCTGCGGGCGGTCAGCAGCGGGCTGGTGTCATCCACCATCGATCTCTCGGACCACAAGCTGACCCAGAACCCACAACTGCCGGATATCATCCTCACCCGCCCTTCGGCCAGCGAGGGTTTGGAAATCGCCGGAGCCCCGACGGTGCCGAAAGCCGCGCAAAAAGATTGGGGTCGCGGCATAAGCGCACTCGGTTCCACAAACTGGGAGGAGGCCGAGACGCATTTGCGCGCGGCCGTAAACGCCGCTCCCCGGTTCGGGCTTGGCTGGAGCGCGCTGGCATTGGCGTACCACAATCTACACAAGTCGGCGGAGGCGCGCGATGCGCTAGAGCGCGCGATCGAGCTGGATCCCAAGACGATCTCGCTCCGATTCCGCTTGATGCGGACCGAGATGGACCTGAAGGACTGGAAAGCTGCGGCTGCAACCGCAGACGCTTTAACCCACGCCGACGGCGGCCAGCGCTTCCCGGACGCGTACCTCGACAAGGCAGTGATTCACTTCCACCTCAACGAACTCGACCAGGCGCTGGAAAGCGCCACGGAGCAGGTTCGCCGCGATAGCAGGCACGAACTGCCGCGCGGCGAGTACATTCTGGGGCTGATTTACGAGGCGCGCCACGATTACGCTCCAGCAGCCGAGCACATGAAGAAGTATCTCGAGCTCGCACCGAAGGCGTCTGATGCGCAGGCGGTTCGCAAACGGATCGACAATCTCGGCAAGTCCCCCGACACCGACGTAGCCACAGAGGTTGCGGCGGCCCTCGACGTAGCGGATGCGCAACTGGCGCCGGCCGGCGAAATCTGGATTCCCGGCGGCATCAAGGCTCTATCCGCCTTGGCGGGCCTGAAGGAGACCACCAACTATTCCAACTTCTTCGAGGAGCTCTGCCAGGCCATTGCAGCGCAGGCGGCTCCCGATGACGAAAAGCGAATCCCGGGGTTCTACTCCAGGCTGCAGGCATTCATGAGCTCGGTTGTGGAGCTCGCCGGACTTGGCCACCGTAACGGTGATACCTCGAGCGTGGTTCTCTCCCTGGCCGACGATGCGGGGCGGCAGCGGACCGCACGGGTCTTGCAGCTACTGGGCTGGCGGCTGGTCCAGCAGGAAGGCGGGAGCATCGTGGAGCCGGGCGACCAGGAAACGGACGGTTACCGGCAGAGCATTCCATCGGCGCTGGGAATCGACGAAATCGCCATGAAGCAGGATCTGGAAGCGGGGCGCAGTTTCCGATTCGACGTGCGGTCCGAGAATGCCCGCCTTCTGGGCGGCGCGGCCTGGGGCGTGCTGCTTCAAGGGCAACCGGACTTGCCTGGCGGCCTGGCGGAGGTATTCACGCGGGACTGGCGTTTCGCCGAAGCCTATGCAGGCTTGAGCGAAATGGGCGCCGACGTCGCTACTGCCGTGGTGGCCGGCATCGGGTTACGAGCCGCAGTCACGCGGTACGCGGATGTAATGTGGCTCTACGCGGGAGCCTTTGCCCTTTCCAATGGCGCCGTCGTGGTGCCCGGCGGTCCGCAGGCCGAGCCTGCCTGGACGAAGCTGGTGGGAGCCAATCCCCACACGCCGCCGGCGTTCTTCCGGGCGCTACTCGAGAAGGACCGCGGCAATCTGGCATCGTTCTACTACGAGCTGTCGCGCGTCGACGCCGCCCACCAGCGCTTCTTCACGGCGGACCCGCAACGCGCCGCAAGCTTTTACTCCTGGTACCGGAACTCCGGCGAGTTGCGGCGGGGGCAACTGCGAAAAGTCGGCGCCTGGCGCGCCGATGTGTTTCAGAACCTGCCGCTCGATCCGGCCGGCCACGTCCGTTTTCCGGGCGGCCGGCGCGCCTGGACTGATTCGCCAGCAGCCGGCGACGACATTCTGCTCGGGCTGGATTCGCTTGAGGCGCTTGTCCCTGTGGCACGGATCGAGGCGCGGCGCGGGGTCCCGCTCGACGAAGAGTCGGCCTCCCTGCTGGCGAGCCATTATGCGGAGTGGAAGTTCCTGTTCCCGTATTTCGAGGAACTGCCGGGTTTAGGGAAGGCCGAGTTCCAGGCGCTGGGGGCGTTCGCCGGCGCGGTGGCCAAGGCTCCGCCGCCAGTCCGGAACCAGATGCTGGGGATATGGCACTCGCTGGTGGAGCTGACCGTGCTGGCCACTCAGGCCGGATCGCTGGACCCTGCGGCGGGCGCCCGGTCGTTCCGGCAGGCCTCGGAGGCGCTTCTCGCGGCGGACTACCCGGCACGCGCCCTGGAGGTTCTTCGCAAGATGGCAGGCGGAGGCCCCGATGTCGAGAATGCAGTGGCCGGCATGTTACGGCTGAGCGGAGCTCACCGGTTGGCCTTCGACCAGGTGAGAGCATTGCAGCGAACGCCGCGTATCGCAGCGTTGCAGGGCACGGCAGATCCCGCCGAGACGCTAGCCGCGCTGAGTGGGCTGGTGTATGCGGCTTTGCTCGGACCCGATTACCTGGTGGTTTCCGAGGACCCGCTTCTGACCCGGAAGCACCAGTTCGTGCGGCGCTCCGATGGCTCGCTCCTGTTCCCCGCGTCGGACCTGGTTCTCGACAGCACGGCGCCGGGATCGTACTTCGCCGGCGGCTTTATGCACTTCGGTGAGCGGGCGCAGTTGCTTGCTCGCGCGCCCGAGGCTGCCGAGGTCTCCCCGCGCATTCCAGGCGAGTCGCCGGGTTCCGGCGGCAGCCGCCTCGCTCGCTCCGAGGATAGCGAGACCGTGCCCGCAACTGACGTGAACACGGTCTTCCGGACCGATGCACGCCTGGTGGAGGTCTACGCCACAGTGACCGACAATCGCGGCCGGCACGTCGATGACCTGGGGCCCGACCAGTTCACCGTCTTAGACAATGGGAAGGAATTGCCGGTATCGGCCTTTGAAAACCGCGTCTCCGCCGTTTCCTGTGCGCTGTTGCTGGATACCACGGCCAGCATGCAGGCAGCCCTGCCCGCTTTGAAGGCCACTGCATTGAAACTCCTGGGCGAGCTGCGGCCTATCGATTCTGTGGCCATTTACAGTTTCAGCGACTCCGTCACCACGCTGCAGCCGTTCACAGCCGATAAGAATGCGGCGGCGCGCGCCGTGCTGCGAACCCGGGCGTTCGGCAAGACCGCACTCTACGATGCTCTGACGCTAGTGAGCCGCGAGGTGGCCGGGCACGCCGGCAAGAAAGTGATCGTAGTATTTACCGACGGCGCCGACAACCTGAGCGCGCTCACCAGCGAAACCGCCCTGCGGCGAGCCAAGACCTTGGGAGTCCCCGTTTACACCATCGCTCAGGGAGACGCGCTTGAATCGCCCGACCTTCTCAAACAACTGACGAATCTGTCACAGGCCACGGGCGGAGTGGCGTTCACGGTTCACTCCCCCACCGAAATTGACAAGGTTTTTGCGAGCATTACCCAGGATTTGATGCATGGGTACCTCTTGGACTTTCAACCTCCTGCGACGCAAGACCGCACTTGGCGTCCCATTGAGGTCAGGATGCGCTCGCCGCGTGGCCACAAGATCCGCGCACGCCTGGGATACTACCCAAACTGACGGCCACGCCTGCCAGGGCTTCACGACCGACCCAAAGCGGAGGATTTCCTGGCCGGAAAGCGGGGGCGGCGGCGATGACGGCGGAGTCAAAACCGAAGAGCGGCCCGCTCAGGCGGCTACCGCAGTGCTCTGCAGCACGCAGGACTTCAGGCGCATCAGATAAGATTACCAGGGACGCGTACCCGGCCGGCAGCTTCCCATCGGAAGCGACTTGAGGGACAATGCAATAGGCAGGTTTGTCAAAATGCGAGTTTTCTCCCGTTTGCTCGGAATTGTTCTGCTGGTGTGCGCGGCCGGTGTTCCCGCGGTTCGGGCGCAAGATTATTCCCTGACCTTTCTGTTCGGCCCGGGTTTCGCAGGGACCGCGCGGCAAGGTGCGCGCGCCGCCGCGTCCGCCTCCCGCCATTGGCTCGCGACGACGAAGGCTACCATCGAGCTGAGGCGGGCCGGCAGCCTGGACGGGCAGCGCATTGACGCCCAAACGTCGCCGCTGGAGCAACCCTTCACCGAAGCGGCGCTTGCAGCGCGTTCCGCCGATCCCGCGGCTTTCCTCGACTCTTTGGACGCCGCGGTGCAGGCCACCGCGCTTCGCCCTGGCGTGCGGATTCTGATCGCCGTGCTGAACAGCCCGCCGCTTTCCAGCGACATGGAACTCACCATCAAACATCTGGTGGGGTTGTGCCAGGCCAACGGCGTGCGCGTGGTTGTGCTCGATATCGTCGAACCGGGCGCGAAGAGCGCGCCTTCCGCTCTGGAGGCGCTGACCAACAACACCGGTGGCGCATGGGTGACCCAGGCGGGCAACCTGGAAGGCAGCCTCTTGGAAGTCACGCAGGCGGCGAAGATAGAGGCTCCGCCGCCCGCCCCTGTGGCGCCCGCGACGGCGCCGGCTGCCGCCGGGACGTCAACGCCTGCCGCGGCCGCGGAGAACGCGATTCCGGTGCATGCGCGTTTCATGCGGACTTCGTCAACCTCAGGGGGCGTCACCTCGGGCATAGAATCGGCCGTGAGCGGGTCTATGGGCTCGGCCATCGGCACAGGTGTTCAGATGAATGAGCGCTCTTCTGAAGCCAACGACTCCACCGGCCCGATGCGCGGCCTGATGCTGGTGGAAGCGCCGCTGAGCGCGCTGAAATTCCAGGTAGATGACAACACCGGGACCTACCAGGCGCGGGCCAGAGTTATTGCCATTGTGCGCAATTCGAAAGGCACCCCGGTGTGGAGCGGCCAGAAAGAGGTAGACATTCACGGACCGGCCCGCGATCTGAACCTGCGGCTCAAGGGCAACCTGGAATTCCTGCGGGAGCTTATGGTGCCCGGCCGGGATCGCTTCACGATCGACGCCAAAGTAGAGGATCTGCTGGCAGGTACCTCTGGCCGTCTGGTGACCCCGCTGCGGGGCGGCCAGGGCGCTCCCGGTTTGATGGCGAGCGATATGCTGTTCGTGCGCCCCTTCAAGCGATCCTCCGACAAGTTCGAGGCCGACCAGGTGCTCGCTTACGAGGGCGAGGCCCTGTCTCCGATGCTCGATCCCGCCTTCCAGGCCGGAGAGCAATTCAAGCTCCAGCTCTATCTCATTCTTTATCCGGATATCCACAGCGCCCAGCCGGCGATGAACCTCGAGCTGGTGCGCGACGGGCACGTGGTGGTCCGCATGCCGATGCAGTTTAAGACGGAGCTCCTCCACCCGGAGATGGAGGGCCAGTCTGGGATGGCGGGGACCGGTTATGGAATTCTAGGCGGACAGGCGCGCGCGTTTCCATACCTGGCCGATATCAACGGCAGCCAACTCTCTCCTGGCAACTACGAAGCCATCGTCAGCATCCGCCAGGGCAAATTCGTGATCACGCGCGAGGCGCCGTTTCGCGTGCTGGGAGATCGCGCCGCCTCCGAAACCGCCGCTCCGGAGAAGGCCTTAGTCAAGCGGACCAATGCGGAAGATGGAGTGGTGGTGCTGCCGGAGATTGAGCCCGCCACCATCGATTCGAGCGGCCTGGCGATGCCACCCGACGAACAGAAGCGGCTCTGGGAACAGGCCGCGGCAAACGCGCACGATTATTCCTCGCACCTTCCCAACTTCCGCTGCGCGCAGGAGACTCACCGCTTCACCGGACCCGCCGCCAAGCCGGATCAATTGAAGGAGTCCGACTCGTTTCGCGATGAACTGACGTTCGAGGACGGCCGGGAGAGCTACCGCGTCGTCGAGATCAACGGAACCAAGACCGAGGCGACGCCGGGGGACTTGAATGGCGTGCATTCCAAGGGCGAGTTCGGCTCCATGCTGATGGGGCTGTTCGATCCGGAGGTCGCCGCTTCCTACAAGTGGGCCGGCCGCGCCATGGCGATGGGTACTCTCTGCCAGGTATTCGAAATCGGCGTATCCAGGGCGAAATCGAACTTCACTCTCACCTTCAACCGAATGGGCGAGCCCGCCGGCTACACCGGTCGCGTCTTCATCGACGACGACACCGGCCTGGTGCGGCGCCTCACGATTGAGGGAGACGGACTGCCCCCCACCTTCCCCTTGCAATCCCCTTCGTTCTCGCTGGAATACGGCATGGTGCGCATCGGCTCGGACGATTTTCTGCTGCCGCTGCGCTCAGTCCTGCAACTGAGGCAGGGCAAGAACATAGTGCGCAATGAAACCGTTTTTCGCGAGTATCGCCGCTTCGAGGCATCCTCGGGAATCAAGTTCGACAACAAGTGACCGTCCGGGTCAGTTGTAAGCGGTGTTAATCGTGAAGCGCGCGCCGGCGAAAGCGTAGCCGATGTCCAGGCCGGTTGCCGTGATCGACTGGGCGGCGCCCTGGTTCTCAAGCGTCAAGGTTCCCGCGCCCGCCGGTAGTGCCTGCAATATCGTCGAGGGAATGGTGAACTGGCCGGCACTGGCAGGGACCGAGCACAGGAAACTGGCGCTCGGGGTTTGCGATCCGGCTGCGGCAAACGAGGTTCCGCGGATGGCGACGATTCCATCGGGGTCGCCGCCGGTCCAGGTCAACTGCACGCCTTGCGACCGGTTGATGGTGCCGATGGAATCCTGGTCAGTCCAATCGAGCGGGGCTGGAAAATGCACGCTCGTGGTGAAATCCCCGATGGTCACGTACTGCCCGCCACCGACGCTCGCGAAGGTGAGCGTTCCGCCGGCCGGCGGAATCGTCGACGACGCCACAAGCCCACCGTAGTTTGCAAGGTCGCCCGTCCCGAGAGGCTGCTGCCCGGCCGGCCCGGTCACGGCGATGAAGCCGCCCGCATTCACGAAGCCGGGCTGGTACGCGCCAACCGGTGGAGCGACGATGCAACTTCCCGCCGACGCCGTTCCACTGCCTGCGTAAGCGCGGAGGGCGGAGCCCGGTATGCTGTCAAAGGACCCGCCCGCCATTACCTGGACGCCAGATTGCGAGACCGACAGGGATCCAAGGTTGACGGAGGTCTGGCCGCCGAGCGCCTGGGCCACGTTGGGGTCGAAGACGAAGGAGGGCTGGGTGCACGCCCCTCCGGCCACGGCAATGGGCAGCGTGACGATGTTGCTGCCCACGCCGGTGGTAATATCGGCCGCGGCCAACAAAACCGAGCAGCCGACGGGAACCACAACCGGCGGAGGATAGGTCGCGTAGCCATCAACCCAGACTAGGCCTAGGATGTCTCCCACGGGTATTTGGATGTTGATCTGATCCAGGCCCGGATACCCGCTTCTACCCGCCCACACAATCGCCGGGGCCTGGCCATTTTCCAAGAAAAGAACCGTAAGCGGAACGCTGGTGTTTTGGTGCGGAGTCGCCGTGTAGGTGGTGTCGCTGTCCTCAGGACTGGCTCCCAAGCCGGTTCCCCAGAGGGTGATGATCTGGCCGGCCGCCGCGGAGTTGGTGGGCGAAATGAAGTTGTAGTTCGCGTCCGTCGCCATCGCCTGGCCGATGCCGTCTCCAGACATGGTGGCGATTCCCAGAGCGCTCGGTACAACTTGAATCGTCGCCGACGCACTGGTGGCCTCGTTGTATGTCACGGTGATGGTGCCGGTTCCCAGCGGCGTGTTGGAGGGAAGCACTGCGGCGATCTGCGTCGGAGTCGCGTAGTAGAGCGCCGGTTGCACGGTCAGGCCGGAAACCGTAACCGCGACGCTGGCGCCATTCAGCATCAAGGGAAGGCCCTTGGTGCTGTCCTGCAGGACGGCCTGCGCTCCCGGCGTTGCCATGGCGGAGCCAAAGATGACGAAGATGCTTCCCGGCGCAATCCCGTAGTTTGAGGTGCCCGGCAAAATATAGCTGTAATTGTTCATCACAGCCGCGATCGCCGGGACGCTGGAATCGTGGCTATCCGGAGCGCCGGCTGACCAGGCGGCGGTGCCGGTCAAGGCCAATCCCAGAACGGCGGTGCCGGTGAGTACCTTGTCTAGGCGCCATGGGGCAGAGTGAGGAGCTTTCGCTTGCATGGCCACAAGCCTCCTTGACCAGTGTAGCTCCGCACAGGAGGAGTGGTCATTTCAGTTCTTTTTATCTGTTTTTCTAGCTCCCTTGTCCTCGGGAACCGAGTTCTGCGGGCGGGCCTGCAATACCGTGGGCGAACGGTGAACTGCCCAGCGTTGAATGGGGCCGGGCACATAAGGCTGCACCTCGTTCCACCTCTTTCTATGCTTTCATCTCTTTGCGAATCAGGTGCTGGCCAGATTGGGATGTCAGGTTGTTGAGAAACACCCGCCGGGGAACGCACTCAGTTCTTAACCGGATTTTTGTCCATGGCGCTCTTCAAAACTCAAAGTGCGGCTGTCTACGGAATTGACGCTCACCGTATCGATGTCGAAGTCGATATGTATTCCCAGGGGTCGCCGCGCGATTCGCGGATGGTCGGCATGCCCGATGTTGCGGTCCGCGAAAGCCGCGAGCGCATCAAGTCCGCGCTGATCAACTCCGGCTTCGGATATCCCAACAAGACCCTTACCATCAATCTAGCGCCCGCCAGCGTGCGCAAGGAGGGAGGCGGGTTCGATCTGCCGGTGGCGCTTGGCATTCTCGGCGCCATGGGAATCGTCAAGGGGCTCGACCGGCATATTCTGGCGGGGGAGCTTTCGCTCGATGGCGCCATCCGTCCGATTCGCGGCGCCCTTTCGATCGCCGTCTGCGCCCGCGCCGAAGGCATCCCGAACCTGATTCTTCCCGCCGAAAATGCCGCCGAGGCCGCCGTGGTGGAAGGCGTCAGTGTTTATGGCATGCGCCACCTGGCCGAGGTCGTGGCCTTGCTGTCGCGGCCTCTGGAATTCACCCCTGCGGTGCCGTCCGCCAACGGTCACGCAGACGATTCGCCCACCGCGCCGGACTTCGGCGACGTGCGCGGCCAGACCATGGCCAAGCGCGCCCTGGAGGTGGCCGCGGCAGGCGCCCACAACGTCCTCATGATCGGCCCGCCCGGTTCCGGCAAGACCATGCTGGCCAAGCGCCTGGCCGGAGTGCTGCCGCCGCTCACGTTTGAGGAGGCCATCGAGACCACCAAGGTCCACAGCATTGCCGGCCTGCTTGGTTCCGGCGGCGGGTTACTTCATCAGCGACCCTTTCGCGCTCCGCACCATACTATTTCCGACGCGGGATTGATCGGCGGCGGGATTGGCACGCCACGCCCAGGCGAGGTCAGCCTGGCGCACAATGGCGTTCTATTCCTCGACGAATTCCCGGAGTTCCCGCGCGACGTGCTGGAGATGCTGCGCCAGCCCATCGAAGACGGGTCGGTTACCATTGCGCGCTCGGTAATGACAGTCTGTTTCCCGTCGAATTTCATGCTGGTCGCCGCTATGAACCCGTGTCCGTGCGGGTTTTATGGCGACACAGGGCGCGAATGCCGGTGCACGCCGGCCATTATCCAGCGATACCTCAGCAAGATATCGGGGCCGCTCCTGGATCGCATCGATATTCATGTGGAAGTGCCTGCAGTGCCGTTCAGGGAACTGCGCGAGAACACCCCGGCCGAGTCCTCCGCCCACATCCGCGCCCGCGTCGCGCGCGCGCGCAGCCTCCAGCAGGCGCGCGGGTTTTACAACTCCGAGATGCCCGCACCACTGATTCGCAAGTTGTGCGCGCTCGATGAGGCCGGGGAGCGGACGCTCGAAATGGCGGTCCGCCGGATGAATTTCTCCGCCCGCGCCCACGACCGCATCCTCAAAGTCGCCCGCACCGTGGCCGACCTCGCCGAATCCGAAACCGTATCCGCCAAATACATCGCCGAAGCGGTTCAATACCGCAGCCTGGACCGCAGCTATTGGACTTGATGCCGCCGCCCGGCTGCAGGGCCCACGTTAAAACAACATCGGACACGTTAAATTAGTCGTTAACTGCGGTTGCTGAAAGTGAACTCGCGTGTGACCGGTGGCACAGGCCGGCGATGCCAGCGAACCATGGACCGCGCGTGGTAAAATCCGTCAGTCATGGCATCCACATCCTCTACGGGCGTGGGTTTGGGCGGCCCCAGTGATGACGAATGCAGGGCCGAAGTATTGGCCGTGCTGGCATCGGAAGCATTCCGACGCTCACCAAAGCTCTCGCGCCTGCTCCAGTACTTGTGCGACAAGCAACTTAATGGGCTGGCGGGCGAGATCACGGAGTATGGCATTGCTCTCGATGTGCTTGGCCGGGATGCCCAATTCGACCCGCAGCACGATGCCGTAGTCCGCGTCGACACTCATCATCTTAGAAAGCGGCTTAAGGAATATTACGAGGGTGCCGGAGCCGGTCACCAGATTCAGATTGTCATTTCCAGTGGGCAGTACGCCCCGCAGTTTGCGCGGCGAGGTGTTACTCCGCCGCCAGAAATTCAAGCCGGAGGTGGGTCTTCGGATTTAAAGCCGGCACGCGGGAAATGGACCCTGGGTAAGCGGAAGTGGCTGGCTGGATTGGTCCTCGCCCTGCTAGTCGCGATCTGGGCCATTCCGCACTATCGGCAAACAGCTTCCCGGCAGGTAGGAACTCGCGCGCTGTCAAGCCGTCTCGGTCATTCACTCGCACCAGGGCCGGCGGAATTCGAGGGGCTTCGGATCGCTACGGGAGACAGGGCAGCGGCCTACATCGATACAGCGGGCCGGACCTGGCTCCCCGACCGTTACTTTAGCGGCGGCACGACTTACCGGCGGCCAGGGGTACAGATTCAACGCACCGCGGATCCGGATTTGTTTCAAAACGGCCGGGAAGGGCAGTTCGTCTACGCCATCCCGCTTCATCCCGGCATATATGAGCTCCACCTGTACTTTGCCGAGACGGGCATGCCCTCCGACACGCTGCGTGGCGTCAACATCGCAATCAATGGGCAACCGGCTTCGGGCGTCGACATTGCTTCCGACGCGGGTGGTATCAATACGGCCACTGCGAAGATCTTCAAGGACATCTCTCCGGCCAAAGACGGTTTCCTGCGTCTGACGTTTCAAGGCGCCGGTCAAGGTACCGCGGTGGGGTCTTTCCTCAACGCGATCGAGATTTTGCCGGGAATTCCGGGCAAGATGCGCCCGATTCGGATCACTGCGGGGGGCCGGGCCTTCCGCGACCATCTCGGGCAGGTCTGGTTGCCGGATCAGTGGGCCGCCGGCGGACGGAAAACCAGCAGTGGCGTATCGGTCGACGGAACTCCGGATCCGGGATTGTACCAGTGGGGAAGAGTGGGGCATTTCAGCTATTCGATTCCGGTGGCCGAAGGCGGAGTTTATACCGTGGCCCTGCACTTCTCCGAGATCTGGTTTACGCGGCCCAACTCGCCTGGCGGTGTGGGGAGCCGGGTCTTCGATGTTTACTGCAATGGGACTACCCTACTCAAGGGTTTCGACATCTTGAAAGAGACGGGCGGAATCGGAAACCGTGCGGTCGTCAGGGTCTTTCAGCACATACCGGCGTCGCCACTGGGAAAAATCGACCTCGCATTTGTACCGGTCTCGAACTATTCGCTCATCAACGCGATCGAAGTCACTGAGGAGTAGCTTCACATGCGCCCGTCATTGTATCCCCGCGGTTAAATTAACCTGATAAAACTTCCGGCGGCTGTTGTGCGCGCATAGAATGCGTGTGGGGGTTCAGCGGCGCTCATCGCGCTTTTCGGCTCCATCGTAGAGACGACAATCGCTCTCACCGAGCGCGTGCCGGCAGCTTCGGTGGAAGGGGTCGGCGAATCGGGAAAGTGCAGCAAACGAGGTCTGCGGGGTTTCAGAGAGCCGCAAACTGTAACGACATGGCAAGTATTCCGTAATCGGCCGTCGAACCTTGAACTGATAGTGCTTTCGACTTATAATCCATGGGTATCAAATCTGCGAGGGTCTCGCACGGGCGTTGCTTCTGCGTAAGGAAAGGGGGTATTTGCGTCATGCTGCGTTTCCAAACCACGTGTGTTCTTTTCCTGCTGGCGCTGTTGTGCGCCGGTCTGGCTTATTCACAAACCGTGAATGCCACGCTGCTGGGAACCGTCACCGACTCTACGGGTGCGGTTGTTCCCAACGCGAAGGTCACCATCACCGAAGTCACCACCAACAGCGCCCGCACCGGCCAAACCAACGATAGCGGGTTCTATTCTTTCCCGAATCTGCCTCCCGGCAGCTATTCGGTTGCGGTCGAGGCGGCCGGCTTTAAAAAGGAACTGCGCCGGGACATCACAGTGTTGGTAGATACCAACACCCGCGTGGATATAGGGCTTCAGCCGGGTAACCTGACGGAGACCATCGAGGTCTCGGGCGCGCCGCCGCTGTTGCAGACAGACACTGCCTCGACGTCCGAGCAGATCAGCAGCACGCAGCTCGCGAACGTCCCCCTGATCAGCTCGAACCGCAATTTCCAATCCCTTTTGAACCTCGCGCCGGGAGTTGCGCCAGTTCAAGAGCAGCACTCGCAATTCTTCAACGCCTCAAGCTCGCTGCAAACGGAAGTCAACGGCCAGGCGCGCCAGACCAACAACACCATGATCGAGGGTACCGACGATAATGAGCGCACTGGGCTGCTCCAGATCTACATTCCGCCGATCGAAGCCATCCAAACGGTGGACGTTTCGCTGACCAACCACGACCCGGAAATGGGTCGCGCCGCGGGCGCGGTGGTGAATGTGGTGCTGAAGTCGGGAACGAACGAAATACATGGCGCCGCCTATGAGTTCCTTCAGAACAGCGATTTCAACGCGCGCGCTTTCTTTAATCCGTCGGTCGGCCACCTGGCGTATAACTACGTTGGCGGCAACCTGGGCGGGCCGATCAAGAAAAACAAGATCTTCATCTTCGGCGATTACCTGCGGGTGATGGACCATGAAGCCAACACCAACCTGGTGACCATTCCGCCGGACACCTGGCGGACGGGCGATTTGAGCCAGGCAGCGCAGATAATCTACGATCCCACCACTGGCAATCCGCTGGACGGCACGGGACGGACGCCGTTCGCCGGCAACCAGATTCCTCCTTCCAGCATCAACTCCATCTCGAAGGCCATTCTCGGCCTGCTGCCGCCGACGAATGAATCGTTCAATATTGCCAAGCCTGCGAACAACTATTTCGGGCTGCTGCCGTATACCAAGACGACCGACTCGCTGGATGAAAAGCTGGATTACAACCTGTCGGACAAGGATCGCCTGAGCGAACGCTTCAGCTTCTCGAGGCCGGTGATCTTCCAGGCTCCCTTGTTTACCGGTACTTACGGCAGCCAAACAATCCAGGCCGGCGGCGATGGGCCGGGCGGCGCCTTTATGGGAACCGGCACGCAGGATACATACAGCTCCGGCCTGAACTACGACCGGCTGGTTTCGCCGTCGCTGGTGGCGGAATTGCGGCTGGCGGTCTCGTATTACCACAACGAAGCCGTGCCTTCCGATTACGGCAGCAACGATGCCACCACGCTCGGCATACCGGGCGTGAACATCAACCAATTCACCAGCGGCATGGTGGCGATCCAGATGAACGACGGCTTCTCCAACCCGGTGACGGGGTACTCGGCAAGCCTGCCGTGGGTGCGCTCGGAAATCAACGTGGACCTGGTGAACACCTGGACCAAAACCAAGGGCAATCACACTATCAAGTGGGGATTCGATCTCAAGCGCCTGCGCGACAACTTACTGCAAGACCAGACCTACGGCCCGCGCGGAATCTATTATTTCGGCGACGAGCAGACAGCGCTGTGCACCGCCAAAGCGATCAGTTCGTCTACTGGTCTGGCTACTAGTTGCAACTCGACAGTGGGAATTGCCGACGATATGGCCGCCTTCCTGCTCGACGTGCCGTATCAACTCGGCCGCGACGTCAACACGTATTTCCCCGCTTACCGGCAGTGGGAGTTTTTCGGGTTCGGCGGCGACAAATGGCAGGTGTCGCCCAAACTGACCCTTAATCTTGGCCTGCGCTGGGAGTTTTATCCTCCGGCGACGCCAGCCTTCCCCGGCGGCTTCTCCAATTACGACCCCACTACGAACAGTCTGGTGATAGCCGGAGTCAGTGGCAATCCCGACAACCTGGGCATGAAGACACGGTATAGCTACTTTGCCCCGCGCATCGGACTGGCCTATCGCCTGACCGAAAAGACCGTCATCCGCTCCGGTTTCGGCACCAGTTACACGCCGTTCGAAGACAACACGTACGCGTATAACTATCCGGTGCGCGCGAATAACTTCTACACTAACGTGGGCGATGGCTACGCGAACACGCTGCTTCCCAGCGGGCAGGCGGCGACCTTCCAGCAGGGGTTTCCGCTGCCGGTACCGGTGGCGGTTCCGTCCAGCGGCATCATTCCGGCGACCGGCTCGCTGTTGAGCAACAGCGAATTCACCATCAACCTGAACTTCAAGAACCCATACGTGGAGAGCTGGAACCTCGCGGTGCAACGCACGCTGCCGGCACACTGGACTCTCGATGTAGCCTACGTTGGGCTTCACGGGGTGGACACGGGTGCGCAGTGGAACCTGAATGCGCCCACCAGCGTGATTGGCGGAGGCACGGCGAGCATGCCGCTGGATATCCTTTATGGCAAAACGGCGGGCGACACGCTGTTCTGGGATGGCTTTTCATCCAGCTATAACGCGTTGCAAGTGAAACTGGACCGGCGCGTCGGCGATCTGAACATCCTGACGGCTTTCACCTGGGGCAAGGGCATGAACTACCAGGCCGATGACGACGGCGCCCTGGATTGGCAAATCGGCGCGCAGCGCAACTACGCGCGCACCGATTTTGACCGCACGTTGACCTATGTGCAGACCTACGTCTACCAGTTGCCGGCAGGCGTCGGCAAGAAGTGGATGAACAGCGGCCCGGCAGCCGTGATACTGGGCAACTGGCAGCTTGCCGGCGTGCTAAGCCTGATGACCGGGACGCCGTTCACCATCACCGCCAGCGGCAGCAGTCTCAATACACCCGGCGAAACCCAAACCGCCACGCAGGTGGCGTCGGTGCAGATCGAGCACGGCATCAACACCGGTAATCTCTGGTTCAACACCTCCAGCTTCCTCCAGCCCACAGGTGTCGCTTTCGGCACTACCGGACGCAACATCATGAGCGGCCCCGGATTGTTCGCGCTGAACCTCTCGCTGTTCAAGAACTTCAGGATCCGCGAGCGGGCCAACATTGAGCTGCGTGCCGAGACCTTCAACCTGACCAACACGCCGCAGTTCGCCAACCCGAGCGCTTCGATGACTAGCTCGACCTTCGGCTATGTCACCTCAACCCTCGGTAGTGGCACGGGCGTCAACGGAACCGGCGGGGGCCGAGTTCTGCAATTGGGGGCGAAGGTTTCGTTCTGAGACACCGCCCGGAGAAATCGCTCCCCTGGTCTCCGGCGTTAAGGCCAGCGCGTAATTCCCGGCTCGACCTGGGAATCGCGCTGGCCTTGTTTGTGGTAACGGTCGCGCTGTACTTTCCGGTCCGGCGGTTTGCCTTCGTCAATTTCGACGATCCGGAATACGTGACGCGCAACATTCACGTCCGCGGCGGCGTCACGCCACTGGGTCTCGAATGGGCGCTCACCTCAGGCGAAGCCGCCAACTGGTTCCCGGTGACGCGGCTTTCGCACCTGCTGGACAGCCAGCTTTTTGACATGCGCAGCGGGCTCCACCATCTCACCAGCGTTTGGTGGCACGCGCTGGCGGCGGTGCTGCTGTTCGCATTTCTGGCGCGCGCGACTCACGCGCGCTGGCCCAGCGCATGGGTCGCATTCCTGTTCGCGCTTCATCCGCTGCACGTGGAATCGGTGGCGTGGGTGGCCGAGCGCAAAGACGTTCTTTGCGCTTTCTTCTGGTTTCTGGCGTTGTGGGCCTACGTGCGCTATGCCGAACGGCCGGGCCGTGGGCGCTATTTGGCAGTCCTGCTCTGGTTCTGCCTGGGGTTAATGTCCAAGCCGATGATTGTCACCTTGCCGTTCCTGCTGCTGGTGCTGGATGCCTGGCCCCTGCGCCGGCTTTCGCGAGCGGCAGTGATCGAAAAGATTCCGTTCTTCTTGCTCTCAGCCGTCTCGGCTACCGTAACCTACCTGGTGCAGCAGTCGAGTGGAGCCGTCAAGGAAATCGCCCGGCTGCCCATCGGGCTGAGGATGGAGAACGCGCTGGTTTCCTGTGTCCTCTACTGCCTCAAAACAATCTGGCCGTCCGGGCTGGCCGCGTTCTATCCGTATCCTGCCGGCTTCGCCTGGTGGATGGTGGCGGCCGCCGGGCTGACGCTGGCCGCCGTCACGGTGCTCGCGCTGCGATCGTTTCGTGGCGCTCCCTATCTGGCGGCCGGCTGGCTCTGGTTCCTGGTGACGCTGGCCCCAGTAATCGGCCTGGTGCAAGTGGGCGCTCAGGCGCGGGCAGACCGGTACATGTATGTTCCGATGGTCGGCTTGACGATGATGCTGGCCTGGGGTGCGGCCGATTTAGCGCGGCGCTGGCGGGCGATTGCGCGTCCCATCGCCGCTGCGGCTGTTGCGACATGTCTGGCTGCGGCGGCTGTTTCCGCGGCGCAAATCGAGCACTGGAGAAACAGCGAAACGCTGTTCCGGCATGCGCTCGATGTGACTACGGATAACTACTTGGCCGAGCACAATCTGGGGAGTTACCTGCTCGAAACCGGGAGGCTTTCCGAAGCCATTCCGCACCTGGAAGCGGCCTTGCGGATCCGGCCCGAATCGGCGCAAACACGCAGCGACCTGGCAAGCGCGCTGGCGCAGACGCCGGGCGGGCTGCCCGAAGCCATCGCCCAATACCAGGCTGCGCTCAGCCTGCTGCCCGGTTCCGCCATCCTCCACAACAACCTCGCGAGCGCGCTGGCCCGGCTTCCTGAGCGGTTGCCTGAGGCCATCCGCGAGTACCGCGCGGCACTGCGCATCGACCCCGATTACGCCCAGGCGCACCGCAATTTGGCGGACGCGCTAGCCCGGACGCCCGGCGGCGTGCCCGAGGCCATCGCCGAGTATGAGGCGGCGCTGCGCATCGACCCCGGCGATGCCGAGACGCACAATGCTCTGGGCCTCGCGCTGGCGGAAGCCCCAGGCCGCCTGGCGGACGCCGTTGCCGAGTACCAAGCGGCGCTGCGCATCCAGCCCGATTACGCGGAGGCGCATTACAACCTGGGCGTGGCGCTATCGAAAACCGGCCGCTTGCCGGAAGCCGCCGCGGAGTTTGAAGCCGCGCTGCGCCTGAAGCCGGATTACGCGGAAGCGCACAACAATTTGGGCGTCGTGTTGTCGCAGTTGCCGGGCCGGTCGTCCGAGGCGATAGCGCACCTTGAGGCAGCCCTGCGCATCCAGCCGGATTACGCCGACGCGCACTACAATCTGGGCGTAGCGCTATCGCAAATCCCGGGCCGGATGCCGGAAGCAATTGCCCAATTGGAAGAGGCGTTGAGGCTCAAGCCCGACCCGGAACTGCGCCGCACCGTGGACCGTCTGCGCGCCGGGCGGTGATTGGCCTGCGGGGCGACGCGCTCGGGAGCGCCGGCAGAGTTTGACGCGCATTCAGTCACTCCGAAGAAATGTCGAGACGAATCTCGGCACAGCAGGCATGACTGCCTGCGCCACGAAGTGCCGGTTAGCAAGTTAAGTAATCATACGACTCGGTCCGCTTGGGCTCGATCACTGAAAGGTGGCGTCGATTTCAGTCGACACGAACCCAATCGTGTATGCGAAATCCAGCCCCGTTACCTTGAAGAGCGCCGGGTCCGTATAGTTGCTCACCGTCAGAAACCCGGTGCCAGGCGGCAGCGCCAGCGACACGGCCGCCGGAACAGTGAACGAACCAGCACCCACCGGCGCATCGCATGTAAAGGAGGCGTAAAACCCTGTGGACGACGTGCTGTTGCCGTTGATTTCAACATAGGTGCCCGGGGCGCCCCCAGTCCAAGTGATCGGTACGCCCTGCAAGCGGGTAATTGTCGCATCCGCAGCCTGATTGGTCCACGTTAGCGGGTTGGGGAAATTCAGCGGAGCGCTAAAAGCCGCGACACCGTTTCCGCCGGTGCCGGTGAATGTGAAGTCTCCGGCAGTCGCGGGAACGAACCCTGTCGGGAGTAGGGCGGCGTAATCGCCGGGCAACTCCGTAACTTCTGTCAGAGCTTGCGTTCCGTTGGGCCCCATAACGTTTATCGTGCCGACATCGATCCCGGTCAGGCTGAATGGATTGACCGTGAGCGATGCGAGGCTCTGCGCCTGCGTGACCGAGCAGCTTCCCAGCGATAGCTGGGAACTGCTCTGGTATCCGGTGAGCAGGCTGCCAGAGATGCTGTAAAAGAATCCGCCCGCGTAATCCGTAACCATCCCCGAGGTATTCGTATCCTGGAACACCGAGAGGCCGCCAAACTTGACCGTGGTCTGGCCCTCCAGCGTCGCAACTTCAGTCGGGTCGATGAAGGCTACCGTATCGGTACAGAGTCCGTCGCTGGAAGCGATCGGCATCGTCACAAAGTTGCTGACCGTAGCGGTGGCGCCGCTGCCGATCACTGCGACCACCGAAACCGCACAGCCGAGGGGTGCGTTTGCCGGGATGGTCACAGCGACCTGGTCTACTCCCTGGAACCCCGACCTCCCTTGATACACAACCGGCACCTCAACGTTGCCGAAATAAAGTGCCGTTATATTGCCGTTGAGATTATCGAAGGAAGTAGGTGGGCTCACGTCGGTGTTGTTCGTATCCGCGCCATCGCCTGAGCCCCAGAAGTCGATGGTCTCACCCGGATAGGCAGCTCTGGTGGTGGTAATCAGATGGTAATCGTTGTTGTCGGTCGCTGCCGCCAGGACGCCCTGATAGTAATCGAACCCAAAGGCACTCGGCACTATCGTGATCGGCAGCGGAGCGCTGGTCTGCCCGCCGTATGAGACGGTAATGGTCCCGTTTCCGAGGGGAAGCGCGGTGGTTCCATCGGCGCCGCGGGATGGAATAACTACGGCAAGCTGGCCGGGAATCGCGTAGTAAAACGCCGGATGCACAGTCGTGCCGCCTACCGTGAGCGAAACGCTGGAGCCATTCAGCGTTTGCGGCAGGGCCTTGGTGGGGTCCTGCAAGGGATTGGCCTGGCTTCCCGGCGTCGCCAGATTGGAGCCATAGATGACGATCAGCGTTCCTGGCGCGATGCCGTAATTGGGCGCTCCCGGCAGGATGTTGCTGTAGTTGTTCACCACCGCGGCGACCGTCGGCGCACCGGGCCCGCCCAGGGTCACGCCGCTGCCCGATTGGAGCGTCGTCCCGGAGGTGTTGTAGGTGACATACGTCAACGTGATCGAGGTGCTGCTGGCAGCCGTCACCAGGACCTTGGCATAATCGCCGCCGTTGGTGTGCACCGCGAAAACCTCGTTGACCACCAGGCTGCTGCTGGAGATCGGCGTGGTCGAATACGGGTATGCCGCGAGCAGGGATTCCGTGAGAATGCTGAACTCGGCGCTAAGGGCCGAGGTGAGATCGAACAGCGTAGCCGAGTTCACGGGCGCGATGCCGGAGCTGCTGAACGTAATGTCTCCTCCCGATGAGCCGGTCGTGCCAGCAACCAGGTTCAGGTTGGTGTCCGCCAACGCTACCAGCGGCAGTGCCAGCGCGAAGGCAATCATAGCCCCGGTGTGATGTAATTTACGCATTTTCCCCTCCTCAGACTTATTGTGAACGCAGGATCAATTTTATATCTTGTAACGCACCAAAACCAGACAAAACGGCTCAGGTTTGCCTCGTCAGCGGTAGCGGCTGGCCGGAAGATAGCAGTAAGAGGGGCCGGGGACAGACCGCTCTGTCCACGCGGCGCAAAGGCGGCGCGTTGGGAGGGGCTTGGGACAGACCGCTCTGTCCACGCGGCGCAAAGGCGGCGCCTTGGGACAGAGAGGTCTGTCCCTGGGCCGCCCAGTTGGTACACTGATCGGTGGTGTCGTTCGAACACATCCTGTTCGCGGTGGATGAGGCTGGTATTGTGCTGGTGACCATCAACCGGCCGGAGAAACGCAACGCGCTTTCGCGAGCGGTGGTGATGGAATTGGGAGCGGCATTCGATCGCGTCGCGGAAGATGCGGCGATTCGCGCTGCGATCGTGACCGGCGCGGGCGATACGGCGTTTGTGGCGGGAGCGGATATCGGCGAATTGGCGGCGCTCTCGGCCGTGGAAATGCGCCAGTACGCGCTCGACGGGCAGCGGGTGTTCCGGCGCCTGGAGACCGCGGGCAAACCGTCGGTGGCGGCGGTGAACGGATTTGCGCTGGGCGGCGGGCTGGAGCTGGCCCTGGCGGCGACGGTGCGGGTGGCATCGGAGAACGCCAGGCTGGGCCAGCCGGAAGTGAAGCTGGGGCTGATTCCGGGTTTTGGCGGGACGCAGCGGCTGCCGCGGCTGGTGGGCCGCGGGCGCGCTCTCTGGATGCTGGCTTCCGGCGAGCCGATTGACGCGGCCGAAGCATGGCGCATCGGCCTGGTGAACGCGGTGGTGCCGCAGGCGCAATTGGTGGGCACGGCGCGCGCGTGGTTGGAAAAGGTTTTGCAGAACGGCCCGCTGGCCGTGCGGCTGGCGATGGAAGCGGTGGATGCGGGCCTCGACGGCGGCGTGGAAGAAGGACTGCAACTGGAAGCGGCGCTGTTCGCAGCGAGTGCGGCCAGCGAAGACCGCCGGGAAGGCACGCGGGCGTTTCTGGAGAAGAGGACCCCGGCGTTTACGGGGAAGTGAACTTATGTCGCGAGTATGGGAAGGCCAGTTAACGGCCGCCGGGCTGCGATTTGCCATCATCGTCAGCCGCTTCAACAGTTTTATTACGGACCGCCTGCTGGCGGGCGCGATGGACGCGCTGACGCGCACGGGTGCGGCGGCGGACCTGATCGAAATCATCAAGGTCCCGGGCTCATGGGAGATACCGCTGATAGCCGCGGAAGTGGCGCGGGCGCACCGTTATGACGCGGTGATCTGCCTGAGCGCGCTGATCCGCGGCGACACGCCGCATTTCGATTACATTGCCGCCGAAGCCGCCAAGGGGATTGCGCAGGCCAGCCTGGAGACTGGAGTCCCGGTAGCGTTTGGCGTGCTGACTACGAACACGCTGGAGCAGGCCATCGACCGGGCCGGAGCCAAGGGCGGCAACAAAGGATTCGACGCCGCCATGAGCGCCATCGAAATGGCCAATCTTCTCCGCGCGATGCGCCAGGCCACCTAATGCCCGCCCGCCGCAGGTCGCGCCAGCGCGCCTTGCAGATCCTCTTTTCCTGGGATGCGCGCCATCAGCCTCCGGAGGAGGCGATCGACGCCTACTTCGGCACGCTGTATGCGGAGGAGCATCCGGAGCGCGACGCCTTCGCGGTCAGCCTGGTGGAAGGCGCCATCGCCCACATCGAGGAGGTGGATGGGCTGATCAGCCGGCATGCCGAGCACTGGCGGATGGAGCGAATGCCGGCCGTCGATCGCAACATTCTGCGGCTGGGGGTTTACGAGATGCTCCATGGCGCCACGCCCGCCGCGGTCACCATCGACGAGGCGCTGGAGCTGACGCGCAAGTTTTCCGGCGAGGAATCGGTACAATTCGTCAACGGGGTGCTGGACGCGATTCACCGCAGCCAGCCTGCGGGCGCCCCAGATGCCAAGGCGGGCGGGGAATCCGGCTAGTGGACGCAGGCATGGACGGATGTAAAATCTGCTTCGAAATCCGGCCCGGGACGTGTTACACTGGAGTTCTTCCGCGTCCGACCACAATTCCAACCGTGTTTACCTGCTGTACTGGAGGTTTTCTTGAATAAGATACGCATTCTCGTATATGCGGCGCTCGGTAGCGTGCTCTGCGCGGCTGCACTCGAGGCCCAGACTCCGGCCGCCGTCAATGTCATTTCGGGGAACGGGCAGTTGGACTGCCAAAGCTGCATCAAAGACACGTTCATCAGTTTCGATCCGATCGCTGTGCAAGTAGTCGACGCCGTCGGAAGACCGGTGGCCGGCACTCCGGTGAACTGGGCGGTGGCTTCCGGGACTGCGTATTTTACGCCGCCGAACGACTTCGGCGCCACCAGTATTACCACGATCACCGACAACACGGGGACGACGTCGGTCCCGATTGGACAACTGGAGGTGCTGGAGTCCGGCGGCGCACAGTTCGGGGTGTCGAGCACGATTACCGCGACTGCGGGCAGTGCCAGCGCCACATTTTTCGAGACCCAGGCGTCGGAGGTGAACCCGGGGCCAGGAACGATTGATGTCGTGGTGAACTACCCGAACGATCCGAACGGGCCTCAGTACACGCCGATCACGGGGACGGCTGGTTCGGCGGGGCCATCCTTTAACGTGGGCGTTTACACGGTCACCTTGACGGGTATTCCCAATATTGCCTTGTTTCTGGCGAATTATGACAACACCGTCTCACCGCCGGTCTACACTATCGGACCGTCGGCCAATGTACCTTCGGCTTACTGCGAGACGCAGGCGGGCGCCGGCCTTTATACGGTGCTGAGCAGCAGCTCGGGCATTGCAACCTGCAACGTTAAGTTCGGCCCGGTGGCTGGCTCGGGAACCTATGTGGTCGTCACCGGAGGATCGGTGCCGACGACGGTGGGCGCCATTCCCGATTCCAATTTCATCACCGGCTCGTGGGACCTCACGGTGACGGCGCCGAAGGTGGGTAGCGTCACGGTTGTCAGCGGCAACAACCAAGCCGCCCTGGCGGGCGCGGCACTGCAGCCGCTGGTGGCCGAGGTGCTCGATACGTCCTCGAATCCGCTGCTGGGCCAAGGTGTCACGTGGGCCGCAACGCCGGCCAACGCGATCCAGCTCAACAACGTTACGACGAGCTCCGATACCAATGGGATAGTTGAGGTGACGAACCCGGTGCTGAGCACATCGGCAGCCGGCACCATCACAGTCACGGCGACTTCCAATACCAACTCGAAGGCGGTGGCGACATTCACCATCGCAGCCTCGCAACCGATAACGGTGAGCAGTCTGACCATCCAAAGCGGCAACAACCAGACCGCGGTGGAAGGCGCGGCATTCACCAATCCGCTGGCAGTGACGGTGATCGGCAGCAACGGCGCACCGATAGCCGGCACCACGGTTTCGTTCACGGCGAGCGGGCCGGTCACGCTTTCGGCGAGCTCGACGACCACCAGCTCGAGCGGCGTGGCGCAGGTGACGGCGACCGGGGGTGCTACACCGGGCACGGCCACGGTGACCGCCTCGATCGGCGGGCTGAGCCAGATCTTCAACCTGACCGTGGTGCCGCCGGGGCCGAACCTGGCGGTTTCCAGCTTCGTGAATGGCGCCGATGGCCAGGTTGGCTCGATTTCGCCGTGCAGCGTTGCGGCGATTGTGGGCGCGGGAGTTGCCGCGGGCGGGGCGGCCCTGGCGCCGGTGGTGGGACCGTTGCAGTATGACCTGGCCACCGATACGGTCAACTTCGGCACCAGCCAGGCGCCCATGTTGGCGCCCATCTTTGCGGTCTCCAATGTCACCGGCCAGCAGCAGATCCTGATCCAGGTGCCCTGCGAAGTCACGCCGGGAACGGTACCGGTAACGGTGACCGTGAACGGCGGCAGCCAGACCCTCAACGTCAAGGTGCTCCCGGCCAGCCCGGGCATCTACCAGACACTCATGTCGGACGGCGTGGTGCGCGCGGTAATCGAGCGACCGGACGGCTCTTTTGTGAGCCCGTCCAACCCGGCAAGGCGGGGCGAAACCGTCACGGCGTTCGTCACCGGCCTTGGACCGGCGAGCCCGTCGATCGGGACCAACGGGCTGCCCATTCCGGGCACGCCTTCCACGGTCAACGGCCAGGTGATTGTTGGCATCCAGAACGAGGGCGTGCCGGTCACGGAGGCGCAATTGGCGTTCGATATGGTCGGCGTATATTTGATCCAGTTCGAGATCCCAAGCGATGCGCCGCAAGGCGATAACATCGTGTTCTCGGTAGGGCTGATACCAGTCGGCTCGAGCCAGGCGTACTACAGCAACAGCACCGGCAGTAAGATTCCCATCGAGTAGCTTCGCCCGCTTAAGGGGGCCGGGATCTCATTCCCGGCCCCGCACTTCTTCCAGTCAGTCCCAGCCCCCAGCCAGCAAGATCGCGGGCGCCTCACCACTTCTCAGCTTTCGTTTTTTGTTCGCCATTTAGTCTATATGTAGTGTGTGCCGCGATCAGTGTAGACTCAGTGGTACCTCAGTAACTCCGTCCTAATCAAAGACTTCCCGCAAAAATCCTCTTGCAAAGGGCAGGGGCTCATGGCACTATAGCTTGTGGTGGATTGAAACTGGACTAAAAGTGGGCGATTGGACTCAAGAATTGCTGATGGTAGAACCCCCGCGGGGGATGTACCCCAGCCGGCTGGATGACAAAGGCCGGGCGAAAATGCCGGCGGCGTTCCAGCAGTTTTTTGCGGCGCTGCGCGAAAAGAAGCTTTTCGTGACCAGCCTGGACCGTCGCATAGCTCAAATATACCCGATGGCGGTCTGGCGTCAAAACGAAAAATTCTTCGATAGTTACCGGGAAGATCCGCGGCTGGCGCGCAACGTGGCTTTCAACGCGGCGGATTTGGGTGCGGAAGCCGAGATGGACGCGCAGGGGCGGATTTTGTTTGCGCCGGAGCTGCGGCGCGAATTGGGAATCGAGAACGCGCCGGTGCGCCTGTTCGCGTATCGCGGCCGGATCGAAGTGCTGAGCGAGAAGCTGTACGAAGACCGCAAGCGGGAGGCCTCGGCGACGGCGCCCGAGGACGTGGCGAAGCTAGAGGCGGCGGGGCTGGTCTGATGGCGTATGCATTTTTCGGTGATGGCCGACGAGGCGCTCGCGCTGCTCGAAGTGCGGCCGGACGGCATCTACCTGGACGCCACCACGGGACTGGGCGGGCACACGGCGCTGATTGCGGCGCGACTGGAACGAGGGTTTGTAATCGCCAACGACCGCGACGCGCAATCGCTCGAGATGGCGCGCCGGAACACGCAAGCGTTGGCGGAACGCATCCGGTTTCACCAAGGCACATTCGGGATGCTGGCGCAGACGGTGCGCAGCGAAGGTTTGGGAAAAGTGGACGGCCTGCTGGCCGACCTGGGCGTGAGCCGGTATCAGTTGACCGCGCCCGAGAGAGGTTTTTCGTTCTTGACGGATGGGCCGCTGGACATGCGTATGGATACGACCCAGGGCATGACGGCGGCGGATCTGGTCAATCACACAGCCGAGAAGGCACTCGCCGATTTGATTTTTCAATTGGGCGAAGAAAGGAGGGCGCGGAAGGTAGCCAGAGCAATCGTCCGCGCACGGCCCATACGGAGCACACTACATCTAGGCAACGTAGTGGAGCGGGCCGTGCACCGGACGGGCCGTCTGCATCCGGCCACGAAGACATTTATGGCCCTGCGGATGGCGGTGAACGACGAGCCTGGAGAGTTGGACCGGCTGCTCGAAACAGGGCCGGAGATTCTGCGCGAAGGCGGCCGGATGGTGGTGATCAGCTTCATGAGCATCGACGACCGCAAGGTGAAAGTGCGATTCCGGGAACTGGCGCGGCAAGGGCGTGTCACGGTTCTCACCAAGCATCCCCTGGTGCCGGGCGACCGGGAGACGGCGGAAAACGCGGCGTCGCGCAGCGCCAAGCTGCGCGCCATCGAAATGATTGAGAGAAGGAACTAGACCACTATGGCGACCATGCCAGCATTCTTAGGTAAGGCGGCGAGCGCGGGCGCAAGCGCAGCCATCGCTCTGCCGGCCGTTGCGCGTCTGGAACAGGATCCCTGTCGCCTGCGGCCGTTGCCGCTGGATGACGTGTTGTTCTACTCGAAAAAGATTGATAACTCGCGGCTGGTGCGGGCCGCGGACCCGCGGGCGCGAGGCGCGTGCTGGAGCGCGGTGGGTGTGGCAAGCCTGCTGCTGGTGCTGCTGGCCGGCACGCTGGTTCCGTGCCTGGCCGGCCGCCTGGAAGGATACAGCCTGGAAGCGCTGAAGGGCGAAGAGCGGCGGCTGCTGGACGAGCGCCGCACGCTGGAGTTGCAGGAAGCCGAGCTGCTGAGCCCGGACCGTCTCCAACAGTTGGCCGAGCGGCAGAACCTGGTGACGCCGAAGGCGGGCCAGGTGGTGCATCTGGACGGCAACAAACCGGACAGCGCTTTTGCGCTGGTAAAGTAGCGGGAACGGGGAGCGTGATTGGCTCACGCAGCGCGGCATGCTGGAGCGACGTCTCAAATGGCTCGCAGGATTCATCCTCATCTGGGGCGGGCTGATTCTCTGCAAGCTGATCTCCCTGCAGGTGGTGCATCACCGGCAATATGCCGGGCTGGCGCGTTCGCGCCAGGAGCAGGTCATCAAGATACTGGCTCCGCGGGGCGCGATTCTTGACCGCACGGGCGCGCCGCTGGCGATGAGCGTGCCCACACAGGCGGTACTGGTCAATCCTCAAAAAGTGCCCGATCTGGGCGTGGCGGCCGACATCCTTTCCATGGTCCTGACGATGGACCGCGCGGACCTGTACGCGCGCCTGGAAGCGGCGCGCGAGGACGGGCGCGGCTACTTCGTGGTGAAACGGAAGGCGACCTGGGAGGAGGCGCAGCGGCTGCGCGGCATGGCGTTCGACTGGATCGAGATCGAGAGCGGCAGCGAACGGCATTACCCGAACGGGCCGCTGGCGGCGCACATTTTGGGCGGCGTGGACTTCGCGGAAAAGGGCAACGCCGGCATCGAAAAAGAGCTGGAGGCGGATCTGGAAGGGACGCCGGGCGAAGAGCGGGTGTTGACCGACGTCAAAGGGCGGGGGATCGATGCGCTGGTGGAATCGGAGCCAAAACCGGGTGCGGCGCTGACGCTGACCATCGACGAGCGGCTTCAGTTTGTGGCGGAGCGCGAGCTGGCCGCGCAGGCGGAGGCGATGGGCGCGCATAGCGGGAGCGTGGTGGTGGTGAACCCGCACAACGGCGACATTCTGGCGCTGGCGAGCTACCCCGGTTACGATCCCAACCTGCCGCCGAGCCGCGCGGACAATCCGGAAGCGCGGCTCAATCATGCGACTTCGGTACCGTTCGAGCCGGGATCGGTGTTCAAGGTGATCACGCTGTCGGCGGCGCTGGAGACTACGCCGCTGGGGCCGCAGAGCATGATCGATTGCGGACGCGGATGGATCACACTGTTCGGCCGCACGATTCACGAAGCGCACAGCGGATATGGCGTCATCTCGATGGCGCAGGTGCTGGCGCGTTCCAGCAACGTGGGCGCCATCAAGATCGGCATGATGGTGGGCGAAGCGCGGATGGACGAATACGTGCGCCGTTTCGGGTTCGGGGAGAAAACCGGGATACCGCTGCCGGCGGAATCGCGCGGCCGCCTGCGCAATCTAGAGAGGTGGAGCAAGAGCTCGTTGCCTTCCATCTCGATCGGCCAGGAAGTTTCGGTGACCACTCTGCAGTTGGCGCAGGCGAATTCGATCGTAGCCAACGGCGGCCTGCTGGTGAGACCGCGGCTGGTGCTGAAGAAGGGCGGCCAGGATGTACCGGCGCCGGAGCCGGTGCGGGTGATCAAGCCCGAGACGGCGATGACGATGCGCCAGATGATGGAGGGCGTGGTGCTTCCGGGAGGGACCGGGTATCCGGAGGCGCGCCTGGAAGGATATTCGGACGCGGGGAAAACCGGGTCCGCGCAGATCTACGATGTGGCCACCAAGCATTACACGCACTATTACAACGGCTCGTTTGTCGGGTTTGCGCCGCTCAACAATCCATCCATCGTGGTGGTGGTGACGCTGAACGGGACACATGGGAACCTGGGCTACGGCGGCAGAGCGGCAGCCCCGGTGTTCCATGCGGTCGCGAGCGAAGCCTTGCGGGTACTCGATGTTCCCAAGGACCTGCCGGATGCGCCCGTACCCGTGCAGGTGGCAGACGACGACGCGAACAAAGACGATTTGGCGATCGCCGACCTGGGGTCGACCGAACCGAATATCCTGGAAGAAGAGGGCGAAGAAGATGCGCCGGCGCCCGGCCCCGCGGTTCCGGGCGGGCCGACGGTTCCGGACTTCAGAGGCAAAACCATGCGCGCGGTGTTGGCCGAAGCGGTGGAAAAAGGATTGCCGGTGGTTCCCGACGGCAGCGGAGTGGCGCGCCTGCAGTATCCGCCGGCCGGGAGCGTGCTGCGGCAGGGAGAACGGATTCGAGTGCGGTTTTCGCGATGAAGCTGGGTGAGGTACTCTCGGGAATCCGTCTGCGCCGCCCGGCGCCGCCGGACCTGGCGAACGCCGACGTTGCGGGGCTCGAATACGATTCACGGCGGGTGCGGGAGGGGTACCTTTTCTTCGCTTTTCCGGGCAGCCGGGCCGACGGCCGCGACTTCGCACGGGCCGCGCTGGAGCGGGGCGCAGTGGCGGTGGCGAGCGAATCGCCGGCCCCGGCGGGCCTGGAAGGGCGCTGGATTGAGGTGGATCACGGCCGGCAGGCGCTGGCGCGCGCGGCCCGGCTGTTCTACGGCAAGCCGGACGAGCAGGTGGCGCTGACGGGGATCACCGGAACCAACGGGAAAACGACCACCGGATTCCTGATCGATTCGGTGCTGCGGACGGCGGGTTTGACAACGGCACTGGTGGGCACGATCGAATATCACCTCGCGGGACGCGTGCTACCGGCGGTGAATACGACGCCGGAATCGCTGGACTTGATCCGGCTGCTGGCCGAATTGCGGGCCGAAGGCGGCACGCATGCCACGATGGAGGTTTCCTCGCACGCGCTCGAACTGGGACGAGTGTATGGGCTGCGCTTCCATACCGCCGTGTTCACCAACCTCACGCGCGACCACCTGGATTTTCACGGCACGATGGAGGCTTACTTCGCGGCCAAGCAAAAGCTGTTCGCGGGCTCGGGCGCCGAGCCGCCGGCCATCGCCGTGCTGAATCGCGACGACAGCTACGCGCGCAGCCTCCAGACCGGGCCCGAGACGCGGGTCCTCTGGTACGGGTTGGGCCAAGACCCGGATCTGCGGGCGCTGCATATTTCCTCCGGAAGCCAGCGGCTGCACTTCGATGTGCAGTTTGGCAAGCAGCGTTTCGCGGTGGAATCGCCGCTGATCGGCCGGATCAACGTCTATAACATTCTGGCGGCGTGCGGCGCGGGGATTTCCTATGGTTTGGCGCCGGAAACGATCGCGCGCGGCATTGCCGCGCTGCAGGCCGTGCCGGGGCGGTTCGAGCGAGTGGATGAAGGTCAGCCCTTCGTGGTGGTGGTGGATTACGCCCACACGCCGGACGCGTTGGAGAACGTGATTGCGGTGGCGCGTGGGTTGAATCCCAAGCGGGTGATCACGCTGTTTGGATGCGGCGGCGACCGCGACCGCACCAAGCGGCCGCTGATGGGGCAGGCGGCCGCGGAGCTGAGCGATTTTGTGGTGCTGACGAGCGACAACCCGCGCTCGGAAGACCCGCTGGCAATCATGAACGACGCGCTGGTGGGAATCCGCCGCGTGGACAAACCGCACGTGGTGGAACCGGACCGTGCGGCCGCCATTGCGCGCGCGCTCAATGAAGCGCGCGAAGGCGACCTGGTGATTCTGGCGGGGAAGGGTCACGAGACGTACCAGGTTTTGCAGGACAGGACGATCCCATTCGACGACCGGGTGGTGGCCCGCGAAGTGCTGCGAGGGTATGGGTATCATCGGCCGGCTGAACCATGACCTTGGATTTACAGGAGGTTGCGCGCGCCATTGCGGCGGCGGGCGCGGTGCCGGCGTTGGCGGTGGCGGGCTGGAGCGTGGACACCCGGACACAGCAGCCGGGCGATGTATATTTTGCACTGCACGGCGCGAGTCGCGACGGCCATGATTTTGTGCCGCAGGCGCTGGGGCAAGGCGCGGCGGCGGTGGTAGTGGAAGCGGAGCGGGGCGCGGGCCCGGATGGCAAAGCGCTACGGGTGGCGGACACGCTGGTGGCGCTTCAGGACCTGGGACGGTGGGCGCGGCGGAAGTGGGGCGGGACGGTGATTGGGGTGACGGGCAGCGCGGGTAAGACCACCACTAAGGACGCGATTGCGCACCTGCTAGAAGTGCGCGGGCCGGTGGGGCGGACGATGGGGAACCTGAACAATCACATCGGCGTGCCGCTTTCGATTCTGCGGCTGCCGGACGCGGCGCGGACGGCGGTGCTCGAAATGGGGATGAATCACCCGGGGGAGATCCGCACGCTTGCTGGCATGGCGCGGCCCGAGATCGGCGTGGTCACCAACGTCGGATACGCGCACGTGGAGTTCTTCGATTCGATCGAGGGCATCGCGGCGGCGAAGCGGGAACTGATCGAGAGCCTGCCCCGGGACGGCGTGGCGGTGTTGAACGCCGACGACGCTCGCGTCCGCGGTTTTCGCGACGCGCACCCGGGGCGTTCGGTGACGTTCGGCTTTTCGGAAGGTGCGGACGTGCGGGCGGAAGGCGCGTCGGCGGACGGTGCGGGGACGCGGTTTCGCGCCCTGGGCGTCGACTTCGAGACGACTCTCGCGGGCCGGCACGCGGTGATGAATCTGCTGGCCGCGTTGGCGGTGGCGCGGGTGCTCGAGATTCCACCGGAGGGACTCCGCGAGGCGGTGGCGAGCTTCACCGTGGATGCGATGCGCGGCGGGCGCTCCATCCACAACGGCATCGTGGTGTGGAACGACTGCTACAACTCGAATCCAGAGGCGGCGCAGCGGATGATCGACGTGCTCGGCCAGACGCGCGCGGAGCGGCGCTTCGCGGTGCTGGGCGAGATGCTCGAGCTGGGTCATGCCGCCGCAGCGCTGCACCGCCAGGTGGGCGCTTACGCCGCGCGGCACGGAGTGGACGTTCTGATCGGCGTGCGCGGCCAGGCGCGGCTGATGGTGGAAGCGGCGGCGGAGGAGGGAGTCCGCAGCGCGCAGTTTTTCGAGGACCCGGCTGAGGCGGGGGAATTCGTCCGTGAAATGGCGCACGCTGGAGACGCGGTGCTGTTTAAGGGCTCACGCGGGGTGCGTATGGAGCGGGCGTTAGAAAGGTTTCAAGCGGAGGGGCCGGGCACGTCCAGCAACGATTCGGGCCGCTCCTGACTTGGCGCGATGCTTTACTACCTACTCTACGAACAGCTCTTCCGGTATGTCAGCCCGTTCCGTGTCTTCCGCTACACGACGTTTCGCACGGCGTTTGCCAGCCTGACGGCGCTGTTCCTGTGCATTGCGCTGGGGCCGTGGCTGATCGCCAAACTGCGGCAGTTTCAAATTGGCCAGTTCATCCGCGAGGAAGGCCCAAAATCGCACCAGAGTAAGGCCGGAACGCCAACCATGGGCGGCGTGCTGATCATCATTTCGATCGTGATCCCGACCCTGCTGTGGGCGGACCTGCGCAACGTTTACGTGTGGGTCGCGATAGCTGCGCTGATCGGCTACGGGTGGATCGGATTTCTGGACGATTACGCCAAGGTCACCAATCGGCGCAACCTGGGAATGTCGGGCAAGAGGAAACTGTTTTATCAGTTTGTGGCGGGCTTTGGCTTCGCCGCCGCGCTGCTGGTGATGCGCGCGCATGGGCAGTTTTCTACCGCGTTGAATATTCCGTTTATCAAGAATTATCAGCCCTCGCTGTTGATCGGCGGGCTGCTGGCAAATCCGTGGACGTACCTGCTCGGTGTGCTGCCATTTGCCGTGTTCGTGGCGCTGGTGGTGGTGTTTTTGTCAAATGCGGTGAACCTGACGGATGGATTGGACGGCCTGGCAATCGGGCTGATGGTGATTTCGGCGGGGGCGCTGACGATACTGACCTACGCAGGCGGGCACGCGCAATTAGCCCAGTACCTGCAACTGGCGCGCAACCCGCACTCTTCGGAGCTGACGGTGTTTTGCGGCTCGATGACCGGCGCCAGCCTGGGGTTCCTCTGGTACAACGCGCACCCGGCGGATATCTTTATGGGCGACGTGGGATCGCTCGGATTGGGCGGCAGCATGGCGGTGGTGGCGGTGCTGATCAAACAGGAAGTGCTGCTGGTCTTTATCGGCGGCATTTTCATTCTGGAAGCGGTTTCGGTAATTCTGCAGGTAGGGAGCTACAAGCTGCGCCACGGCAAACGCATTTTCAAGATGGCGCCGCTGCACCATCATTTCGAGGCGCTGGGATGGACTGAATCGAAGATCATCGCGCGCTTCTGGATTGCGGGTCTGGTGCTGGCGCTGTTCGCGCTGACGACATTAAAGCTGAGATGACAACGAACTGGGCCGGCGCCAGAGTGCTGGTGGTCGGCATGAAGAAATCGGGGCTGGCATCGGCGCAACTGCTGTCGGGCCTGGGCGCGCAGGTGCGGGCTACCGACCTGAAGCCGCTCGCTGAACTGGGTGAAGCGGCGGAAGCGTTGGCGCGTCTCGATATTCCATTCGAATTGCAGACGCCGCCGGTGTTTTTGGAGTCCGACGCGGTGGTGATTTCGCCCGACGTGCCGGCGGACCTGGCGCCGCTCGAAGCCGCCCGCGCGCGCGGCGTCAAGGTGATCGGCGAAGTCGAGCTGGCGGCTCCGTTCCTGAAGGGGCGGACGATCGGCGTCACCGGAACCAACGGCAAGACCACCACCACCAGCCTGCTCGGCCACATCCTGCGCGCGGCGGGCCTCGAGACGCAGGTGGGCGGCAACATCGGAACGCCGGTGACGGCGATGATCGCGAGCTCGCGCGAGGACGGCTGGAACGTGCTGGAGCTTTCCAGCTTTCAACTCGAGACCATTCACGATTTCCACGCGTATGTGGGGCTGGCGCTGAACGTCACGCAGAATCATCTGGACCGGCATCACAGCTTCGAGAATTATGCAGCGGCCAAGGCCCGGCTGTTTCGCAATATGACCGCCGGCGACTTCGCCATTCTGAACGCGGACGACCCGGTCACGGCCGGCTATGCCAAACAAACCGCGGCAACCGTGGAATGGTTCAGCGGCACGCATAAAGTGGAGCGCGGCGCCCATTTGTGCGGCAACAAGCTGGTGCTCGATGGGAAGCTTCTGATGGAAGCCGGCGAGATTCCGCTGCGCGGGCGCCACAATGTGGAGAACGTGCTGGCGGCATCGATTGCCGCCGCACGCGCAGGGGTGAAGAGTGACACGATCGCCGCCGCGGTGCGCACGTTCCAGGCGGTCGAACACCGGTTGGAGTTTGTGCGCCAGGTGAACGGCATCGACTTTTATAACGACTCGAAAGCCACCAGCGTGGACGCCACGCTGAAGGCACTGGACGCGTTTTCGGGCGGCCTATGGGTGATTTTGGGCGGTAAGGACAAGGGCCTGGATTTTTCAGCGCTGCGCGAGCCGTTGGCGAAGAAGGCGCGCGCGGCGCTGCTGATTGGCGCGGCGGCGCCGAAGCTCGCCGGACAGTTGCGCGGGGCAGTGCCGCTGGTGGAGTCGGGCACACTGGAGGCGGCCATTCGTTACGGCTACCGCAACGGCCGTGCGGGCGACACCGTGCTGTTGGCGCCGGCCTGCGCCAGTTTCGACCAGTTTCGCAGCTTCGAGCATCGCGGGGAAGTGTTTAAAGAAATCGTGGGCCGACTCGATCGGGAGAGCTGACATGGCGCAACGACTCAAAACCGACTGGATTCTGTTCTGGGCTGTGCTGGCCCTGGTCCTGTTCGGCCTGCTGATCGTTTACAGCGCCTCCTCGATCATGGCCCGGCTGGACGCGCGCTACAACTCGAGCTGGTATTTCGCGATCCGCCAGGCTGGCTACGCGGTGGTGGCCGTGGTGGTGATGATGGCGCTGAAACGGACGCACTACCGCAAATTTCAGGATCCGGCAGTTGCCTTCAGCGCCATCGGCGTGGCGCTAATGCTGCTGTTCACGGTGTACTTCGTGGATATGGCGCACCACCGCTGGCTGCGGCTGGGAGGACCGGTGGGAGTGCAGCCGTCCGAACTTGCCAAGCCGGCGCTGGTAATCTTCCTCGCGTTCTTCGTCACCTGGCGCGCGCGCGCCATCAACGACGCGCGGCACACGCTGTTGCCCGCGGCGCTGGCGGTCGGGTTTCTGATTTTCGCGGTAGTGGTACCGGACCTGGGAACGGCGGTGGTGCTGGGCGTGGCGGCCATGGTTGTCTTCTTCGTGGCCGGGCTTCAATGGCGGTATTGCTTCATCGTGGCGGCGATCGCGTTTTTGGGGCTGGTGGTTTCGATTTTCGCGGAGCCTTACCGGCTGGGGCGCGTGATCCGTTTCTTCGACGCGGATTTCCACTACGTGTCGCGCATCGATCCGCATGGCTGGCTCAAGGCGCGCAGCGAGCGGACGCTGCGCACGCGGGACACCAATTACCAGTTGGAGCAGTCGCAGATCGCGGTGGGCGCGGGCGGCGTGGCGGGGGTAGGGTTGATGAACGGGCGGCAGAAGCTGCTGTACCTGCCGGAGGCGCACACCGATTTCATTTACGCGGTGGTGGGCGAGGAGATGGGCCTGATCGGGACGGTCGGTCTGCTGGCGGGGTTCCTGGTGATCTTGTGGCGCGGCCTGCGTGCCACGCTGCGCATGCGCGACGATTTCGGCCGCTACCTGGCGTTGGGCGTGACCGTGGTGATTGTGGTGCAGGGGTTCATCAACATGAGCGTGGTGCTGGGCATCATGCCGACCAAGGGGATCCCGCTGCCAATGATCAGCTATGGCGGCAGCTCGCTGGTGAGCACGCTGGCGCTGCTGGGAATATTGATGAACGTGAGCGAGCATGCCGGGTGAGGGCGCCTCGCGCGCCCCGTTTCTGATGGCCGGTGGAGGAACCGGGGGGCACGTGATTCCAGCGCTGGCGGTGGCGCGGGAATTGCGGCGGCGGGGCCACGACGTGTTTTTTGTGGGCACGGAGCGGGGCCTCGAAGCGAGGCTCGTTCCGGCCGAAGGGTTCGAGTTGAAGAAGATCGAAATCGGCGGGCTAAATCGGGTGAGTGCGCGCCAGAAACTGGCGACGCTGGCGCGTTTGCCGTTCGCCACGCTGGAGTGCATGAACTACCGCGCGTCGGCGGTTTTCAGCATGGGTGGTTACGTGGCTGGGCCGGCGGTGATGGCGGCCCTGGTAAAACGCGTTCCGGTGGTGGTGATGGAGCCGAACGCAGTTCCTGGATTCACCAATCGCGCCATCGGGCGGCTGGCGGCGCGAGCGCTGATTGCATTTCCGGAGACCGCGCGGTACTTCGCGCCGGGTAAGTCCGAGGTGACCGGGTTGCCGGTACGGGAGGAGTTCTTCGCCATCCCGCCGAAGCCGCGGGGCAATCGGCTGCAGCTTCTCATCACGGGCGGCAGCCAGGGGTCGCGCACGCTCAACCGGGCCAGCCGCGAAAGCTGGCCGCTGTTCCGCGCGGCGGGGTTTGCGCTCCGCATCGTCCACCAATGCGGCGCGAACGGCGCCGAAGAAATGAGGCAGGCTTTCGCTGCTTCCGGCCTGGACGGAGAGGTGACGCCGTTCATCGCCGACATGCCGGCTGCGTTCCGCGAGGCCGACTTAGTGGTGTGCCGTTCCGGCGCGGGCGCCGTTGCGGAATTGGGCGCGGCGGGCAAACCTTCCATTCTGGTTCCATTCCCGTTCGCCGCCGACGACCACCAGACGCGAAACGCGGAAGCCATCGAGCGGGCGGGAGCCGCGCGCCTGGTTCGTGACGCCGAGATGAACGGAGAACGCCTTTACACGCTGGTGCGCGAGCTGGCCGCGGCGGAGGGCGTGCTGGAGCGGATGGGGGCGGCGGCACGGCAGTTCGCGCGGCCCGGAGCGGCGCGGCGCGCGGCCGAAATTATGGAGGAAGTGGCGCGGTGCTAGGACGTTTTGGGCGGGGTTGGCGCGGAAAAAATATGGACAAGCTCAAGCATGCCCCACCTTTTCGATTGACAGTTGCCGCGCAAGCCGAAACAATATAACAAGGAAATGTTTTTTCGCCCACAACACTTTCACTTCACCGGAATCGGCGGCATCGGCATGAGCGGCATCGCCGAGGTATTGCTGAACCTGGGGTACGAGATCAGCGGCTCGGACTTGCGGCTGTCGCCCACCACGGAGCGGCTGGCGGCGATGGGCGCGCGGATCTATGAAGGCCATGCTGCGGCCAACGTGGCCGGGGCGCGCGCGCTGGTGGTGAGCTCGGCGGTGGACGAGCGGAATCCCGAGGTGCAGGAGGCGCGGCGGCTGCAGATTCCGATCATCCCACGCGGCGAGATGCTGGCGGAGCTGATGCGCCTGAAATACGGTATCGCGGTGGCGGGCAGCCACGGCAAGACCACCACCACGTCCATGACGGCTACGATTCTGAGCCACGCCGGTCTGGACCCGACGGTGGTGGTGGGCGGAAAGGTCGGAACCATGGGGGGCGCCAACGCCAGAGTGGGGCGCAGCGATTTCCTGGTGGCGGAATCGGATGAAAGTGACGGCTCGTTCGTCAAGCTGGCGCCGATTGTGGCGGTGGTCACCAATATCGACCGCGAGCACCTGGACCACTATCCGTCTCTCGATGCGATCCAGGCGGCGTTCGTGGAGTTCGCCAACAAGGTGCCGTTTTACGGCGCCGCTATCGTCTGCCTCGACGACGCCAACGTGCAGAGCATACTGCCCTCGATCCGGCGGCGCACGATCACCTACGGCACCACGGCGCAGTCCGATATGGAAGCGGGCGAGATCGCCTGTGGTTCATTTTCGAGCGACTTCCGGCTGCGCTCGCGCGGAACCGACCTGGGACGGTTCTATCTGCGCATTCCCGGCCGGCACAACGTGCTGAACGCCACCGCGGCGGTGACGGTGGCGCTGGAACTCGAAGTGAAGCCGGACGCGATTCGCGAAGCCCTGGCAACGTTCAGCGGGGTGGACCGCCGTTTTCAGGTGCGCGGCAAGGAGCGGGGCATCACGGTGGTGGACGACTACGGGCACCATCCCACTGAGATCCGGGCGACGCTCGACGCGGCGCGGCTGTGCGGCTTCGAACGCATCCACGTTCTGTTCCAGCCGCACCGCTTCTCGAGAACGTTTCACCTGATGGACGAGTTCGGGCGCGCTTTCCATCAGGCCGACAGCGTTTTTGTGCTGGACATTTATGCGGCTTCCGAAGAGCCCATCGAAGGGGTGACCGCGGAGGCGCTGGTGGAGCGGATCCGGCACTTCGGGCACCGCTCGGTGGAGTACGCGGGCACGATGGCGCGCGGGGTGGATCGCCTGCTGGCGGTGGCGCGCGCAGGCGACCTGGTTCTCACGCTGGGCGCAGGCAACGTGTGGCAGGCGGGCGAACAGGTCTTGGACCGATTGCGAGCGGAGGCACCCAGTGCCGCGTGAGAACAAAAAGAGCGGCGGCATTCGCTGGCGGCTGTGGCTGGGGCTGGCCGCGCTCTGCCTGGCGTGCGCATCCACTGCGGTGGCGGCTCTGAAGTTGCGCCACTACGTGGCCACCGATCCGCGGTTTGTCCTGTCGCACGACCGCAGTGGCGCGCTGGCGATCGTTGGGCTGCGCTACGCATCGCCATGGAAGGTGCGGCACGTTTTCGACGCCGATTTCGGCCGCGGAATTCTTTCCGTTCCGCTGGACGAGCGGCGCCGCCGCTTGCTGGCGATCGATTGGGTGGAAGACGCGTCGGTTTCGCGCGTCTGGCCGGACCGGCTGGTGGTGCGCATCCGCGAACGCAATCCGGTGGCGTTCGTCAACCTGGCGAGCAGCGTGGTGCTGATCGACGCCGAGGGCGTGCTGCTGGAGCCGCCGCCGCAGGCTTCATTTACCTTTCCCGTGCTCAGCGGAATCCACGAGGACTCCTCGGATGAGATACGGCGCGAGCGCGTGCAGGCGCTGCTGCGGCTGGAAGAGGATATGGGCTACCTGGCCAAAGATGTCTCCGAAGTGGATGCCTCCGATCCCGAAGACATGCGCGTGATAGTCCAGGTGAATCATAAGGCGGTGTCGTTACTTTTGGGCGACGCCAATTACGGACGGCGCTATCAGAACTTTCTCGGTCATTACCAGGAAATCGCCCAGAGGTCGCCGCGGGCGAGGGCCTTCGATCTCCGCTTGGACGATCGCATCACCGCTAAGGAATAGGGACGTAAACGGATCATGCCGGTAAAGCCGATGTACGCAGTGGGACTCGATGCGGGCAGCCGCAAGACGCGCATGGTGGTTTGCGCGCTGGAGGAGCAGCGTCTGCGCCTGCTCGGCTGTGCGGTGGTGGAGTCTCGGGGCTGGTCGAAGGGATCGATTGCAGACCAACGGGCGGTGAGCGAATCGATTCTGACGGCGCTCGAACAAGCCGAACTGAGCGCGGGCGTCTCGGTGGAGTCGGCAGTGGTGGGGATGGGCGGACCTACCGTGCGCGGCGCCAGCGGGCGCGGCGTGCTGGAACTGGGTTACCCGCGGGAGATTCAGCAGCGCGATGTAAACCGGGTGAAAGACCGGGCGGCGCGCGTGCAGTTGCAGGAAGACCGCATGGTGCTGCAACTGTTTCCGCAGGATTTCGTGGTGGACGACCATCCGGGCCACCGCGACCCGCGCAAAATGACGGCGGCGCGGCTGGAGATGAACGTTCACCTGGTCACGGCTTCGGCGCGGGAACATAGCGCGCTGGTGGGAGCGGTGAACCAGGCGCACCTGGTGGTGGAAGAGACGGTCTTCGAGGCGCAGGCGGCCTGGTACGCTGCGGTGCGGCCCGAGGAGCGGCGCGAAGGCGTGGTGCTGGTGGACATCGGCGCCGAATCCACTTCGCTGGTGGTGTACTACGGCGAGGCCATGTGTCTGGCTTCGAGCGTGCGGGTTTCGGCGGGCCACTTTACCAGCGATCTGGCACGCGGCCTGTGCGTCGGCCCGGCAGAGGCCGAGCAGGTGAAGATCGAGTACGGGTGCGCGAATGCCATGCATTCACTCGAAAACGTCCAGGTGGAATTGCCGGCGCCGGAGGGCCGCAGGCCGCGGCAGGCGCCGAAGCGGCACGTCGACCTGATTCTGGAATCGCGTGCCAGCGAATTGTTTCAACTGGTGCGGGGCGAGCTGGCGCGGGTGAGCATGGAGCAGTCGCTGACCGGCGGCGTCTTCATCTCCGGCGGCGGCGCCAAGCTGGCGGAGATCGCCGACGTGGCGGAATACGAGCTGGGCTGCCAGTCGCGATTCGGACTGGCGGTGGGAATCGCCGATTGGCCGGAGGCGATGAACGACCCGGAATGGTGCGCTGTGGCCGGCCTGGCGATGTACTCGGCAAAACTGAAGCAACAGGCGGAACGGCAGCGGGCCGCGGTGGGTTGGTTGAGCAAAATCTTGTAGCGGGAGGCAAAACGGCAATGGGGTTGATGGATTCGCGTATCGACGGCTTGAAATATGAAATCGCCGAGGAACTGCACCTGGCGACCCGGATCAAGGTGGTTGGCGTGGGCGGGGGCGGGTGCAACGCCGTCGCGCGCATGGTGCGAGAAGGCGTCGAGGGGGTTGAGTTCTGTGTGATGAACACGGACCTGCAGGCGCTGGCGGCGGTCGAGGTCTCCAGCAAGCTGCAACTGGGGCCGAAGCTCACCAGGGGGCTGGGCGCCGGGGCCGATCCCGAAATCGGCAAGCAGGCGGCGCTGGAAAACACCGACCACATTCTGGAGGTGCTGGAGGGGGCGGACATGGTGTTCGTCACCGCGGGACTGGGCGGGGGAACCGGAACCGGCGCCGCGCCGGTGATCGCCAGCCTGGCCAAGGAAATGGGAGCGCTGACGGTGGCCGTGGTGACCAAGCCGTTCGGATTCGAAGGGCCGCGGCGCATGCGGCTGGCCGACGAAGGGCTGCAACGGTTGGCCGCGGCCGTGGATACGGTGATCGCCATCCCCAACGACCGGCTGCTGGCGCTGGTGCCGCGCGGCACGAGTTTCTTCGAGGCGTTCAAAGTGGCGGACGATCTGCTTCGCCAGGCGGTCCAGGGTATCAGCGACATCATCACCACGCCGGGGCTGATCAACCGCGACTTCTCGGACATCAAAGCCACCATGCTGGGCATGGGCTACGCGATGATGGGTACCGCGGTGGGTCGGGGCGAGAAAGCGGCGGTGGATGCGGCGCGCCATGCCATCAGTTGCCCGCTGCTCGAGGACTCGCGCATCGCCGGCTCCAAGGGCATCCTGATCAACATCACCGGTTCCAGCCGCTTGGGACTGCACGAAGTGAACGAGGCGTGCTCCATCATCCGCGAGGCGGCCGAATGCGAGGATGCGCAGATCAACTTTGGCGTGATTCTCAACGAAAGCCTGGCCGACGCGGTGAAGATCACCGTGATTGCCACCGGGTTCCAGCCTGAGCAAGCGGCAGCCACGGAGCGCCGGAACGGCGCGGTGACCAAAGTGCGGTCGCTGGGAGCCGAGCCCGAGCCCGTTCCGCCGCCGGCTGTGCCGTTGCCCGAGCCGTTGATCGCGGAGCCCGTTCCGGTCGGCGAGACGACGTTAGTCGCCGACGACGGATCGATGGAACTCGATCTGGACGATCTGGACACGCCCGCATACATGAGGCAGGGGCGGCTGCTGAACTAAAACGCGAAGCCTGGGGATGGCGGTCGCTGCGCCGGGTCATTTGGCTGGCAGAGCGCGAAGCCACCGGCGCCGGTTATAATCGGAGTTCCCCATGAAAGCTCGCGTTTTTGTTTCCTTGAAGAGCACGGTGCTCGACCCGCAGGGGCAGACGGTGCGCGCAGCGCTCCAAGGCCTCGGTTATCCGGCGATAGAGGATGTGCGCCAGGGCAAATTCTTCGATATCGCCATCGCCGGCGGCGTGACCCGCGAACAGGCCCGGAAAGATATCGAGACCATCGCTCACGATGTGCTCGCCAACCCGGTGATCGAAGAGTTTCGCGTGGAGTTGCTGGACTGACCGAACCCGGCCCGCGCCCCGCTGGACCGTGAAGCACGCGTGCCCGGCGGTGAACGGGGCGTTCCTCCAGTCGGGGCAAGCAGTCCTAGCTCGCCACCTGAATGACCAGGTACGGAGCCGGATCGCCCCCTAGGATCAGCTTCACCTCAGACGGACAATTCCAGCAACGGTCGCCGCGGGTGGTGAACCAAAGGTACAGTTCGAGCTTCGAGATCGACGCAACCGCATCGCTGTCCGACTCCCAGTACTGATCATAGTTCGGCGTCAGGCGAACGAAGCGTAGGCGCGAAGGGCCGGTTCCCAAACGCGAACCGAGCGATCGAATCATCTTAATCTGCGGGGAGCACATCGCGCGAAAAGGGAGTGATTCCACGAGTTGGCTGGTCGCCTTGATCAGCTTCCCTTTCCAATTAAAGTCGGAATACGGCCGTACGCGGTATCCCTGGGCAGCGTACCTGCTCACGCTAAGTGCAGGCATAAGGAATAAGTAACCGCCGGGTCTTACTACCCGCCTCATCTCCAGCAAGGCCTTTTCCGGGCTGGCAATGTGCTCCAACACCCAGACCGACCACAGAGCATCGAAGCTATTGTCGGCGAAAGGTATGTCCGTGGCCGAAGCTTCCACAAGGGGTTTATGAAAAAACCGCCGAGCCGTTGGCGAGATTTCGAGCCCGGTATAGTCAGAGGCCGCATCTTGAAGCAGGCCGCTTCCCGCACCAACTTCAAGAACCCTTTTTCGCTGGAGACCGTAGCGCTGAACGAAATCCCGAATCAGCTCCGGCACGTGGCTCTGAATCGCCTCATTTCTGGCAAAATCAACCTAAAACTGCTCCTTCGCCGAAAGAGGCTCGACGGTGGACTCGATGCTTTCGCCGCTCGATTCCGTGCCAGAAGAGTATGCCTTCGAATAAAACGCGCGCATCTTCCGGGACTCATCGCGTTGCGCATCCAGATCCCACGGGAAGAACCAGAAGATAGAAGTGATGCTCACCAGAGCAACGGCTGCCGCGATGAGGATTGTCACTCGGAAGAGCAGGTCGAGCGGAAGCATTGCACCGATAATATCAATACCACGCCTCGGGAAGGACCGTCGCGCGTTGGGCCGCAAGCCGGCAGAGTTGTCCGTTGGAACGATTTCGCAGGCCTGGTGGATTCACGATGCGTCCTTCTTTCTTTATACTGGTCCGTGATGACCTTCCCTACCTAACTTTGGGGATGAGAACGCTGCGCACCCTCGGCCTGGAGGCGAGGTAGTTTACACCTGAAACTATTATGTCTGACAGGCGCAACCTGGCTATCGTTCGAGCAGGAGATGGTTCGCTGCACACTCAGTGGCTCAACCGTTCCGGCGAGGAGCGGAACTGGGATCTGATTGTCAGTTACTGGGGAGACGACCCCAAGGCGTATCGCGGAGGCGATTGGCTCCGCGTCGACTCCAAAGGCCTCAAATTCCAGGCAGTGGACGAGCTGATCCGTACCCACGGAGAGTTAGTCCGAAAGTACGATTATGTGTGGCTGGCCGAAGACGATCTGGCTTGCACTTGCCGGGACATCAACAGGTTCTTCGACATCTGCCATCATGAGCGGCTCGACCTGGCACAACCCGCGCTGACACACGACAGTTATTTCACTCTCGCCATCACGCTCGAGAGCCCGTGTTTCCGGTTACGATACACGTCGTTTGTGGAAATCATGGCTCCCTGTTTCAGCGCCGACGCTCTTGTAATAGTATTGCCGACCCTGAAAGAAAGCCTGAGCGGCTATGGCTTGGAGGAACTCTGGGTAAATCTCCTTGGCGAAGGGGACTCAGTCGCCATTATCGACAAAGTCCAAATGCGTCACACATGGCCGGTTGGGGGAGGGCAGCTTTACAAGGCGCTCGAAGCTCTTGGAAAAAGTGCCTGGGGCGAACTGGAGCAAGTGTTTAAGAAGGTACGGTATCACTCAGCGGCGCTTCTGGACTCGCTCCGCGATCACCAAGTCAGGAAAAAGAATCCCGGACGGGTTTCGCTTTCTCTGCCTTTATGGCTGGGGTCTCCTGCTGGCGGCTCCGCAACTGAAGGTGAAGCGTCGCGAGTTGCCGCGCGTCTGGTTAACTGCAATGTATCAGCAGATCAAGGGGCGCAAACGGTGACTCGAACGCGAGCTGCGAACACGGCGGACGCCCGTTGCATCAGGCAGCGGCCCGAAGGCGATCGACGACATTCGAGACGAGCCGATCGAAGCGATCGAGGCTGAGAAACTCTTCCGCGAATTTTCTGGCCCGGCCGGACATTCGCCGCAGCGCCTCGGGGTCCCCAAGAAGGCCATAGATCCGCTCGGCCCATTGCTCTAACGAAGCTTCGCGTGGCAGAATGTATCCGGTCTCACCGTCTCGAATCAGATCCGGAACCCCTCCGACGTTCGTCGCAAACGATGGCACGCCGGCTGCCGACGCCTCGGCTACAACCATTGGCCCGTAGTCTTGGCGAGTGGGCAATAGGAAGATGTGACTGTTCCAATACGCTTCTCGTAGTTGATCTTTGGTTGCTCCGCGAATCCACTGGACCCCAGGGGGCAGTTGCCGCCTCGCCAGCGCCGGATCGTTGGACACGATCGTCAGCGTGCACGCGGCTGCCAGGTGGCCCGAGTACAACCGCAGCAGGAACTCGCCTCCCTTTCGTTCAAAGTCGTTGCCGACGAATAGCGCTCGCCAGGGGGGCACGAAACTCCTCGATGGAGCAGCCCACCAGTCGATGTCTTGAGGCAACAACGTCACCAAACACCGCGCCGGATCGACACCGTAGTCATGCTGGAGCGAGGCAGCGCACTCGGAGGTCCACGGCAGCCAACAGTCGAAGTTGCAGGCGGCAGCCCGAAACGCCCGATGATGGATCTGGTGCGCGACCGTGCGCCTCCAGGAACCGCCTCCTCTGAGCCGTATCTGCTTATCCATCGTCGCCGGGACTGAATCCATCGTGACAGCGGCCGGTAATCGCCTGGCCAGGTCCTCAAAGACCACGGCGTTTTCCCACCCGTGCACCCACAGAATATCGAATTGCCGTTGTCTTTCGAGCCGAGCTTTCTCACGCACCACGAACTGCGCCTGCCAGGGATCCGTGAATCGCGCCCACCACGGAGCGGGGTGATTCACAAAATCGTCTTCGTCGAGAGTCACATACGTCGGATCAAGCCCTGACAGCCGGTTGAGCGCGCCCACGAGAGCGTTCGTCATCGCTGCATTTCCGAGAACATTCGTGAATACACATAGCGCCTTGGTATTGGCCGTGAGGTTCCCCCCGGGAATCGGACAAGCGCCGTCCGTTGACACGATCATAACAAGGGCTCTCTCCAGCAACAAACAAGCTGCTGGCCCGACTAGAGAAGTCGGCATCTTCGACGTCTGCCAGAGCGGTCAGGTACCGAAAGGAAACAGCACTGTCGCGATCAAACTCTCAGAATTCTGTTGGGCAAACAGTTCCCTTCGACTATCGGGTAGAAGATTGGCCGGCCGTTCGTGGAAGGAGGTTGGGACTCATCGGGCTGCGCGGATCGAGGCGCCCGGCGCATACACCCTAGCGAGAGCTTTCAGGGTTCGTACGCAATTGAAGTCCGATTGTTCCACAGCGGCAAGGGCCCGGCTGGCGACGCCCGCATCTCTCCGGCGCGCTTGGTCGAGCACAATGTCGGCCCATCTTGCCGCGCCCGCGGCGGCCGGAATTTGGGCGACCAATTCTGGAACAATGATGCCCTCACGCGGGATACCGTCCGAAATGACGGTTGGCAGCCCGGCGGCCTGCGCCTCCACTACCGCAATGGGCAGCGCCTCGTTTCCACGAGGCGGCGGCGGCGAAGGGAACACAAAGACGTCCACCGCATTTCGCAGAATCGCGGGCACATCGGACCGCGTACCGGGAAGCACCAAGCGCCCGCCAAAACCGCCCTGCTGTGCCTTGCACGCCAGGCGACCGCGAAGGTTGCCTTCACCGATCATTAGTAGGTACGCATGGGGAGCACGGTTAAGCGCTGCCGCAAGGACATCGACAAGGAATTCCGAGTTTTTCTCTCCGGTCAGTCGGCCAACGCTGGCGAGCACCAAGGCGTCTGCGGGAATCCCGAGCGCGGCCCGCGTCGATGTGGCCGAAATCGGCGCGCGGAACGGAGCCAGATCAATCCCGCAGGGCAGCACGGACCACCGCGAATCGTTCCGCCATGAGGAGCCCAGGAGGTCTTCAAGCGAGGCGGCCGTGGGCGCCATGCCCGCCGTTGCGAACCTTCTAATCAAGGCACGAGCGGCCAAGATGTAAACCCGGCGGACTAGCGACTTCGACGAATTCTGAACTACATTGTGCGAGTGGACTACCCTCGCCGGAACACCTTCGAGCCATGCGGCCAGGACCGCGAAGCCGCTGAACGCATGGATATGGCAATGGATTGCGTCGTACGGGCCGTGCTCGCGAAGCAACCGCCGCAGATTGCGGATAAAGATGAGTGGATTGCCCTGGGTGGCGCAGTGAAAAACGGAGATCCCAAGTTCGCGGGCCCTTTCCGCGAATAAGCCCCCCACGTCCTGGAGTACTGCGATATCCATAGCGAGGCCCTCGGACGGGCCCCGTTCGCAGAGATCCACGATCCAACGCTCCGGGCCGCCGGAGGCGAGCATTGCGCCGAGGTGTAGCACGCGGATGGTGCGGGTGGATGTGCCTGACTCCACTGCCGCATGGGCAACCATCATAGAATTTCCTCTGTTTTCCGAGTGCACCCTCATTGTAGCTCCAAGCCCAGATGCGGCGAAAAGTTTGTGCCGTCCCAGCTCGAGAGGAAAGGCCCACGCCGAGGGCGAGCGAATTCACACGGGAGAGCTGCAACTGGTCATCGACGCCTACGAATGATCAGCAAATTGTTGTCATAATCGTTGAACGAATTCGGCGGGGTCACGAGTGCGAACTCATGATTTGGGAACCGTTTAGACCAGATGGTTTCCGACTGGACTGCGGACCCTGGCAACCGTTGGGGGCGCAGCACGGCTTCGGGCCGGGGTCACGGATTATCGATTTGATAGGCGCATCCGCAAGATGCCGGAGCGCTACTCGCACATTCGCATGGCGCCTAAGCGCAGGGCATTGGAAGCGCTCTTCCTAAAGCCGGCGCCGGAGGCCGAAGAGTGCGCGTCGGCGGTCGCCATCGAAGAGCAGAGTTTAAATGGCGCCCCCCGCAAAAGTCCCCACAGTGGGCGAATCGAAGCTGATTCAATAGCCTGTATCCGATTGATTCGGGGTGGTGAGCGCGGTAGGAATCGAACCTACAACCTAGTGATTAAGAGTCACTTGCTCTGCCAATTGAGCTACGCGCCCGCGTTCGAAACAAGAAGCCCTTCGGGAAGCTCGCTGCGAACTCAAGCCGCGTCCCGAACCCGATTATAGCACTGGATTCCGACTCTCTTCAGGCTCATTTTGCCTGGACCTGCAGCCAGGGCGGGAGCTGTTTTGAGATGGGAAAATGCCGCGCGCGGCGCGTCCGCATACAAGCTGCATGCAAGCGCCCTTTGTGGCCCGCACGCACTTTTTGCTACCCTCAACCACGGACCGTGATCCTGGCTATCGATATCGGCGGCACCAAGTTCACCACCGCGGTTTTTGACGGCGCGCGCATGGTGCGGCGCGAATCACGCTCCACCGATGCCCAGGGTGGCAAGGATTGGATGCTCTCCCAACTCCAAGAGATCATCGGTGGCTGGCGCGGCGATTTTCACTTCGACCGTTGCGGCATTGGCTTCGGCGGACCTGTGGATTGGCCTTCGCAGCGGGTTCTGCTCTCCACCCACGTGGGCGGATGGCGCGACTTCGATCTGCCGGCGTACGTCGGCGGGCTGGCCGGCGCACCAGCCGTCATGGACAACGACGCCAACGCCGGCGCCATCGGCGAGGCCGAGTACGGCGCCGGCGCGGGCTTTTCTCCTCTCTTTTACATGACGCTCTCCACCGGCATCGGCGGCGGCATCTATGACAGTGGCCGTGTGTGGCGCGGCGCGGATTCCTACGGCGGCGAAATCGGCCACCTGACCATCCGTCCGGACGGGCCGGAATGCCTCTGCGGCGCCCGAGGGTGCTTCGAGCGCATATGCTGCGGCTTGTGGCTCGGGCGCGACTACGGACGCAGCGCGCGCGAACTGCTCGAAGACAGCGCCTTCGTAGAGCGCTACGTGGTCGACCTTGCGCTCGGTCTCAAGGCCGCCATCATGCTGCTTAATCCGGCCCGCATCGTCATCGGGGGCGGCATCGCCAAAGCCGGCGATCGTCTGTTTACGCCCCTGCGCGCCGAGCTTCGGCGCCAGATTACCGCTTGGTCGGCCGCCCGCGTCGACGTGGTCCCCGCCGCCCTGGGCGACGATAGCGTCCTCTATGGCGCGCTCTCACTCGCCCTCCATAGCGGCGCGGCCGCATTGTAACCAACAACCCCCCCGGGGACGCCGGACGCAACGAGTCACAGGCGCGGGCCTTTGCCGGCCACTGAGACGCAAGCACAACCTGTTCAGTGTGTTGCGAGAAGATATGCCGCTGGCATCTTCCCCCGGCAGCGGCGATTTGCGAGTGCGTCGGTGCTATCGTGAAAGCGCCATGGCGGGCCTGATGCCGAATCGCACGAGACGCTGCTTCGGCATCGCGCTATTTGCCTCCGCCCTCGCCGTCATTGCCGGGGTCGTTGCCCTGTGGCCCATCCAAGGCGCGGGCCAATCGGTTACGATCCTTTGTGGGACGCGCCCTATGCCGCGCGAGGTGAACCTGCTGGCTCTGGTGCTGCTCTTCGGTGCTCTGGGCAGCTTCGTACACGTGGCGAAGTCGTTCGCTTCTTTTGCCGGCAATCGCGTCCTGGTGGCGAGCTGGTTGTGGTGGTACCTGTTGCAGCCCGTGGCCGGCATGGCGCTCGCGCTGTTGTTCTACGTGGCGATCCGCGGCGGCCTCTTCGCGCCTGGCAGTTACTCGGGCGCCGTCAACACTTACGGCGTCGCCGGTGTCTCCGGGCTGGTCGGCATGTTCTCCAGGCAGGCCACCGACAAGCTCGGCGAGGTATTCGGCGCCATGTTCCGGACCGCAGCCGATGCCCAGCGCAAGGACAAACTCTCCCCAACTGAGGACTGACAACGCCGCGCCAGCACCGGCGGAAGCACGGGCGAGTCTGAGGCGCGACCGTGAGGGGGCCCACGCAGTCCGGACAACGAAGCGACGCTCCCTCACGGTCGCGGCTCCGTGGTGCACCTGGCATGACAGCCTGACGGCAAGCCACAAGGCTGAGCCTTCACTCTGCCAGCGGCATCGGACCCTCCGTCTTGCGCACGCGCTGGAAGATCAGGATGAGCGGCATGGTCGCCAGCGCCAACGCTGCGAGAAGCTGGAAGTTATCCATGTATGCCAGCAGGGTAGACTGGCGGACGACTTCCGCATAGATCAACCCGTACGCCTGATGAGTGGATCCCGAGGTGACACCTTGCTGCAAGGCGTTCAGATCGCGCTGAAGCACAAGATTTCCGGCCGACAAGTGGCCCGCCAGAATGGACTGGTGAACCTGTGCGCCACGCGCCAGCAGCGTGGTCACTACCGCAATTCCGACGCTGCCGCCGATGTTCCGCATCAGGTTGTAGATGCCCGTCGCGTTGCCCATTTCCTGCTTGCGGAGCGTGCCCATGGCCATGGTGGTCAACGGAACGAAAATGAAGCCGCTGGCAAAGCCGTTGAGCACGTTGGGCCAAGCCACACTGCTCATGGCGATTTCCAGGTTGAGCTGCCCCAGCATGGCGGCGGAGACCGCCAGCATGATGAATCCGAAGGCGAGCAGCAGCCGGTTGTCGACGAGATTTACCAGGCGCCCCGCGACGAACATAGAGAGGAACGATCCCAGCCCGCGCGGGCTCACTGCCAGCCCGCTCTGCAGCGCCGGGTATCCCATCAGGGTCTGGAGAAACAGCGGCAGCATGGCGGTCATGCCATACAGGACCACCCCATAAACGGCGGTGATCATCGTTCCCGCCGAAAAATTGCGATCCTTGAAAACCCGCAGTTCCACGATCGGGTGTGCGATCGCAAGTTCCCGCCAGATGAATGCCACCATGGCAACCAGCGACAGGGCCGTGGCACCGCAAATCCAGGTGGCGGCGAACCAGTCGTCTTCCTGTCCCTTGTCGAGGACGAGTTGGAGCGAACCGAGCCAGAGCGCCATCGCCAGGAAACCGGCATAGTCGACCCGCCGCTTCAGATTCATCCGAATGTACGGCGGATCTTCCACAAACAGGTTCACCATGAAGAGGGCCAACATCCCCACCGGCAGGTTGATATAGAAGATCCAGCGCCAGGAATAGCTGTCCGTGATCCAGCCGCCGAGTGTGGGGCCGATAATCGGCGCCACCACTATGCCCATGCCGTAGGCGGCCATGGCCGCGCCGCGCTTCTCCAAAGGAAAACTCTCCAGCAAAATGGCCTGTGCGATGGGCTGCATACAACCGCCGCCGGCGCCTTGCAGCACACGCGCCACGATCAACATCGGCATGCTCACCGACGCGCCACAAATCAGCGAGGCTACCGTGAACATCACAATGGAAAGCATCAGCAGCCATTTGCGGCCGAGCATGGAGGCCAGCCAGCCGCTGGTCGGAAGCACGATGGCGTTAGAGACCAGATAGCTGGTCAGGACCCACGTGGATTCGTCGACGGTGGCGGAAAGGTTCCCGGCAATGTGCGGCAGGGCGACGTTGGCCACCGAGGAATCCAGCACAACCATGAACGTTGCCAGCATCACCGAGACCGCTACGGTCCATGGATTGACACTGGGAGCCCAGTTGGCGTGCTCGTCTTCTAAAGCACTAGGCGCCATCGCCCATCGCTGGGGCGGCGGCTATCTCCGTTACACGGAAAACCCACGCCACACTGGCAGGAGTGGCTATGCCAGTGGATACGAGATGCGGGAAAAGACGCAATCTTAACCTATTCTCCCACGGAGTCGCAGCAGCGAGCGCGAAACCGTTAGCCGTGATCAGGGGGATTGATTAACCGAAATCATTTGCCGGACTATGCGGCTCCGGGATCGGGATTGACTCGGCGGTCCGGCTGCTTTATTACTCGAAGGAGAGTCTTTGCGTCATGCAGTCTCAATTATTCGAGCCCGACCGAGCGGGGGAACATCCGGCGCCTCCCGGCGCGCCGGTCTGGAGCGTCCGGTTTCACGATGGGACTGAGCAGCGCTTCGGTGAGGGAACCCCCTGTTTTACCTTCTGTGTCCCCACCAGGCAAGCCTTTCAATCGTTGCTGGCCACCGATGTCTATTCCGCGGCAACCGCGTTCGTTCGCGGACAATTCGACGTGAAAGGCGACCTCGAGGCCGCCATCCGTTTCAAAGGCTGGCAGCCCCGCAGCGGCTTGCGAAAACACCTCTTCGGCGCCATTGCAGGTTGGGCAGCGGCTCTCGAAACCGCATTCCAGACCGAAGCCCAGGCCGTGGACAACATCCGCTTTCATTACGATCGCTCAAACGACTTTTATCGCTTGTTTCTGGACCCACACATGGTGTATTCGTGCGCCTACTTCCGCTCGCCGGACACGACGCTGGAAGACGCACAGCTCGCCAAGTTAAGCCACATCTGCCGCAAGCTAGATCTTCATCCCGGCGAGCGATTTTTGGATGTCGGCTGCGGCTGGGGCGCGCTGGTCAGGCACGCCGCCGTTCAGTATGGCGCCGTGGCTACTGGCTGCACCCTGAGCCGCGCCCAGTACGCCTACGCCGTCGCCGGACTTGAAAGCGGCGCGCAGTTCCTCGAGTGCGATTATCGGAATCTGGACGGGCGCTACGACAAGATCGCCTCCGTCGGCATGTTCGAACACGTAGGCCGGCGCCGTGCTCACGGGTACTTCCGCAAGATGGCGGACTTGCTTGCCCCCAACGGCCTTGTTCTCAACCATGCCATCGCGCGCGCCCAGGGCGTCCGGGATGATGCGGCCAGCCTGTTCCTGCGCCGTCACATCTTCCCTGGCGGGCAACTCATCCACCTTTGGGAAACCATTCGCGCGGCCGAGGACAGTGGGTTCGAGGTACTTGACGTTGAGAGCCTGCGGCCGCATTACGCCCTCACCTGCCGCCGGTGGGAACAACGGCTGACGGAGAACCGCGACGCGGCTTTGCAGCTTGTGGATGAGGCGACCTTCCGCGCGTGGCGCATCTGGCTGGCCGCCTCGGCGTTGAGTTTTGAAGACGGTTTCAGCAGCGTCTATCAGGTCCTCATGAGCAAACGTGGTGCGCCTCGCCCGCTGCTCACGCGCGAAAGCATGTATTCAGATCCGGCCCCATAATGCGCGTAACCGTCTACTCCAGCGCATACAGATTGCCGTCGATGCTGCCGAAGTAAATGACGCCGCGTTCACGTCCTGTAACTGGCATTAATGTGGATATAGCCGTGGGTGAGGTCGCAGGTCCAGAAGCGCGCCTCGCCTTTGGCTTTGCCGCGCAGCGAAAAGCGGATGTGGCATTCGGGCGCATCCAACTTCTGCTTCAGTTCCGCTTCGGAGAACGGCGCGGCCACGCCGCCGCGGCACACGGCCACGCCCTGCATCCAGATGTCGGCTTTGCCGGGATCGAAGGCCACCCCTGCGTTGCCGGCGGCGGAAAGGACGCGGCCCCAGTTGGGGTCGGAGCCGGCGATGGCAGTTTTGACCAGCGGCGAATTGGCGATTGCGCGGGCCAGGCGGGCGGCGGCATCGTCACTGGGCGCTCCGCTCACGTCGATGATGACGAACTTCTTGGCGCCTTCGCCATCGCGCGCGATGGCCTGCGCCAGGTGCTCCATCACGCCGGTAATTTTCTCCTCCATGCGGGCGAGCTCCTTGGCTTCGGGGCGTACGCCGGAAGCGCCGTTGGCAAGCAGCACCAGCGTGTCGTTGGTAGACGTGTCGCCGTCCACCGACAGCCGGTGATAGCTGGCATCGGCCGCGCGCTTGAGCATGGCGCGCAATGCCGCCGGGGCAAGCTGGGCGTCGGTCATCACGAATCCGAGCGTGGTGGCCATGTTCGGATGAATCATGCCGGAGCCTTTGGTCATGCCCGCCACACGCACGCTACCGCGCCGCAGATGGGCTTCGGCAAAGGCGGTTTTCGAGACCAGGTCGGTGGTCATGATGGCGCGCGCGGCGTCTTCAAAACGGGCGGGCGAAAGGCCCTCCACCAGCCGCGGCAGGGCGTTCGTAATCTTGCCGCCATCCATTTCCACGCCGATCACACCGGTGGACGCGATGAGCACCTGCGCCACCGGCATCTTGAGAATCCTGGCGGTTGCGCGCGCCGTGGCCAGCGCTACGGCGTCGCCGGTGCGCGTGGCGCAGTTGGCGTTGCCGGCATTCATCAGGATGGCGCCCACCCGGCCCTTCGACAATGCCAGATGGCGGCGGCACAGCCTGACCGGCGCCGCCTGCACGCGGTTGCGAGTGAACACGGCGGCCGCGCTGGCGTCGATACCGGTGACGATCAGCGCCAGGTCGTCGCGCTCGGCTGGCCGTATGCCGGCATAAACGGCCGAATAAGCGTACCCCAGCGGCAGGTTCAATCGGTTACCTCTCCCAAGATTTCATTTTCGGTCAGCCGCTGCCCATTGGCGAAATCCGTGGCGGACATCCGTTTGCGGCCTTCCATCTGCACTTCGATGAGCTCCAGCGCCTCCGCGCCGCATGCCACTACCAGGGGCTTGATTCGAATCAGCGTGCCCGGCGGATGGCCGGCGCCGGCTTCCGTGGGCCGCGCGCGCCACACGTGCAACGCGCCGCCGCGAAAGCTCGAGCAAGCGCCGGGCCAGGGTTGCATGCCGCGTACCTGGTTGTGAATCTGCGCGGCGGAGCGGCTCCAATCGATGCGGCCGTCTTCCTTTTTCAGCATGGGCGCATAAGTAGCCTGCGTGTTGTCCTGCGGCTGCGGAACAATGCGGCCGGCCGCGAGCGCGTCCAAAGCTTCCACCAGCAGGTCCGCGCCCATCACCGATAGGCGGCGGCCCAGCTCGACCGCGTTCTCATCGGCGCCGATCGCGGTTTCCGCTTTGAGCAGCATCGGCCCGGTATCGAGCCCGGCATCGATTCGCATGATGGTAACGCCGGTGCTCATTTCCCCGTTGACGATGGCCCATTGAATCGGCCCGGCGCCGCGGTATTTCGGCAACAGCGAAGCGTGCACGTTGAGTATGCCCAGCGGCGGAATATCGATGATCGATTGCGGAATGATCTGGCCGTAGCCGACCACTACCATCGCTTCCGGCCCCAGGCCGCGCAGATATTCCACGGCTTCCGGCCGCTTGACGCGTTCCGGTTGATAGACAGGGATGCCGAGCCGCAGCGCGGCTTCCTTCACCGGCGGCGGTGCTAGCGCCTGGCCGCGTCCTTTGGGGCGGTCGGGCTGGGTCACGGCCGCCAGCACCTGGTGGCCGCGCGCCACCACCCGTTCCAGCGTGGGCACGGCGAACGCGGGCGTGCCGAGGAAGGCCAGGCGCATGGCGGCGGCTCAGCCCCACTCGCCGGCGCGCTGCAGCTTGCGGATCTTGCGCTTCAGAAGATCGCGCTTGAGCGCGCTGATGTGGGAGATGTAGAGGCGGCCGTGAAGGTGATCGGTCTCATGCTGGAAGGCGCGCGCCAGCAGGTCCTCGCCGGTCATTTCAAACGGCTCGCCCTTGGCATTCTGCGCCCGGATGGTGACGCGTTTGGCGCGCCGCACCTGCTCGCGGAAACCGGGAACGCTCAGGCAGCCTTCTTCACCCACCTGCTTGCCTTCGACTTTGACGATCGTGGGGTTGATCAGGACGAGCTTGTCCTCCGGCCGTTCGCCGTTGGAGACATCGATCACGGAGATCTTCCGGGAAAAGCCGATCTGCGGCGCCGCCAGCCCGACGCCTTTGGCGGCGTACATCGACTCGAACATATCCGCCAGGAATTGATTGAGATCCGGCGTATCGAACTCGGTCACGGTTTTCGCTTCGTGTTCGAGCACGGGATCGCCGAATTTGACTATCGGGTAGACCATATTTCGTTCAACGGAGTTTTTGATCTGGGCAGGCTAAGGCATGCCCCGCCCGCAGCACGCGCGTTAGTGGCGAGTCAAGCTTTAGCTTGCCCTTTGCCATCCCGAGCCGGCACGTCCGTTCCCTCACGGTCGCGGCTCGGAATGGTGCTGAGCCGCGCGCGTATGAAAGCGGTCCAGGCGTGAGTGAGAGCGTCGCCATATTCAGTAGTTTCGTACTTGCTCCAGGTAGCTTTGAAAATTGCGGCGGGTTTCGTCCAGCGAGTCGCCGCCAAACTTTTCCAGAAACGCCTGCGCCAGCACCAGCGCCACCATGGCCTCGCCGATCACGCCCGCGGCCGGCACCACCGCCACGTCGGAGCGCTCATATGCGGCCAGCGCGGGCTCGCGGGTCGTCAGGTCCACCGATTCCAGCGGCCTGCGCAAGGTGGAAATGGGCTTGAGGAGGCCGCGCACCAGCACGTCCTGGCCGTTGGTGATGCCGCCTTCCAGGCCGCCGGCGCGGTTGGCGCCGCGGGTGAAAGCCCGGCCTTCGCGGTCGTAGTGAATCGTATCCTGCACCTGCGAACCGAAGCTGGCTGCGCCGGCGGCGGCGAATCCGATTTCGACGCCCTTGACCGCCTGGATGGAGACGACGGCCTGGGCGAGGCGCCCGTCCAGCCGCGAATCCCAGGTCACGTGCGAGCCCAGGCCCATGGGCACGCCGTGAGCCACCACCTCAAAGACGCCGCCAACCGTATCGCCGGTGCGGTACGCTTCATCCACCTCTTCCTTCATGCGCGCTTCGACGGCGGCATCGACGCAGCCCAGCAGGACGCTGTCGCGCCGGCTCAATTCGACCAGCTCGCCGAACTCGACGGCGCGTTCCAGGCGCACCCGGCCGACGGCGATGACGTGGCTGAGCACGGTGATCCCAAGCTCGCCGAGCAGGGCCTTGGCAATCGCGCCCACCGCCACACGCGCGGCGGTTTCGCGGGCGCTGGCGCGCTCCAGAATGTAGCGCGCATCGTGGAAGTTGTACTTGACGGCGCCGGCCAGGTCGGCATGGCCGGGCCGCGGACGGGTGACGGGTTTGCGCCGGTCTTCCGCGCCCGCGACATCTTCCACCGGAAGCGCCTGCGTCCAGTTTTCCCAGTCGCGATTGCGAATCAGGATGGCGATCGGCGAGCCTATGGTGTGCGAATGGCGCACGCCGGCGACGATTTCGGCGCGGTCGCTCTCGATCTTCATGCGGCCGCCGCGGCCGTAGCCCTGCTGGCGGCGCCACAGCTCGCGATTGACCGCGTCGAGTGAAATGGGAATGCCCGCCGGGAGTCCAGCGAGCGTGGCCACCAGCCATTCGCCGTGGGACTCGCCGGCGGTTTCAAATCGCAGCATTGATGCCAGAATTTTTCATCGTAGCAGACCTGCGGCCGGAGCCACAGATACGATTCTCCCCGATCCATGACAGACTGGTTGTCACCGGCCGGCGGATTCTGCATCCTGGTAGTGGAAGGCCGTTATGCCTCTGTACGAATATCGCTGCCAGAAATGCGGCAAGACCTTTGAAATGCTGCGCCGGATGCGCGACGCCGACAGCGATCTGGAGTGCCCCGAGTGCCAGTCCGAAGAAGTCGAGCGGCTGCTGTCGAGGTTCGCCTCCGGTGGGTGCACCTCGACTGGGTCGGGCGGATTCAGTTGAAGGCGCTGAAGAACGGCCGGTCGGGCCGCTATAGACGTAACTGCTGAGTGCCGCCTGGCCGTCACTCCGCCTTCAGAGCTTCCACCGGGTCTACCGCCGCCGCCCGCCGCGCAGGCAAGTAACTGGCCAGCACCGCCGCGGCCACCAGAACAACCGGCACCGCGGTATAGGTGAGCGGATCCAGCGGGCTGATTCCGAACAGCAGCGACTTCATCAGCCGCGTCAGCGCGGCCGCCGCTCCCAACCCGATCGCCACTCCCACCCCCGCCAGCGCCAGCCCGTAGCGCACGAACATTCGCTTGAGCTCCACGGGCGCCGCCCCGAGCGCCGCGCGGATGCCGATTTCCCGCCTCCGTTGCGACACCGTGTACGAAATCACGCCGTAGATCCCGATGATGCCGAGTATCAGGGCCATCGCGCCCGCAATCGCCAGCATCACCAGCGTGAACGAAGTGCGCGCCAGCGATTGATCGTACACGTCCTGCATGGTCCGCTCGGATGCCACCGGCAGGCTCGCGTTCACCGACCAGACCGCCTGGCGAATCTGGTCGAGAAATCCCGCCGTGCCGGTGAGGTTGCTGCGGATCGCGAAAGTTACGCCGCGCAGCGCGTCGAGCGGAGAGGGTCCGAAGAGATCGGGCATCATGGTAGGCCAGTAGACAATCTCCGGCGCGGCTTTCTGAACGCCGTTCTCGCGGACATCCTGCACCACGCCGATCACCTCTCTCCAGGGCATCGACGGAAACTCGCGCAAACGCTTGCCGATCGCCTCCGAAGGGCTGCCCCAGGTCTCGCGCGCGAAATTCTCGGAGACAATAGCCACTGGCCTCAGGCCGTAAACTTCGTCCCAGGTCAGATCGCGGCCAGCGACGATGCGGGTACCGGACGTCCGAAAGAACCCCGGAGAAATGTACTTAAACAGCCGCAGCGGCGGGATTCCGCCGTTCATCGGCGGCTTGTCTTTGGCGAACACGGCGTCCCAGTTGGGGGAGGCGATGTCTTCCATCGGCATCTCGTTCGCGAAGCCAACCGAGGTCACACCCGGAATGGCCGCCAGCTTGTCGGCAATATCGTTCTGCGTCCGTATCACGCGCTGCGGTTCCGGCACCAGCGAGGACGGGATCGAGATACGCATGATTTGGAGATGTTCGGCATGGGTAAATCCCAGATCGACGTGACGCATCGCCTGGAAGGTACGAATCATCAGCGAGGCGCTGATCAACAGCATCAGCGCGACGGCCACCTGCGCCACGACCAGGAGATTGCGGGCGCGATGGCGCTCCCGGCTCGTATTGCCGGCCCGGCCGGCGGCGCCAAGCGCGATCGACGCGCGCGGGCTGGCATATTTCAGAGCCGGGATAAGCCCGAGTACCAGGCCTGCGAGCAACGAAAGCGCCAGCGTGAATGCGAGCGTCCGCGGATCGATCGAAATCTCATCCAGGCGAGGCAGATTCGCCGGACCAATCGCCACCAGCAGGCGCAGCCCCCCATAAGCGACTCCGGTCCCGAGCGTCCCGCCCAGTAAGCCCAACATCACGCTTTCGACCACAAGGCTCCGCACCACCTGCCCCGTGCCGGCGCCAAGCGCGGCGCGCAAAGCCAGCTCCTGCCGCCGCGCCTCGGCTCGCACCAGCAGCAGATTCGTCACGTTCGCGCACGCAATCAGCATCACCAGGCCTATGGTCGCCATCACCACCCACAGCACGTCGCTGACGCTGCCCGTCACTTCCTGTCTGAGGGGGCGGATCGTCGGCGTGATTCTCCACGTCTCATAAAAGTGCGGATTGGTGCCGGGTCCGTTCGACCAGGAATCCATCCAAATCGGCAGCATTCGAGTTATGTCGGCGTTGGCTTGCGCGATCGTGACTCCCGGCCTGAGCCGGCCCACGCCCTGGTAGCCGAAGCCTGCAAGCATCAGCTTGCCGCGATCGAACGCGAGCGGCACGATGATGTCCGGATCGGCATTCACGATGCGGAAGCCTCGCGGCATTACGCCGGCGATCACTCGCAACCGGGATTCCACCGTAATATTGCGGCCGACCGCGGAGCGGTCTCCACCGAAGCGCCGCTGCCAGTATCCATAACCCAGCATCACAGTCGTCGACCGGCCGGAGAAACCCGCCGCTTCCCGCCCGGTTGGAACCTGGTCGGCTGCCGAAAGCCAACGGCCGAGCGCCGGTGGGACTCCCAGCGTCTGAAGCACGCCGTCACTGACATAGATGGCGCGAACCTCTTCCGGCTCCGCCAGGCCTGTCACGTTCGCCGCAGCGGGAAGCCACACGCCCAACGATTGAAACGCCCGGTTGTGTTCGGCATACGTAATATACATGGAAGGCGAGAGGGGGAGGCCGTCGGAAAAATTCGCCAGTCCCGCGGCCCCCGGAGCGATCTGCCGCAGCGCCACCAGTTCGTGCGCCTTGGGGTAGTGCAAGGGCCGCAGCAACACGCTGTTGACCACGCTGAAGACCGCGGTGTTGGCGCCGATCCCAATCGCCAGCGTCAGCATGGCAACGGCGGTGAACGTCGGACTGCGTCGCATCATGCGCACGCCGTAGCGCGCGTCGCGAGCCAGCGTATTCAGAAGGGAGACCGTGTTCATGTGATAAATCTGCTCCCGGATCAGCGTGCTGTTCCCGAGTTTCCGGCGGGCCGCGGCACGCGCCTCGTCATGCGGCATCCCACGGGCGATGTTTTCATCCGTCTCGATCTCGACGTACGACTCGATCTCCTCCAGCCGCTCCCTGTCCCACCGCTCCCGCCGAAAAAAACGTCTCCAACTCATTGCCTTACTCCGTGGCCGGCTTCAGAATGCGGCCGATCGCCCGGACCACCTGCTCCCATCGCGTCGTCTCCGCGAGCAACTGTTTTCGCCCCGCTGGCGTGAGCCGGTAATACTTCGCTTTCCGATTGTTCTCCGACGTTCCCGAGAAGGATGCGATCCAGCCGCGATCCTCGAGCCGGTGCAAAGCGGGGTAAAGCGAACCGTGCTCAATCTGCAGCACGTCGTCGGAACCTCGTTCAATCGCGTGCGCGATGGTGTGGCCGTGGGCGGGCCCGAGGACCAGCGTCTGAAGGACCAGCATATCGAGGGTTCCCGGAAGCATTTCGCTTTGAAGCGGCGATTCGCGGCTCGGCATGTGGTCAGTATACTCCAGTAGATTATCTTCCGGAGCGGCCAATCATAGGCTCAGGGGCGGCTTAACAATGTTAACGTCAAGCTCAAAAGATGGTCGACCGGTAGAACGGTTGGGGCATGCCATTAGCTTGCTCGTGCGCTTCCGGCCTCTTTCAGAATTCTCTGTAGCTTGTCCACGCGCTAGCCTTGCCGGGTGGGACATGCTGTTTAGCTTGCCCGAGTACTCGCCCTGCCGGCGGTCACACCCCGGCGGTCCGGAGCCTCTCCAGGGCCCCGCTGTGTTATCTTCAAGAGCACACAAAGCGCGGGCCGGATCGCTGCCCGCGCGTGGAGAGGCCGCTCGATGCCAAAGGGACAACCGCCTTCAACCGGGACTGCAATCATCGCCGATGGGACGACATTGGGCGTGATGGGCGCCGGCGTAATGGGCCGCACGCTCATCCGCGGCGTGCTGGCCAGCGGCGTCATCGCTACCGGCCGGCTGTGGGCGGGCGACAAGAACGCCTCGGCTGCCGAAGTCGCCAGCCGGGAACTGGGCATCCCCGTCGAAGTGGATTACCAGCACCGTGTGCCCACGGCGGACCTGGTTCTGGTCTGCGTCAAACCCGCCGATGCAGCCGCGGTGCTGGCCGCGCTCCGCGATGCCGGGCTGCGCCGCGGCACGCTGCTGATTTCCATTCTGGCCGGCGTCTCGACCGAGAGAATCGAAGCGCTGCTCGGCACGGAGAACCCGGTGGTGCGCGCCATGCCCAACACGCCGTGCGTGGTCGGCGAGGGCATGACCGTCGTTTGCCGTGGCCGCAACGCCGCCAAGAGCCATCTGGAGCGGGCCGCCCGGATCTTCCAGGCGGTGGGCAGGTGCGTCCCGGTCGATGAAGTCCACTTCAATGCGATTACCGCGCTCAGCGGCAGCGGTCCGGGTTATCAGTTCCTGATCATCGAAGCGCTGGCCGATGCCGGCGTGCGCGTCGGATTGCCCCGCCAACTGGCGCTGACGCTGGCGGCGCAGACATCGCTCGGCGCGGCCAGAATGATACTCGAAACCGGCCGCCATCCCGCTTCCTTGCGCGACGATGTCACCACGCCGGCCGGCTGCACCATCGCCGGACTGCTGATGTTGGAAGACGGAAGGATCCGTTCGGTGCTCGCACGCGCCGTCGAGGAGGCGACCAGGGTAGCCGCGCAGCTCGGCGCATCCGCCAAGCCGCCGGAATCCGCCGCAGACCCTCGCGCCGCCCACTGATTGCGGTCTCGGTAGCGCCGGCGGTCTTGGTGGGGCAGGATTTATCCTGTCACTGGAGTTTCTGCCGCGCGAGCCGGCCGAGAAAGAAGCGGGCCACCGCGCAGAGAACTCTCGGCTTAAATGTAGAAACCCGAGGGCACGGCTTGAGCCGTGCCGCAGAAGCGTAGTAAGCAGTCGGGCTTGAGCCCCTGGGTAATGGCAAGGAAAAAGCGGCAGCGGCTATTGATTCCTGCATAACTAATGTCCTACATGAGGCGCAAAGAAAGAGGACTGTGGTTCACGAAGGAACGCAGCAGCGTTGGACAACGCTGGAGGGAGCGGCCGTGGCGGCGGGTAGCGTCC
>JBAVYH010000017.1:0-26779 GCA_049698695.1 Bryobacteraceae bacterium | reverse complement strand
GGCGCGCGGCATGGCGCAATCGCCGCTGCGCGTGCTGACGCCGGCGGGGCCGCTTGAGATCCGCATCGAAGAGAGCGTCTTCCTGACCGGCCCGGCGGTGCTGGTGGCGGAGGGTTTTTTCTTTTGGTTGTGAGAAAATGGCAGTGCCATGCCTGAAGCTCTGCTTGCCGCACATCCAACGGCTCAAATTCTGCAACACAAGATCATCGAGAAACGCGCCCGCGTGGGAATCGTCGGGCTGGGATACGTCGGACTGCCGCTGGCGGTGGAGTTCGCCAAGGCCGGCTTTTCCGTAACGGGAATCGATATCAGCCAGGAAAAGACCAAAAGGGTGAACGCCGGCGATTCCTACGTGGGCGACATACCGAGCGCGACGCTCAAGCCGCTGGTGGAATCCGGCAAGCTGCGCGCGACCACCGATTTCTCGGTCGCGCTGGAACTTGACACCATCAACATTTGCGTGCCGACGCCGCTGCGGAAAACCAAGGACCCGGACATGAGCTTCATCCTCAGCTCGTGCCAGGAAATCGCACATCACTTTCACGCCGGCTCGCTGGTGATTCTGGAATCCACCACCTACCCCGGCACGACGGAAGAAGTGGTGCTGCCCATCCTGTCGAAGTCCGGCCTCGAAGTGGGCCGCGACTTCTTTCTCTGCTTTTCGCCCGAGCGCGTAGATCCCGGCAACCCCAAATTTCAAACCGTCAACATTCCGAAAGTGGTGGGCGGCTGCACGCCTGCCTGCACCGAAATGGGCCGCCTGTTTTATGCGCAGGCCCTGGAGACGGTGGTCCCGGTGAGCTCCACGCAGGTGGCGGAAATGGTGAAGCTGCTCGAGAACACTTTCCGCATGATCAACATCGGCCTGGCAAATGAAATCGCGCTGATGTGCGACCGCATGGGCATCAACGTGTGGGAAGTGATCGACGCCGCGGCCACCAAGCCTTTCGGCTTCATGCCATTCTATCCGGGCCCCGGCCTGGGCGGGCACTGCATCCCCATCGACCCGTTCTATCTTTCCTGGAAGACCAAGCAGGCGGGCATTGAGGCGCGCTTCATCGAACTGGCCGGATACATCAACGGCCAGATGCCGCACTTCGTGACGGACAAGGTGCAGAATGCGCTCAACGATGCCGGCAAGCCGGTGAAGGGATCGCGCATCCACGTGATGGGCGTGGCTTACAAGCGCAACATCGATGACATGCGCGAATCGCCGGCGCTCGACGTGTTGCTGCTGCTCGAGCGGCTCGGCGGCATTCTCAGCTACAGCGATCCGCACGTTCCCCACCTACGCCTGGACGGGTTGCAGCTCGAGGCGCAGCCCGAGGCGGCTGCCGCGGACGCCGATTGCGTGGTGATCATCACCGACCACGCCGGGTTCGACTATCGCGCCCTGGTGGAACGCGCGTCGCTGATCGTGGATACGCGCAACGCGCTCAAGGGATACACGTCGCCGAAGATTGTTCGGCTGTAGGAACCGGTCAGCAAAGTAACCAGCGCCGGCAACCGCTCCCTGACGGTCGCGGCTCTGAAATGCATCGGAATCGCAACCGTTACGGAGCGGCTGGTGCCGAGGCGCAGAACGACTCGCAGGAGCCGGTGTGTGCGCTACGGCGCCTCACGCGCGCTCCAGTCTGTAGACGGTGATTTCGGGCGGTGCGCCGATGCGGATGGGCACGCCGATGGTGCCGATGCCGCGATTGACATACAATTGCCCGCCGGGTTTTTGGAAGATGCCAGCCACGTAGGGCGTCACCAGGCGGCTGGGGGCGATCTCGGGGCTGATGAATTCCAGCGCCGCCTGCCCTCCGTGAGTGTGCCCGGCGATGCTGAGATCGATGCCGAGTGCGGCGGCTCGGTCGAAAGTGTCCGGGTTATGGCTGAGCAGGATGTTGGCCTGGCCGGGGGCGATGAGACCTTCGATATTGCCCAGCAACCGTTTCACTGCCGCGGAAGGACCAAAGCGATGGCGGCTCTGGAAGTCGACGCCGATCAGGTTGAACCAATCGCGACCGATTCCGATGGGCATGCTTGCGCCGCGCAGAATGCGGGTCTGGTTGGCGGCGAACAAGGCGGTGATCGAGTCTTCCACGCCCGCCCACGCGTCATGGTTGCCCAGGCAGCCATAGACGCCGAAGGGCGCACGGAGACCGGCCAGTGCGGCCACGACCGCGTATTGCGTGCCGGCATCGAAGGTGACATAGTCGCCGGTCAGCACGATCAGATCCGGCTTTTGGCCGTTAGCGATGGCGGCGAACTTGCGAATCTGTTCTTCGGGCATGAACGGGCCGATGTGGATATCGGAAAGCTGGGCGATGCGAAATCCATGGAACGCCGGCGGCAGGTTGGCTAGGCGGATGGGCCGCTCGACCATTTCCAGATTCAGGCGCCCATAGAAGAGGCCGTACGCGCCGCCGAGAAACGGAGCGGCGGTGACTACGCCGGCGGTGCGCGCCAGGAAATCGCGGCGGGCGGGCGATGGAAGCTCGTCGCGCCGGCGCAGCAGACGGACCAGCGCGCGGAGGCCGGCCAGGATCACAAACGGAATCGCCAGCAGGAATCCGACCAGCGAGCTGGCGATCCACCAGGCGCAGGGCGCGGTGAGAAAGGCATCGCGCAAGGTCAGGTGCACTGGATCCGGCCGCCGCGCGAAGTCGCGGACAATGTAAGCAAACATGGCCAGCAGGAGGATGGGGACGGCCGCGCACGCCAGCCGGCGGAGGGCGGGCGAGGAGATAGTACGCCGCGCCAGCCGTACTCCGCGCCAGGCCCAATACAACTGGGAAGAGCCGAGGATCAGAAGAATGATTGCGAAAAAGGACATGGGAGAAAAGAACCATGGCCGCGGGTGAACACAGATGAACGCGGTCGAGCGCAGCCGCCGCCAAATAGAGGATGACTGCGCTCGGGCCGGGCGTTGCCCGGCTGCACCGATTGACAATCGGTGCGCAGGTTATCAACCTGCCCCACAACGCGGTCTTCAACGAACTGGTAATTCATTGCGAGCTACAAGGAAATTAAAGTTTAGTAATACAGATCGAAAACAAGAGGCGTATCTGTGTTCATATGCGTTTATCCGCGGCTCGAACTAATGGTCGCGCTCAGTCACCAAGTCGGTTACCGCCATCAGCGCCCGCTGGTAAGCGGATTCGGGAAACTCGCTCATTACCTGCCGCGCCCTCTCGGTGAACGCCTGGGCGCGCTCCCGAACGCGGTCGATGCCGTGGTAGCGCTCCACCAGGGCGAGGATTTGCGCAAACGGGACGCGCTGGTAGTTTCTTTGTTCCAGCACCGTTTCCACCAGCCGGCGCTCGGCGGGCGTGGCGCGGTCGAGCGCGTAAACCAGTGGCAGGGTGACTTTGCCTTCGCGCAAGTCGCCGCCCACGGGTTTGCCCAGCACATTTTCGCGGGCGGTGAAATCGAGCACGTCGTCGATCAACTGGAACGCCATCCCCAGGTTCCAGGCGAATTCGCCCAGCTTTTCCTGGGTCTGCGCATCGCTGTGCGCCGAGACCGCGCCCAGCCGCGCGCACACCGAGAACAGGCGGGCGGTCTTGCGGTCCACCAGCTCCATGCAGTCGGCCTCGGTGATATCGATGCGGCCGATGCGTTCCAGCTGCAGCAGCTCGCCTTCGACCATCATTTGGGTGAGGCCGATCAGCAAATCGAGAATCAGGAAATTGCGCTCACGCAGCGCGATCTGGAAGGCCTGCATGTACAGCCAGTCGCCGGCCAGCACGCAGGTGTGATTGCCCCACTTGACGTTGCTCGAGGGGCGGCCGCGGCGCGTTTCGGCGGCGTCGATGACGTCGTCATGCACCAGGGTGGCGGCGTGGAGCAACTCCACCACCGCGCCCATCTGAATGGCGCTCGGCCCTGCATTGCCGTGCCCTACCAGCTTGGCCGACATGAGCAGCAACGCCGGGCGCAACCGCTTGCCGCCGGCAGATTGCAGATAGCGCCCGACGGCCGTGACCGCGTCTACGGAAGCTACAGACTCAGCGGAAATCTTCTTCTCTACCTGGTCCAGATCGATTCGGACCAAGTCGAAAATCCCGCGCGCTGCCTGGGCTTGCCCCAGCTTGCCTAAACTCATCTAGGTTCCCCAGTTTAACCGTTTGGAGCCCCGTCCCGCAAACACAGCCGCTCGAAATTGCGGGCGGTCAGCGCGGCGATCTCCTCGACCGCCTGGCCTCGGACCTCGGCCAGCCGGCGCGCCGTTTCCGCCACAAATGCCGGCTCGTTGCGCTTGCCGCGATGCGGCACCGGCGCCAGGTACGGGCAATCGGTCTCGATCAGCAGGCGATCGGCCGGCGTGAGGCGCGCCGCTTCGCGCACCGGTTCCGCTTTCGGAAACGTGAGCACGCCGCCAAATGCCAGGTGGAAGCCGGCATCGAGCGCTTGCCGGGCTTCGGTGGCGTCGCCGGTGAAACAATGCACGATGCCTGGTCCGCGCCACTCGCGGCGAAGAATATCGAACGTGTCTTCCCACGCTTCCCGGGTGTGGATGATAACCGGCAGGGCGGCTTCGGCGGCGATTGCCAACTGCCGCGAAAACACCGCGCGCTGCACGTCGCGCGGCGAGAAATCGTAATGATAGTCGAGACCGATTTCGCCGAGGGCCACGACTTTTGGATGCGGCGCCAGTGCCCGCAGACGCTCGAAAGTCGCCTCGGTGGCTTTGGCTGCATCGTGCGGATGAACACCAATCGTGGCCAGGATGAACGGATACTCGCCAGCCAGGCGCACCGCGGCTTCCAGGTCGGGCGGTCCGCTGCCGGTGCCGATGGCGAGCATACGTTCCACGCCGGCGGCGCGTGCGCGTTCGATCACCGCGGCGCGGTCTTCATTGTATTGGGCGTCGTCCAGGTGAGTGTGAGAATCGATCAGCCTCACTTGAGGCGCGCTCCCACAGGGATGTCTTCGTGGAAGCCGGCCAGCACCGGCTTGCCGCCCTCGACCGACGCAGCCACGATCATCCCGTTCGATTCGATGCCGCGCAGCTTTCGCGGCTGCAGGTTGGCGACGATGACGACCTTGCGGTTCACCAACTCGACGGGCGTGTAAGCCTCGGCGATGCCGGCGACGATGGTGCGCGGCTCGGTTTCGCCGATGTCGACTTTCATGTGCATCAGCTTATCGGCGCCCTTGACGCGCTCGGCGGAGAGGACCAGGCCGACGCGCAAGTCGACTTTGCTGAAATCGTCGATATTAATCTTCGCGGTTCCGGCCGGCTCGGCTGATGCAGCAGGCGCGGAAGCCGCTTTGCCCATCATCACTGCTTGCTCGGCGGTGACTTTCTCTTCAAGAGCGCGCATTTGCTCGATGGCCAGTTTGGCTTCGATGCGCGGGAAGACCGGCGAGACTTCGCCGATCTGCTGGCCGGGTTGGAGACCACCCCAGGCGAGCGTTTCGAAACGAACGCTCTCGATAGGCTCGCCCATACCGAGCTGCGCCCAGATCTTGCGTGAGGACTCTGGGAGAACCGGCGAGACCAGCGCGGTGGCAATCCGCAGCGCCTCGGCCGCGGTATACAACGTGGCATCGAGTTCCTTTTGCGCGTAGCGATTGTCGGTCTCCCGCGCCAGTTTCCACGGCGCCCTTGCGACGATGAACTTGTCCACGGCCGAGATCAGAGCCCAGATCGCTTCCAGACCTTTCGAGAACTCGAACCGGTCGAACGCGGTCTGCACGGCGTCGGCTGCCTGGTAAGCGATCGCGGCGATCTCCGGTTCGATTCCCTCCGGCACCACGCCCTGCCGGTATTGATGAATCATGGTCAGCGTGCGACTGGCGAGATTGCCTAGGCCGTTGGCGAGATCGGAATTGTAGCGGCCGATCAACGCATCGTAGCTGAAGTTGCCATCCTGCCCGAAAACGACTTCGCGCAGCAGGAAGTAGCGTAGCGCGTCGGTACCCATCACCTGGCGGATCGGTTCGGAGCGCACGATGTTGCCGCGTGTTTTCGACATCTTCTCGTTTTGAAACACCAGCCAGCCGTGAGCGAAGATGCGTTTTGGCAAAGGCAGTTCGGCCGCCATCAAGAACGCCGGCCAGAACACGGCGTGGAAGCGCACGATCTCCTTGCCAATCAGGTGCAGGTCGGCCGGCCACAGCGGTTCGCCGTCGACGGTCTTGCCGTGGACCGCGCTCATGTACGCGGTCAGGGCGTCGAACCACACGTAGAACACGTGCGGCGCCTCGCCGGCTACGGGGATGCCCCACTTGATGTTGGTCCGCGTGATCGAAAGGTCGGTCAGGCCGCCGCGGACAAACGAGATGACCTCGTTGCGGCGCGTCTCTGGTTGAATGAAATCCGGCTGCGATTGGTAGAGGTCGAGCAGCTTGTCCTGGAAGGCCGACAGCTTGAAGAAGAAATTCTCCTCGGTGATGGTCTCGGTGGGCCGGCCGCAATCCGGGCACGGGTCGCCGGGCTTGGCGTCGTTCACATAGAGGTTGTCGAAGATGCAGTATTGGCCGGTGTAGGAGCCTTTGTAAATGTAGCCGTTTTTGCGGCAGCGGTCGAATAGGTCCTGCACCACGCGCGCATGTTGCGGGTCGGTGGTGCGCTGGAAATGATCGATCTCGAGGCCGAGCAATTGCCATTGTCGGGCGAATTCGGCCGCGATCACGTCGCAAAACTCTTTCGGCGTTTTGCCGGCGCGCACGGCGGCTCGCTCCACGTTCACGCAGTGCTCGTCGCTGCCGGTGGTGAGCACGGCCTGGCAGCCCTGCATGCGTTTGAAGCGCTTCAGCAGGTCGGCCACGATGGTGGTGTAAGCGTGGCCGATGTGGGGCGCGGCGTTGACGTAATAGATCGGTGTGGTGAGATAGTATTTCATTTTTGCTGGTTGAGGTAGGCGGAATTGGCTTCTGCGATGATGTGCTTCAGGGCCACGCCGGAGGCGAGCGCCAGCTTGCGACAGTCTTCGTACTCGGGCGCGAAATAGCCTTCGCTGGTGACCTTCACGCGCACTTTGCCGTACTGTGTTTCGACTTCCTGCAAGGTGCGGGCCTGCACGCGCCGCTCGGCGGTATAGAAGCGCAGGCCGATGGTCGAAGTTTCGGAAAAGATCAACTGGGCGAGGGCCTCGCGATGTTCCGGTTTGGCGATGACGCGCAGCAGGTGGCCGGGGCGGCCCTTTTTCATGACGATCGGCTCGAGCGAAACATCGAGCGCGCCGAAATCCCACAGCCGGTCGGCGGCGTAGGACAGCACCTGCGGATTGAGATCGTCGATATTGGCTTCGAGGACGCAAACCGTGAGCGCCTCCGCGGCGCCGGTGGGCTCGCCCAGGATCACCCGCAGCACGTTCGCCTGGCCGGCGAAATCGCGGCCGCCGGCGCCGTAGCCGGTGTGCAAGACTCGCATCGCCGGCAGCACGCCGAAACGTTTGGCCAGGGTGACCGCGACCGCGGCGCCGGTAGGGGTGGTCAGCTCGACCTCGGGGCCGCGCGCGTAAATGGGAACGCCCTCGAGCAGCCGGGCCGTAGCCGGCGCCGGAACCGGCAACAGGCCGTGCTCGGTTTCCACCGTGCCGCTGCCGACGTTGAGCGGCGACGAGAGGACGGTATCCACGTCGAGCAGATCGAAGGCCAGGCACGCGCCGACGATATCGGCGATGGAATCCGAGGCGCCCACTTCATGGAAGTGAATCTTCTCGATCGGCACCTGGTGAACTTCCGCTTCCGCTTCGCCCAGCCGCCGGAACACGGCGATGGCATTTTGTTTCGCGCGGTGCGGAAGCTCGGCCTTTTCGATCATCTTGACGATGTGGGCCAGGTGGCGGTGCACGCGCGTTTCCTGCACCGCTACGCGGTACTGGGTGGCGGCCAGGCCGTTACGCTTCACCTTTTCAAACGACACCACGGCGCCCGCATCGAGCGAGCGAATGGCGGCGGAGATGGCTTCCGGATCGGCGCCGGCATCCACCAGCGCGCCCACCAGCATATCGCCGGAAATTCCGAAAAACGCGTCCAAGTAGCAAGTTAGAGGCACAGAATTTCATTGTAGCGGGTGGGGAAGACTGTACACGGGGATTGTTATGAGATGGCTGGTTTAATGGCCGGCTACCGCTCCCTAACGGTCGCGGCTCGGATGCGTCCGGCTCGCCGGATAACATTCGATCCTTTCACGCAGCGCGGATAAGCGGGGCATGGCCACGCCAGAGCTCTCGCCGGTATGGAGAACGTCGAAGTAAAAGCGCTTCATCTCTTCCGTGCTGTTGTCGAAGTGACTCGCCTGGAGAAGGCGCCGGCCCTTTTCCGTAAATCGAATGCCATACGCCATGGCAAGGCTGGCAAGCCAGGCGGGCGTTTTCAAGACACTTCTCGCGTCGGGATAGCTCTCCAGGTTAACGCCGCGAGCAGCGACCACGTCCAGCGCCTCCCGCACAGCCCACACTCCCCGCCGCAGAGTCTTGAGGCTCCGGGCGGCTTCGGCGATACCGCCCGCCCAAAGACAGACTCCAATTCCCCCGGCATTGATCGCGTGGTGCACCCAAAGCCATTCGATGATGTTTGGTTTCACGTCCAAGGTGAAACCGGCTCCTTGGAATAGTCGGGTAACGACTTGGAACTTGTCCGGATCGGAGCCTTCCAACATTCCGAGGCGCACCGCGGGGTCCACGGTTGCAATGAGGATGCCCCGGGCATCGACGCCGCCACTGGCCTTGGCATAACCCCAAAGGGCGGAGGATCTGGGCAGGATGCGGTCGATCTCTTCCGTCCCCTCCCAATTCGCAGTGAAGAGGAGAAAAATGGCGTGAGGCGCATCGGGCAGGTATTGCCGGAGGGCTTGAACCGCCTGGTAGTGCTTGGTGGCGACAATCACCAGGTCAAAGCCGTCTGAGGGGTCGATCTGCCGAACTGTCTTGGGAGCATAGGTCACGCGCGCGTGTTTGGGATGCCCGGTTCGCAGGTCCAACAGGTCCAAGGTGTCGGTGACAGGAAGCCCCTCTTTGCGCACGACATGGGTGACATCGATGCCTGCGTTGGACAAGGCCCAGCCGTAAATTGTGCCGACCACGCCCCGGCCGATGATGAGGACTTTCATTTTGGCCGGGACCACACGTCACACTCCGGTGACGATCAGCCAGCCGGCGATCACCGGCATCACAAATAACGCACTGTCCACGCGATCGAGAAAACCGCCATGGCCGGGGAGCAGGCCGCCCGAATCTTTCACTCCCGCGCCGCGTTTCATGGCAGACTCGGCGAGGTCGCCGAACTGGCCCGCCATGTTGCCCAGCGCGGTCAGCAGCACGGCCGTAACGATGGTTACGCCGGCGACGAAATGCACCAGGTAAGCACCGGCCAGCAGGATGGAAGTGACTACCGAAGCCGCCGCGCCTTCCCAGGATTTCTTGGGGCTGACGCGATCGGCGAGGCGGTGTCTGCCGAATGCCTTGCCGATGTAATAAGCGCCGATGTCGCCGGTCCAACTTACCAGCAGCGCGTACATCAGCCAATGGACGCCTCGGCTGTGCAGTACCACGGCACAGCGCCAGCAGCCGAAAATGTAAATCACGCCGAGCAGAAGCAGGGACGTGCGCGGCAGCGCGTGCGCCAGTTCCGTGGAGCGCAGCGCCAGCGCCAGGGCCAGCAGCGCAAACGCGGTCACCACCAGCCAGGCGTGGACGGGAACCAGCAGCAGAAGCAGGCCTGCGCCGTAGCCGAGCGGTCCCGGCGCGCCGAAGCCGTAAGCCGCCGCGATGGAATCATACTCGCGGTAGCTGAGCACCGCCGACAGTGCGACCACCGCGAGGAACACCCACTGATTGGCCCACAGCACCGTGTAGACGACGAAGGGGACGAGCAGGGCAGCGGTCAGAACCCGCTTCATGACGAGCCGAGCGCGGGGATCAAGGTCTGGTCTGCCGGCGTATCGGCGGCGCCGGCGCGGAGGCCGCCATAGCGGCGCTCGCGCTTCTGGTAGGCCACCACCGCTTCCAGCAGATCGGTGCGCGTGAAATCCGGCCACAACGTCTCGGTGACGTACAGCTCCGCGTAAGCGATCTGCCACAGCAGAAAATTACTGATGCGCATTTCGCCCGAGGTGCGGATCAGCAGGTCCGGATCGGGGCACGAGGCGGTGTAGAGGTTGGTGGCGATCAGGTCTTCGTCCATTCGGAGCGCGTTGAGCGAACCTTCCAGGCGCGCCATCTCCAGCACGGCGTTGACCGCGTCTACAATTTCCGCGCGGCCTCCGTAGTTGATGGCCAGGTTGACGAGCAGGCCGCGGTTGTTGGCGGTGGCTTCCACTGCTGCGTCCAGTTCGGCGCGCACCGGCGGCGGCAGCGCTTCCAGCCGCCCGATAGCCTGCAGGCGAATGTCGTTCTTCTGCAATTCGGGCAGCTCCTGCCGCAGGTAGTAGCGCAGCAGGCGCCACAGGGTTTCCACTTCGTGCCGCGGGCGCTTCCAGTTCTCCACCGAGAAGGCATACAGCGTCAGCGCCTTCACGCCCAGCCGCGCGCAGGTTTCCACCGTCGAGCGCACCGGGCCGATGCCGGCCTTGTGGCCCGCCACGCGGGGCAGCCGCCGGCGTTGGGCCCACCGCCCGTTACCGTCCATGATGATGGCGATGTGCTCCGGCAGCCGCGCGGGGTCGATGGCTTGCGCCAGCTCCCAATCGCGGTCTTCAGGACGCAACGTTTCGAGAAGTGCCTTCATCGGCAAACCCTAATGGTACACCACCATTGTATTGACAGGCACTTGGCCGCGCAAAGCGGGTGTCCGGCGTCGGCTGCGGAAAGCCGCCAGCGCGGAGGGTGAAAAATCACCGGCGGGCGGTGGCGCCCTATTCCACGGGATACCCCTGGTCGATCCAATCGGTCTTGAAGTTGTCCGGCAGATAGAGCGCTCGGGCGTGCGTGAAGCCCATTTGCCGCATCAACTCCATGGCTGGGCGGATGGTGGGGCAGTGGTTCCACGGGCAGCAGCCGCAGTAAAGAACGATCTCGCGATCGCGCGACAGCTTCGCCGCCTGAGCCTTGAGGAGTTCCAGTCCCTCGGGCCTGTTCGCCGGACCGGCGTAGATGGCGCCGGGGATGTGGTTGAGGCGGTACAGCAGGCTGGGACCGACCTGAAAAATCACGATGGCGCCGCGATGAGCCGCGAGTTGCGCTGCCAGTTCCTTCGGCTGGACGACAGGCAGGTCAGCCGCCCATGCTCCGGCAATGGCGAGCAAACCAATACACAAAAAATGCCGCATGCCCTCACTGTAGCGTGCCAGCGCCGCCTGTGAAACGGCAGCCCAGTTCCGAGCGCCGGCCTCGCATGGTCTAATAGAGGTTTCATGCATCGATCCCTAGGTTTGCTATCGCTCCTCACGCTGGCGGTTGCCTGCCTGTATGCCGCGCCGCCGGTACCGTCGGTGGCGGCGGGCCGGGCGGCGCTGGAAGGCCTTCCGCTGCGGTTTGAGGCCAACCAGGGGCAGTGGAATCGGGACGTGCGCTACCTGGCGCGCGGCGGCGCCGTGAAGGTTGCGCTCACCGATCGCGGAGCCTCGCTGCGCATGCCCGGAGCCGGGCGCGTAGACATGGTGCTCGAGGGCGCGGCCCCGCCGCGCATCCAACCGCTGGAACCGATGGCGGCCCGCACGGATTATTTCATTGGCAGCCGTGCCAACTGGCATACCGGCGTCACCAGTTATACGCGGGTGCGTTATGCGCAGGTGTACCCCGGCATCGACGCGATCTATTACGGAAACCAGGGCCGCCTGGAGTATGACTTCGTGCTGGCGCCAGGCGCCGACGCGAATTCCATCCGCATGCGATTCCGCGGCGCGGACGGTCTCCGCATTACTCCGGCCGGCGATCTGGAAGTGCAGGCGGGTGGCGCCACGGTGATCGAGAAGCGCCCCGTTGTGCGTCAGGGCGGCACGGACGTTGCGGGCCGGTACGTCCTGCTTTCGCGCGACGTGGCAGGGTTCCGGATGGGCCACTACGATAGGAGCCGCCCGCTGGTGATTGACCCGGTGCTGATTTACTCGACTTACATGGGCGGGTCCGCCGATGACCAAATCAACGCCGTCAAGCTTACGGCGAATGGCTGGTTGTATGTCGCCGGATACACCAACAACAGCGACATGCCCTACATTAACGGCGCTTACTCGAACGTCAGCATCGGAACGACTAATATCTTCCTGGCCATTCTCGATACCAGCGCCGCAGGCGGATTTCGGCCGATCTATTTCAGTTACATCGGCGGGTCCGACGTCGATGTACCGCAGGCGATGGTGCTCGATGCGAATGGCGACGTCTACCTGACCGGGACAACCACTTCGCCCGACTTCCCCATGGTCGGCAATTCCATCGTGCCTACCTTCCCCACGGTACCCACTACGACCATCTCGACCCCGACAGTGGCTCTGACGGAGACGTTCGTTCTGGAACTGAACCCCGCGCTGTACGGCGAGGTCTCGCTGCTCTACTCGACATACCTTGGAGGCAGTGAGGGCAACAGCTACGGTAATGCCATCGATCTGGATCAGGCCGGCAATATCTACGTGGTCGGCACCACGCTGGCTGGCGATTTTCCGGTAACCGCCAACGCCTACCAGACCGGGCTTTGGGGAGGGCAGGACACCTTTCTCACCGAGATCAACACCGGCACCGCTACCCCCCTCTATTCCACGCTCCTGGGCGGCGAGTTGGATGATGACGGGCGCGGCGTCGCCGTGGCGGCCAACGGCTTGGTTTATATGGCCGCTTCCACCGAGTCGACCGAGTTTCCCATGGCCGGATACTCGTATCAGGGGAACCTGGCGGGAGGTTATGATCTGATCGTCGCCGTGATCGACCCCAGTCAGTACGGAACCGAATCGCTGATCTACTCGACTTATTTCGGCGGCTCCGACAGCGAGGAAGTGCGCGGGATGGCGGTGGACGCGAACGGCAACCTTCTGTTAACCGGCTATACGCTGTCGAGCGATTTTCCGCTGACCCAGGATGCCGCGCAACCCGCCTATGGAGGTAATGGCGATATTTTCGTCGCTGTGGTGAATCCGTTCGGCCCCAATTTCCTGCAGTATTCGACTTACTTGGGCGGCTCGGATGCCGAGGTGGGTTATGCCATCGGCTCCGATGCCCAGAATAGCATCTACGTCACCGGCTACACGCTGTCGAAGGATCTTCCGGTCACGCCGAACGCGCCCGAACCCACCTGGCCGCAAGGCGTCGACATCGTTGCGGCCAAGGTGATACCGCACATAGCTGGCACAGGTGGATTTGGCTATGTCACTTACTTCGGGGGCGGCAGCATCAATAGCGGGCAGGCGCTGGCGGTAGCGCCGGACGGCACCTTGTATGTTGCCGGCTTCACCGGCGGCGGCCTCACCACCACCAGCAACGCGGTGCAAGGCGCGTACGGCGGCGGGGTAAAAGACGGCTTCCTGTTCGTGCTGTCGCAATAAGCACAGGGTCGCGGCCGGCTAAGTACGCCATTTCGCAATTGGCATCACGGTCCGTCGCGTGGCCCGCGGGCGAGGCATGCCTCGCGCCCCTACAACGCCCGACCGGGGATCGCCAGAAGCGGGGCATGCGCGGCCCAGCGCAGCCATTTCGAGGGCCCGCCGCCTCCGGGAGCGCGAAAATACCCTGCCGCATTGTCCAATCGTGTTATTATTCTAAAGGACTTCGCTGCAGCGTCCCAGGTTCGTCCTGCCTGACGCGAATTAACCTTATCAATGAATTTACGTTCTCTTTTCAGCTTGTTTTCTTCGGATCTCGCGATCGATCTGGGCACGGCGAACACCCTGGTGTACGCCCACGGCAAAGGCATCGTGGTCAACGAGCCGTCCATCGTCGCCATCAATAAATCCACCGGCGAAGTGGAGGCGGTTGGCAAGGAAGCCAAGGAAATGCTGGGCCGCACTCCGGGGAATATTGTCGCCATCAAGCCGATGAAGGATGGCGTGATCGCGGATTTCAAAGTCACCGAGCGCATGCTGAATTACTTTATTCAGAAAGCGCACGGCCGCAAGATGCTGGTGCATCCCCGCATCGTGATCGGGGTGCCGAGCGAAATCACCCAGGTGGAAAAGCGCGCGGTGATGGACTCGGCCTACCGCGCCAAGGCCAGCGAGGTGCACCTGGTGGAGCAGGCCATGGTGGCCGCCATCGGCGCCGGGCTGCCGATTACGGAACCTTCCGGCAACATGGTGGTGGATATCGGCGGCGGCACTACCGACGTGGCCGTGATCTCGCTTTCCGGCATCGTCTACTCGCGCTCGGTGCGGGTGGCCGGCAACGAAATGGACGATGCCGTGATGCAGTATCTCAAGCGCAAATACAACCTGCTGATCGGCGAACGCACGGCGGAGACCATCAAGATCGAAGTCGGTTCCGCCTTCCCGCTGGACAAACCCCTGACCATGGAAATCAAGGGACGCAACCTGATCGAGGGTGTGCCGCGCACCATCACGGTAAACGATACCGAGATTCGCGAGGCGCTTTCCGAATGCGTGGCTACCATCGTCAACGCCATTCGGGTAGCCCTCGAACGGACCCCGCCCGAACTGAGCGCCGATATCAGCGACCGTGGCATCGTGCTCACCGGGGGAGGCGCCTTACTCAAGAACCTGGACAAGCGGATCCGCGAGGAAACCGGGCTTCCGGTTTCGATTGCCGACGATCCGTTGGCGTCGGTCGTGCTGGGCACGGGCCGCATGCTCAGCGATTTCCGGCTGCTGCGCAAGATTTCGATAGACTAAGAGGGGCGCGGCCCCGCGTATGGAGTCGTTCGTCAACCGCTACCGCAACCTGACCATCCTCCTGCTGGTGATCTTCGCGCAGTTCCTGCTGCTGGCGGTGCAAGTGAAAAACGATCAGGACGTGCGCATCATCCGCGTGTGGACGGTTACCGCCGTCACTCCCTTCGCGCGCGTGGTGGAGCTGCTGCGCGGCGGCAGCGTCGGGTTCATCCGCAACTACATCCTGCTGCACGACGAAGACGCGGAAAACCGCCGCCTGCGCGATCAGGTGGGCCGCCTCAAACTGGATAACATTTTCCTCAAGAACGAACTGAACACGGCGGAACGCGCCAAAGCGCTGGGCGTGTTTCAGGCGCGCATCCCTTCCAAGACCTTGGCCGCGACCGTGATCGGCACGGGCGCCGGCTCCAATGCCAAGGTGGTTTACGTCGACGCCGGCAGCACGCGCGGCGTCGAGCGCGGCATGGCCGTGGTGACGCCGGACGGAATCGTGGGCAAAGTGCTGGCCGCCTACCCGACGGCGTCGGAGATCCTGCTCGCCACCGACGCCGACTTCGCCGCCGGCGTGGTATCCCAGGACGGCACGGTGCGCGGCACCTTGAAAGGGCAGGGAACCCCGCTGGTGAAGATCGACTACGTGCCCATACAAGAGAAGGTGCAGGTGGGCGAGTGGTTTTACACTTCCGGAGACGACCGGATTTTCCCGCGCGGCTTTCCGGTCGGTGTGGTGCGGTCGGTGCGCGACTCGCAGCCATTCAAGGAGATCCTCCTCGACGTGGTGGGCCTCGAGCACGTCCTCGAGGACGTGCTGATTATTACCCAGGGCGAGCATCAGGACATCCCGCCGACTCCTGTCGCCGACCAGCCGGTGTATATCGCGCCTCCGGCCCCGGATGAAGCCAAACCGGTGTCGCCGGCCGCAGGGGGGGGCCCGCCGCCGATGACCGACGCCGACAAGCTGCGGCAGGAATATCAGGCAGCCGGCGAAGCGCAGGGCCACAAGTTCGGCTCCCTCCAGTCCGGGCCGCCCGACTTCACCGGGATCCCGACAACTTTGCCGCGGAATCCCGCGCCCGCCGCCGCGCCGCCCGCCGCCACGCCGCCCGCCGGCGCAGGTCCGAAGCCGGCAACCGGCGCCACCACCCGGACCACCGAATCCACCCGCCATTCCAATCAGGCCAATGGCGAGCCGACTGGGGGCAAACAGAAATAATGGGGTATTCCTCCGGGCGCATGTTGCTCAGCCAGAGCGATGGCCCGGTTTCCCGTTTTCGCGCCTGGGTCTTCATCGTCATCCCGTTGCTGGCCATCCTGTTTCAGGTTTACGTTCCGCTGTTTTTCCCCATTCTCAATTTTCTGGAGATGCCTCTGCTGGTGGTGGTGTATCTTTCCCTGACGCAGCGGAGCCAGGTCGGCGGCCTCCTCACCGGAGCACTGATCGGCCTGGCGCAAGACTCGCTCTCCAAGAACCCGCTCGGCATGTTCGGCATCTGCAAAACCCTGGTGGGATATTTCGCCGCCTCGGTGGGCGTGCACTTCAATGTGGAAAACACCGTCATCCGGTTGTTTCTCTCGTTCGTCTTCTATCTCTTCCACCAGGTTCTGTATTGGGTGATGCAGCGGATGCTGCTGGCCCAGCAGCCCGCGTTCGATTACCAGAGCTGGCTCTTGTTCGGCGCGTTGAACGCCGTGGTGGGCGCGTCGCTGTTTCACTTCCTGGACAAGCTTCGCGCCACGGGGTGATTGCGCTCCCGGTCAGACGGCAACTTAGAATAAGAGGGCGAGCGCGTATGCAGAAAATAAATCTCGAAGCCAAGTTGCGCACTTTCGACGCCCTGTTTTCCCCCAAGATAGTGGCCCGCTTGAACGACTACAAAATCGCGGTCGTCAAGACCAAGGGCGAGTTCGTCTGGCACAAGCACGACGACACCGACGACTTCTTCCTCGTGCTCCAGGGCCGGTTGCGCATTCAGCTTCGCGGCAGCGAAGACGTAGTGCTGGAGCCTGGCGAGTTGTTCGTCGTGCCCAAGGGTATCGAGCACTGCCCCCGCGCCGACGAAGAGACGCATATCCTGCTTATCGAACCCGCCGGTACGCGCAACACAGGCGATGCCGGCGGCCCGCTTACGGCACCAGAAGAAACCATCTGAGCGCGGCTGGAATCGAACGTTCCGCCGTCGACCCCATGCTACGATAATTACTTGTCAGGTCTCGGGCTCCGTGCAGCGGGCGGCCGCAAACCCCGCCAGGTCCGGAAGGAAGCAACGGTAGCGGTGTAGTTCGTGTGCCGCGGATCACCCGGGGCCTGGCAGTCGGTCCGGGCCGTGGCCGGATCGCCCACCCCATGTACCAGGTGATCGCGCGAAAATACCGGCCGCAAACGTTTCAGGACGTCGTCAACCAGGAGCACGTCAAGACCACGCTCGAAAATGCCATCGGCCAGAACCGCATCGCCCACGGGTACATCTTCTCCGGCCAGCGCGGCACCGGAAAGACTACGGTAGCGCGCATTCTGGCCCGCTGCCTGAACTGTGTGGGAGGCCCCACGGCCAAGCCCTGCGGCGTGTGCGCGAGCTGTCTGGAAATCACCGCCGGCGGCACCGTGGACGTGATCGAAATTGACGCCGCCTCCAATCGCGGCATCAACGAAATGCGCGAGCTGCGCGAAAATGTCCGCTACCGGCCGGCGCGCGACCGCTACAAGGTCTTCATCATCGACGAAGCGCACCAGATCACCAGTGAAGCCTTCAACGCGCTGCTCAAGACCATCGAAGAACCGCCGGAATGGGTGGTGTTTGTGCTGTGCACCACCGAGGCGCACAAGATTCCGGCCACCATCGCGTCCCGCTGCCAGCACTTCAGTTTTCGCTCAGTGGATTTCGAGGATCTGATTGCGCGCATGGCCTGGATCTGCGGCCAGGAAGGCATCCAAGCCGAGCCCGAAGCGCTGGCCGTGCTGGCGCAGGCGGGCGAAGGCAGCGTGCGCGATTCGCTTTCGGCGCTCGACCAGGCGATTGCCTGTTGCGGCCAGAAGATCGACGCCGCCGCCGTGCGTGCGCTGCTGGGCGCATTCTCGCTCGAGTCGCTGGAACAGGTCACCGCCGCGCTTGAGCGTAGCGACCCGCGCCGGATGCTCGAGATGGTCGACGAGCTGGAGCGCAACGGCCACAACCTGCAACATTTCAGCCGTGAGCTGGCGCGCTACTTCCGCAACCTTCTGGTGGCGCGCATCGCGGGCTCCGAAACGCGCCTGATTGCCGCCAGTGCCGCCGAGCGCGACCGGCTGGCGCAGATTGCAGCGCGTTTTTCCGAAGAGGACCTGACGCGGTACCTGCACCTGGCGCTCGAATTGTTTCGCGAGCTGCAGTTCTCGTTGCAGCCGCGCTTCCATCTGGAAATCGGCCTGGTGCGGCTGGTGCACGCCGGCCGCCTTCTGCCGATCGAACAGGCGCTGGCCGAGTTGGGCGGAAACGAGGCGCGGCCCGCTCCGGCGGCCGAGCGAACCGGCGCTCCGGCGCGCGTCTCTGCTGCGCCAGTGCGCACCGGTCCATCGCCATTTGACGCCGATCGCGCCAAGAAGGCGGCGCGCCCGCCCGAGCCGCAAAACTCAGGCGCAAACGCCCTGGCGCCGGCGCCGTTCGTACCAGGCGACCCCCGCGAGCGCCTGCACGCCTGGCTCACCGAACGCGGCCTGACGCACCTGGCCGACGCCGTCGAGAGCTCGCGCATCACCCTCAGCGGTGGCGATATCCAGATCCAGGCGCCCCAGTCCTATCATTTATATTTGAAGGACCGCAGCTTCAGCGAAGCGCTGTGCGAGGTTTTCGCACGTCCGCTGAACCTGAAGCTATCCGCGGGCGATTCGCCGGAAGCGGCCCCCAGGCAGGCGCCGCCGGCCGCCGACCCCGCGGATGACGCGGCCGGCCGCGCCCTGGCCAACCAGGAGGTACAGCGCTTTCGCGAGGTGTTTGGCGGCGAAGTCCGCCGCGTCAGAAATTTGAAGGAGCAGCCCAAGTGAAACTACCTGGCAACATGCAGCAAATGATGCAGCAGGCCAAGCAAATGCAGGAGCGCCTGCAACAGGAAATCGCGCAGATCAAAGTGGAAGCCACCGCCGGCGGCGGCATGATTTCGATGACGATGGATGGGCAGAAGAATCTGCTTAGCGTCAAGATCGATCCCGAGGTTGCCGGCGACGTGGAGATGCTCCAGGACATGGTGCTGGCCGCGCACAGCGAAGCCCTCAAGAAGATCGAGGCCGAGACCCAGCAAAAGATGAGCGGCATGCTCGGCGGCCTCGGCGTGCCTCCCGGTTTGTTCTGACGATGCCCGATTTCGCCGAACCGCTGGCCCGCCTCATTACCGAGTTCAAACGCCTGCCGGGCATCGGGCAAAAATCGGCGCAGCGGCTGGCTTTCCACGTGCTGCGCGCCGGCCGTGAAGACGCCGAACATCTGGCCCAGGCGCTGCTCGACGTCAAAGACAAGCTCGGCCTGTGCCGCATCTGCAACAACATCAGCGATAGCGACCTGTGCACTTATTGCGCCGATTCCAATCGCGATCCCCACGTGGTCTGCGTGGTGGAAGAGCCGCACAACATTGTCGGCATCGAGACCACCCGCCAGTTCGAGGGCCGCTATCACGTGCTGCACGGTGCGCTGTCGCCGCTGCGCGGCATTGGGCCGGAATCGCTCAAGCTCAAGAACCTGGTGGAACGCATCGGCGAAGGCGAGATACAGGAAGTAATCGTGGCCACCAATCCCACCGTGGAAGGCGAAGCGACGGCTGTTTATTTAGCGCGCCTGCTGAAACCGCTCGGCGTCAAAGTGACGCGCATCGGCATGGGCATCCCCGTCGGCAGCGATCTGGAATTCGCCGATGAAGTGACTATCTCGAAGTCCATGGAAGGCCGCCGGGAGATGTGAGGATGGCGGGTGGGGCAGGCGCTTCCGCCTGCCAACTCCGGTGCGATTTGCGTCTGCGGGATGTAGAACATGAACGGGGTTGGCAGGCGGAAGCGCCTGCCCCACTGCCTTCGCTTACTAGACGACCGGCTCTGCCTCGCGCAAGCCGTCGCGCGTCAGGCCGCCGATCCGCAAGTCGGCCATCACGTTCGCATCGCGTAGAGCAGCCATGTGCACTTTGAGATAGTTGCCTGTTAGCGCTGTGCCGGGCTCGTGCAGCGTCACCGCCGAAAGCGTTTGGCCCACCATGCGCTGGCGGAATTCGCGGTTCTTCCGCTCACCTAGCTCTCGCAACACGCGGTTGCGTTCCTTGCGCACCGCCATGGGAACCGCTATGGGGAACTCCGCCGCCGGTGTCCCTGGGCGCTCCGAGTAAGTGAAAACGTGGAGGTACGTGAAGGGCAATTGCTCGATGAACTGCCGGCTCTCGTCGAAATCCGCTTCCGTTTCACCCGGGAATCCGACCATCACGTCGGCGCCGATGGCGGCATCGGGCATCAGGCGGCGTGCTCTCGAGATGCGGTCCGCGTAATGCCGCGGCCGGTATTTGCGATGCATCAGGCGCAGTATCCTGTCCGAGCCGCTTTGCAGCGGCGCGTGGATGTGCGGCGCGATGCGATCGCACGCAGCCATCAACTCCAGCAGATCGTCGGAGAAATCCATCGGCTCGACCGAGCTCAGCCGCAGCCGTTCGATCGCGGTCTCGTCGAGCAGCCGCTGCACCAGGCCCGCCAGCCGCAACGTGCTTCCCGGCTCGCGGCCCCAGCGGCCCAGGTTGATGCCGGTCAGCACCACTTCGCGATATCGCGACGCGAGGCGCTGCACCTGAGCCGCCACTTCCTCCGCCGGCATACCCCGGCTGCGTCCACGGACGAAGGGGATGATGCAGAACGAACACCGGTTGTTGCATCCATCCTGAATCTTCAAATTCGGCCGCGTCCGGTCGCCGCCGGCTTCCTCGACCGGCGCCGAAAGGAACGCCTGCTGCGCGAAGATATCGCCCACATGGACGTTGCCGTGGTAGGGCGCGCCGGCTGTCGCCGGCTGCAGCGCGATCAACTCCGGGATCGCGTGTTTGTGGCTGTTGCCTATGACCCATTCCACCCCCGGCATGGCAGCCAACTCTTGGGGCGCCCGTTGGGCATAGCATCCGGTAACCAAAATCCGCGCCGCGGGGTTCTCGCGATGCACGCGGCGGATGGTCTGGCGGACGTCTTCATCGGCGGAAACCGTCACCGTGCAGGTGTTCAGCACCACCAGGTCGGCAGCCGAGCGCTCGCCGGCCTGCGAAAGCCCGCGCGCCACCAACGATGATTCCAGGGCTGCGCCGTCCGCTTGCGTCGCCCGGCATCCGAAGTTTTGAACGAAGAATTTCCCCACCGTCCTACCCATTATAAGTGCGCGGACCGAACGGCTGTCGAAATCGGCAAGCCGCGCTGCTTGCGATGGAAAAGGTTCGCAGGATTGGCGGATGCGGTCGATGGAGCGGATGAGGGTTCCGCCAAATGGTAGACGTCGCCTGGCCAAAACCAGACCGGGCTGGTCCAACTTGCGGTCAGGGAATTAGCGGTGTTTGATCTTGGCCTGCTTGTAATGCTTTTGATGCTTACGCTTCTTGACCTTGATTTTCGAGGGCTTCTTTAGCTTGACCGATTTTGCGGCCGGGCGGATCACAGTTTTCTTGGCTTCGCCGGCGGCCGTGAAGCCGCATGCCAGTGCCAGCGCCAGCGCGAGTGTGCGTAATCTCATCCTGTGTTTCATTATCTCCCGCCATGGCTGCCGGCCACAAGTAATCCCTTGGGAAACAGTCGCCTGTTAACGCCGGTGAATGCGCGCAACTCATCCAACGCCGGTCCGGCTCGCCGGGAGTGCAGGAAACGCCCTCTACTGCCGGCTGGCCGCCGCCGTCTCATTCGCGGCTGGCGGAAGCATGGCCGCGCTCGCCACCACTCCCGCATCCCCGGCCTGCGTCCACACGATCACCCGCTGCTGCCGCGCCTTGGCCGGCAGGTCGATCAGCGCGTTATAAGTTCCCCCAGGCGGCACCTTGCCGGTTCGGCGGATTTGGCGGCACACCGCGACATAGCGCAGTTGGCGTCCTTTGTTCTCCCCACCCGTAATGGAGGACGCGTCGCTAGCGTCGGCCAGCGCCAGAAAGACCCGGTCGCCGGGGTGCGCGCCGTCGATGCGGATTTGCACGCCGCGGTCCGCCCAGGAAAGGCGTGGGACGGCTTTGACGAGATCCGCGGCTTTGGCAATCTCATCGGCGGCGCGGCGCGCATCGCTGCCGTTGAACTCCACCGCGCCGTTAACCACCATCTCCGGAGTATATGTGCTGTCCAAGTGGAAGCGCTCGGCGTACCCTTGCTGGCGGTTGGTGACCTCTTCCGATGAAAAGCGGTCCCGCCATTTCTTCGAGTCCCAATAGGTGACGTGTTCGCTCAGCACAACCACCCTCGGATCCAGTTTTTCCAGCAGCAGGTCCGCCGGCGGACAACTCGAGCACCCCTCGGAAGTGAACAATTCGACCAGCACCGGAGCCCGCTCGGCTTCGGCTGCGCCGGCCGGCAGAATGGTGGCCAGCAATAGCAGACAACTCGATCCCCAGTGATTCATTCAACCCTCCCGGCCACTGCGCCTCCCAGTGCAATTCCGCAGCAGCTCCCCACGGGCGCGCGCGCCTCGCTTTCCCGATTATCCCAAATATGCCGATTGTCGCGCGGCGGCCGTAACGGGCCTGCATAGCCTGGGCGCCAGGAAACGGTGAAACGATGCTTTATTGCCGGCCGGCCGGCGGCGCCGCCGGCGTTTCGCTTTCGGCTGGCTCGAGCATGGCTGCTCCTGCCACTACCCCCGTGTCACCGGCCTGTGTCCACAGGATCACGCGCTGCCGGCGCGCCTGCGGCGGAAGAGCGAGGAGCTCGTAATAAGCCCCCCCAGGCGGCACCTTGCCGACTCTGCGGATTTCGCGGCACACTGCGACGTGATGCAACTGGCGCCCCTTGTTTTCTCCGCCGGTCACCGTGGACGACGCGCTCGCGTCCGCCAGCGCCAGAAAAACCCGGTCGCCCGGATGGGCCCCGTCGAGCTGCACCTGCACACCGCCCTCCGCCCAGGAGAGGCGCGGCACGGCTTTGACACGTTTCGCAGCCTTGGCAAGTTCCGCGGCGGCGCGGCGCGCGTCGCTGCCGTTGAACTCCACCTCGCCGTCGACGACCATCTCGGGAGTGTAGGTGCCGCTCAGGCGGAAGCGATCCGCATATGCCTGCTGACGCCTGGTAAACTCCGGCGAGGAAAAGCGGTCGCGCCATGCCGGATTGTCAGAATCGGTAACGTGCTCACCCAGCACGACCGCCGTCGGATCCAGGGTTTCCAGCAGCCGGTCTGCCGGCGGGCAACTTGCCGAGCCCTCGGTAGTGAACAGTTCAACCAGCACCGGAGCGCGGTCCGCTCCGGCTGCGCCTGCTGGCAGGATGGCAGCCAGCAGCAGGCAACTCGCTCGCCAGTGCTTCATGTTGTTCTCTCTGCCGCTGCGTTTCCCGTTGCAGATCCGCAGCGGCTCCGCAGACGCGTTGGTTCTCAGCCGCATCGATTATCCCAAATCGGCTGGCAGCGCACCAGCCTACGCCGCCTGGCTGAACCAGGCATACCAGAGCACGAAACTCAGCGCCGTCAGACCCAGGCAAATCCACGCGCCCGCCTGCCATAGCCTCTCCACCGGCGCGCCCTCGTAGCGAGGCGTGCCCGCCGCGTAGGCCACGGCGAAGCCCGCGATGCCGCCGCCGATGTGCGCCGCCATGTCCACGCCGGGCAGCAGACTGAAAATCAGAATGTAGATCGCCCAGCGCACGTAGGTGCTGCGAATGGCGTCTCCCATCGCGCTGCGGTGCATCACGCCGAGCGCGATCATGGCGCCAATCAAACCGCAAAGAGCCGCCGATGCGCCCACCGAAGGCGACCGCGGATTCCACAGGTCGCTCAAGTAGAACCCGGCCACCGACGAAACAAAATAGATAACCCACATGCGGCTGGCGCCGTATAGTTCCTCCACCTGCGGCGCGATGTCGAACAGCACCCAGGAATTCATCAGGATGTGCAGCATCCCGCCGTGCAGAAAGCCCGCGGTTACCAGGCGCCACCATTGGCCGGCGGCAATGGCCGGACCAAACTTGGCGCCGAAGGCAAGCAGCGTGTTGACGTCGATGCTCGAAAAACCGCCCCCGCCGCCGGCCCGCATGCTGTACAGCGTGGTGATCAGGTAAAGGCCGAAGTTGGCCAGCATGATGACGACGGTGTTGAATCGTGCGTGAGGGATGAGCCCGCCCAGCATGTCCGCCGGGCTGCGCCGGTCTATCGCGCGCGGGCCCACCCGCTCATTGCAGTACGGGCAGATCTTGTCCTTGACAGTGATGAACGCCCGGCAATGCGGGCACATCCGGCGCGGATCCATAAGAGCCTATGATACAACCCGTGCACCGCGCCGCCGCACCCGCGCGATTCCGCGGGCTGCTTGTCCAGCCTGATACGGTTTGGTTTCAGAGCAATCAAGATCGGATGACAGAAGCGGCGCAATTGGCCTTGGGCGCGCAACCCGGAAGGCTGCCGAAACCCGCTCCAGCTTGCGGCTTGATTCGGGTTGCAAGCGCGGAACCGCAACCTTCTTGGGATTGTAACCGAACCGAATCTGTCGGCATGGTACTTGAAGGAAGGGGAGAGTCCATGCGACGAACCGCAATCGCTGTTCTGGTGTTGGGCTGCGCGGCGGCGCCGGCGCGGCAGGCTGAGGAAACGCCGGGGCCACACGTCATCGTCATCGGCGTGGACGGGCTCAGCGTTGATGGCGTGGTCACGGCGGGCGGGTCAGCGCTGCGCGGGCTGATGGCGCGCGGGGCGTGGAGCCTGGAGGCGCGCGGCGTCATGCCCACGCTGAGCAGCCCCAACTGGATGTCGATGATCAGCGCGGCCGGGCCTGAGGAGCACGGCATCACCTCCAACGGCTATTTGAAGCGGATGCAGGAGATCGCGCCCGCGTGCCGGGACGCGTCCGGCGGCTTTCCAAACATTTTCGGCGCTTTGCGTGCGCAGCGGCCGGCGGCCAGGATCGCCATATTTCATGACTGGCCCGGCTTCGCCAAGCTGGTGGAGCGCGGCGTGCCGGATGTGATGGAGCATCAGCGCGGGCCGGAGCGGACCACGCGGGCGGCGATGGACTACTGGAAGCGCTACCGCCCGGAGCTGCTCTTCATCCACCTGGATAACGTGGATCACGCGGGGCACCAGTCCGGCTGGTCGAGCCAGGAATACTACCGGGCGGTGGAAGTAGCCGACCGGCAGATCGGCGCCATTCTCGACATGCTGCGCGATGCCGGCGCGCTCGATTCCACCTTCGTGCTGGTGACGTCGGATCACGGCGGCAAGGGGCATAACCACGGCAAGAACTCGCTGGCCGAAATCCAGATTCCGTGGATTCTGGCCGGCCCCGGCGTGGCGCCGGGAAAAATCGGCGCGGCGGTGTTCACCTACGACACCGGCGCCACGCTGGCCTGGATTTTCGATTTGCAGCCGCCGGCGTGCTGGATTGGCAGGCCCGTGCTGGCGGCATTTCGACCCGCTGTGGTTGCCATGCGCGCCACCCGGATCGCCGCGAGTTCCGGATGCTTGGCCGCGGGCGCGCAGCGAGGCCCCGCGGCGGCCGGCAAAGCAGCGGCGCCCTTGGCGGCGTTGCGTGCGGAAGGCGGGTCCAAGTGATGAAGCGCGCCATCGAATTCATTTACATCGATGCCGGCGGCGGGCACCGCGCGGCCGCCACCGCGCTGGCCGAGGTGATTGCGCAGCAGGGCCGGCCGTGGGACATCCGCACGCACTCGGTGCAGAACCTGTTCCATTCGATCGACGTCATCCGCAAGTCGACCGGCATCGATTTCCAGGACGTCTATAACATCATGTTGCGGCGCGGATGGACGCTAGGCACCGCGCAACTGGTGCCGGTGATGCACGCCGCCATCCGCCTGTTCCATAGCGCGGAGGTGCGCGTTCTGGAGCGGCACTGGGCGGCTTCGCGGCCGGACATGGTGGTTTCACTGATCCCGCATTACAACCGCGCGTTCAAACAGGCGCTCGACCGGGCTTGGCCGGGAACACCGTTGGTAACGGTCCTCACCGATATCGCCGACTATCCACCCCACTTCTGGATCGAGCGGCAGGAACAGTACGTGATCTGCGGCTCGCGGCGCGCTGCGGACCAGGCGCGCGCGCTGGGTCTGCCGCCTTCCCACATCTTCCAGGTCTCGGGCATGATCCTCAATCCCCGCTTCCATCGGCCGCCAACCGTCGATCGCGGGCGCGAGCTCAGCCGCCTCGGCCTCGATCCAGGCCGGCCTACTGGCATCGTGATGTTCGGCGGCGAGGGCTCAATGGAAATGGTGAGGATCGCGAAGGCTCTGAACCGTTCCGGTCTGAAGACGCAGTTGATTCTGCTGTGCGGCAAACACCAGACGGCGGCGCGCGCGCTGCGGGCGCTTGCGCTGCACATGCCGCTGCACATCGAGGGCTTCACCAGAGAGGTGCCGTACTTCATGTCGCTGGGCGACTATTTCATCGGCAAGCCCGGCCCCGGCAGCATCAGCGAGGCGCTGGCCATGCGGCTGCCCGTGGTGGTGGAATCGAATGCATGGACGCTGGCCCACGAGCGCTACAACGCGGAATGGATCCTGGAACAGGGCACGGGCGTGGTGGTGAGCAGTTTCTCCAAAGTGGCGGACGCCGTGCGTGAGCTGTTGCGGCCGGACCGGCTCGCCCAATACCGCGCGCGCGCAGCCGCGGTTCGCAATTCGGCCGTCTTCGAAGTTCCGGAGATTCTGGCGGAGATTTTTGCCCGCCGCGACCGCGGCGCGGACAATCCGCTGCTGTGGCAGGGCGGCGCGGAAGAGCCGCAACGGGCATCGCGCGCGCCCGTGCAGTGAGCGAAACGGGAAGGGGTTACGCCGCGTTTGCGGCACAAAAAGAAAATGGTTCCAAGTGACCTGATTCCCAGCCTTGCCCACCGCCGTCATGCACGGCACTGAACACCGCGTTTGAGAGCACCGGACGTTTCGCCGTTCCG
>JBAVYH010000016.1:0-1787 GCA_049698695.1 Bryobacteraceae bacterium | reverse complement strand
GGCTCAATTCCTCTGCATCCTGCATGCTGATGATCAACCCCCAGCATGCGCACACCCTCCTCCAGGCTCATCCTGTGTTAGAAACAGGCTCACCTTCAGGCTCATCCTGCATTAGACAAGACTCGGTATGGACGGCCGATCATTGTAAGTGTCATACTAGGGGGACCTTTCATGCTTGACATTGAACGACAGTATTTCCAGGATCACCAAGAAGAGTTGCTCAAGGCGCACCCTGGGAAGTTTGTGATTATTCGTGAACAGCGGGTTGTTGGTGCTTTTGATACTTTAGAGGACGCGCTAAGCGTTGGAACAAAGGAGTTTGGTCTTTCTCCGTTCTTGGTACGCCGAACAGACGAACGACCAAGCGAAGTCTGCATTCCGGCTCTGGCTCTCGGGATACTACGTGCCCCTTCTGACGGTTCAATTCAGCGGTCAGGCGCAAACTCCTGACGGGAAGACAATACCCCTACCACCTCCGAGCGCTCTTCAGCAGCGAGGGCCGGTGCTTCAGGTCTCTCTCACTGTTGCAGAGAGCGTGGCGAAAGCGCTAGCCCAGCAGGGTCAACCTCTGCCCGCTCCAAGAACCGGATGGGCGCTGATTGATACCGGTGCGTCCGTGACGTGCGTCGATGAACAGGCAGCAAGAGCTTGGATTGCCGGCTATTGACGTCATTCCAATGGCCTCAGCTTCTCATGCGCAAACACAACAGAACGTCTACCCGGTTCAAGTCACGCTATCCGCCTTCGGTTTTACGCTTCAAGCGCCCCGGGCGATCGGCGCGGCGCTGGCTGCGCAGGGGATACTGGCCCTAATTGGAAGGGATGTTCTGCAAATCTGCACCCTGTTTTATAACGGCCCAGCAGGCACAATTTCCCTCGCGATCTAGGACTGGCTTCAACCCACTTTTCGGGCGCTATCCGTGCGCGAAGATAGGAGTTCGGCACCGAAACAGATGACGGCGGATGAACAGTACATGCGGGAGGCGCTCGAGCTGGCGGCGCGCGGGGCGGCGCACGGTGAAGTGCCGGTGGGCGCGGTAGTGGTGATGGGCGGCGCCGTTGCGGGCCGCGGCTGGAATTGTCCCATCGAGCGCTCGGATCCGACGGCGCACGCGGAAATCATCGCGCTGCGCGAAGCCGCCGCGGCGACCGGCAATTACCGGTTAACCGGCGCGACACTCTACTGCACGCTGGAACCGTGCGTGATGTGCGCCGGCGCGCTGGTGGCCGCGCGCGTGGAACGCCTCGTGTTCGGCACGCGCGACCTGCGTTTCGGCGGCGTGCGCAGCAAGTTCCGCATCGCCGATTCCGGCACCTTGAACCACACCGTCGACATCGTTGAAGGCGTGCTGGCGGTGGAATGCGTGGAGCTGCTGCGCGAGTTCTTCGAGGAACGCCGGTAGGACAGACCATCGCCTTTTGTGGTCTGTCATGCGTCAGTATCGCTCGACGCCCTGACACTCTCTAAAAACACTCCCAGGACACTCTCGAAAAACACTCCCAGCCCAGCGCGGGCCGGGCATGCCCGGCCCCTACAAGGAAAAACGTGCGCAGGCCATTGACAGCGTGTCTTCACCGGCTTTGGTGGCCGATCCTCGGCCATGGAAACAGACGACAGAGACCGATCGTCTGTCCTACCTTTGACGCCGTAGGGGCCGGGATGCCCCAGAGCTGTCCAAATTAGACAGACCTATCCCCTGGCGGCGTTGATCATGCGCCACTTGGAGGCTCCTGGCCGGCGATTTCTGGATCAGGTTGGTTGTGGGCTGTCCAAATTGCCTCGCGAT
>JBAVYH010000015.1:0-5040 GCA_049698695.1 Bryobacteraceae bacterium | reverse complement strand
ACGCGCGCGTCGCGGCGCCGAATCGCGCCAGCGGCTCGCTCGCCCGCTCCAGCTCCGCCGCGCAGCCGGCGCACTCCGCCAAGTGGCGCTCCGCATCCGAACCGCGAATCCCGGCCAGCCATTCCGAAATCTCAACCGACGACAAGTGCCCGCTCATGGCGTGTCCCCAATCTTCTTCCGCACCGTATCCACCGCGCGGAACAGGTGCGCCTTCACCGTGCCTTCCTGCAAACCGATCGCCGCGGCGATTTCCCGTATCTCCATCTCCTCGACGAACCGCAGCAGAAACACGGCGCGTTGCCGCTCCGACAGCTCCGCCACGGCCCGCCACACTGCCTGCACCTGCTCGCGCGCCGACGCCTCGGCTTCCGGCGAGCTGCGCCGGTCGGCCAGCCAGTCACCAGTGAACGACACATCCAAACTGGTTTGCGCCGCCCGCCGCCAGAAGCGCAGGCGAGCGCTCTTGCGGCGGTCGTTCACCAGGTTCACCGCGATCCGGATCAGCCAGGTACGCACGGTCGCATCGCCACGGAAATTGCGCCTCGCCTGGTAGGCGCGCAGAAAGCACTCCTGCGTCAGGTTTTCCGCCGCTTCGCGTTCGCGCAACGAGGCCAATAGAAAGCGGAATACCGCCGGCTGGTAGCGGCGCACCACGGCATCGAAATCCGCGAGCTCCCCCGCGGCGACCGCCGTCATCGAACTCGGTTCCGCCGCCAGCGTTGTCTCCATTCGTTTATATAGACCGGAATCCCGCCGCAAAGGTTTACAGGCAAGGCGAAGAATTCGTGCGCGAGGGCGTTGAATTGGCACGCGAGCAACCGAGCCCGGCACCTTGGGCAGGCCCGAACACAGGTTGTACACTGGAGGCGATATGGTTCGGGCTCTACTGATCGCCGCGATCATGGCGATCCCCGCGCGGGCGGCAGAGCGGCTCAGACCATCTGAATTCTACGTTGTATCCGTGTTCTTCTTCGACTATGGCCCGCAGTTCTACTACCGCGTGATCGACGTCAAACAGGAGGGCCAGGACTCCCTGGTCCGCTACGTTCGAATTGCTCCGAGCAATGTTTATTGTCCTCGGATTGTTGTTGAAGCTGCGGAGGCCCGACTGCGCAATAACAGTCCAGCTCAACTACTCGGCCGCAATAATCCATGTGCGATCAGGCTGGATTCGCTTCATGCCGCGCTCAAGAAGTACGCTCAACGAGCCAGCCACTTTGAGGCCGTTAGCTTCGGTGTCGTCGCCCAGTGTGGCCGGTCGTTCGTCTCGTTGGGAATACCGATCGCTGAAAGCGTAAATATGGCGCAGATGAAAGCGGCCCGTCCTGACATTGCAGCCTTATGGGATCTCGCTGCGGACGTGACTGTTCCCGCGTTTGGGGAAAAGGACATCTTCCATGACCCCAGCGAACGAGAGGATCTGGCGCTCCAAGCCACCGGCGCGAAGCTAGCTCCCGAATTGATTTCCGGCAGGTATGACATTGGTTTGGCCGCAGCGGTGAAGGGGATGATGCGGACCAAGTGGTCCCCGAGTTTCCGATCCCTGCTAGCAAGTTATCACGGGCCAGTCAGTGAAGCAGAAGCCAATCTGGGTTATGCGCCGCAGCTCTTGAATGCTGCGAGTTACAAGTTCAGTCGTTACGTCCTCCCGAGATATCCTCCCTTGGCAGCGGCGGCAGGGATTCGAGGCACGGTCGAACTACAGCTAACGGTGGAGCCCTCGACAGGCGAGGTTCATAGTGTGTCGGTTATCTCGGGTCGTCCGCTGCTGAGGCAAACTGCGATTGAGGCAGCGAAGCAATGGCGTTTCGTACCGGATTCCGTCGAATCAGGGAGTTTGGTTGTTACGATAGATTTCGCTCTTCACTGTCCGTGAGAGAGGCCCCTAAACTCTCGGGCGACGTTCCCCTCTGGCAGAGGCGCTCATGCCATAATAATGATACCTGGCTATCCGAAAATGACCACGAAAGCAGAGACGCTTGAGTTGGGGCCCGTGCAGAAGACCCTGCTGTTGCCTCTGTGGGGCCGGGCCATCGAGACCGGCAAGGCGCGTCCGCTGCTGGTGGATCGGACGGCGGCCGGCATCCTGGCCACGCTCTATTATGATTTTTCCACCATCGCCCGCAATATCAGCCCGATCACCCGACTGAGCTGGATCGCCCGCAGTCTCCATACGGACCGCACCATCCGCGACTTTCTCGCCCGCTATCCCGACGCTACGATTGTCAACCTCGGCTGCGGTCTGGACACGACCTTCGAGCGAATCGATAACGGCCGCCTCCACTGGTATGACCTTGACTTACCGGATGTGATCGAGCTGCGCAAGCGCTTTATTCAGGAAAGCGGCCGGCGCCAGTTCATCGCCTGCTCTCTGCTGGACGATGCCTGGCTGCCGCGCGTGCAGCCCGCCGGCGCCATCTTCTTCGTCGCCTCGGGGGTCTTTTATTACTTCGAAGAATTCCAAATCAAGGCATTGTTCATCAGGCTCGCCGATACCTTTCCCGGTTGCGAGGTTCTTTTTGACGCCTGCTCTCCGAGCGGCCTCCGCATCGCAAACAAGAAAGTCATCAAGGCGGGCGGCATGGATGAGAGCGCAGTTTTGAAGTGGGGAATCCGGCAGGCCGGGGAAATGCAGTCGTGGGATGGCAGGATCTCCGTCTTGGAAGAATGTCCCATGTTTCGGCATTTCGGGCGCGACTTGGGAATCAAGGCAAAGTGGGGGATGTGGCTGACCGACTCCCTGAGAATCATGTCCATGGTTCACCTGCGGCTCGGCAACCCGCCGGCCAGTTAGAGCCTTGGCAATCGGAACTCGGATGCCGGCTCCGCCGTAGTCAGTCTCAGGAGTAAGCATGCAAAATCCCATGCCGTCGCCGGAGCAACCTCAGGCTGCCCCGGCTCCCGTGAAACCTCAACACGTCTGTCCCTGGTGGCTTGGATACCTGCTGGCAAGCCCCATCCGGCGCATTTATTATCAGCCGGCCAAAGTGCTGGCCGCGCATGTTCGCGAAGGCATGACGGTGCTCGAACCCGGCCCCGGAATGGGCTTCTTCACCCTGGAACTGGCTCGCCTGGCAGGCGCCTCAGGCCGGGTAATTGCCGTCGACATTCAGCCCCGGATGCTCGATGGGCTCCGCCGCCGCGCGGCCAAAGCCGGCGTTCTGGAGCGCCTGGACGCGCGCCTGGCGGCACCGGATTCGCTGGGGATTGCGGATCTAACAGGGATGGTGGATTTCACGCTGGCATTCGCCATGGTGCATGAGTTGCCGGCTGCCGCGCCCTTCTTCAGCGAAGTGGCTCGGGCTTCGAAATCCGGAGCGCGCCTGTTGTTCGTCGAACCCGTCGGGCACGTCGCGGCTTCCCATTTTGATGCCGAATTGCAGGCAGCCCGCGATGCGGGATTCATGCCCGTGGAGTCGCCGTCCCTGCGCCGCAGCCGCACCGCGCTGCTCGAGAAAGTTGGAGCCTGACTCAACCGCGGGCCTTAGCCGCAAAGCAAAGGCTTTGGCGCCGCGCGTTGTCACGGATTGGCGGCCGCTCAAGCGTCCAGTAACCGGTTGGCCATCCCATCCGGTGCCGCGGCTGGACGCCTGAGCAGCCTGATCAACTTACTCTTCGGCAAGAACGGCCATGCCTTTAGTAACTTCGCCGGACAACGGTGTAATCGAGACTTACGTGGCGTCCGGCGGCGGCGCACTTTCCGCCGCCCTGCGGGCAGCCGGCAGCGCATAAAAGCGCTTCCCGCAGGATCGGCAGTGCCTGGGCACACGGCCAAACCTGGCCATCAGCGCGTCGAGCAACCCGCGATGCATGGATGGAACGATATCTTTCCCGAAGCATCGGGGACAGCGCAACTCCCCGTGCTTGATGTCGGGCTCGTCCTGGGTTTCCAAACCGTGATTCTAGCACCACGTTTCGGTGCATGTTCCGGTCCTCGCGCGGTGTTAGCCTGTTGATCGTGCGTCCTATCTTCCTGTTCCTGTCGCGGCTCGCATGGCTGCGGAGATGGTTGGAAAACTCATCGTCCGCGCGGCGCCTGGCTTCCCGTTTCGTGGCGGGCGATACGCTTGAAGACGCGCTGGGCGTTGGCCGCCGGTTGAAGGCGGAGGGCATCGATCTCACGCTCGATCGTCTGGGGGAAAGCGTCACCTCGCTCGCCGAGGCCGCCGCGGCGCGCGACGACTACCTGCGCGCGCTGGAAGCCCTGCAGCAATCCGGCGCCCAGGGTAACGTCTCGCTCAAGCTGACGCAGTTCGGGCTGGATCTTTCGGAGGACGTGTGCCGCGCCAACGTGGAGCAGTTGGTGCGGCGCGCCGCCGGGCTCGGCGGCTTCGTGCGCGTCGACATGGAATCGAGCGACTATGTGGATCGCACTCTCGCCCTGGTGACGGACCTGCACGCGCGGCACGCAGCCGTTGGTACCGTGATCCAGGCCTACCTGTACCGGTCGCAAGGCGACGTGGAGCATCTCTGCGAGCGCGGTATCCGCGTGCGCTTGTGCAAGGGCGCTTACCTGGAATCGGCCAGCGTGGCTTTCCTGCGCAAGGCCGATGTCGACCTGAACTATGTGACGCTGATGAAGATCCTGCTCGAACGGGGTAACTACCCAGCCATCGCCACCCACGACGAGAAGATGATCGCCGAATCCAAGGCTTTTGCCGCCGCCAGGAAAGTGCCCCGCCAGAACTTCGAATTCCAGATGCTCTATGGCATTCGCCGCGACCTGCAGCGGCAACTGGTGGCCGAAGGTTACCGCCTGCGCCTCTATGTGCCGTTCGGCAAGGCGTGGTATCCCTACTACATGCGCCGCCTGGCCGAGCGCCCGGCGAATGTGTTCTTCATTCTTCGCAACCTGTTCCGGAAGTAAGTACGGGCGAGCTTCGCCCCGGCAACGCGCCTGTAGGGGCCGGGTATGCCCCAGGCTTGTCCAAATTAGGTTTGAAGGAAAGGGCGGAAGCCCTGTTATTTTGAGGTTTTGGGTTCCTGACCGAACCAATCTCAACTAAGGGAGACTTCTGCCTTGATTAGAGTATGCAGCAT
>JBAVYH010000014.1:0-12728 GCA_049698695.1 Bryobacteraceae bacterium | reverse complement strand
CTCTAATCAAGGCAGAAGTCTCCCTTAGTTGAGATTGGTTCGGTCAGGAACCCAAAACCTCAAAATAACAGGGCTTCCGCCCTTTCCTTCAAACCTAATTTGGACAAGCCTGGGGCATGCCCGGCCCGGGCGGTCCCAGCGAACCTCGGCCCCCGCGGTTGTATAATTGCTTCATCCGTGGACGAAGGTGCGATGCTGCCAATGGACGCTGAAGGTACTCCGCAGAACAATCCCGCGACTCCCTCCCTCCGCGACGAACGGGAGCCGATGCTTTACTGCCCGGTCTGCTCCACGCGCCTCACCGAGAAGAAATGTAAGTTGCTTTGCCAGAAGTGCGGCTACTATCTGAGCTGCGCGGATTACTACTGAACCGACCATGCCAGACATACCCGAATTGCTCGAACGCTACCGCCGCGGCCCGGAACTGCTGGCCGTGGTGCTCACCGGCGTCTTCGGTGAAGAAGAGGACTTCGTCACCGCGCCCGGCAAATGGAGCATACGCCAGATCGTCGCCCATCTCGCCGATGCCGAGATCGTGTTTGCACACCGCTTCCGCCAGGTGATTGCGGAGGATTCGCCGACGCTGATCTGGTTTGATCAGGACGCCTGGGCCAGCCATCTGGACTACGCGCGCCGCAAGCCGAAGCAGTCGCTCGAAACCTTGCGCCGTACGCGCGCGGAGAATTACGACCTGCTGAAGGCCCTGCCAGAGAGCGCGTACCAGCGCGCTGGCAACCACACGCAACGGGGCCGAATGACGCTCGGCGAGCTGCTGGAACGTGGCTCCGCCCACACCGAGTCGCACGCCCGCCAGATCGAGGCGATCCGCGAGGCTTACAAAACCGCCAAGGCAAAGAAGTGAACGCGAGGAGCCGCCTGTGATGGAACATTACACCTGGGACGAGATGGAAAAAGAGGCCCTGAACGACAAAGCGTCGCGCCAGTACGTCAACGGCAAAAAGGCGATGCTGGCGCGGATCTTCTTCAAGAAGGGCGCGCTGGTGCCTACCCACCAGCACGAAAGCGAGCAGATCACTTACATCCTGGAGGGCGCGCTGCTGTTTCGGCTCGAAGGCAAAGAGGTGACAGTGTCCAAGGGGCAGGTGCTGCTCATTCCCTCCAACGTTGCGCACAGCGCCGAGGCGCTCGAAGACACACTGGATCTGGATGTCTTCAGCCCCATCCGCCAGGACTGGATCGACAAGGACGACGCATATCTGCGCCGATGAGCCGCCGGTGCGGCAAACCCCGTTGCGGCATCCGGCGCCCGGCGCGATACTACCTCCAGGAGGCGCCCATGCGCGTCTGGATTCTGATTGCTCTGCTGCCGGGCGCTTTGCTGGCGCAGACTTCCCCGCCCCGTCCGGCGGATCAGAACGGTTTCGAGAAATTGCCGCAGCGGCTCGATTGGCTCCAGCCCGGCGCTCACTCGCCACAAGGCGCTTGGAGGATGCCCGGGTTCGCCTCACCGGGACTCGTGTTGCACGATGGCAACCCAGCACTCGCTATGCTGCCCAAGGTGTGCTCGATTCCGCTGCTGCGCGTGCCGATGGCCAAGGGCTCCATAGATCGGATGTCCGTGCCGACGCCGCCGGGAAAAGCCATCGATCCCAAGTTCATTCTGCCAATCCCTCCGGTTTGTGAGGATTGGAAGCGGTGACGCGGCGAATCCTGTTGATTGCGCTGGCGCTCGTCCTCGCCTCCTGCGCTTCCAGGGCGCAGGTGAAGCGCTACCCGATGGAGGGCGACATCAAAGCGCTCGACCCTTCAACGAAAACGGCCGCCATCGACGCCGGCAAGATTGGCGACTGGATGGAAGCAATGACGATGGATTATCCCGTCAAGCCCGATTCCGAGTTCGCCAAACTCAAAGTGGGCGACCACATCAAGGCCACCGTGGTGGTGGAAGACGTGAAGTATTACGTCACCGCAATCACGGTCGTGGCCAAGCCTTGAACGCGACAGCCTTCACTCTAGACGTGGCACGCAATCGTCGTCGGACTGAATTGCAAGAAATGCCGGCCTAACGCCACCAGGGGCTGACAGGCTGGCCCGGTTCCGGCTTGCGGCGCGCCGGACCGCTCCGGCGTGCCTCCGCCTTACGCTCCGCCGCCTCCGCCCGGTCCGTGGCATAGGCCAGCAGGTCCTCGTTGGTCAGCTCGTGATCGCCTTGACGATCGGCCTCCAGGTCGGCGGTTATTTTCTGCGCGCACAGCGCCGGGCCTTCCTGAATGCCCACCCGGTGCTTTAAGAACAGCTCCATATCGACGCTGACCACGTGCGGGACCGAGGACTTGCTCCCGGCATCGTTCATGTCGAACCGATACAAACGCCTGTTCTCCTTCTGCTGAAATCCCATGTATCGCAGTTCCACCGCTCGCTCCCCCGGCCGTGCTGCACCGCGCTTGGATTCCGGACTCACTCGGCCGTCCCAGTGGTTTCGTCCGTCGGCGCCGTGACCTCGTTGGTTTCGATGTCGGCGGAGGCGGGAGGCCCTTCCAGACGCTCCAGCTTCCGTTGCATCCGCTTCGCTGCCTTTTCCTTCTGCTTCTCCATCCGGGCGATCTCCTTCTGTCTCTTCTTGAATGAGGTATGCGATCGAGTTGGGATGGTTTATTCCTCCACGAACTGGTCGAAGCCGGCACCGCAGCACGGGCCGGCCTACCTTGCGCGATTTACCAGCGCGGCTCGCGCCGCTGCCGCGGTCCACCGCCGCCGCTGCCGCCGCGCGGTCCGCCGCGGAAGGAACGCCCGCTGTCGGACTTCGGCCGGGCCTCGTTGACGTTGAGCGCGCGCCCATTCATCTCGTAGCCGTTCAGAGCCGCGATGGCGCGGTCGGCCTCGGCGGCATCCGTCATCTCGACAAACGCGAAGCCGCGCGAGCGGCCCGTATCGCGGTCGGTGACCAGGTTGACCCTCTCCACGTTCCCGTGAGGCTCAAAGAGCGCACGGATGGAAGATTCGGTTGCGGCAAAATCCAAATTGCCTACAAAAATGTTTTTCATCTTAGGTTCCTTCGAATTTGACGGTTCGGGCAAGAGACGAGGCAGATGGATTTCGGCCAAGGCTGTAGCGGGACGATCAAAGACAAGACCAGTGTAGCAGATATCGCCGGCGCGCGCTCGCGAGAGCGTGCGAAACGGCACCTTCCGCTCACAGACCGCCTCCCCCCCGCCATCTATTGTCAACCGAAATAGGGCGTCAGGGAAAGGGCAACCCGAGAAGCAGTGCAAGCTACGGGCGCGCACTTACCGGCGACCATTGAGCGAGGCCTTAATCCCGCGTCCGCACGCCGTCCACGATGCGCCAGATGGCGGCAGGGTTGCCGGCGCGCAGCTCTTCGGGCAAAAGCGAGGCGGGAGCGTCCTGGAAACACACCGGCCGCGCGAAACGGTCGATGGCGCGGCCGCCCACCGATGTGCTGCGGCCGTCCGTAGTGGCTGGCCAGGCGCCGCCATGCACCATCGCCTGGCATACTTCAACGCCGGTTGGAAAGCCCTCAAAGAGGATGCGGCCGACCCGCGTTTCCAGCGCCGCCACCAGGCCGGCTGCCGCCTCCTCATCGCCCGCGGCCATGTGGATGGTCGCAGTGAGGTTTCCTTCCATCGAGGCCGCGATTTCGAGCGCCTGATCCAGTGTCCGGTAGCGGACCGCCAAGGTAGCCGGTCCGAACACTTCGGCGGCCAGTTCCGGGCTGTCCAGAAAGGTTTGGACATCAGTTTCGAAAAGCGCGGCCGTGGCGCCCGCACCGCCGGCTTGCGCCACGCGACGCAGGCGCGAGTCGCGCACGCGCTCCTTCACCAGGCGGCAGTAATTCTCCAGAATCCCCGAGTTCAGCATCGGCGCCGGCGCGGTCGCCTCGATTTTCGCGCCCAGCGCAGCCACCAGCGCGTCGCCGGCCGATCCCTGTTCGACCACCGCCACGCCGGGATTGGTGCAGAACTGCCCGGCGCCCAGCGTCACCGACCCGTGCAGTCCGCTGGCGATGGACGCGCCACGCTGGGCCAGCGCATGGGGCAGCACAAACACCGGGTTCACGCTGCTCATTTCGGCATAAAAGGGGATCGGCTCCGGCCGCGAGCGGGCGATTTCAGCCAGCGCCAGGCCGCCCTTGCGCGAGCCGGTGAATCCGGCGGCCTTGATGAGAGGATGCGCCACCAGCGCCTGCCCGATCCGGTGATCCTGGCTGAATAGCAGCGAAAACACGCCATCCGGCATCAGCGTGCGCCGCGCTGCGGCGGCGATGGCCGCGCCGCACATCTCGGCGGTGCCGGGGTGCGAGAAGTGGGCGTTCACCACCACCGGATTGCCGGCCGCCAGCGCCGATGCCGTGTCGCCGCCGGCCACGGAGAACGCCAGCGGAAAATTGCTGGCGCAGAACACCGCTACCGGCCCCAACGGGCGCAGCATGGAACGCAGATCCGGCTTGGGCGCCGGCTTGCGGTTGGGATCGCCGCTATCGATGCGCGCGTCCACCCACGAACCCTCCTCGACAATGCCGGCAAAGAAACGGAGCTGGTTCGCGGTGCGGTCGCGCTCGCCGCGCACCCGCGCTTCCGCGAGCGCGGTTTCCTGCATCACGCGCTCGATGAGCGCATCGCCGAGAGCCTCCAACTGGGCCGCAATCTCGCGCAGGAATTCGGCGCGGCGGCCCCGCGGCAGCGCGCGATAGTCGGCGAAAGCCGCCCACGCCAGCCCGACCGCTTCATCCAGATCGCCCTCGCCCGCCGTATGGAAAGCCGGCTCCAGCCGCTCGCCCGTGCGAGCGTTGACGGCGAAGAAAGCGCCGCCCGAGGCTGTGGCGCGGCCGGCGCCGATGATGGATTGCCCGGTTAATTGCATATCCGCCTCGAAGAAAGAGTGTAGCGCAGGCTCAAGAGTGCAGCGCCCCGAGCAGAAACACGATCAGGCCGCCGACGCCCGCCAGAAAACCTGCCAGGATCACCCAGGACAGACGGTGCCCGAAGTTGAAGGTGTAACCGAACCCGATGCGCTTCTGAACGAACAAGGCCGGGTCGCGGGGATTGTAATAGATGCTGCCCAGGGTCCAGCGTTCGTCGGGCGTGGATTCCGTGGGCAGGGCCGGGTTAGCGGCGCATTTGAAGGAGTACACCAGCAGCGCGATCACGAAGAGGGGCGCCGCGACCACGAAAATCACCGGCGAGATGGTGAGAACCGGCATCAGGCCGATGCCGGTAAACATCAGCCCGAGAAAATACATCACGCCGATGAAGATTTTGAGCACGGCCAGCATCTGCGGGCTGTGCCGGGAGCCGTAATACATAGCAAGGCCGAGCAGCAGCATCAGCAGCATCAGCAGCATCAGGCCGGAGGCGAACAGCAGCGGGCCGTAGACTCCGCCGGCAGTGCGGTGCGCCCAGCCGTTGGGCTGGCCGTTGGCGCCCCAATGGATGGGGAAGCGCGCGGGGATGCGGTCCCAGTGCGCCTCCAGATACAACGCGGCTGCCAGGGGAAAAGCGAATGGCAGCAGCGCCCAACCCAGCCACGCGGGAAAGTGGTGCGCGCCTCCCGGTGCGGCCGGCGCGTTGCCCGCCGGCGAAACTGCGACTGCGGCGCGGACCCGGCTTCGCTCGCGCAGCAGCGCAACCATCCCGGCCACGAATGGCAGCAGCGGCAGGAGGCCGGCAGCCAGAACCGGCGAATGCGGCGCCAGGTAAAGCACGGCCAGCGCCGCCACCAGGATAGACAGCGATACGCGCCAGTGATAGCGATGAAGCGCGGCGCGAGCGGCATCGGTCGAGCGGAATTCCGGCGGAACCGTGATGCCGAACCAGTATCCCCGCGCCGAGAGGTGCGGCAGCAGGAGCATAACGGCTCCGACCAACGCCAGTTCCAGAAGCGATACAAAAACCCGGTCGTCCATGTTCATCACCAGCCTAGCGCGGGTGGCAGGGCTATTTGGAGTACGCCACCTTAATTCAACATGCACGTTTGGCCGGCCGAATGCGTCACTGGGTAAACACCATGCGGATACTCCTGCTGCTGGCGCTGGCGGCGAGCGCATTGCACGCCGCGACGATTCGCGGGGTGGTTCTGGAGAACATGACCGGCAGACCACTGGCGCGCACCCGGGTGTCCCTGGCGCCGGTACCTGGCTCATTTGGTCCCACGGTCACTGCCCGCACCAGCCTGAATGGCAGCTTCGAGTTCTCCCCCGTGCCGGCGGGGACGTATCTGGTCAGCGCCGCGCGGACGGGCTTCGCGCCGGTCGAATACGGGCAGAAGGAGTTCCGCTCCGCCGGGCGGCCGGTTGTAGTCGATGAGTCCACTCCCGCGTTTCTCGAAATCCGCATGAAACGCTTCGGCGCGATCGCGGGCACGGTGCTGGACGAAAACGACGTCGGTATCCCCGACACCAACGTGGTCGCCTACCGGGATACCCGGCCGCCCCAGTTGGCTGGCCATGCCCTCACCGATGACCGCGGCATGTACCGGATCTGGGGCCTGCCGCCCGGCCGCTACCTGGTGCGCAGCGCGGCTAAACAGTTCGAAGACGGCGGCTACGTCCCCACGTTTTCCAAACAGTCTGCGGCCGTGGAGGATGCGCAGCCGGTGGAAGCCAGGCTGGATGAGCTGACCGACGACGCCACCGTTCGGGTGATGCCCGGAGCGCTGCTCAACTTGTCGGGGTCGGTCCTCGTCACACCCAGGCAGTCGGCGACGGTGACGCTGGTTTCCGATATGGGCCGCCAAACCTTCCCCACTTCGTCGGAATTCCGCTTTGATAATCTGGCGCCGGGGCAGTACGAGCTGTTCGCCGAAACCGAACCGCGGAGCGGCATGCTGGGCGCCTACACGCAGCTCTCGCTGGACCGCGACCGAAGCGACATTCGGTTGGCGCTCGTTCCCATTGCAGATACGTTGCTTTACATTCGCGACGACGGCCGCAAGCCTTTGAAGTCCGCCGCTATGAAGGTGCTGGCGCGCCGCAACGACCTGGCGGGCGAAGGACCGGTGCAGACGATGCCCGCTGGCAGCGGCTTCAGCGGCACCCGGGTATTTCTCGGGCCGGGGCACTGGGAATTGATGATGGCGCCGATGACTGATCGCTACGTCGCGGCCTTCTACGGTCCGGCCTACGAACGATCCGAGCGGAGGCGCCCCGACGGATGGAATGAGATCATAGTGGGCGCCGGCAACGGGGCGGTGGATTTCGCACTCGCTTCCGATCCCGGTTCGCTGCTGGGCACGGTGACAACAGGCCAGGACCCGGTGGTGGGGGCAATGGTCTTCCTGGAGCCGTGGGATGCCAAACAGCACAAGCGCGACGGCGAGGTGCGGACCGCGCGCGCGGATATTCGCGGGCATTACCGGTTCCAAGGGCTGGCGCCCGGCGATTATCGGGTGATGGCCACTTTCGAATACCAGATGCCCGACGAAGCCGAGATGGACTGCGCCGAAACGCGGGTGGTGAAAGCCGAAGCGGGAACCGATCTGGCGCAGGATCTGAATCTCTTCGTGATCCCATAGCGGCGCTTCGCCGCCGGCTCACGGCAGTTTAGCCGCCGAATCGAGCAGGCCGCCGTTGAGGCGGAGCACGTTCCAGCGGGCTTTCTCCAGCGCGTATTGGGCGTCGTAAAAGGCGATCCACTTGGCGTTTTCGGCCAGCCGGGCCTCGTCCACCTGGCGCATCGTCTGCCGGCCTTCCTGAAACTGCGCCAGGTCCACGGAAAGCAGCTCGCGGGCAACTTCCAGATCGAGCCGCGCCACGTCCGCGGCAGTCTGCGCGCGCCTGGCGGCGCGCAAGGATTCGGCCAGGTCGGAAACGATGCGGTTGCGTGTGTTGGCCAACTCGATTCTCAAGCGGCTCAGATCGGCCTCGCCTTGCGCGGTGGCCGATCCCACGCCCGGCGAGAGGATCGGGATCTGGAACGAGACGCCGATTTCGCCGTTGTTGCGCTGGAAGTGGCTGAAATACTCCGTGTAGTTGTTGAACTTGGCGAGCATGGCATATTGCGCCACCAGGTCGACGCGCGGCAGGCGGGCGGCTGAGGCGGCGCGCAGCTCGATCTGTTTCGCGGCTATCTGCGATTCCAGCCGGCGCAGCTCGCTGTTGGCGGCAAGGGCGGCTTCGTCCGCCTGCTGCTCGGAAGCCGGCAGCGCGGGCGCGGGCCGGTCCTGGGCCACCGCGCGAACGCGGTCTTCGGCGGGAAAACCCAGCGCCAGGGCCAGATCGGTTTCGGCGGCGGCCTGCTCATCGTCCACGCTCTCGGCGGCCTGGCGATCGCGGGCCAGCGCCAGTTGCGCCTCCTTTTCGGTGACGGGCAGAGCACGGCCCTCGGCCACCTGGCCCTGGATCGAACCGAGCACCGCCTGCTGGCGTTCGATGGCGGTGCGGACCAGGACCCCAACCCGCGCGGCGCGCTCGGCATCCAGGTAGAGAGCCGCGACACGATAGACCACATCGTCGCGCTTGCTGGTGACGGCGATGGCGGCGCCTCGGGCGTTCTCTTTCGCCCGGGCGACCTCCAGGCTCTGCTGGCGATTGAAGACGAACTCCTGCGCCACGGCCTGCAACACGCTGGGCGCCGACCCCTCGATGCTCATGGGGAAGCCATTGCTATACGCCAAGCCGCTGCCGGCCGTGAGGCGGGGCATGAAGGGGTCGCGGGCGACGCGAATCGCGGCCCGCGCCTTCTGCTCGTCCAACCGGGCCAGCGCCACATCCGGATTCTGCTGGACCGCCAGTTCGATGGTCTGGCGCAGTGTCAGCGAATGAACCTCGGCACGCGCCAAAACCGCCAGAGCCAGGAAAAAAATCGTGAGCTTCGACATGAGTTTATTGTAGTGAGTCGGCGCAGCACGGCGCGGCCGGGTGTGCGCGCCCCTGGGAACGGTCGGGCCACCGGACCGGGCATGCCTGGCCCATGGCACCTCGGGGACGTGCCCCACCGGCGGCTGAACTGGTGTTTCTCGCCGGCGCCTACTGCGCCCGCATCCACTCGATCGTGCGCCGGATGCCTTCGTCGTACGAAGTCTTCTGTAAGCCTCCGAGCTTGGCCGCCAGCTTGCTGTCGTCGAGAACCACCGGCGTCTCCTGCAGGTACACCATCTCCACCAGTTCCTTGAGCAGCGGGTTTACCAGGCCCGCCATTTTCAGCATCGTGCGGCCCACCGAGCGGTAATCCGCTTCCCTCCCCGCCGCACGATACACACGCGTCATAAAGTCGATCCCGGCAATCGCTCCCACTCCGCCCAGGTTCCACGCTTCCCCATAGCAATCCTCGCGCCCGGCCAGTTCCGCCAGCACCGGCGCGGTGTCGGGAACGAAGATGAATTCATGCGGCGTGCCCGCCGGGCCCACCCAGTTGGCCGTCTTGCCCTCGAGCGCGCTGCGGAAGATTCGGCCCGCCAGGCTGCGCCCCGTGTGCGGACCGTAGAAATCCGGCAGCCGCACCACCATCGTGCGCAACCCGCCGCGCCCGTGCGCGTCCGTCACCAGGTCCTCCTGCTGTTTGCGGCACTTGCCTTTGTGCGAATCCGGCTCGCGCGGGTGTGTTTCCGCCACCCGCGAGGTCCGCGGCACGCCATAGGTATAGATGCCCGTCACCAGCAGCAGGCGCGCCACACCCGCCCGCGCCGCGGCTTCGAGCGTGGTGCGCATCAGCACCGGGTGTGTTTCGAAATCGGTGTAGGGCACGCCCACCGCGTACAGAATGGTATCCACGCCCTGCGCGGCGCGCTCGGCCTGGCTTGGATCGGAAAGATCCGCGGCCACAATCTCCGCGCCCGCCTGGCCGCCAAACGCGTCTTTGAGCGTTTGCCGTGTGCGGCCCACCACGCGAAACGGGATGCCGCGGCGCACCAGTTCCGGCGCCACCGCCCGGCCAATCGCGCCCGCCGCACCGAAGATCGCCAGTTTCCCAATGCCAGCCGTCATGTTCGTGCCCAGTATACCGCGCTACAATCAATTTCCATGCCGATGGAATCGGGCGCCCGCTTCGCTCACTATGAGATCGCCACCAAGCTGGGCGAGGGCGCCATGGGCGAAGTTTACCGCGCCCGCGATACCCGCCTCGGCCGCGACGTCGCCATCAAGATTCTGCCCGCTGAGTTCTCCCAGAGCCCCGACCGTCGCCGCCGCTTCGAACAGGAATGGCGCTCCGCCGCCGCCCTGGCTCACGCCAACATCGTCGCCCTTTACGATGCCGGCGATCAGGACGGCGTCTCCTACATCGTCTCCGAGCTGGTCGAAGGAGAGTCGCTCCGCGACCTCATCCGCCGCGGTCCGCTGCCGCTTCGCAAGGCGCTCGACCTGGGCGCGCAGATCGCCGACGGCCTTTGCGCCGCGCATGCGGCCGGCATCGTTCATCGCGATCTGAAGCCGGAAAATATCATGGTGACCCGTGACGGCTGGGCCAAAATCCTCGACTTCGGCCTGGCCCGCTATCAACCTCGCGCCACCGGCGCGCCCCAGGCCACCATGACCGTCACCCAGCCGGGCCTGGTGATGGGCACCGTCGGCTACATGTCGCCGGAGCAGGTCACCGGTTCCCCCGCCGGTCCGCAATCGGACATTTTTTCACTGGGCATCATCCTCTATGAAATGCTCACCGGCAAGCTGGCGTTTGAGCGCACCACATCGGTCGAGACTATGAGCGCTATTTTGCGCGAGGAACCGCCCGATCTCCCCGTCACCGTGCCGCCGCCGGTCGCGCAAATTGTCACCCGCTGCCTGGAAAAGGAACCCACGCGTCGCTTTCAATCCGCCGCCGACCTCGCCTTCGCCCTGCGCGGTGCGGCCACGCCTAGTTCCGCTTCCGGCGCCGCACCCCGGTTGAAGGCCCCGCGCTACCGCATCCTTCCGGCCGCGGCCATCGTGCTCGCCGTCCTGCTGGGATGCGCTGTGTTCGCCCTGCTCACCCTGCCGCGCGGCGTGGACCTGGAATCGTACCGCTACACGCCTTTGGCCAGCGAGTCCCGCCACCAGGATTTGCCCGTCTGGTCGCCGGATGGCAAGAGTATCGCCTATGTTCGCGAGGTCATCAACGCTCCCAACGAAATCATGGTGCGCAACCTCGATTCGCTGGTTCCTGTCCTGGTCGCCCGCGCCGACGCCCAATCCCTGTTCTGGTCCGCCGATGGCTCCCGTCTCGACTATGTCACCGATACCGGCGTCTGGTCCATGAGCCGCGCCGGCGGCGAGGCCACGCTGATCCTGAAGGGCCATTATGGCGATGCTGCGCCGTCCCCGGATGGAAAGGCGCTTGTCCTCTGGCTGCTCTCCGGGGAGCAACGCCAGAAGGAGCCCAAGCTCTGGATCTCCCTTCCTCCCGGCGCGCCGCCGCGCAAGTATCAACCCGTCCTGTTCGAAGAACAAGGCTCTTTCAGCCCGATCTTCCTTCGTTTCGCGCCGGACGGCCGCAAGATCCTGCTCGCCAGACCCACCGCCATGGGACCGGAACTCTGGCTTCTCCCCTTCCCCGATGGCGCTGCAGCGCAGGGCAAGCCCCGCCGCCTGTTCGCGTCCATGCTGGCCGGCGCCGAGTCGCCGCCCACTTTCAGTTGGATGCCCGACAGCCGCCACCTGGTGATGGCCTTCCCTTCTCTCGGCCATCCTCAGCCGCAGCTTTGGATGGCGCATGTGGAAGACCAGGATCTGGACGCTCTCACCGCCGACACGGCAATCAAGCTCCGCCCGGCCGTCTCGCCCGACGGCAAGAAGATCGCCTACGCCTCCGTCTTGCGGAATTTCGACATCATGGAAATCCCCGTCGCCGGTGGCGCGGTCCTCCCGCTCCTTGCCACCAGCCGGGATGAGATGTTCCCCGCCTGGTCGCCGGTGGCTCCGCTGCTCGCCTATGTCACCAATCGCAGCGGTCCCCAGGAAATCTGGCTGCGGAACACGCAGGATGGCTCGGACCGTCCCCTGGTGACGCAGCGCGACTTTCCCGACGAGGCCACCCTGGCGTTCTTGACGCTGGCCGTCTCACCCGACGGCAGCCGCCTGGCATATACGCGGAGCAGCGCCAAACATCTGGGCCGCATCTGGATTTCTCCGCTCGCCGGCGGCACACCGGTCGCCGTCACTAAATCGGACGAGTTCGAATTTGGACCCGGCTGGTCGCCGGATGGCAACTGGCTTACTTTTTCCTCCAGCGCCGGCGGCTTGATGAAAGTCCGCGTGGGAGGCTCCGAGCCACCCGTGATGCTCTGGAAAGAGTCGTGTCGCAATCCAGGGCAGTGGTCGCCGGATGGCAAATGGATAGCCTGCGCTGTGGACGGAGGCGTCGTGTTGCTCTCGCCGGATGGCAAGCAAACCCGCAAGATCGGAAACCGGAGCGCCTGGGTTACCTGGTCGGCCGACAGCCGTCAGCTCTACGCCCTGACGCAAGGCGAGGGCGCCAAATGGCTGCTCGATTCGATCGACGTCTCGACCGGCGCCGAGCGCACCATCTCGGACCTGGGCTCGCAGTACCTGTTTTCCGGCGGGGCCTACGGCAATTCATTCTCGCTCAGCCTCTCGAACGATCACACCTCGCTGGCAGCTTCCGTCATCAACTACCAGTCCGATATCTGGATGCTCGAAGGCTTCGCCCAGCCCCGCGGCTGGTTAGGCCACTTGTGGCCTTTCGGCCATTAAGGACGCTCCCCGTGGCGCACGCACTCGTGCGTGCAGCGTCGAGATTCTTCTCGACGTTTCTTCCCTCCGAGCGACCGGGCGTCGGCGCGAGTGCCGACGCGGCACGCACGAGTGCGTGCGCCAC
>JBAVYH010000013.1:0-55117 GCA_049698695.1 Bryobacteraceae bacterium | reverse complement strand
CGGAACGGCGAAACGTCCGGTGCTCTCAAACGCGGTGTTCAGTGCCGTGCATGACGGCGGTGGGCAAGGCTGGGAATCAGGTCACTTGGAACCATTTTCTTTTTGTGCCGCAAACGCGGCGTAACCCTAAGTTGCGGTTCCCGTCCGGGGGCCCGGCCGCACTCACTACTACTCACGACCTTTAACGCTGTGCACGGCGCCGCGGGTTACAATGTCCGTGTAACTCGGGCGGATCAGCCACGGTGTATCCGCTCGCAAAGGTGAATCCTGAGATCGAAAGGGTATAACGCGAGCCTTTGAAGATCCGATCGCGCAAGTTCGACGGCCGTTGCGGGCGCCACAAGCGCTATAATCCCGCCATCGACGGGCGACCTGCTATTGAAGGCGGCTGCCCGCGATGCCACCTGCTATTTGAAATCTGGGAATCCTCTCTCAAGCTGAACCAGCTCATCCGCAAGTTCAATCCCCGGCACGATGACCTCAAGAAGCTCGCACCCAACGTGCCGCAGCACGATCCCCGCCAGTTGAGCCTGATCGGCGACGGCACGCTCTGAGATCCCGGTGAGAGCCGTGCTCCGCTGTGATCCGTGTAGAACGCCCTGTCATAAACGCGGCGTAGCACGAGCCGAGCGGCTCGCTGCAACGGTAGCCACATAATCACCGGAACAGACGTTTCGGTACTAGGATAAAAAGGTGCGATCTCAAGTTTCCAAGGACCTCCGATGAGTGTTTACCCACGCCGTGTCAGCGCCGCCTGTGGCGTTCTGGTATTTCTGGCTTTGCTGCCGCAAGTGAACGCGGCTGCACCCACGATTGCGCTTTCCGGCGCGCGCCGCCTCAGCTTCAATGATGGCTGGCGGTTTTACAAAGGCGATGCTCCGGGCGCCGAGAAGCCGGAGTTCGACGATTCCACGTGGCGCTCCGTCCGGCTGCCTCACGATTGGGCGATCGAAGGGCCATTCGATCCCAAGCTCAACCCGCAGACCGGTGCGCTGCCCGTCTTCGGTACCGGGTGGTATCGCAAGTCGTTTGCGCTTCCAGCCGACGCGAAAGAAAAATATTTCGCCATTGAGTTCGATGGCGCCATGTCCAATTCGAAGGTCTGGCTGAACGGGCATGAGCTGGGAGGGCGCCCTTACGGTTACATCGGCTTCAGCCTGGACCTCACGCCGTACCTGAATTTCGGCGGCGCGGCCAACGTGATCGTGGTGCGGCTCACGCCCGAAGCTCACGCGTCGCGCTGGTATCCGGGCGCGGGCATCTATCGCAACGTGTGGCTCGACGTCACCGGCCCGGTGTATGTCGCCCATTGGGGCACCTATGTCACCACACCCAAGGTGAGCGATGACCAGGCCTCAGTGTCGGTGAAAACCAAGCTGCGCAACCGCTCCGGGCACGAGGTCAACGCCGCGGTACAGACCTCGGTGCTCGATCCCGACGGTATCATGGTGAGCCGCAGCAGCGTGCCAGTGACGATTCCCGCCGAAGGCCGGCGGACGACTCCGTTGATCGTCCCGTCCATGCTCACCGTGAATCAACCGAAGCGCTGGGACATCGACCACCCCAACCTCTACACGCTGGTGACCGAGGTGATGGAGAACAATCTACCCGTCGACCGCTACACCACGCCATTCGGCATCCGCACCATCGGTTTCGATAAGGAAAAAGGCTTTTCCTTGAACGGCCGCCACCTGAAGCTGCAAGGCGTCTGCGACCATCACGATCTGGGAGCGCTGGGCGCGGCCGTCAACCGCCGTGCTATCGAACGACAGTTACAGATCCTCAAGGCCGCCGGCGTCAATGCCCTGCGCACCAGCCACAATCCACCAGCGCCGGAAGTTCTGGAATATTGCGACCGGCTCGGCCTCCTGGTGATGGACGAGGCTTTCGATATGTGGCGCATCCCGAAGGTGCCGAACGGCTACAGCAAATACTTCGCGGACTGGTCGGAGGACGATGTGCGCGACATGGCGCGGCGCGACCGCAATCATCCGAGCATCATCCTGTGGAGCATTGGCAACGAGGTTCCCGAGCAGGACCACCCCGAAGCCCAGGGCTGGAAGGAAGCGCGGCGCCTCACCGGGTTCTTCCACGAAGAGGACCCCACGCGGCCCACTACCTCGGCTTTCAATAGCTGGGGCAACGCCATTAAGAACAAGCTGGCCGCCGAAGTCGACATACCTGGGTTCAATTACTCGCCGATGCATTACGAGCAGATCCTCAAGGAGCACCCGGACTGGACCATCGTCGCTACCGAGACGGCCTCGTGCGTCAGCTCGCGTGGCGTGTATCATCTGCCGATCGTGGCTTACGAAAAGCCTCCGTCGCTCCAAATTTCGAGTTATGACACCGTCGCCCCGGAGTGGGCCTATTGTCCGGACGTGGAGTTCACTTACCAGGACAAACTCCCGCAAGTGCTCGGCGAGTTCGTTTGGACCGGCTTCGATTATCTCGGCGAGCCGACGCCCTTCTGGAATTGGCGCGACAAGAACGCGAACGACTGGCCAGCGCGCAGTTCGTATTTCGGCATGATTGACCTGGCCGGATTCCCGAAAGACCGCTACTACCTCTACCAGAGCCACTGGACCACCAAGCCCATGGTGCACCTGCTGCCGCATTGGAATTGGGAGGGCAAGGAGGGCCAGCCGATTCCTGTGATGGCTTACTCCAACGCGGATGAGGTCGAGCTATTCCTGAACGGCAAATCGCTCGGTAAGAAGGCGCGCTACTCCGACCTTTGGGAGATGCCTGTGAACAAGAAGGTCAGCGAGACCGGCAAGTTCGTCACTAAATATCGCCGCGTCTGGCAGGTTCCGTATCAGCCGGGCACGCTGCGAGCCGTGGCGTATCAGGACGGCAAGAAAGTCGCGGTGGATGAAGTGCGCACCGCCGGCGCGCCGGCCAAGGTGAAACTGATGGCGGACCGCGCCGTTATCCAAGCCGATGGCGACGACCTTTCCTTCATCACCGTGCGGATCGAAGACCGGCACAGTAACCTGTGCCCCATGGCCGATAACCTGGTGCACTTCGATGTTACCGGCGCCGGCACCATCGCGGGTGTGGATAACGGCAATGCCGCCACCACCGAGCCCTTCCAGGCCGACCACCGCAAAGCCTTCAGCGGCATGGCGCTGCTGATCGTCCGCTCCAAGCCGGGCGAACCGGGCAGGATCAAGATCGTCGCCACCGCCGAAGGCTTGTCGAAAGACAGCACCGAAGTTATCACGCGACGACCGAAGTAGGCGGTCGGCCGCAAACCGTCTTCTGACCTTTCTATTCGGTCTCTGGCTTCTTGGATCGGAGGCTCGACTGTACTGCTTACAGCGCAAGGACTGACAGCTCCCTAAGTGCCTCTCGCACCTGGGTTAGCGTGGCTTCTATATCTGGTTGATCGACGCGGATGACGTGGGAGTTTGGTGTCGTCGGCCGCCAGCGGTCGAACATGCGCGGAACGGGAAAGCCGGCAAAAACCGAGATCAACGGAATGCCTGCCGCCGCGGCGACGTGCTGGCCGGCGGAATCGTAACCTACATACAGGCGGCTGGCGGCGATCAGCGCCGCGAAACCGGCGAATGAGCCGTCCCAGAATGTGGCTTGAGTGCCTGCGCGGCGGCAGCCCTGTTCCACACGCGCGGCTTCATCGCCGCCGACGCCTTTGTCGATGGTCAGCGGGAGGCCGGTCGCGGCGAGGAGGGCCACCAGTTTCTCTTCGAATGGATCCGGCAGGCGCTTGGCAGGATTCTCGCCGACACCCAGGCTGACCGTGATGCCACCGTGCGGCGCTGCCGGCGCAGCGAGCGCAAGGTAAGGGCGGGCGCGCTCCACCCCCAAAGTCTCGCGCGCCCAGGCCGCGGCAAGCTCCGGGAGGGACGGGCCGCTTGTGCAGCTTTCGGCAGTCGAACCAACAACCGCTCCCTCACGGTCGCGGCTCCGAGGTGCGACGTAAGCGCGACTTTCGAACAAGTGGTAGCGCTCATCGGGGCAGATGGGGAGCAGGCCGAGCTGCGTCAAACGGGAATCCGGATCGAGGATCAGAGCGTCGGGGAGGTCGCACAACGCGTGCAATTCGCTCCACACAGCGAGCCGGCTGCGCAGGCTCCCGCGCTGGTAGGCGACCGGAGCGTGTTCGAGGCGAGGATCGCCGGCGAACAGCTCATAGTTTTTTTGCGGGCCTATAAAGACGATGCGGGCACGCGGGAAGCGGCGCTTGGCAGCGTCCAACAGCACGCTGGTCACGGCCACGTCGGCGCCCAAGGTAACGCGCGAAAGCACGAAAACGCGCCGTGGCTCGCCTGTGACGGCGCGCACTCGCCGCACGCGCTGGTAACGCGCTTCGAGCGCGGCGGCCTCGAAATCGCCGGCCGTCTCGGCGATGGCGCGCGAAAACAGGCGACCGTATGCGTCGCAAAGCGCCGGCTCGAAACGGTCGGCCAGGCCTTCCACGAGAACCGAAAACAGCGCCGAAGAGCACGGCTCTTCGAGCAGCTCAGGCGGCAGTGCCGGCGGCGGATTGCCCGCCAGACACTGTGCCAGCACCTGCTCCGCGACGATCTTACACGAAGTACTTGTCAACTAGAATCCCCAGCTTTTGGCGGGTGGCTTGGCTCACCAGCTTGCGATCGGTGATGATGGCGTGGGCCAGCGCCGCGCCGCACTTGCAGGAACGGCCGGCGGGCATGCGGGCCACCGCGGCCGTCACCACTTTGCACGCGTTTTCCGCATTCTTCACGAGGTTGGCGATGATCTCATTCACGGTGACCGCGTCGTGGTGCGGATGCCAGCAGTCGTAATCGGTCACCATAGCAACAGTGACGTAACAGATCTCGGCCTCGCGCGCCAGCTTGGCTTCGGTGAGGTTGGTCATGCCGATCACATCCATGCCCCAGCTTCGATAAACGTTGGACTCGGCCTTAGTCGAGAACGCCGGGCCTTCCATGCAGAGATATGTGCCACCCGATTTGGCGCGGACGCCCGATTCGTCGCACGCTTGAGCGAGCAGCGCCGCCATCTCCGGGCAGATAGGATCGGCGAAACTCACGTGAGCCACCAAGCCTTCGCCGAAGAAAGTGGAAGCACGGCCGCGCGTGCGGTCGAAGAACTGGTCGGGGATGACGAAGTCGAGGGGGCGGTGCTCTTCCTTGAGCGAGCCGACCGCGCTGAGCGAGATGATGCGCTCCACGCCCAGCGATTTCATGGCATAAATGTTGGCGCGGAAGTTAATCTCCGAGGGGGAGATGCGATGGCCCCGTCCGTGCCGGGCCAGAAAAGCCACCTGGCGTCCGGCGAGCGTTCCCACCACGAAGCTGTCCGAAGGCGCGCCGAAGGGGGTTTCGATGGTGGCCTCCTGCTGCACCGCAAAGCCCGGCATGGAGTAGAGCCCGCTGCCGCCGATGATTCCGATTTCTGCTTTCACGTGATGATCTCCTGGGGGATGATGAACCGATGTCGCGCTTTGCGGCGTGCCGGCTTGCGCGACTGATGTCCCGTGCGCCCTCGATCCTGCGCCGCCGAGCGCGTCCGCCAACTCCGCCACGCCTTTGCCTTCGGTGGCGACAGTGCGCAGTATGCGCGGACGGGAGCCGCCGGCGAGGCTCAGCGCGCCGGCGAGCTCGCGCTCTGCGTCATCGGCTCCGAGGTGGTCCGCCTTGTTGATGACGATGATATCCGCGATCTCCATGATGCCGGCCTTGAGCGCCTGCACGTCATCGCCCAAGCCGGGGACCAACACGACCACGGTGGTCTGAACCAAACCGCTCACGGCGACTTCATCCTGCCCCACGCCCACGGTTTCGATCAAGACGAAATCCCAGCCGGCCGCATCCATCAGCCGGACCAGGCCGCCGGTAGCCGGCGCTACGCCGCCCGAAGCGCCGCGGGTGGCGACGGAGCGGATGAAAACGCCGGGGTCGGCGTGGTGCTGCAGCATGCGGATGCGGTCGCCCAGAATGGCGCCGCCGGTGACGCGGCTGGAAGGATCGACGGCGATGACGGCGACCGTGCGATTGCGCGCGCGCAGCTCGCGGGCCAGGGCATCCACCAGCGTGCTCTTGCCCGCGCCGGGCGGCCCTGTGATGCCGATGATGGCGGCGTGACCGGCGTGTGGCGACAGGTCGCGCAGCAGTTCCGCGACCTGCGGATCGCCATTCTCAATGGCGGTGGCGGCGCGGGCCAAGGCGCGCGCGCTGCCCTCCCGAATCTGCCGCGCCCATTCGTTCATTCGATGTGGAGAAGCAGCCGCACTGGCTCTAGACGATCTCTTCCTTCGCCGGATCCCAGCACGCCGTGTGCCCGCTGCGGTAGCTGTCAACCGCCATGCGGCAGGCGATAGCGACACGGTAGCCCAACTCGAACGGGCAGTTCACCTCGCGCGCGTTGCCGCGGATGTGATCTACAAAGTTCTGCATGTGCGCCTTGGGATCGGACCGCGTCATGCCCGCCATCTCGGTTCCGTCCGGGCGGTTCTTCTTTTCCGGCTGATAGCGGATGCTCTGCATGGTGTGGGCGATGGTGCCGTTATCGCCCAGCACGTCTTCGGTGACGCCCAGACGCTCATTGCCGAAGCCGGAATCCCAGCTATAGAGCAGCTCTTCGGCGTGCTCCATGGAAACGTTCATGGTGTCGGGCACTTCGCGGCCGTCTTTCCACAGGTACAGGCCGCCGGTCATCGTCACTTTGCGCGGAATGCCGAGCCCCATCGCTTTGTACCAGAAGGAAAGCTGATGGCACATGTTCTCGTAAACGTTGCCGCCGGAGTAATCCCAGAAGTAGCGCCAGTTGATGTACCGGTTGGCTTCGAAGGGGCGCTCGGGCGCTTCGCCCAGGAACGATTTCCAAACGATGTTCTCGGGCGTCATATCGGGGTAGATGGCGCGCGACCACTGCGGCTTACCGTGCGGCGTGTTGCGGTACATGTGGCCGTGGATGACGGTGATCTTGCCCATCAGCTCGGGCCGGAGGAACCCAGCCGCGTCGGTCATCTGGCCGGTCGAAGTCCACTGATGGCCAATCTGCACCGTGCGGCGCTCGCCGGCGTGCTGCCAGGCGGCGCGCATTCGCTTGGCGTGCTCGACGGTGAACGCCATGGTTTTTTCCTGGTAGACGTGCTTGCCGGCGTCAAGTGCGGCCACGAAGTGTTCCGCGTGAAGGTGCTGCGGCGTGGCGATGAGGACGGCATCCACGTCCTTGTCATCGAGCAGGCGCCGATAATCGAGGTAGGTCTTGGCGCCGGCGGCGATCTGCCGGACTTCTTCCAGGCGGCGCGTGTACACGTCGGCGGCGCCGATGCACTCGACGTTCGAGAGTGCCAGCGCCTGGCGCAGAATCTCTTTGCCGCGGTCGCCCGGACCGATGATGCCGATGCGGAGACGATCGTTCGCGCCCATCACACTGGATGCCGCCAGGGTGCCGGCCAAGCCGGTGGCTACTTTGCTGATAAACAGACGCCGGGACTGCATGCCCCTTGCCTCCTTGGATTCACGCTTCGCCATTTTCGCGGGGAACACAACGATTATATCCGGGCCGAGAGCGAACCGCAGGGGGCGCGGTAGCACCCCAGGTTTGTTAGAGTGTTCGTTATGTCCGGCCTCATTTATCTGATTGCCAGCGGCGATCTGCGGCTTTCCGCCAACCGTATGTGCTGGCCCGCACAGCAAGACGCCGAAAACGGCCTCATGACGGCCATCCGCAGCGAAGGCCGCCAGATCGAACGGGGCCATCCGTTCGACAGCGAGAAACAGCACGGCTTCATCGACAGCCAGAAATATGGCATGGAGGTCTTTAGGCGCATTCCGAAGGATGCACCGCTGGTGGTGTGCGAAGCTGTCTGGCAGTATAGCCACCACGTTCTGTCCGGGCTGGTGGGCCACCAGGGCCCCATTCTTACGGTGGCGAACTGGAGCGGCCAGTGGCCCGGCCTGGTGGGAATGCTCAATCTGAATGGCTGCCTGACAAAAGCGGGCGTCCCATACTCCACGCTGTGGAGCGAGAACTTTGGCGACGAAGTCTTTCTGGCGGGCCTTCGCCAGTGGTTGCGGGGCGAGCCAGTGCGCCACGATACCAGCCACGCACGGCCGCTCGCGTCTTTCCGGCTGCCGCCGGAACTGGAGGCGACTGGCGTTCAACTGGCGCGCGAACTGAGCCGCGACCGCGCCATCATGGGCATTTTCGACGAAGGTTGCATGGGCATGTACAATGCCATCATTCCCGACGAAATCCTTATGCCGCTCGGCGTATTCAAGGAACGGCTCAGCCAGTCCAGCCTCTACGCCGCTATGTGCGGGGTGAGCGACGAGGAAGCGCGCGCCGTACGCGCGTGGCTGGACCGAAAAGGGATGAAGTTTAAGGTGGGGCCGAATCCGGAATCCGATCTCACCGACGATCAGATTCTGGGCCAGTGCAAGATGTATATCGCCGCGCTGCGCATCGCCGACGATTTCGGCTGTGACGTGATCGGCATCCAATACCAGCAGGGATTGAAAGACCTGGCGCCCGCGTCCGACCTGGCGGAGGGCCTGCTCAACAACAGCGACCGGCCGCCGGTAAAGGCCGCCGGCAATGGACGCGTGCTTTATGCGGATCGCCCGCTGCCGCACTTCAACGAAGTGGACGAGTGCGCCGGCCTGGACGCCCTGGCCACCAACCGCATCTGGACCAAGCTGGGCTACGACCCGGAAACCACACTGCACGATGTGCGCTACGGCGAAGCATACGGCGAGGATTTCGTCTGGGTGTTCGAGATATCGGGTTCCGTGCCGCCTAGTCATCTGACCGGCGGCTACGCGGGCGCGGTGAGCGAGCGCCAGCCGCCCATGTACTTCCGCCTGGGCGGCGGCAGCATCAAGGGCATCAGCAAGCCCGGTGAAATCGTCTGGAGCCGCATTTACGTCGAAGGTGGCGGGCTCCACGCCGACATTGGCCGCGCCAAAGCGATCGCGCTGCCGGCCGAGGAAACCGAGCGCCGCTGGAAAATCACTACGCCGCAATGGCCGGTGATGCACGCCGTGACGTATGGCGTTTCACGCGACCAATTTATGGCCAAACACAAAGCCAACCACATCCAGGTGGCTTACGCACCCGATGCCGCCGGCGCGAATCGGGCGCTGGCCGCCAAAGCCGCCATGTTCCGCGAGATGGGCATGCAGGTGAGCGTCTGCGGCACCGGGCACGGCCTGGCGGAAGGGTAGCTTTTCTTTGGCGGGCGCGGGTGGTGGGCGGGGCGGTGGAAGCCGGTGGGCCTCGCGGGAGGAGAAGCGCGGAAGCGGTGCCTACGCGCTCGGGATCTTCTTCAGCGCGGCCTGGATTTTTGTGGCCAGCGCTACAGCGTCCTTGGTTTCTGGGCCGGAGTGCAGCGCGGCCAGAGCTTCCTCGAGCATCACCTTTCGACGCTGCGGCTCGTCCAGTTTGTTGGCGGTGAAGACGTCGGACACATCGAACAGGGTTTTGGCTTCGGCGTAGAGGAAGGTGGCGCGCGGGGTCTTGACCTCGCCGGCCCTGAACTTCTCGAGTGCCTGGGCTGAATCGCCCTCAGTCCCGTTGGCCTGACACACCGCGCGGATGACGCCGCGTTCCACCATCGTCGTTTCGAGGGACTGCGCCTCGGCGTCTTGCATCAAAATCCCGGCATACGCTTTTCGCAGCGCAGGTGGGTCGGCGGCCGAGCCGGGCGGGAGGTCGAAGGCAAGCTGCACCTCGACCGACGGATCCCTGGCGACGAACATGTGCACCGCCTCCGTGAAGTCCATTGCGGCGTGAGCCGCCATGGCACGCAGGTCCATCACATGCTTGTGAAATGCCAGCGAATTGGCGCGGTTCAGCCGGCCACCGGATTCGTAGCCGTCAGCCAGCTCGCAATAGCCCTGTGCCATGCCGCCGGCGACCACCGTCTGCCAGATCCGCGCCCTGGGGGAAAATTCGTTGTCGCTTTGCTGCAATTCCGAAAGGTCGTCGTTGGCCTTCATGATGTCGCCGTTGTGATAGGCCTGCCTGGCTGCGTTCCACAAAAAAGCCGGCGTTCCCGGCTCAGGAGGTGTCGGCCCGTTGGAACAGGCGGCCAGAAACACGGTGGCCCCGACGGCCAGCAGAAGTGCCTGCATTCTCATTCGCGTCTCCGCGGTAACACCGGACTCTGGCTGCGGGCAAACTCGCGGCGCTGCCCGGCATCCGTGGGGCGCCGCGCAGCGCGTGCGCGACGCCCCGAGCCCGGATGGTGCGCTCGACTCCCGGCTGCCGGTTTTCAGCCAGGCCCGCCGGAGCCCGAAATTGGGCTCCGCCAGCCTAACCCTTAACTCCTGGCAAAGCCGATTTCAAGGTCCTATGTGCGGAGGCCGGTGCGAGTTGACCGCACGGGGCGGAAGTTCGCCGGCGCGGCATCACTGGCCGTGCGCAATCAATGGCTCGCGCACCAGCGAAACCACGGTGGGTTGCACCAGGCCGCGGAAGTCGGACATCTTCAGGTGCAGGACTTCGCGATGCGTGCCGGCATTGAATGCGATGCGGTCCTCACCGGTCAGGCTGCTGTCCAGGTATACCTGCATATGGTAAAGGCTTCCAAAGGGCGGCATCGCGCCCAGTTCGCAATCGGGAAAGAGCTTCCCGAGTTCGTCCTCGGTAGCCAAGCGCACCTGGTTCGAACCCAGAGTGAGCCGTGCTTCCGGCAAATCCACCACCTTGCTGGCTGGAATCACCACCATAATGTATTCGCCATCGCCAATCAGCACGACAGTCTTCGCCATGTCCCGCGGGGGCAGATGCTCGGCCGCGGCGACTTCGCGCGCGGTGTATGCTCTGGGATGAACGGTGAGGCTGTACTCCACCGAGTGGGATTCGAGGAAACTACGCAGTCGCTCGGAAAGCGGCATAGGAACCTCCGTCCGAATTGTACGCCCAACGGGAAGTGACGGCGACGGGGGCTGGCGCTCCCAGAATCAAAATAACCAGAGGGTCCCCTTGACAGTAAGGCCGACTAGTGCTAGTTTTTTAGCATGATGCTAGAAATCCAGCAGGAGACGCGGGCGTGAGCGTGCTGGCGCAGCTCAGCCGGCGAGAACGGCAGATCATCGATATTCTCTATGAGCGCGGCAAGGCGTCGGCGGCCGAGGTGCGGCAAGCCATGCCGGACGCGCCCGGCTATTCGGCGGTGCGCGCCCTGCTGCGCGTGCTGGAGCAGAAAGGGCACGTGCGGCATGAGGAGCAGGGGCTGAAATACGTCTATCTGCCCGTGGTGGCGAGGAACAAAGCCAAGCTGTCGGCGGTGAAGCACGTGATGGACACGTTTTTCGCCGGTTCGCCGGAGCAAATTGTGGCGGCGCTGCTGGACGTATCCGTCGCGCGGCTCACGCGCGAGGAACTGGACCGCATGGCGGCAATGATCGAAGAGGCAAAAAGGGAGGGCAAGTAAATGGCAGCGTTTTCGTTCCTGGTTGGCGTAGCAGTGAAGAGCTCTGCGGTACTGGCGGTGGCCTGGTTGTCGGCCTGGCTTCTACGCGGGCGCGCAGCGGCGCTGCGGCACCTGATGTGGACCGCGGCGGCGGCCTCGGTGCTGGCCTTGCCGTTGCTCTCGCTCGTCTTGCCGGCGGTTCGCATGCCCGCCAGCGGCGCCTGGTTGGCCTTGGTCCCCAACATCACTTTCCAGGCGGGCGCCACGGCCGGCGCGGCGACGGCCGCACGGTCTGGGCCGGCTGCTCCGCAAGCAAAGCCGGCTCCGGCGCATTCGCGCATCGACTGGCGCCTATTTCCGATGCTGATCTGGGCGGCTGGCGCTCTGGTGGGCGTCGCACAGATGGCGGTGGCTGGCGGAGCCATCGCCGGCGCGCGGCGCCGCGCTCGTGCTCATCCAGCCCAAGCGGAAAGCGCGGCGTTGGCTGCGGCTATCGGCGCCGGCGATACGGTGGCCGTTCTGGAGGCGCCGCCCGGTTCGATGCCGATGACCTGCGGCCTGTTCCGGCCGGCCGTTTTTCTTCCGGCCGATGCCTGCGATTGGAACGCCGAACGCCGCCGCATGGTGTTGCTGCACGAGTTGGCGCACGTGCGCCGCGGGGACGCCGGCGCACACATCCTGGCGCGCACGGCGTTGGCGCTGCACTGGTGGAACCCGCTCGCCTGGCTTGCCTGGCGCGAGTCTCTGAAAGAGCGCGAGCGTGCCGCCGACGATCTGGTTCTGCTGACCGGGGAGCGCGCCTCCGCCTATGCCGGCCACCTGCTGGAAGTGGCGCGCGCCCTGCAATCGAGACCGCCCATGGAGTGGGCGGCTTTGGCCATGGCGCGGCGCTCACAGCTCGAAGGGCGGCTGCTGGCCATTCTCGATCCGCGCATCCCGCGCAACTCCGTGGCGCGTGTTTCCCCGCTCGCCGTGGTATTGCTGGCGGTGATCCTGGTGGCGCCCTTCGCTGCCATGCGGGCGCAGGACCAGCCCGCGCCACAAGTGACTTCGCCGCTGGATTTGGAGTATACGATCCGAGCCGCCACGGATTACACAATCCTCGATCAGGAGGCCAAGGAGTTCGCCCGGCAAAAACAGTTTGGCAGCGCACAGAAACTGCTGGAGGCGGCTCTGCAACTTCGCGCAAAGAGCGCCGGCCGGCAAAGTGCTGCATATAGCGAGGGGCTGGTGAAACTGGGTAATTTGGCGCTTATGCAGAAAAAGGACGCCGAAGCCGCCGGTTTCTATCAGCAGGCTGTAGCGGCAGTTGCCGGCGAAGCCGCAGCCGCCCGGCCGCTGACCTCGCTGGGCGTGATGCTGCTGGACAAGAAGGACTATGCGCAAGCGCGGGACTACTTCCAAAGGGCGCAGGTGGCCGACCCCGCGCACACAGGCATGCCCGTGACGTGGATAGCCCTGACCTATGAGCAGGAAGGCAACGCCGCGGCACAGGCTGAGTCGGCTTTCCAGCAGGCGATGGCGGCAGAGGATCCGGTATCGGCCGATGCCGCCACCACGCAGGAGCTGTACGCGATGTTCCTGAAATTGCAGGGCCGTGACGGCGAGAGCGATGCCGTGCAGGAGAAAGCGGTCTCCATCCGTAAAGCTCTGGGTGAGCAAGTACTGACTGAAACCAAGGCACCGGGCGCCGGCTCTGGCGTGCACAAGGTGGGAGACGGCACCAGCGCCCCCGCAGTGCTGATCAAGGGAGAACCCGAATACAGCGAAGACGCGCGGGTCGCGAAGTACATGGGCAAGGTCGTGCTGTTCGTCGAGATCGGGCCGGATGGCGTGCCTCACAATATTCGGGTTATCCGCGGCCTGGGGCTTGGACTCAACGAAACTGCCATCGACGCCGTCAGCCAGTGGAAGTTCAAGCCCGGCACGAGGGACGGCGTTCCCGTTACCGTGGTCGCGACGATAGAAGTGAATTTCCGGCTGCTATGAGCGCTCGACGTCCCGGATGCGGCACACACGAGTGCTGTACCAGGCGCGCGCCGCCTAATCTGCTTCACCGGGACGCTAAGGATGTAGCGTCACCCTAGGCCGGTACCGCCAATGCCCGGGTCGTGAATTCGCGAACGCGCATTAACAGCCGTTCGGGGCTGCCCTCGGCAAACTCGACCACCGTTACGCGCACCTGCAGGTCGGGCCGGACGACTTTTCCGTCTAACAAACAGGAGTACGTGCCGGAGAGTTGGTCACCAACGGCCTTGGCGATTTTGATGGCATCCGCCGCAGGCGCGTTCAGGATAGCTACGAACTCCTCGGTGCTCCACTTTCCGATTACCGTGTTCGGGGGAAGGCCGTTGCGGAGCCGCTTGCCGAATGCGCCCGCCAGCTCCGCGGCCACGTCATTGTTAAAACGCATCTCACACAGCCGAAGGCCGGAGGCGGTCAGCAGCAGCAGACTGACGTTGCCATGCTCCAGGGACCGGATATGTCTCTCGATCTCGGCGCGGGTCAGCAGTTGAGTGATGTTGTCGATGGAGGCGGCCGATTCCAACTGGCCGATCCGGCTGTGCAGCATTCTGATTTCCGTCATGAATTGCGCGACGTGGGCCTGGTGCTGTTTCCGCATTTCTTCCACGCCGTGCCCCACCGAATTCGTGGCCGCCAGCAGCGTGTCGCGAATGGGGGCAGCCGCCGGCTGCTCCGCGAGATCCCGCAAACTGCCGACGGCGTTGCGCATTTGGGTTTCACAATCGCCATCGGTCTGCGCCAGCGATTCCATTACCTCTTCGAGGGCGTGCGCAGTGGACGCCATCTGCTCCCGAATGTTGTTCAGATACTCAGCCGCTTTGGACCGGTAGTCGCGCAACAGAGCTCGCAGCGTGGCGCTCGCCTCGCGCAGGGATTCGGAGGAGGAAGACAGGTTTTCCGCGACGGAAGTCACATAGCGGCGATGCTGAGAAGTAATCTCATCATCCAGTTCCACGGCATAATCCGCGATGTTGCGCAGGGAGTCACGATAGCAGTCGACGGCAGTGTCGCGCTCCGTGGCAAGCCGCTCCAATTCGGTGATGTTGTTGCGGATGGAGAGCATAGGTCCACCTCACTTACCACTATCGGCTCTTCCCGCGGAAATCTTTACCCCAAAGTCTTGGATCTGAACCCGAAATCGCGGGGCTCCCGTGGGCGACCGCGTTCCTCAGGTATTTATCCGGCTGAAGCAGGTACATTTCGTGCCGCCCCATGATGCCACAACGGCAGCATTCCCTCTCCTGAGATCGAGACAGCCCGCGTCGCTCGAGTGGTATCGCGGCGGCGCAGACGCGTTTCCTCGATCGCGGGACGCCGCGGTGGGCGATTCGCAGGGGCCGTCACACGACGAGCAGGCGGTGGTCGGCGCAGTCCAGCTCAATCGACTCGTAAAGTCGATCGACCAATTCGAAACCGTGTTTGGCGACAAATGGCAGGATGGAGTACAAGCGCTCCTGGAGATGCCGTTCCGGATAGATCAGGCCATACAGCGAGGCGGCGTCGCGGCTGGCGCGCTCATCGCGGCGCATCGCCTCACGCGCGGTCTTGGCCTGAATTTTGGCGGCCTGGTGGCGGATCTTGCGCGCGCTGGTGGCCAGGGCTTTCTCCAGCGTGGGATCGAACTCGAGCAGGCGGGCGCTCAGCCGTTCCACGGCGGCATCCACGTCCGTTATGGTTTCGTGCATCCGCATGGTCAGATCGGGCGGGATGAGCGCCCTGGCCATGCGTTCGCGCAAGGCCTCTTTGCCGTGGAAGAAATCCGCCAGCGAAATGCCATAACGTTCGATGCGTTTTTGGCTGAGGTTGTCGATGATGGTGAAGCCGGCGCGCGGCACTTCCACCGGCATGCGTCCCAGGATCCGGCTGTACAGAACTTCCGACTGCGCGATGTAGGCGGCTTCGGCAGGGCCCAGAACACTGGCCACGGTGGGAAGAATGGCGTCCTGCACTACCGGCCGCAACAGGGCATTGGGCGAAAGCTCCGCAGCGCGATCGGCAAGTTCCGCGGAGGTGAAGCTGCGGCCGTTGAGCTGGTAGCCGCCATTCTGCCGGCGCAGGCCGAGTCGCTTGCCGTTCTCCAGCAGGAAGAAGAAGGCGGTCTGAGGTTCGACGTGGACCTGTGCGTGGTAGCCGGCTTCGACCAGTTCGCGGTTGCGCTCGAGCACGGCTGCGGTCAGCTCCGGAGCCTGCTCGACGGCGCTGCGCAGAACGGGCGCCGCCAGCTCGCGAAAAGCGGGAAGCATGGGATCGACATGCGGGATATCGAAGTGCGCCAGCAGGCGGCGCAGCAGATCGCTGAAGGCCTGGCCCATGGTCCGGCCGGTTACGTATGTTTCGGCAACCAGGGCCACGGTCTCGTCGGCGAACGGAAGGCCCGCCAGGGCCGCGCGCAGCTCGCCGACGGGAGGCTCCGCCAGTTCGACGCCGCCCACCGGCTGCGCGCCGGCCTGGCGCCGCATCTGCAGCTTCACCGGCTGGTGTTGAGCGTTGAAGACCCATGAGTGGTTGACCTCGGCAAAGTCGTGGTCTTCGGTGGCCAGCCAGAATACCGGCACGGCAGGCAGGCCTTGGCCGGTGAGCCACTCCGCCAGGCGCGCCGCGTGCAGCGCTTTGTAAATTGTGTAGGCGGGGCCGGAAAACAGCCCAACCTGCTGGCCCGCCGCGACCGCCAGAGTGCCTGGTTGCGCCAGGCGCTCCAGGGCTGAGCTGGCCGGATTCTGCACCCGCAGAGCTTCCACCAGCGCGGCGCGCCGCTCCGGCGCCAGGCGAACGGCGCGGGCCGCTGCCCGGAAGGCCTCCAGATCGCGCAGCGGGTGGCGATAGAAACGGGCCGTGCGATGCGGATGGTACGAGATGTCCTCGGACAGACGGGTGACACCGGGCAGTTCGGTCTGGCGGACACAAGAACAGTGCATGGCAGGAGCCATTTACGTGATGACGCCGTGAGGCTTCCGGATGCAAGCCATTCGATCAGCCCCGCGTGTACCGGGAAATGTCGTTGAAGATGGCGAATGCCAGCAGCATCATGATGAAAACGAAGCCGACCTTAAACACGGCTTCCTTCACGTTCAGGCTCAGATCGCGCTGCATCACCATTTCAATCAGCAGCATGAGGATGGTGCCGCCGTCCATGATCGGGATGGGCAGCAGGTTGAAGATGGCCAGTTGCAGACTGATCATGGCCATGAAGCCCAGGAACTCCGGGGCGCCCTCGCGAGCCGCCGCGCCGGACATTTGGGCGATGCCGATGGGGCTCGAGAGATTCTTTGGCGACATCCGCCGCTCGATCATCCCCTTGATCACCTGGACCAGCAGAAAAGCGCCCTTGGCATTCTCCACCAGCGATGCACGCAATGCCGCGGGGAGACTCAGGCGGATGGTGGTGAAATGAAGCTTCTGCTGCGGTGCCACGCCGATCACCCAGCGCCTCGGGCCATCCAGGTCGGACTCCACGGGCTGCACGGTAACGCGGTATGTCTTGCCGTCCCGCCGATACTCGATCTCCAGCGGCTTACCGCCGCTATTGCGGGTCGCCTCCGAAAACCGGGCCGGCGAGTGAATCGGCTCACCGTCGACGGAAAGGATGAGGTCGCCTTTCTTGAGGCCGGCCTTTTCCGCCGGATAGCCGGGCTCCAGGTAACCGAGCTGGATCTCACTGCGCTCGTCCCAGCCGGCGTAACCCACGCCCAGCCGCTCGCTCAGCGTAGGTGTCACAATGCAATCGAACTTCTTGCCGTTGCGATCGATGGTGAGGTACATCGGCTGGTATGCGCCGGTAACCTCTTTTTCGCCGATGTCTTCCCAGGTGGGGTTCCACTTGCCGTCGAGCCTGACAATGCGGTCGCCAGCGCGGATCCCCGCTTTCGCGGCCGGCGAGCCAGCGGCCACGTCGTCGATCACCGCGTGCAGATCGGCGTAGGAAAGCTTCTCATACTTGAACATGTACAGGCCGGTCAGGATGGCGACGGCGAGAACAACGTTCATGACCGGTCCGGCCGCGGCGATGATGACGCGCTGCCAGCGGGGTTTGGCAAGCAGGCTGCGCGCATCGTCGTCCCCGCTTCCGCTGGCTGGCAGCGCGAGCGCGGGCTTGCCTTCGTTGTCAACGGTGGCTGGCTCGAGCGAGGACACATCGCCGGCCATCTTCACGTAACCACCGACCAGAATGGCGGACACCCGGTAGTCGGTCTCGCCGCGGCGGAAACCGAACAACCGCGGACCGAAGCCCAAGCTGAAGGCTTCCACTTTGACATCGAAGTAGCGCGCTGCCCAAAAATGGCCCAACTCGTGGATCATGATCATGACCCCGATCAGCACCAGCAGCCAAAGAATGTTTTCGCCGATTGCAACCATGGTGTTCCTAGGCCGTTACGGCGCGGCGGACGGCCAGTTCGCTCGCCACACGCCGCGACTCCGCGTCAATCTCCAGCACTTCTTCCACCGAACGCGGCCAGCGGACGGGCATTTTCGCCAGGCACTCGCTGACCACTTCGTGAATCCCGAGGAAGCCGATTTTCTCCTGCAGAAACGCTTCCACGGCGATTTCGTCCGCTGCATTCAACGTGCAGGCGGCCGAACCGCCGGTCTGCTGGCATTCATACGCCAGCCGCAACAGAGGAAATTTCTGCATGTCGGGTGGGAAAAACTCCCAGCGCCGAGCCTGGCTCCAATCGATCTTCGGCACCGGCGCCTCGTCCCGCTCCGGATAGGTAAGCGCATACTGGATGGGCATGCGCATATCGGTGGCGGCAATTTGCGCCAGCACGCTGCCATCGGTGTATTCGATCATGGCGTGCACGGTGGACTGCGGATGGATCACCACGCCCACTTGCGCAGGTGTGAAATCGAACAGCCAGCAGGCTTCGATCACCTCGAGGCCTTTATTCATCATGGTGGCGCAATCGATGGTGATCCGGTTGCCCATGCGCCAGGTGGGATGGTTGAGGGCCTGTTCCGGAGTTACAAAGGCAAGGGCCTCGGCGGGTGTCTCGCGGAAAGGGCCGCCGGATGCGGTGAGGATCAGCCGCGCCACTTGCGCCCTGTTGCCGGCGCGCAGGCACTGGTGGGCGCCGTTGTGCTCGCTATCCACCGGGATCAGCTCGGTTCCGGATTCCCGCACCGCATCCATCACCAGCTTGCCCGAACAGACCAGGACTTCTTTGCTCGCCAGGCCGACCCGCTTCCCGCGGCGGATCGCCGCGTAGGTGGCCTGCAATCCGGCAACTCCGACGATGGCGGAAATCACCGTATCCACCTCTTCGGCAGTCGAAACCGCGGCACGCGCTGACTCGCCCGCCAGCAGTTCCGGCCATTCGTCCGGTCGCAGGCCCGACGCAGAGAGCAGTTCCGTGAGACGGGCCAGCGCTTCGGGAGTGGCCACTGCGGCAACCCGCGGGCGGAACTCGACGATCTGCGTGGCAAGCTTCTCCACGTTGCGCCCGGCCACCAGAGCATATACGCGATAGAGTTCGCGGTTCCGCCGTACCACGTCGAGGGTATTGGTGCCGATGGACCCGGTCGAGCCCAGCACGGTTAACGTTCTCATTTGCCTGCCTGCGGGGACGTAATTGCCATCATATCATGAGGCATTCCCAAGGCCCGGAGATTTGCCGGGAGGGCGCCACAAGATAATACCGGCAAATGCAATCAAAAAGTTCAATGCCCGAACATTGTGGCGCCGGGACCCACGACTGCGGTTTCATCGAATCAGTTTGGGCGGGAGAACCACAGGGAAGTGCGGCACTGCGTGAGTTGGAGCGAGTAGAATGCGTACCCGCTTCTGTAATTTCTGGAAGACCCTTTCGGGCGCCGGGGAGGTTGCTTCAGGGGTCTATATTAGAGGTTAGTCTCGCTTTGGTGGGAGTTGCCTCCCCGGCTTACTTCCAATAATAGTAGATTCTGATTTTGGAAGCAACAGAAATCTGTATTTTTTTATTTTTTAAAGTCAGCCTTAACTTCGACGCCGGCCATTTTCTCTAACACCTTGATAGTAGAGCAGAAATCATCCTCGCCGAAACCGGAGGAAATGGCCATTTGAAACATCTGGTGGGTCAGAGCCGTCGTTGGTAATGGTACTTCTAGTTCCTTTCCTGAGTCGAGCATGAGGCCGATATCCTTGTGCATCCATTTGGTCGCGAAGTTGGCTTGGAAGTCGCGGCGGAAAACGAACGGGGATTTGTAAGAAATCAGCCCGGATTTGGCGGCTGAGGCATCGAGCACCTCCAGCATCAGTTGCGGATCGACTCCGCCCTTGGTGGCCAACACCATGCCTTCGTTGAATGCCATCATCAGGTTGCAGAGAATCAGGTTCTGGGTCAGCTTGGCCTGCAGTCCCATGCCGGGGCCGCCACAATAGAACAGGCGTTTGCCCATCGGCTCAAAATAGGGCCTGATGCTGTTGAAGACGCCCGAGTCGCCGCCCACCATGAAGGTCAGGTTGCCGCTCTCGGCGCCGGGCGTGGAACCGGTGCAGGGTGCATCGAGCATCTCGACTCCCTTCTTTTTGAGGATCTGGCCGATCTTGCGGCTTTCGCTGGGGCTGATCGTGCTCGCGTCGGCGACCACGGTGCCCGCCCGTGCCCCCGAGCTGATGCCATCCGGACCGAGGATGACGGCGCGCGCCATTTGCGTGTCGCCCACGCAGAGGAAGATGCAATCCGCATTTTCCGCGACTTCTTTCGGCGTGGCGCAGAAACGGCCGTTGTCGGCGTCTGCCAACTTGCGGGCCTTCGCCGCCTGGTTGGACCAGAGGGCGACTTCATGCCCGGCGCGAAGCAGGTTGCGCGCCATGGGGTAACCCATCATACCGAGTCCGAGGAATCCGAGTTTTGCCATAGAAGGATTGTACCGCCTGCGCCGCCCTGGCTACGCAAAAAACGCGCGCCAGGTGGTCACCACCAGCGCGTGCGTTACCACGCTGGCGCGAATGCTGCCGGCTTGGTTCCGTGCGCGCCCGCATAACCAGCCAAGCACAGTGACCACGGGCACCCAGCGCCAATTGGGGAAGCCGCGAAACCAAAGATGGGCGAGGCCGAAGGCGATCGACGCGAGCAGCAAAGCCGCGCGCGCACTGCCGGTCCAATCTTCCATCCATTGCTGCAATACGCCGCGGAAGAGGAACTCCTCCGCCAGCGAACTCACCCAGAGCGAGCCGAAGAAAGTGCCGATGATGACCCACCAGGGCGCCGGGAGAGCGGCCAGACGCGCCGTCTTCAGGGCCAATGCCAATGGCGCTCCCACCACCAGGAAAAACAGATAGTGGCGCGCTCCGATGATCCATTCGCGACTGTTTGGCCAGAACCCCCAACCGGTTTCGGCGATCGGGCGCTCGAGCATCAAGGTCAACGCCACCACGTGGAGCAGCCCGATAGCTCCCAGGATATCCAGGTGCTGACCGAAGAACCGCGGGTAGATGGCGTCGAAGTAGCGGCCCAGCGTGATCCAGCCGATCAGCGCCAGGAAGGCGGCGTCGAGCGCCCCGGCTGCCGGCAGAATGACATACCACAAGCTGATTGCCAGCCCCAGCGCCGCCAGGCGAACCGCGGCGAGCGAGTCAAAACGGATCCCGCCCAAACAGCACAGCAGATAGGGAAGCAGCAGGGAGCCGGTGAGAATCGCGGGCAGCACGGACGAAGCCCGGCCCGGGTACATGATATTAAGGCCGGCCAGCCGTTGCCGGGCCGCCGGGAATCCGGCCACCAGATAGAATGGATATTCCGCCAGGAAGGCTGCGATCACAGGCAGTGCCGCGGCGAGTGGAATGCCCTTGGCCCGCGCGAACACCAACCCCGCCACGCCCAGCGCCATCCAGCCGGCCAGTAAAGCCGCCCGGAAGCCGCCGAACGTTTTGGCCATCGGCCTCATTCTAACATCGCTGCTCTTGCCCGCCGGCGCGCGCGCGCAGGAGGCGCCGCCGAACCTGGCCAAACTGGCGGCGCATCGCGAAAGCGAAACTGAAGCCGAGCGGAACCAGTACACGTACCGGCAGACGCTCACCGTCGAGCAGTTGGATGAGCGCGGCATCTTGCGCGGCCAGTACCGCGAGGTGCGCGACATTATCTTCTCGCCGCAGCAGGAGCGCACCGAGAAGCTGATCGGCAAGCCGGAGAACGAACTCACGAGTCTGAAGCTGACGCCGGAGGACTTTCGCGACTTCCGCGACATTCAGCCGCTGGTGCTGACCGAAGACCGCTTGTGGAACTACGAAACCAAGTCCCGCGGCGATGAGACGGTGGATGGCGTGGATTGCTGGGTGCTGGAGGTGCGGCCGCGGCAGATTCTGGAAGGGCAGCGATTCTTCGACGGGTTGATCTGGGCGGAGAAAAAAGGGTACAATATCGTCCGCATTGAAGGGCGCGCCGTGCCGCAGATTCTGTCGACCAAGGACGAAAACCTGTTTCCCCGCTTCACCACCGTACGCAAGCCGGTGGACGGTAAGTATTGGTTCCCGGTTTTGACGCTGGCCGACGACACGCTGCAATTCCGCACCGGCCCGCAGCGCGAGCGTTTGCGCATTTCCTACAGCAACTATAGGCGCTTCGCGGTGGATTCGACGTTTACGCCGCGATGAGTAGGGGCATGGAGCTGCGAGCCAATCGCGCGGCGCGGGCAGAGAGATGCGCGCCGGAATGGGTTTGCAGGTTCACCACTGGGACGAAACTCGGGCTAGAATGGTACACGATTCCGAAGGGTGAAAAGCTTTGAACCCAGTGAAGCGCGTCCGGATGCCAAGCGAAGTCATTGACGCGGCCATCCGTGAGAATCGCGCCGGCGAGTACGTTCTCTACGGTTTATCAGTTCTCTTCGCCCTGGTCGGCGTTGGGACGCTGATCTACGGGATCGTCAGGGGCACCCCTGGCACCAGCTTGGCTGGTGCAATCGCCTCCGGCCTCTTTTGGCCTGCCATGACGGAGGCTCGCAAGACTAGAAAAGAGAGCCTCGCGGTAAGGCTGCTCGAGGCGCCCTTGAGCAGGGCGGACACCGCTAAAGAGGCCGCGGACATGCTCCGCGAGGTTTTTGACTCATTGATGCTGGAGAAGGCGAAGGGGGTGGTCCGTGGGTCCCGCGCAGTGCAGCGAGTCACGCCCACGCCGGCAGGTTCAAAAGGTGGGTCGGAGGCTTAAAATGGGCTTTGGGAGCGCGCTTCGGAAAATAGCAGGGGGGCGCATCCCGCCGAACGATTTGGCGTCGGTGACAGCGTCGTTGATATCTGGCTTCGCTGACGGAACCATTCAACTTGAGATCGATAGGTGGGACCTGATTGGACTGATCCAACGCGAGCTGTCCAGGATGGAGTTTCCAACAAGTATGTGGTTTCGCCTGTCAGACAGCCACCTGCATGTTCTGAATGAGCTGATCAAGAAAGAGCCCGCTTTAATTACAGTTTCGCAGCTGCGGTCGATGATAGACACCGTGGAGGGTGCTATAGACCCTCTAACGCCTCTTAACGAACTGGGAGCGGCCGCTCAAGGTCTCTGCGATCGCGAACGGCGCGTCCGCCGTTCCGGCGCTTCAGACGAAGAGCTCTCGTCCTTGTGCCAGTGCATGAAGAAGTCCGTGGAGCTGAGGCTGCCATTTGAGGCAAGGGGCTTTCTCCTCGACATTGGTCTTGCTAGTTCCTCGCTCTTCCGACGGGCAAGCGAGCTAGCACGGGGCGTATGTCACGAACTGCTCTATGTCGTCAAGCGAGAATCTGCTGAAAGACACACCGATATGCCAGACGATGCCGGTGCTATCCCTTACCTGCTAGATCGAATTCCGGCGGCAATCGATAACGTGTTTTGGGATGAGGGGGCCCGGCTCACTGTTTTTGAGAACGTGGTGCGAGCCGCCCGCAACTCTCACCTACATGAAGCGGGTGTGCTCCGCCTTGTCGTTAGCGATCGCGAGAAAAACCCGTTTAGACCGGAAGACAACGCCTAATCTCGTCTCAAGCGGGCAACACCTGGTGAGACGATTCGAATTGAGTACTAGATCGGCCAGGATATCGTTAGTGCAGCGCAAAACCGGAGTGCGAAACCGCAAGCCAGTATCTCCACGGGCCCCTACCGGTCAAGTTTGTCTCCTGATTTCTGCATCCTCGGGCTCTCACGCGTACGTATAGTGGGGTATGCGGCTCGCGCGGCTGTTGCAGGCATCCCTGACGACGGGGCTGGCGCTGGGTTCAGCCCATGCGCAGGAGAAACCGGAATACACGTTCGGAACGACTGTTGTAGACGCGTCCGGATTGCAGGGTCGCGTATTCTACTTGAAACCGGGAACCAATAGGCTGCCGCGGTTCGCGCAGATGCGGCCGGTCGGATCGATTTACACGACCCAGTTAAACGTGTGGCCTCAGAACTTCGATGAAGGATTCCCGAACATCACGGACCGGTTCGAATGGTTCGCCATCGAGTATAACGGCAGAGTCTGGATCAAAGACGCGGGGCGCTATCGTTTCAGCTTGCTGGCCGATGATGGAGCCAAGCTGTATCTGGACAATCAAGTGGTAATCGACAACGATGGACAGCATCAGGCAAGGGCGGTCAGCGGAAGCGCGACCCTGACAAGGGGCGTTCACGACATCAAGATTGAGTACTTCCAGGGCCCACGCTTCACTGTTGCCCTGGTGTTCGCGATTTCACCGCCTGGTGAAGCATGGCGCATTTTCAACACGAACGATTTTAAGCCTCCCAACGATCCGGATCAGTTGCAAAAGGGCGAAATCTCCGACATCCGGCCGACAACGCAATAGGGCCGAACCCCCCGCAGTTTCGCCATGCGACACCCGAGGCTCGCCAGTTGGCAATGAAACGCGTCCCATATTCGTCCGGTCAGCGGGCCGGCGAACGGTGCTCTGCGAGCATCGACTGCAAGTTGTTACGGGCATCAGCGTAGTCCGGGCGAAGGCGCAGCGCTTCCCGGAAGTGGCTGATGGCCTCGTCCTCTTTGCCAGGCAACTGTGACAGGACCACGCCAAGGTTGTTGTGCGCCTCCGCGAAGTCCGGGTCGAATTGCAGGGCTGTTCCAAACTCCGCCGCAGCTTCGCGAGAGTGTCCCTCTCTTGCCAGAGCAATCCCTGCCTGGTAGTGCATCTGCGACAGGGCCAAGCCAATGTCTTTGTGTGCCGCGTGAGCCGGGTCGAGTTGGCGGGCCGTTTCGAACTCGGCTGCGGCTTCGTGCGAGTGGCCCGCTCTGGTCAGAGCGATCGCCGCCTGGTAGTGCATGTCCGCCGTCACGCGGGACAGTCGGTCCCGGACGCCGGCGGCATCGGGTTGGATGCGCAGTGCCGCCTCGTATTCGCCAGCCGCTTCCTTCAACCGGCCGCCCTGTGCCAGCGCATTGGCGAGATTAATATGGGGAACCTCAGAATCCGGCCGCAAGCGCATCGCCGTTCGGAATTGCGCGATCGCGTCCTCCAGCCGCCCCGGTGTACCGGCCAGGGCGATACCAAGGTCGGAATGCATCTGGGCCAAGTCCGGCCGGAGCCGTACTGCCTGCTCCAAATGCGTTACTGCCTCCGGAAGCCGGCCAGCCTGGGCCGTCAGATAAGTGCCCAGATTGTGCTCGGCGATGTAGTTTCCGCTGGTGACTTCGAGGGCGTGAGCAAACAGCGTTTCGCTGTTCCGCCAGTAGCCAACCTGGGCCCAAGCCGCGCTGGCGCACGCGGCGCACGCCGCCGTTGCCACGGCAGCGCGAAGACGAGGCCACCTGCGCAACAGGTCTGCGCCGCCCCACGCAACCATCACCGCAAGGCCGACCATGGGCACGTACATGTATCGGTCGGCCCTTGCCTGCTCGCCGGCTCGCACGATTCCGATCACCGGAACGAGCGTTCCCAGAAACCAAAACCAGCCGAACGCCAGGTAAGGACACACCCGGCGGAGGCGAAACACTTGCCAACTGATCGCGGCCAGCGCTGCCGCTGCCAGCGCGACGCGCCACAACGCCAGATTCTCGGGATACGGATAGAACACGGCCAGGCCCGCCGGCCAGAAGGTCTTGGCGATGTAAGTCAGGTATGACACGAGCGCATTGCCGAGGCCGAATACGGCCACCGGCATCACTGCTCCGCCGGCCTTCTGCACAAGGTAGGTCACCACCGCTCCCGCTGTGGCGATGGCAAACAACGGAAGCTTCTCCCGCACGCGCAGGCCACGCTTGAGCGGCCACACGTCCAAGAGCAGCAGGGTAAACGGCAGAGTGACGATCATCGGCTTCGACATCAGCCCCAGGACGAACGCCACCACTACCAAGGCCCGCATTCCTCGGACATACGCCCACAAGGCCAGGAACCAAAACAAGGCGCACAGCACGTCCTTCCGCTCCGCCACCCACGCCACCGATTCTACGTGCAGGGGATGGAGCACGAAGACGAAGGCCACGAACGCGCTCGGCCCGCGGGCGGCCGTCGCGCGCGCCAGGAACAGGAACAGCAGCACCGAAGCCGCGGCGTGGAGCAGTACGCTGACGAGATGGTGCCAGCCGGCGTCCATGCCAAAAAGCTGCACGTCCAGCATATGCGAGAGGCGCGTGACGGGAAACCAATTGGCGGCTTCCGTGGAGGTAAAAGCCCAGAGGACGCCATCTATGGTGATGCCTTGCCGCACATGCGAGTTGTTGGTCACGTAATCCGGGTCGTCGTAGTTGACGAATGCGGACTGGAGCGACCGCGCGTAGACGCCGAAGACGGCCGCCAGCAGCAGCAGGCAGATCCACAGGTCGGTGCGCGGGTGCGGCTTGGAGGCGGGCTTTTGGGTCTTGTCGGCGAGCTTCCGGGCCTTCGGCACTTCCTCCCGATGCTAGCCCACTGGCGATCGAATCTTCAATCCGGCGCGGGATGGGGAAGTCAGGAGGCAGGACTCACGAGCCAGAATGGCACGAAGGTGGCATCGCCACCTGGACTGAAAAACGTCACAACATGACGGCCACAGATAATCGGCGCAAGTGAAGCCGCAACCCCAACAGACGCTGGCCGCGACCCGGGCCAGGCGTTGCCCGGCTGCACCGATTGACAATCGGTGCGCAGGTTACCAACCTGCCCCACAATGCTGCTAGCAGAAGCGCGCGGAGCGGCCCACCAGTGGGTGCACGGTCCTTTTTCGGACTTTTTCGGCGGCCTGTAAAGTATGCCCCAGCGACGGCGGGCGAGCTATGCTGGACACTGATGCGCATCGTGGTGCTGGTAGGCCTGCCCGGTTCGGGCAAATCGACCTATCTAGAAAGGTTGGGGGTGGTGGGTTTGTCTTCGGATGCGATCCGCCAACTTTTGGCCGACGACGTAAGCGACCAGACCATCCACGAGCGTGTATTTGAGACGTTGCGGTACCTGCTGCGGCAGCGCCTGGCGCTGGCGCGGCCGGTGACGTATATCGATGCGACGAATCTGACGCCGCAGGAGCGGCGCCCGTACATCGGCATCGGAGCTGCTTTCGGCTGCGAGGTGGAAGCCCTGTTCTTCGATGTACCGCCGGAAGTATGCTGCGAGCGTAATGCCGGCCGCGCGCGCGTGGTTCCCGCCGAGGCTCTCAGCAAAATGCAGGAGCGCCTGACGGCGCCTTCAACCGAAGAAGGATTCACCCGCGTCACCCGCATCTCGCACCTGGATCCGCCGCCTTCGCGCGCGTAGCAACCGCGGATGCCGCCGCGAAAGCGGTTGCCGGCGTCACTGCAAGGTGTACACGGCGCGAGTAGCAGAGGGCCGCTCGACGGTGAGCGTGATGTTGCCGATTTTGGCGGACTCGACGGCGGCGGGTAGCGGGGTTCCGTCCTGTTCGACGGTCAGAGCGCCGCCGGCCAGGCGTACGGTGCGGCGCCAGCCCGCGCCGGTGAACTCCAAACCGTCTTCCAGCGCCCGCACCACGACTGGGCCGGCGGCGGCGAAGGCGCCGGCCTCGGGGAGGAAATTCACATTGGCCTGTTTGGCCGTGAACTCCATCCAACGGCCGCCTTCCTGGGAGGAAAACACGGCGCGCGCACGGTCGGTTTCGAGAATCCACTCGGGAGCGCCGTCGCCATCCAAATCTGCGGTCCATACGGCGGTGCGGCCGCGCGGCAGGAGAAGGACGCGCATGGGCAGGTCGGCTTCGCCGGCACCGCTCACTCGCAAATGCCAGTCGCGCAGCCCGGCCGCCGCTTCGGCCGCGAACACGCGCAGGCTGACACGGCGCTCGGCGATGGCGCCGATGCTGATCTCGGTTTTGGCGGGGAAGAACTCGAGGCCGTCGCCGTAAGCTTCCAGCCGGTAGGTCTGGATGGCCGGCCAGTTGTTGCGGATGGAAATCTCGAGGTTGCCGCCGGCCTTGGGTTCAATCGGCACGATGGGCGGATCGGGCGTCAATTCAGAATGCTGGCCGAAGTGCATGTGGAGCGCCTCCATCAAGCGAATGGAAAAGGGGCGGAACAACTGCAAGCGGGTGCGGTCCATCAAGATGCCGTCTGCTTCGAGCGCGAGGGTGGCAAAATCGCCGTGCAAGGCATCGGCGGGAACGCCGACCTCATATTCGATCTCGTCGGGCGATTTGACCTTGGGGATGGCCGTATAACCGTCCGGCAAGCGCAGGCGGGAGCGGGCGGCAACGCGGTCCGAGGAATAGGAAGTAGCAACCGGGTTCTGCTGGCCGATGATTAGCCGGCGGGCGTCGGTGAAAAAGGCCGCGGTCTCCGCCACCTCGATGGCGATGCCGATGCGCACGCGGTGGCCGGGCGCATTCGAACGGGGAATCGGCAGGCGCGCGCGCAACGCATGGTCGTCCCAATCGTATGCGAGCGGCGCGCCGGCAGCCAGAAACGGGCCGATCGGCTTGCGCTCCAGTTGCAACACGGCTTCGCCGGCTTGGGGCGCGGCGAATTCCATGGCCAGGATCCCGTTCTCATATTCGATGGAGAGCAACTCGGCGGTGGCGTACACGAGCCGCTCGGAGGCGGAGAAGTTGGAGCACTCGCGGCAGAGTCCGTCGGGCGCGAGGGAAACACTGAGCGGCAGCCACGCCGATTCGCCGGCGGCGACCGCGACGGGAATCGAGATGGTGCGCTTGGAAGCCGGCTCGAAGACGCGGAGCTCGTCGTGGAACGGCTGGGCGGAGCGGTTGATGACGCTGACTACCGAAGCGCCGGGGGAAACCAACTCGATGGCAGTGACGCCGGTGGGGAGCTTTTCGGACTGAGGGCGGGGCGCGGCCACGGATTGGAGGGAGGGGATGATGGCGGCCCAGTGACGCAAGAGAGCGGCCTGGCGGAGCAGGGCCTCCGCCGCGGGCCGCTCATCGCCACTCAATCCCACGGCGCCCGCCACCAGCAGCGCTCCGCCGCCATCCTTCCAGCCGGCCGGGTAGAGCTGGTCTTCGACATCAGTCCAGAGGACGCTCTTGCCGTCGGCCAGGGCTTGGCGGCTGAGCGCCAGAGCGGCCGGATCAGTGGCGGAGATGCGCAACGCGGCAGGCGGGGCGGGGGCATCGATCTCAAGCGCCGCGCCCTCGGCCCAGGCGACCGGACCGCCGTGGCTGGCAGTCTGCGTCGCCAGCAAGTCGGAGAGCTGCTTCAACCAGACCAGGCGCGCGGCGGCGCCGGCGCCCTCCGGCACGCCGAGATTTCGCCAGCCCTCGACGGGCGGCGCGGGTCGCACCCACGCGCTGAGGTTCAGCCGCCGCAAGATTTGAATCAAGCCGTTGAGGTCGCGCCGCGAGCTGGTTCGGCCGGTGAAATCAAAATTGCCGGGAGCGAGCTGGTGCCAGTTCCAAGGAATGGCGAATTCGACGGTGCGAATGCCGATGTTTTTCAACCACACCAGCTCGCGTTCCCACTGGGTGCGCGGGTACAGATAGTAAGGGAACTCGACCGCTTGCAGGTATTCCGCAGGGCGGGTATTGGCGTTGGGCGCAGCGGCAGCGGTCGAAAGAAGCAGGAGCGCCAGCAAGGCGGAAGCGGCGGACGAACCGGAGCCCACGCGGCATCTGGATCCCCGAACGCGTGATGCGGTACGGTTGCGGCGAACCACTCCCTCACGGTCGTGGCTCGGTTCGGAGCTGCGAGGGCCGGCTAGCGGTGACGTGGTGACACCGTGTCCCGCGGTCGCGGAACGAGTTTGCATCAGAACGTCCGCGCCTTGCGCAGGCGGTAATCGTCGCCGGGCATGCGGATGACGGTACACATTTCAAACAGACGAGAGCGGGCCCGGGCCCCGATGTGGTCCACCAGCGTTTTGCGGTACTCCGGCGTACCCAGGGCGGATCGTTGCATGAAGGAACTGCCGGCATCCGGTTCGGGCAGATTGGTGGTGGCAATGAGCGCTTTGCGGTGATTAGAGCGGTGGGTCACGATGGAGGTGACGGTGTCTTCGACCCAATCGGTGACGCGCTGGGCACCGAGATCGTCAAGCAGCAACACTTCGGTATCGAGGGCCGCGCGGTAGGCCTCGCGGTTGGACGAATTGGAGCTGGAATCATAGCCCGCGCGGATACTATTGAGCAGCGTCTGGTAATCCCAGAACAGGCACTCGAAGCCTTTCTCCACGATTTTGCGCAGGGCGGCCACGGCCAGGTGGGTCTTGCCGGTGCCCGGCTCACCGACCAGCAGCAGGCCCGGGCGGTTTTCATTGGGAAAGTCGCGGACGAAGTTTTTCACCGCCAGCAAAACGTTGGTCAACTCGCGGCGCGCGATGGGGTTCTCTGGGCCGGGGACACTGAAATTCTCGAAGGAGGCATTGCGGTAGAGCGGCGGGATCTGGGCGCGCTCTTCGAGGCGGCCGGCGCGGCCCTCAGCGCGGCAGGCGCACGGCTCGGCACCGGAGACGTTGGCGCGTTCGACGATGATCCAGCCCGTGCCGCCGCACTTGGCGCAAACCGTTTCCGTGGCCATCGCTCCTATTATCGTCCAGGGCGGCGAAGACGGGCGAGATGGGCAACCGGCTCGGGGAACAAAACGAACCCGCCCGCAAGCGGGCGTTGGCAAGCTAAAGCATGCCCCACCTGGATGCACTGAAAGTTTCCGAGGGAATCGCGAAAAAAGAATGTGCGGGATTGCGGGTTTCACGCATCTGAGTCTGGAGAGCACGATTGAGAATTTCGCGTATTACTCGGATGAGCCGAGCGCGGACGCGGGAGCTGCTGCCGGTCTGGTTCCTGTCGCGGATGAGCCGGCAATACGTGACGGTTGCGCTATCAGGAGAAGGCGCGGATGAGTTATTCGGCGGGTATGAAACGTACCAGGCGGACCGGCTGGCGAAGCCGCTGCGACTGACGCCGCGGTGGCTGCGGCGCGCGATTCACGGGGCGCTGGAGCGATACGTGCCGGTGTCGGACGAGAAGATCGGGTTGGAGTACAAGCTGAAGCGCGGGATAGAGGGGAGCTGGCTGGATCCGGACGAGGCGCACTTCTTTTGGAACGGGACCTTTTCGGGCGAGCAGCTCAAAGCGATCCGGCGCAGCGGCGGCGACAACGGGCTGGCGGGGCTGGTGCGGGAGGTGACGACAGGCAGCGGCGGCGTGGTGGAACGATGTCTGCGGGTGGATCAGAATTATTACCTGCCGGACGACATCCTGTACAAGACGGACCGGATGAGCATGGCGCATTCGCTGGAGGTGCGGCCGCCGATGCTGGATCGCCGGATCGTGGAGTTCGCGGCACGGCTGCCGGTGCGGTTGAAAATTCGCGATTGGCGGCAAAAGTACGTACTGAAGGAACTGATGCGCGGGAAGTTGCCGGAGCGGGTTCTCAGCCGGAAGAAGGCCGGGTTCGACATACCGACGCACGACTGGTTCCGGCGGCCGTTGCGACGACTGCTGATGGATACTCTGACACCGGAAGCGGTCAAGGCGAGCGGCATCTTCCACGAGCGGGCGATCGAGGCGCTGATCCGCGACCACATGGAGAGGCGCATCAATGCCGGATACCATCTATGGGGCCTGCTGACGCTGTTCCTGTGGATGAAGCAATGGAAGGTAGAGATCCAGCGGGAAACGGTGACACAGGCAGCGGTGGCAGGCGGGTAAGCGGGCGCGCGCGCAGCGCTAATACCAACCGCTCCCTCACGGTCGCGGCTCGGATGCGTTCCGAAAGCAGGACAGCCGGGCATGCCCGGCCCCTACGTCGCATGCAGGCGATGTAAATCGTCTTCACCAACGCAGTAAAAAGATTCTTTCGTGAGTTTTCAATAAGTTGAGAAGCAATTCGGGGCAGGCGTGTGAGCGCCCCGATGATACATTCAAAACGGGAAGAGGGTTGCGCGGCTTCGCGAATCAATCGTGAGGCCGATTTTTTTTGGGCAGACGATGGCAGGCAAGGTGAAGAGAGACGCCAAAACGAATTCCAAGCCTTGCAAGGATTGCAGCTATTATCAGGAGCTCAAGCAGAAGCTCAAGGTTTCGGAAGTACTCGCGAGGGCCATCGCCAAGTTTGAGGAAAGGATCACGGAGACCGATTTCAGCCCATCGGTTGCGGATTACATCAAGCTCGTACAGATGAAGAAGGAGTTAGAAGAGGCGACCGACGAGGCGAAGGAGATCAAAGTGACATGGGTCGAGCCAGTGACGTCCGACTCCGAGAGATAGCCTATGATCCACTGCCCTCCCAGAAATCCTTTCACGACCTGACAGCGCGTTTTAAGGGATTTTCGGGGCCGATCGGAAGCGGCAAGAGCCAGGCGCTTTGCCAGGAGGCGATCCGGCTGAGTTACTTGAATCCGAGACGGATGGGCCTGCTGGGAGCGCCGACCTACCAGATGTTACGGGATGCTACGCAGGCGACGCTGTTCGAGATATTGGACAGCAACCGGATTCCGTACGAGCACAATAAGGCGGAGAACACGCTGCGCATGAAAGACACGGGGTCGCGGATCGTGTTCCGGCCGGTGGATGAATTCGAACGGCTGCGCGGAACGAACCTGGCGTGGTTCGGGCTGGATGAACTGACTTACACGCCGGAGGCAGCGTGGTTGCGGCTGGAAGGCAGGTTGCGGGATCCGAAGGCGCAGCGGCTATGCGGCTTCGCCGTGTGGACGCCCAAGGGGTACGACTGGGTGTACCGGAAGTTCGTGGACGGAGCCACCAAGGGGTACGGGGTGGTGGTGGCGCAGCCTTACGAAAACCGGTTCCTGCTGTCGAGGGTGCCCGATTTCTACGACCGGCTGCGGGAGAGCTACGACGAGCAGTTCTTTCAGCAGGAGGCACTGGGTGCGTACCTGAGCCTGAGCGGAGGCACGGTCTACAGCTCGTTTGCGCGGGCACAAAACATGACGGAGGTGGGCCCGGACCAGAGGCTGCCGCTGCTGTGGGCATTGGACTTCAACGTGGACCCGATGAGCTCGCTGGTGGTGCAGATCGCGGGTGGCAAGGTGCGGGTGCTGGATGAAATCGTGGTGCGGAACGGGACCACGATGGAAGCCTGCGAGGAATTCCTGAGGCGGTATCCGGAGCATTGGGCGGGCGTTCACATTTATGGAGACGTGTCGGGAAACCAGCGGCAGACGACGGGAGCGTCGGACTACGAAATGATCCGCGAATACTTTCAGGCGCACTCGGGGATGACGCTTCAGTACCACGTTCCGAGAACGAACCCGAGCGTGCGGGAGCGGATCAACTTGACGAATGCGAAGCTGCGATCGGCGACGGGAGAAGTCGGGCTGCTGGTGGACCCGAAGTGCAAGGAGCTGATCAAGGATCTGGAGCAAGTGACTTACAAGGCCGATTCGAATGCGATCGACAAAGATCGGGACCGAATGAAGACGCACCTATCGGACGCGTTGGGATACCTGTTGTGGCAGGAGTGCAGAATGCTTCCCAGAATCGGGGAGCGGCGGGAGCGATTGTTCTAATCATGGAGACGATCAACCGGGAGCATCCGGAGTACATGGCGCGAAAGGCAACGTGGCGACGCTACAGGGACCTGTACGCGGGCGGCGAACAGTTGCGGGCGCGCGCCGCGGAGTACCTGCTGCGGCGGCACAAAGAACCGGGAGAGGTTTACCAGGAGCGGCTGAGCCGGGTGTTCTATCAGAACTACATCGGGTCGATTGTGGATTGGTACGCAGCGACGCTGATGCATCGCGAACCGGCGCTGATGCTGGATGGGACAGACGCCGGGGCGAAGAACTTTTACAGCCTGCTGGCGAACGACTGCGATCTGAAGGGCACAAGCCTGAGCGAGTTTTTCCGCAAACGATTCGTGGAAGCGCTGGTGTGCGGTTCGAGTTACCTGGTAGTGGACTTTCCGCGCACGACGGGGCCGGCGCTGACGAGGGCGGAAGAAGACGCCGCGGGGACGTCGCGAGCGTACCTGGCGGACTACGGCGCGGACGAGGTCATCAACTGGAACTACGACCCGAACGGGGGGATGGACTGGGCGGTGATCCGGACATCGTGCCTGCAGCAATCCCAGGTGACGGATGCGAAGTGGGAACAGGAGACGCGCTGGATTTACTACGACCGGGAGAACTTTCAGGTCTACCGGAAAGCGGGCGAGGGGAAGCCGGTCGAGAGAATCGACGAAGGGCGGCACGCGCTGGCTTCGCTAGGCCGGGTGCCACTGTTCCAGATGCGGGTGACAGAGGGCCTGTGGCTGATGAACAGAGCCGCGCTGCTGCAACTGGAGCACTTTAATAAGTCAAACGCGCTGGCGTGGGCGCTGACGATGGGGCTGTTCGCGATGCCGGTGGTGTACTCGGAGCGGGAGTGGAACCAGATTGTGGGCGAGTCCTATTACATCCAGCTTGGACCCGAGGACAGGTTCGGGTGGACGGAGCCCGAGGGCAAGGTTTACCAGATCGCGGCGGACAACCTGGTGCAGATGAAGGATGAAATCTACCGGGTATGTTACCTGAACAACCAGGCGATGGGAGGGGCATCGAGCACGGCCAATCAATCGGCGCTGGGCAAACAACTGGACTTCGCGACCACCGCCGAGGTGCTCGGAGCATACGGAACAGCGGTGCGGGAAAGCATGAAGCAAGTGCTGTGGGCGGTGGCGGCAGCGCGGCAGGACGAGGTCTCGATCGACGTCGCGGGGATGGACGAGTTTGACATCAACGACTTCAGTACGGAATTGGACGACGCTCAAAAGCTGCTGAACCTGGGTATCCAATCGCCCACGCTGACCAAGCAGATTTACAAGCGGCTGGCGAATCAATACCTGGCCGACGCGCGGCAGGAAGTGAAGAGCCGGGTGGCGGAAGAGATTGAGGAGGCGGCGGGATAAGGCAGCCGAAGACGCGGGCAGCCTTACCTGCGTGCGCGAGGATAGCGGCACAAGAACAATCTGCGAGGGAGTTCGGAGAGAGGTGTATGGAAGGAATCGACGTTCAAGCGATCGTGCGGCAGGCGATCCAGGAGTTTGTGAACAACGAACAGGCCAAAGCCGAGCCGGCGCACAAAGCGGAGTTGCAGGAAGAGCGACGGCGACGGGAACAACTGGAGCGCCGCGTCAACGAGCTGGTGGAGGAGAACAAACGCAGCCGGCGGGTGGCGGAGGAGGCGGAGCGCGCATCGGCAGTGCGGGCAGAACTGCAGCGTCTGGGGGTGGCGAAAGTGGATCTGGCCTTTAAGGCGGTGCAGGACGAGATCGTACGGAGCGAGGACGGACGGCTGGTAGCGCGGGGCGAGGGCGGAGAACTGCCGGTTCGCGAGTACTTGGCTGCGTTCGTGAAAGAGAATCCGGAGTTTCTGCCGGCGCGCATCCCCGGGGGGAGCGGAATGGCAGGGATGCTAAAAAGCCCGGTGGGCGGAGGCGAAGCGGTGACGCTCGAACGAATCCGGCCGGGCATGAGCGCGGAAGACATGCGGCGGGTACGAGAAGAAATCGTGCGCGTGGCGTCGCAGACCTTAAAGGGTCTGTAGAGACAAGCCCGGCCAGGAGGCCGGCAAGTAAAAACGAGAAGGAGAAAGAATGGGAGCAATTACAACCAATAACGTCGCAAGCGCGATTGTGAAGCTGGTAGCGGCGGACGCTTTGCCGGTGCTGGTAGGAAACCTAGTGATGGGCAACCTGGTCAATCGCGATTACGAGCCGGTGCTGGCAAACGCCGGGGATACGGTGAACGTGCCGATACCGCCGACGATGCAAGCCAACAACATCGCGGACGGCAGCACGGTGACGCCGCAGAATCCGAGTCTGGGCAACGCGCAAATCGTGCTGAATACGCACGCGGAAGCGACTTTCCAGATTCCGGACGTGACGAAGGTGCTGGCGGTGCCGGATCTGCTGAAGATCTACATGCAGCCGGCAGTGGCGGCGATCGCGCAGAAAATCGAGAGCGACCTGCTGAACCTTTATGCGGGTTTCACAACGAACACGCCGGTAGGGACAGCAGGTACGGCGTTGACGGAAGCGACGGTGGACGCGGCAGAAACGGCCCTGTTCATGGCCAAAGTGGCTCCGAGCGAGCAGAAGTACATCGTGGTGGACGCGGCGGCCTATTCGGCCTGGCGGCAGATTCCGCTGTTCGAGGAATTCCAGACGGCGGGCGCGGCGGGCTTGGCGGCATTGATTGACGGGACGATCGGCAAGTACAAAGACTTCTACGTGTTCCGTTCGCAATTCGTGCCGAAGACGGGCAACAACACGCACAACGTGGCGTTCACGCGGGACGCGATTGGCCTGGTGGTTCGCCGGCTACCGCAACCTCTTCCTGGAACGGGAGCGATTGCCGAGTACGCCGAGCTTGGCAACTTCGGGATGCGGGTAGTGATGAGCTACCAGCCGAACACGCTGGCGCAGCAGTTCACGGTGGATGTGCTGTACGGGTGCGGCGTGCTGCGCAACGAATGCGGCGTGCAGGTGAACACCTAACGAGGCAGAGCCACGAAGCGGGCCGGCGGCGGAGGAAAGCGGGCAGCCGGCCCGCACAAGACGCCAGGAGGGCGGGATGGATCTAAGACAGTACTACCAGAAGATACGGGACACGCAAGCGAAGATCGCCGATCCGTTTCCGGTGGTGGAGAGCTGCGAAACACCGGATGGTGGCACCGCCGGCAGGCTGACCGAAGTGACACCAGCGCTGGCGGCGAAGTTGATTGTGGAAGGGTCGGCGCGGCTGGCGAAGGAGGCGGACGCAGCGGCTTTTCGGGAGGCGCGCGCCAAAGCCAAGCAAGCGGCGGACGAAGCCCTGGCGGCGGCGAGGGTGCAGATGACGTTCCTGCCGGTGACGGAATGGAACAAAATCCAGGACGCGGGGAAACGCGCCAAAAACCAGGCATAAGGGTATGGCACTATTCACGGACGGACCTCCTTGCAGCATCGAACACCTGGCGATGCTGGACTCGCAGTTGCAAAGCGTGGCCAGCATCGAGGGGATCGATGTGACACACAAGCTGCAAATGGCTCACGAAGACATCGGTCTGGACCTGCATGCGTTGCTGAAGAGGACGAGTCCGGCGGATCGCCTGTTGTGGGTGGTGGTGAAACCGAAATTGGAAGACGTGGTGGTAACGGCGGCGCTCAAGTTGTGGTTCGCCTACCGAACGCTGGAGCTGGTATACAGCGACGCGTACAACAGCCAACTGAACGACCGGTACATGGGCAAGCGCGATCAGTTCCAGCAGATGGCGGTGTCGTATAGAGAGCAGCTGATCGAGGCCGGAGCCGGGATGGCATCCATACCGGTTCCGCGGGCGGCGACACCAGCACTGGCCGCGTCGCCCGGGAGTCTGCCGGACAACATTTATTACGTGACCGCAGCCTGGGTAAACCGGGTGAACGAAGAAGGTACGAGCGCGATTGCAGGGGCGATTACGACGTCGTCCAGCTCATTTTCGGCGCAAATCGGGTCGGTGCCGGCGAATGCCACTGGCTGGAACGTGTACGTTGGCACGGATCCCGACGGCATGACGCTGCAGAACAGCTCACCGCTCGAGGTTGGGGCGGCCTGGGCGCAGCCGGTGTGGATCAGCGCGACGGGACGCAGGCCGGGGTGCGGACAGTCTCCAAACTACGTGCAGACACTGGCGCGGATCATACAGAGGGGCTGATGCCGACAACGATTGGAAGCACGGTGACGGCCAAGACCGCACAGTTACTAACCGGGAGCAGCGGCGTGAATCCGAGCCTGGAGGCGTTAGCCCTGAGCGGCGAGACAGCGGTTGCACCGTTGGGGACGGGGCAGATTCGCACTGAGAACGTAACGATCGAGCTGGTGGAGCGGGCGACCGCTACACAGTACCCGGCGGTGAACGTCTACTGCGAGAAAATCTTGAACCAACTGGTGGAGAAGTTTCGGACGTTTTCCGGGGTATCCCAGATGGCGATTGAGGTGCGTCACTCGCAGGACCGGGTGGACGGGCTGCAAGATACGGTTGAGCTATACACAAGCGCGGTGACGCAGACGCTGGATGCCAACCGCGGAGACTGGGGTGGCGGGATGTACTATGCGGGCGGGTATCAGGTTACGTTCGGGCCTGTCAAGAGCGGGGGAAGGAACTTCGTACAGACGGCCAAGGTGACATTCGAGATTGGAGTGAGTATTAACTAAGATGGCCTCTTACATTTCCTCAAACGCAAATCGCTTCTACACGGCGCTGGAAAGCGCGTACGGCAGCGTGGCGGCGATCGCGGCAGGCAATCGAATTCCGGCGCTTAGACTGACCGTTCAGCAGCAGCTCGAGGTCACAAGCCGGAAAGACAAAACGGGAAGCAGGACATTTCCCGGACTGCCGGCGGGCGGGCGGCGACGCACGAATTTCGAACTGCAGACATACATGACGAGCTGGCAAGCAGCGGGCGGTCCGGCGTACGGGCCGTTGTTTCAGGCGGCATTGGGCGCAGCGCCGCTGGTATTCAATGGCGGGATGGTGGCATCGTACTCGGGCACGACGCTGGGTTTTGCGGCGCCTCACGGGCTGAATGTAAGCCAGGCGGTCTCAAGCGGGGGAGAGATACGATTTGTGACGGCAGTGGTGGACCCGAACACGGTGCAAATCAATGCGCCGTTTACCGCGGCCCCGGCGAGTGGAACGACGATCGGCGCCACGGTGACCTACCAGCCGGCGACCCAGTTGCCGAGCGCGAGCGTGTTCGACTACTGGGATCCGGCGAGCGCGGTGCAGAGAATCCTGAGCGGCGCCGCGGTAGATCAGATGGAGATTCAAATCAACGGCGACTTTCACGAGTTTCATTTTAGCGGCGTCGCACAGGACGTGCTGGACAGCGCAAGCTTCACGGCGGGGGCGGGCAATTTGATGAGCTTCCCGGTGGAGCCAGGGATCGGGGCATTCGACTATTCGATCGTGCCCGGCAACATGGGCGAGGCGTGGTTGGGAACCGAACCAGCGCAATTCTTCACGGTGACGGAAGCATCGGTGGTGCTGAAGAACGGGCTGGACACGCGGTCGCGGGAATTCGGATTCAGCCTTCCGCAAGCGATCTCAGCGGGACAGAGAACCGTGCAGGCATCGATCGGACTCTACAGCCAGACTGACAGTGCAACACCAGCGCTCTACCAGGCGGCGCGCCAGCGCGCACCCATCAGTGTGATGTTCCAACTCGGCCAACTGCAGGGCCAAGTGATGGGCGTGTACTTACAGAGCGTGATCCCGGAAGTTCCGCAGTTTGACGACAGCGCGAACCGGCTGCAGTGGGTATTCAAGCCGTCGCGGGCGCAGGGCACAGTGGACAACGAAATCGCGGTCGCGTTTGGATAGGCATGACATACGAGAGTGTGAAGGATGTCGATTCGAAGATAGCGCCCGGAGTCAGGTTTCGCGTCGCACGAATGTCCTTTGCGCGGCGCATGGAACTGATGCGGCAGGTTCGGGAGTTGGCCCGACGAACGGAGTTTCTAGAGGCGGGCGAGAAGCCGGGAGAAAAAATGGAGGCGGCGCTGGTGCAGGCGGAAGTCGACCAACTGTACCTGATGTGGGGCCTCGTAGAAGTCTCCGGCCTGGAAGTGGATGGGGCGGAAGCAACGCCGGCGGTGCTGGCGGAATGCGGGCCCGAGGACCTGTTTCGCGAAGCGCTAGCTGCCGTCAAAGCCGAGACCGGCCTAAGCGGACCAGAACGAAAAAACTGATCGTCGCCTTCCATTTTCAGTTTTCCAACCAGGCCGGGTGGAGGTGCGACGTCTGCCGGAAATCCGGCCTGGAAGCCAAGCGCAGGTGCGGGTGGCTGCCCGCAGTCGAAAAGGACGGGCCGCCGGTGTGGGCGCGCAGAGCGGTGAGTCTGGGCACGTGTCCCAGGTCGTTGGTCACTGCGGAAAGCCAAACAACGGTCGAGGAGTTTTTCATTCGAAGGCGGCTGGGCCTGATGCACGAAGAGTATTTGACGGCCCGCCAAGTGGAAGCGTTCGCCATTCTCGAAAAGGAACTCGCAGCGGAACTCAGGTATGAGCAGCACAACGCAAGAGCAACTTCTTAGGTTCTTCGCGGAGGCCGCCGGAACGGATGTTTCTGGGATGCCGGCCGCAAACGCCATAGCGGGATCAACCAGCGGCGTGCTGGCAGACGCCGCCGCAAGTGTGGCACTCGGGCCAACGAGTGACGCCGCGGACAGCCAAAGTTATGCCGCGACTCCGGTGGGCACAAGCATCAGAGGCGGCGCGGAGAGCCCGGCGCAAAGCTCGGGTGGGACTGGAAGCACGATTGAATCGGCAGTGACGACGTTTCTGGAAGGCGGGCTTGGGATTGTTCCGCTGGTGAGCGGCCTGATGGGACTGTTCGGCGGAGGCAACTCGGCTCCGCCCCAGCTCGAGAAGTATCAACAGCCCTCTTCCATCGACTTTGTAAGCGCGGATACGCCGAACGGGCTGGCGGGGGCGGACTACGACCAGTTGGGGATGCCGCGCCTGGCCGATACGGGGGTGGGGACCACGACGACGGCGAGCACCTCCGGAGGCAGCGGCTCTTCGGCGGCTGCCGCCGGAAGCGGCGCCGGGCAGAGCGGAACGGCGTCGCCGCAGGTGACGGTGAACGTCCAGGCGATGGATGCGCAATCCATCCTGGACCGTAGCAGCGACATCGCGCAGGCGGTCCGCAGCGCGATGTTGAACATGAGCACAATCAACGACGTAATCAACGATCTGTGACATGGCTTTATTCCCAACACTCAAAACCAGCGCCGTGGCGCAATATCCCGCGACCAAAGCCGTCACATTTCAGAACCAGGTGGTGCGATTTGTGGATGGCAGCGAACAGCGATACCGCGATTGCGCCGGACCTCTACACCAATGGGTGATTCGCCTGAACGAACTGGACGAAACGGAGATGACTGCGCTGGAGCAGTTTCTAGAGTCGAACCAGGGCAGCTTCGGCAGCTTTTCCTTCACAGACCCGTGGGATAACCACACTTACAACAATTGCAGTTTCGCCAGCGACGCGATGGACCTGACTTCGATGGAAGAAATGCGCGGCCAGACATCAGTTACGGTGAAGGAAAACCGGGGATAACTAATGAATGTCTATCCACAGCTAGTAACCGGGGTGGTGAGCCAGTTTCCGATTGTGAAGCACCGGAGACCGCGGACTGTGGTGAATGCGGCGGCAGACGGTAGCTCGATCAAACTGGCGGACCCGGCCGGCGCGACCGTTGGGTGGCAAATACAGTACGCCAACCTCAGCGACATAGAGCTGGCTGCACTACAGCAGTTCTTCACGGCGATGGAAGGATCTCTCAACAGCTTCACGTTCCTGGACCCAGCGGCGAACCTTCTCGCCTGGAGCGAGGACCTGACGAACGCCGTGTGGGCGGCAGCGCCGTTTTTGACTCGGGCCGGCGACGTGGCGGACCCACTGGGTGGCAGCAACGGGTGGCAATTGACGAACTCCGGAGGGGGCGCGCAGGCGCTGACGCAGACGCTGAACGCTCCGACCAATTACACCTATTGCTTCAGCGTGTATGCGTTCAGCAGCCAGCCAGAGACGATCGAGTTGCAGCTCGCGAGCAACTCGGCACAGGCGGCGCTGACCCCGCGATGGAGCCGCATCCAGATCACCGGCACGGGCGACCCTACGGCAAGCTCGATCGAGTTCGGAATCGAATTGCCGGCAGGCACTACGGTGAGCGTGTTTGGACCGCAGGTGGAAGCGCAGCCGGCGCCATCGAGTTATAAGACTGGGACGACGGGCGGAGTTTATACGAACGCCCGTTTCCGCGACGGCGCGTTCACATTTACATCCACCGACGTGAATCATCACTCCGCAACGGTGAACATATTCTATGCAAACAGTCTCTGAGTTAAAGGAGTGTGCGGTCACCGATGCGCCGCTGGTGATATTCGACTGTGTGCTGCCGAACGGAGACAGCGAACACTGGTGCACGCACGGCATCACAGTTGGAGCCACCGCTTATGCCGCTCGCGTGTTGCAGCACAGCGCGTTCGATATCCAGACTGCGTCGGACCAGGGTGTGGACGGGAGCCCGACGATTACATTGCTGCTGGCGAATGCGGATTCATACTTTTCCGAGATCGAACAGAGTACCGGGTTCCGAGGCGCGAAGATCACCGTCAGCTTCGTGTTTTACGACTTACCGAACAACGCAGCGCTGACGGACGCCGTGGTTGTATTCCAGGGAATCTGTAACCCGCCGGACCAGATCAAGGAAGCAACGCTTCGCGTAACGGCAATAAACCGAATGAGCCTCCAGCGAGTGTTTCTGCCCGAAATACGGATCCAGCGCCGGTGCCCTTGGACATTCCCGTCGACACCCGCTCAACAGCAGGAAGCCATTAGCGGGGGATCAGAGGGCAGCTATTCCCTTTACTATCCGTGCGGCTACTCGGCCGGCCTACCGGGGGGCTACGGGAAGCTGGATAACGGAGCGCCGTTTACGTCGTGCGGGTACACCTCGACGGACTGTCAGGTGCGCGGAATGTTCACACGGTTCGGCGGAATCGAATACATTCCGCCGGTGATCGCGGTACGAGGCTACGGCAAGAACTGGACAAGTTCCGCTGTGGCCGTGAACCAGGCACGTTACAACGACTATGTCCCGATGGTGTACGGAACAGCCTGGTACTTTCCACCAGTCGTATTTGCCCGCAACGACGGGAACCTGACACGGATGGAGGTGCTGTTAGGAGTCGGAGTGATTCAGGGCGTGCTGACCGTGCTGGCGAACGGCTATCAGATACCGCTTGGGGTCAGTGGACAGACCATGACTGGCACGGGATGGTACAACATTCCCACACTGGGAACCCGAGACGGCGCATTCGATCTGAATTTTCTGAACTCCAGCGGCCAGCCGGCAGGAGATCCCTATGGCGGTATGGCATACCTGTCAGTCGTGGTGCCGAATCAGATCAGCGATGGGAACTCGCTGCCTTCGGTGCAGGTGTTAGTGCAGGGCCTTTTAGTTCCTACTTATGACTCTCAAGGAAACCAGCTCACCGAGGCATTCACGAGCAATCCCGTATGGATTTTGCACGACATACTGCGGCGCAGCGGCTGGCAGAGCTCGGAGATCGACTACTCGAGCGTTGCAGCAGCGGCGGCGTACTGCGATGAGCCAATTAACTCGACGGACCTAAACGGTAACCCGATCAGCATCTCCCGGTTCCGATGCAACCTGGTATTGCAGACCAGGCGCAGCGCCGGTGATGTGATACGGGGAGTTCGCAATGCGTCACGGCTGTACCTGACTTACGGTTCCGGGGGCATACTGCAGATCAATGTGGAGAACTCGGTAGCGCTCCAACAGCCTACGCAGGGCCCTTATTCCAATAGTACTGAATCGTTAAACGGGGGATGGCCGGCTTACGAGTTTGGCGACGGGACCACGAGCGTCTCGGGAATCTTGCGGAAACCCACTGGGGAACCGAATGTAGTGGTATCGTCGCGCAATATCGCAGACACGCCGAACTCCCTGAGCATAGACTTTCAAGACGACCTGAACGGCTACCAACAAGACAGCTACACGGTTGTAGATCCCGACGATGTGACCCTGACAGGGCAGCAAGTGACGGCCACGCTGATGGCGATTGGGTTGCCCGATTACGACCAGGCGGCCCGGATTCTCAAATTCAACCTGGATAAGTCGCTCCAGGGCAACACGTATATTCAATTTGAAACAAGCGTGAAGGGGTTCGGGATCCGGCCGGGAGATGTGATCACCGTCACCTATCAAAAAGAAGGCTTCAACCGCCAGCCATTCCGGGTCCTCAAGATATCTCCGGCGACTAACTACCGGACAGCAGTAATCACAGCACAGATCCACGACGATGATTGGTATCTGGACTCGAATGGGCAAGACAACTCGGCGGCGGGAGCGAACCAGCAGGCCACAGCCACCATGGGTGTACCGCGGCCGTTGCTGGGAAGCACGGTGGACGCGAACGGTCTTGTGCAGTTTGGCATCGCCGAGACGGACACGACGAGCAGCGACGGGACGATTCAGGCGAATCTGGCGGTGAGCTTTGTCGCGCCGGCGGCCGCAACCGCGGCAGGGCCAGGCGTGCCGCTGATGGCGCTGGCCGCGACGATTGGACCGGGCGGGACGATAGCGGCGAACCAGGCATTGTACTACGCGGTTTCGGGGGAGGACGCGGCGGGAGACGAAGGCGCGCTTTCGTTTATTGTGACGGCGGTGATTACGAGCGATGGTTCTTCGGTGACACTAACGGGGCTCAGTTTCGCGCCGGGCACCAGTACGTTCAACGTTTATCGCGGGACGACGCCCGCCGATTTGCTACGAATCGCTTCGAACCAAACGATGGCGGCGAGCTTCACCGATTCCGGCGTGCAGCCGCAGTTGATTGCCCCGCCGGATGCGAATTTCGACCATGCCAATTTCTACTGGCGCATGGAACTCCAACCGGAGATGGCGGCCAGCATCTTTTCGCAAACGACGCTGGGCAATGGGAACCTTCAAATGAGCCCAAATTGTTATCAGGGCATGACGGCGCGGGTGACTCGCGGGACCGGGGCCGGACAGGAGGCATCGATTGTAAGCAACGACGCCACGACACTTACTCTTACAAGCGCGTTAATAGTGCCTCTGGATGCCACGAGTCACTTCGTGGTGACAGAGTCGGGCTGGCATGTTGGAGCAATGACCAAGAGCAGCCCGGTGAGACTAATTATCCCCAACCAAGGCGGCGAAACGATTCAAGTAACTGGCCGATCGGCGAACGCGGCCAACGTGGAGTGCCCGCCGCTGCTATCGACGGTGACGCGGTGGCAGATTGGGGGAAGCGGGTCAAGCGACAGCGCAGCGCCGCCGGTGCCGTTTTTTGGTTTGGGCCCCGGGAAGGGCGGCGGGACGCTGGAACTGAGCGGAGTTTCGTTCAGCAGCTTAACCAACACTCAGACGATCTCAGCCGCGACGCTAGCGGTTTATTACTGGGACGAATTGCAGGGCACCACCAGCTTCGCGCTTGCCAACGCTATCGGAGCGGGCGATACGACCTTGACACTGAATGCTCCAGGATCTGCACAGGCGGGCAGCATCTTGCAGATCGACAGCGAGGTGCTCGAAGTCACCGCGGTCAGCGGCGGAGGCGTGCAATACACGGTCCAGCGTGGCGTACATAGCAGCCCGGCAAGCGCGCACGCGGCTCAGGCGGCGGTCTTTCACCTGACAGGCCTAACGGCGGTCGCAGGGTTTCCGCAGGGCTTTTTCGGCAGTCCATATAGCGGCACCTGGAGCTTTTCCGTGCCGCTTCCGGACGTCCGAGTGGCGAGCGCGCAACTGTACGTTACCAATCAAAAAGGCAACAGCCCGACGGCGGGCGCCTGTTTGACACACACAGTAAACAGCGGTCTGCGGACGCTCTCCGGCGGGCAGTATTCGATTTAGGTGGAGGGGTTCCTGTCAGTAGACCAGTCTGCGGCACCGGCGTTGGTGGTGGATGCGGCGCACTCAGTCGGAGATATTTACGCGGTACTTGGAGCGGCGGCGGACGCAGCGGTACAACTTCAGCTCAACGTCAACGGTTCGGCATACTGCCAGTTGGTGTTTCAAGCGAATGAGACTATTTCGAATGACGTTAGCGGGCAGGGCCTGCCGCCGTTAGCGGCGGGCGACCAAATCACGCTGGCCGTTCAATCCGTTGGCCAAACGTATCCAGGCGCTGACCTCACCGTAATCATTCGACTCTGATGGAAGACACGCTGTCAAAGCTGCGCCCCGACCGGGATCTCCAGTGTTACTTCTTTGAGCCGTCTGCGATCGCGGCCCTGAGTGAGACCAGTCCGACCGGATTCACGGTCTCTGGTTGCTGGCGGAGCCAGTTTGATTGGGCGGTACTGGAATGGAACCGGGACAATGTCTTCGAATACCCGGCCCTGCGCAACCTCCCCGACGGGGACCTGAGCGGATTACAGCTATCGTATCAGGAGGTGCGCAGTAACTGCATCAGGCTTGATTCGACGTTGTACCCGACGGTGCCATGGCCTTACCTGAGGATTTGGGCAGATACAGGCGGAGCGGAGCAGATCTTCGAGATCCCTTTAGTGCAGTATGCGACGCCTTTGTCGAGCGCGGTTCCCGCCACTGCGCAGTTCCAATTGCAGGGTACGCCGACGGCCGGAGACTATATCGAGCTAGCCTGGCTGGACCAACACTACAATTACCAGTTCATTTCCGGAGACACGCTGAGCAGTGCGGCGGCAACGCTGGCTGCGATTGTCACAGCAAACCAGCAGACCGGGCTCGTCAGCGCTGCGGCAGCAGGCTCGACCATTACGCTCACCTATCTGGGAGTGCCGGGATCAAACGGAAACCGGATCGGCGTGTATGGGACGGTGCACGGCGCTGGAACAGAATCCTGGACGCCGGCCGCGGCGCTATTTCAGGGCGGTGTGTCGCCTGGCGCGTGGCAAGTGAATCTCGACTTCGCAAACCTGACGGATTTGAGTGGCGTCTCGATTCCCGCCGCCAGTGTGACTAATGTGCGAAAGCTGCGATGGACCTGGGCGGCGGACATGCAAGCGGGAGCGTTCCAACGGAGCGAGTTTTCGGTGGTCGTGTCGAATTGGACTGTCAGCGGAACCGGCCAGCAGTATGAAGTGGCGGGGCCCGGCAGCAGGCGGATCGAAGACGATTCCGCGACACTCACTTATAGCGGCAATTGGGTTGCGGAAACAGGAAACTACTCGGGCGGCTCCATACGATCGACGACGGCGCCTGGCTCAATGATCCAGTGTTCGTATGTCTCAATGCTAGCCCACACTCTGTATCTGGGCACGCGTGCCCTTACGAGCGGTGGACAGGCCACGGTGCAGGTTGACGGTGGGTCGCCGATTCTGATTAACCTGGCGCTTGCCAGCGAGGATGTGCTGATGCGAGTATCACTGGGTCAGCAAGCCGCGTCAGTTGAACATAACATCACGATTACTCACTCCGGAACGGCAGGCACCTCGGTGTACTTCGACTTCCTTGAAATCGCCGTTCCGACGAGCAGTATCCCGACGTTCAGTGTGATGCCCACAACAGCGGCGGCGACGGACTGGGATACCAACCATTCGTTGGCGCTTGCCCCCGAACGAACCGCGTGGCTGGCCGAAACCTTAGGGTTGCAGGGGAGACTGAACCACTATGCGGGAGCACTGCTGTTCTACGAGCTGGTGTGCCAGGGCAATCAGTACGCAGCGGCGACGATCACGTTCGCCGGACAGCCGGTGTTCGGTTCTGGTGGGGTGACCGAAATCGATTTGGACGGCGCCGCGCTGCAGCACTGGAATCTGATTGGCGATACGGCTGAGAGCATTGCCACCTGCTTCGAACTTCTGATCAACGCAGGTTCGACAGAGGTGTGGGCGCAAGCCAGCGGAGCCAGCCTCACGATCACTTCGCGGCTCTTGGGCTCGGCAGGCAACGGCATCGCGTTGAGCGTCAATACCAACAGCGCGCAATTCACGGCCAGCTTGACGACGAACTCGCTCGTGGGGGGCCAGGATGGGACGTGGATTACGGACCTGACCGTGGTGCCGCGGATGAACCGGGCGGCCCGGGACTGGAGTCTCAGTTTTTTCAAGGCTCTGGATAGTTATGGCATCAGCGTCACTGCCTCATTCAGCATGGAACTCGGCAACGGCGACCAGAGCGCCGAAGCCGGCATCGCCCAACGCTATCCGGACGGCACCGCGTGCACGGTAAGCACACCAGCCCTACAAACCAATTTCGGGCCCGCAAGCACGGCATTCTGGCAGCAAGCGTATCTCGACATGGCGCAGATCATGCTGAATGCCGGCATCACTCCCTATCTTCAGTTCGGCGAGGTTCAGTGGTGGTATACGGCTGCGCACGGCGGCATGCCGTTTTATGACGCCAATTCGACGGCGGCATTTCAGGCGGAGTACGGGCAGCCGATGCAAGTTATCCCGAGCCAAAACGCCGACCCGACCTCCTATGCAAACGAATGTGCCTTTCTGCCCGGTTTGATTGGCCAATTCACGCAGGCAATCACGACCTTGGTTCGCCAGTCGGCGCCTAACACGAAGTTTGAGGTGCTGTACCCGCCGGACGTCAATAACACACCCCTGAACAAATTGATTAACTATGCAACGTGCTGGACGCCCGCTAACCTGGCGTGCCTCAAGACCGAAAATTTCACTTACACTGGCGACCGCAACCTGGATCTGGCGCGGCAATCGATTCAATTGCCGCAACAGCTCGGTTTCGCACCGGCGCAGAGCAGCCATTTGGTAGGCATCAGCGATTACACAACACCGTGGAACAAGGAATGGAGCCTGGCGCTGGCGGCGGGCGTGGAATCGGTGGTGCTGTTTGCGCTCGATCAGTTGTGCCTCATCGGCTACGCCCTGCCGCTCAATATGAAGACTGCTCGATCGAGGTTCATGGGCCGCGGTTAGACCGGCACAAAGAGTGCGGAGAGGAGTCGCTGGCAAGCCTGGCAACGCTGGAGCGATGCGCCACACGCTATCCTGAATAGCGCATGAGAGTCTCCGTGATGCTTTTTCTTGCGCTGGCCGCGGCCGCATCCCGCGCCCAGCAGATCGACACGATCCAGAATCCTTCCGCCCGCCAGGGTGCGAGCCTCGATGGCAAATGGCAGACCATCATGGATCCGTACCAGGCCGGCTACTACGATTTCCACCTGAACCCCATTCCAGGCGGGGGCCTCGGCGCCAACCGCGTCCCCGCCAACAAGGGCGATAAGTACGAGCTGGCCTTTCTTCCCGCCACTCCGACGCTGCAGGTGCCCGGCGATTGGAATACGCAGAGGCCCGAGCTTCTCTGGTATGAAGGCACCATCTGGTACCGGCGCGAATTCGACTACACTCCCTCCTCCGCGCCACGCCGCCAGTTTCTCTGGTTTGGCGCCGCCAATTACAAGGCCGTGGTCTTCGTCAACGGCAAGAAGTTGGGCGAGCACGAAGGCGGCTTCACCCCGTTCCAGTTCGAGGTCACCGGCCTACTCAAAAGCCACGCCAACGCCGTGATCGTAATGGTGGACGACCAGCGCCATCCCGACGCAGTCCCGCCCACCATGACCGATTGGTGGAACTACGGCGGGCTAACACGCGATGTGAAGCTGGTGGATGTCCCCGAGACATTCATCCAGGATTACGAGGTGCAACTGGAGAAAGGCTCGCTCAACAACGTCGCCGGCTGGGTGCGGCTGAACGGCACGCACAAACGGCAGAAGGTCGCCATCCGTATCCCGGAAGCGGGCGCGTCCGTTTCGGTCGAGACCGGCGAGGATGGCTACGCGAAGTTTGCCTTCCCGGCCACGCTCTCGCTCTGGTCGCCCGCGAATCCCAAGCTGTATGAGGTATCGATCGAAAGCGAAACCGATCGCGTGCAGGACCGCATCGGCTTCCGCAGCATCGCCGCCTCCGGCACGAAAATACTGCTCAACGGCAAGCCGATTTTCCTCCGCGGAGTGGCCATCCACGGCGAGGCTGCCTTCCGCGCCGGCCGCGTTTTCTCAGAAGCCGAGGGCCGCACGCTGCTCAATTGGGCTAAGGGGCTGGGATGCAATTTCGTCCGCCTGGCCCACTATCCCCATGATGAAGTCATGACCCGGCTGGCCGATGAGATGGGCCTGCTGGTCTGGTCGGAGATCCCCGTCTATTGGGCCGTCGAATGGGACAATCCCGTGGTCTACGCCAAGGCCGAGCGCCAGCTCACCGAAATGATCTCGCGCGACAAGAACCGCGCTTCGGCGGTTTTCTGGTCCGTGGCCAATGAAACTCCGCTCGGCGACGCGCGCACGAAGTTCCTTTCCTCGCTGGCCATGAAAGCGCGCGAACTGGATGACACGCGCCTCGTTACCGCCGCCACCCTGCCGCACGCCGGCGCGCCCAACACCATCATGATCGACGACCCTTTGGGGAAGTCCCTCGACGTTCTGGGTTGTAACGAGTACATCGGCTGGTACGACGGTTCGCCCGAAAAGGCCGACCGCACCAGCTTCCAAACCGTCTACGACAAGCCGCTGGTGATGAGCGAATTCGGCGCCGAAGCGCCCGCAGGCAACCACGGCGATGACACAACGGCCTGGACCGAGGAGTATCAGGCCAACGTCTATCGCCACCAGATACTCATGCTGCAGCGCATCCCCTTTCTGCAAGGCATGTCCGCCTGGGTGCTGGTGGATTTTCGCTGCCCCCGGCGGTTCCTCTACGGAGTGCAGGATTACTACAACCGCAAAGGCCTGCTCAGCGACCGCGGACAGAAGAAGGAGGCCTACTACATTCTGCGCGATTACTATCGCTCGCTGGCTGCGGCGCCCCGTTAGCGCTGCGTAGCGAACGCCGGCGGGCAGCTACCGCTGATTAGCTTTCAGAATCTTCTTGCGCAGGCGAATGGATGCCGGCGTCACCTCGACGAACTCGTCGTCGCGGATGAATTCGATGGCTTGTTCCAGGTTCAGGATGCGTGGCGGCACCAGGCGGATGGCTTCATCGGCGGTGGAGGCGCGCATGTTGGTGAGCTTTTTTTCTTTGACGATGTTGACGTCGAGATCCTTCTCGCGCGCGTTTTCGCCGATCACCATGCCCTCGTAAACCTCGGCGCCGGGGGCAATGAAAATCTCGCCCCGCTCCTGCAAATTGAAGATGGCGTGGCCCGTGGCTCTGCCCGGCCGATCGGCCACCAGCGAGCCGGTGGGCCGCGTCGGAATATCGCCCTGCCACTCGGTGTAACCGTGGAACAGCGAATTCATGATGGCGGTGCCGCGCGTGTCGGTGAGGATCTCGCTGCGCAGGCCGATGAGGCCGCGGGACGGGATGTGAAACTCCAGCCGCACGCGGCCCGATCCGTGGTTCACCATTTTATTCATCTTGCCCTTGCGCGCACCCAGCTTTTCGATCACCACGCCAAGGAAGCTCTCCGGACAATCGATCACCAGCAGTTCCACCGGTTCTTCGATCTTACCGTTGACTTTTCGGGTGAGAATTTCGGGCTTGCCCACGGCCAGCTCATAACCTTCGCGGCGCATCATCTCGACCAGGATGGCCAGTTGCAGCTCACCGCGGCCCATCACTTTGAAGGTGTCGTGTCCCAACTCCTCGACGCGGATGGATACGTTGGTGAGCAATTCCTTGTCGAGCCGCTCGCGCAGGTTGCGCGACGTCACCCATTGCCCGTCGCGGCCGGCAAACGGCGACGTATTGATGGTGAATGCCATGGCGATGGTGGGCTCGTCGATCGGGACGTGCGGTAGCGGCATGGGGGTCTCGGCGCTGGTGACGGTTTCGCCGATGGTGATGCCTTCCACGCCCGCGATGGCGAGGATATCGCCGGGCCGGCCCACCGTTTCATCGACTCGCTTCAGCCCCTCGAACGAATAGAGCTTGGTGATTTTGGTGGTCTGGAGCGACCCATCGCGTTTGGCGACTGCCACGGTGTCGCCGTAATGCAGCGTGCCGTGGAAGACGCGGCCGATCGCCAGGCGGCCCAGGTAGTCGCTGTAATCCAAGTTGGCGACCAGCATTTGGAGCACCTCATCGGGCTCGCCCACCGGCGGCGGGATGTGGGCCAGGATGGCATCGAACAAAGGGCGCAGGTCGGTGGAGTCGTCGTCGAGCGATTCTTTCGCCACGCCGGTCTTGGAGATGGCGTAGAGCACCTTGAAACCGAGCTGGTCCTCGGTGGCATCAAGGTCGATGAAGAGGTCGTAGATTTCGTTGAGCACGTCCTGGCAGCGTGCGTCGGGCCGATCGATTTTGTTGATCACCACGATGGGCGGCAGATGGGCTTCGAGCGCCTTGGAAAGCACGTAGCGCGTCTGCGGCAGCGGCCCTTCGCTCGCGTCCACCAGCAGCATCACGCCGTCGACGATCTTGAGCGCGCGTTCCACCTCGCCGCCGAAATCGCTGTGTCCGGGCGTATCGACGATATTGATCTTGACGCCCTGGTAGCGCACTCCGGTGATCTTGCTGAGGATGGTGATGCCGCGCTCGCGTTCGAGCTCGTTGGAATCCATCACGCGCTCGACCGTCTGCTCGTTGTCGCGGAAGATGCCGCTCTGGTGGAGCATGGCATCCACCAACGTGGTTTTCCCGTGATCGACGTGGGCGATGATGGCGACGTTGCGGATGGCGGTATTGCTGGTATTCATCAGTTGATTTCGGTTGGAAGAGTCTCGGGCGCCGCCGGTGGAGGGCCGCGAACCTTCAGTTTAGCATTGAGGCCCCGGCGCGCGACGGATTTGTCATGATAAGGCCATGCGAGTTCGTGAACTGGCCGAGTGGCTGAGCGCCACCTTCGAGGGCGACGGCGAGAAGGAACTGACCGGCGCGGGGACAATCGAATTAGCCGGCGCGTCGGAGCTGGCGTTTGTCGGCGGGCGGAAAGCTGCGGCGCTGGCGGAAAGCTCGGCCGCGGGGTGCCTGCTGGTGCCGCTCGATTGGCCGGAACCGTGTTACCGCACGGTGATCCGGGTGCAGGAACCGCGCACCGCGTTCGCGCGCGCGATGAGCCGCTTTTATCCCACGGTGGAAATCAAGCCCGGCATCCATCCCACGGCGGTGGTGGGCGACGGCGTCGAACTGGGGGCGCTGGTTTTTGTGGGGCCGCACGCGGTGGTGGGCGACGGAACGCGCGCCGGAGTGGCGGTGAGCATCGGCGCGGGCTGCGTGGTCGGCAAGCGCGTGGCGCTCGGCGACGGCACGGTGCTCCATCCCAACGTCACCATCTACGACAACGTCGAAATAGGGCGCGGCGTCATCATCCATTCCGGTGCGGTGATTGGCGCGGATGGATTCGGCTACGTGCTGGAGGACGACCGCTGGCACAAGTTTCCGCAGGTGGGACGCGTTGAGATCGGCGATTTCGTGGAGATCGGCGCCAACTCCTGCGTCGACCGCGCCGCGCTCGGCGTCACCGTGATCGGCGAGGGCACCAAGCTCGACAACATGGTGCACGTGGCGCATAACTGCCGCATCGGCCGCCACGTGGTGGTGGCGGCGCAGACCGGGTTTTCCGGTTCCGTGGTGGTGGAGGATCATGCCGTGATCGGCGGCCAGGTGGGGATCGGCGACAAGGCGCGGATCGAATCGCGGGCGGTGCTGGGCTCGGGTTGCGGCGTGCTCACATCAAAGGTGGTGCGCTCCGGTGAGACTGTCTGGGGCACGCCTGCGCGCCCGCTGCGCCAGCACCTCGAGCAACTCGCCAACCTCGCGAAGTTGCCCGAGCTGCGGCGCGAGGTGTTGGAACTCAAACGGAGAGTGGCGGACATGGCGCGGTAGAGCGGTCGAGGTAGGACAGACGATCGGTTCATGTCGTCTGTCTTTCGCGGCTTGAGCGAAGCCTGACAGACGACACAAGGCGATCGTCTGTCCTACCGGGCGCTTGCATCACACAAAGATCTAAACTGTGAACTTCGGCGGGCTTCCTATTTCGAAATTTCGCAGCCTGTCACCGAATTCTTCCGGGACGGCGTTTCGGGCCACTTCCACTTGTCGCGGCAGGGATGACCATCGCGGATAGCCCTCGCTTGGTGATACACTCCACCCTGTTATGGCCGAAGACAAACTCGAGGTGCGCATTATCGATGGTGCACGCCCTGGCGAAAAAGTGATGGTGCTGCAGGGAGTCTTGAATGCCGAGACGGCTTTTCAGTTTCGCGATCGGGTGCGCGAGAACGAGTCCGCGGCGCTGGTGGTCGATATGAGCCGGGTCCGATATGTGGACTCCACCGGGCTCGGCGTCCTCATCGGCGCATACGTGTCGTTCGAGCGGAATTGCCGGCGTCTGCTTCTCGCGGGTTTAAACGATCGGATTTGGGACTTGTTCCACAAGTGCAAGATTGAGGATGTCTTTACGCGATATCCGACGGTCGCCGACGCGGAACAAACTATGCCGGTCTAGAGAAACGCCCGGAAAACGTCCCGTCTGTCCCGGTCCGCCCCGGTCCGCCCCCCGAACTGGGTCGCCCGATCCCTGAACCCAAAGGCCGGCTGCTGTTCGCGTGAATTCAGCCACGCCAACTCGACCACTTCCGACCCCCTGCACGTTCGTCCGCGCGACAATAAACCACGCAGTTCAGGCTGTCCCGGCTTGCCCTCATACGGGTTCAATTGAAAAGAGGTCACGGAGGGCGAGTTGCTTTGGGAGATATGCGCTCGGCCCGCCGATCCCCCCGTGTTGGAGTTCAACGCGCTGCACCCTTATCCAACTTTGATCGCTGACTTCCAGCACAGTGAAAGTGCCTGCGGCTGGAGCGCCTGAACCAGAGCCCTTCGTCCGCAATCTGATCCGGACCCTTTGACCCTTAAATTTCACTGCCGCCTTGTACGTCAATCTGGCCTCCTCAACGGCATGATAACGTCCTTTGAGGAAAAGGGACGCATTTTGGGAAGGTGCTCGGGAAAATGCGTCCGTCCCTTTTTCCCCCTACGGCAGATGGACGGAGAGCCCGGAGTTCGGCCCGGGTGGCAAGCCCAAAGCCGTATCGACGCCCACATGCGTGCGGAGATCACGAAGTAGTGCCTCCACCGCCACGCGGCTTCCGATCTTCTGCTGCGACTCCGAGCGCGCGTGCTCCACGGCCTTCGCTCGATAGACAATGACCTCAGACACACCGCCCTCGATCGCGCGTAGACAGAGAGCACGAATGTAAAAGCGGTTAAACTCCCCCTCGGCAAGCATTTCGTGGGCGTTGACACGCATCACTGGAGGCTTGGAGAATCCGCCGGACTTCAGATGCCTCGGTTTCTCATACGGGTTGAGCCGAAGGCGAATCGCCGTTGCTAATGTCACGTCGCTTCCGCTCCTGGCTGCAGCCCTGATAAGGTCCGGGTAAACGGCACGTCCCTCCTCGTTTAGGTTGTCGCTGAGGTAAAGGTTTTCCTCGGCGATGTCGCGTTCAATCTCCGCCAGCATGAGCTTCCTGGTTCTGTCATCCAGGTTCCTGTAGTTCAGTCCCATAGGGTTCTCCTCAACGAGGCAGCGGAGACGGGGCAGTCGCAGCGACCTGCTTCGACCCCCAGTCTGCTCAACTCAACAATGAGCCTGCCTCTCAGCTTACAGAAGACGGCCCACAAACGCCATGGCCGGTTCGCACAGCGCTGCGGGGGCCATCCCAGTCGAAGTTCCATCAGGAAATCACGGGCAAGCGGGCGTCTGGGTTCCCTGGGGCTTGATCTCTGGTAGGCTGATAGCCAAATACCTATGCAAGCAGACTACACCCCGCAGCTAACGGAGATTGCAAAGGCGCTCAACCGCCCTTCAACACCAACCTGGCTGATTGCAATTCTGTCCGGACTGCTGGGCTTCCTCGCTTCCGTTCTAGTGTCCTGTCTCTAAAGTTCGTTTATACTTCCGCACCTTCCTGATGATCGTGTTGGCGCTCGCCACCCACTGGAACGGTTGGGGGGCCTTGTTGCTGTCGCGAATGTATTCGCGGATCGTTTG
>JBAVYH010000012.1:0-4574 GCA_049698695.1 Bryobacteraceae bacterium | reverse complement strand
GATGGAACTCATCAATCGTCAAGCCTACGGCTTCCGCAACTTTCAAAACTACAGACTCCGGGTGAAGCTGCTATGTTCTTAGATGGTTTGGGATTGGGGTTTGCCCCCGTTGTTGGCGTAGAGCCGCGGATGTTTGGGCGGCAACCTTAAGTAACTTAAAATAAAGGCTTTATTATGGCTCCTCAGGTAGGACTCGAACCTACAACCCTTCGGTTAACAGCCGAATGCTCTACCATTGAGCTACTGAGGAGCAATGAGTTACTTTCAATTAGAGCAAACGGACTGACAGGTGTCAAATTCGATTCTTGTCGCGGGCGTATAACACCTGAATCGGAAATCGGCGCGCAGGTCTTTGACTTGCCTTGCGGTGCAGAAAATGCTGCCAGCACTGATTTCACGCGGCGACACTGCACGCTGCGGCCGCTCGTCTGCGAAGGCGTCGTTTGCGGCCAAGCGGCGGGCCATCCCAGTGCGCCTTACACCGCTGGTGGCCTTCGCTTATGCCAGTCCGTCCGCGACTGAAACTCCTTGCCAACGGCCAGCAGGGCATTCTCCGACCACGGCGGACCCACCAGTTGCACCGCCAGCGGCAAGTTCCCGGCGAAGCCGCAAGGCAGCACCAGCGCGGGCAGGCCGGCCAGGTTACCCGCCGGAATGATGGCGCCGAAACCAGCCGGTGCGGAGGGCGGCGGCGCAGTCCGGTTGGCGGAAGAGGCTGCGGCTGGTGGTGGCGAAAGCGGCTCATCGATCTTGGGCGCCACCCCCGTTCGCGCCGGTGCGACCACGGCATCCAGATCGCCCCACATCAAACGGATGGCATCCTGCATCAAGCGGCGGATGCGCATCGCCTTCAGATAATCTTTGGCCGGGATCTCCAGGCTGGCTTTGAGGCCGGCAATCTGCGCCTGATCCGCCAACTCGTCCACCCGGCCGCTCGAGATCAGCGGCTCGAAGACGGAAGCCTGCTCAGCGCCCAGAATGGTCGCCAGCGCTGTGCCGTAAGGAAACGGCGGCAGCTTGGCTTCCATCAACTGAATGCCGCACGCCTTCAGGGTGTCGAGAGCGGCGGCGAAGGCGGGACGCGCCTCCACTTCGGGCCGGTCGGCGAAATCCGCAGCGGCAAATCCGATCCGCAATTCGCTGAGCGGCCGCGCATACTGCGGCGTGTAGTAGAAGCTCTTGCCAGCCGACCCCGGGTCCTTGCCGTCCTTGCCGGCGATCGCATGCAGGATCAGCCCGCAGTCCTCGGCCGTGTGTGCGAACGGCCCCAGTTTATCGAGCGTCCAGGAAAGCGCCATGGCGCCGTGCCGGCTCACCAGCCCGTAAGTAGGACGCAGCGCCGTCACCCCGCAAAACGCCGCCGGGGTGACGATGGAGCCGGAAGTTTCCGAACCAATAGTGAAAGGCGCCAGGCCGGCCGCCACCGCCGCCGCCGAGCCGCTCGAGGAACCGCCCGCCCAGCGCGTGCGGTCCCACGGATTCAGTCCCGGCCCGAACAACGAAGCCGATGCGAACCGGTATCCGCCGCCGCCGGCGAGTTCCACCATCGAGAGCTTGCCCGTGATCACCGAACCCGCGTCATTCAGCTTCTCAATCACCGTGGCGTTGAAATCGAACACCTGAGCGGCATAGGGCTTGGCGCCCCAGGTGGTGGGCTGGCCGGCGTAACTCAGCAGGTCCTTCACCGCATAGGGGACGCCTTGCAGCGGGCCGCGCAGGCGGTCCCGCTTGATGTCTTTGTCCACCGCGCGCGCTTGGCGCAGGGCATCCTCTTTGAGCGGCAGCGCCAGAGCGTTGTAGAGCGGACCGAGCTGCTCCAACCGTTCAGCGAAGGCGCGCGCCAGTTCCTCGGCCGAAAACTCTTTCTTGATGAGGCGAGCGTTCAGCTCGGCCGCGGTGGCGAAGAAGACGTCGTTATCGAGGGCGGCCATGGGTCAGGCCTTGAACTGAAAGGCGGGCTCGACGGCCATAGGCACCGCTTCGCCAGCCAGAGTTTCGCCATTGGTTTTGACCCGATTACGGGCCGCCCGCAGCTCCTCGTCCGCCGCTGCCGCCGGCTGGGCCGCAGCCTCGGCCAGCGCCACTGCCGGCGCCAGCACGGTTGCCAGTTGCCGTCGTGTGAGTCTCATTTTCCCTGTATTCCGCCGGGTTGATGCTCCAGCGCCTCCATCGCCGCTTTTTCCATAACCGAACGCGGCGCGGTCTCTCCGGTCCAGATCTCAAACTGGCCCACGGCTTGTTCGATGAACATGTCGAGGCCGGGAATGGCGGTCTTGCCCTGTTCTCTGGCGTGCCGGAGCAGGGCGGTCTCCAGCGGGTTGTAGACCATGTCGAACACGACTTCCGCCGGAATCGAGCCGTTGAAGAAACACTCGTCCACGTGCGGGAACATGCCCAGCGGCGTGGCGTGCACCACAGCGTCAAAATGGCGCCCCACGAGTTGTTCCTTGGCCAGCGCCTCGGCGGCGCAGACCTTGGCCAGCGCGCGCACGCGGTCCGGGTTGCGGCCGGTGAGAGTGATTCTGGCGCCGGCATCGGAGAGTGCGAACGCCGCTCCGCGCGCTGCGCCGCCGTTGCCCACAATCAGCACCGAGGATTTCTGCAGCCGCAGCACGCGCGCCAGCGGGGTGGTGACGCCCGCCACGTCGGTGTTGGCGCCGCGCCAGCGGCCGGCCTTGCGCCACACGGTGTTGACCGCGCCAATCCGCTTTGCCAGCGGGTCGACAGCGTCCAGGTAGCGGATGACTTTCTGCTTGTGTGGAATGGTGACGCTGAACCCGGCCAAGGGCAGACGCTCCGCCAGGGAAAAGAAATCGCGCAAGTGCGCCGCTGTCACCAGAAACGGAAGGTACACTGCGTCGGTCCGCCGCGCCTGAAACGCCCGGTTGTGCACCGAGGGCGAGATCGAATGGCGAACCGGATCGGCGATAACGCCGTAAACCTTGGTCGTCTTGGCCAGCTTTTCCACGCGGTAAAGATGGCGCAGGTAATGCCCGCTCACCTGCCCCGCCGCCGTGCCTTCTGCCACCAGCGGCGCGGCATAGGTGAAGGCACCGCCAAACACCGGCGACAGCACGCGCGTGGGAAAGCCCAACTCGCCCATCGCCAGTACCACCAACTTGTGTTTGGGCAGCGCGCGCGCCGCCGCCAGCACGCGCACGTTGTCGGAGGGCTTGCGCGCCGTGGTGACAATTTTGTATCCGTCGGCGGTCACCCGCATCATGCGTGCCACCACCGTATCGAGCGCCGGCGTGGCTTCGAAGTTGTGGTACGACACCATGACCTGCGCGCGCCCACGGAACTGGTGCAAGCGCTCCTGTGCGGCTTCGGCGCTTTCGATTTCAACGTCCACCGCCTGCGCGCCGCAGCGGACGGCCTCATCCAGCACCGCCATCTGGTCCTCAATGCTGCCGTTGAACTTGCCGTGGTTCTGGTGCCGCCGGCAGGTGGCCAGAATCAGGGTGTCGGGGAACTTGTCGAGGAAGCCGCGAATCGCCCTCGCTCCCTGCATCGGTTGGTCGAGGAAGTCGAGACGGAATTCCAAAAATGTCTCGCCTGACTCGGCTTCGCGGCGGGCGTGCGCGAGCAAGCTCGCAACGTCCGGCAGGCCCAGCGCGATGCATATGCGCGGGAGAGACCTGGTCTGCACCATCGTAAGAGATTTCCAGGTTACCACAGGGGGTCTGGCGCGCCGTACGAGAATTGTCCACACGAGGTGAGCCCGAAACGCAGGGTGGGAGTTCCCCCGCGATGGCCGCCAGGCCACAGATCCGAAGGTGTACCATCGGAACCAGGAGGCTGGTCTCTGAAGTTACTCGCGAAACGGCTGGCTGGCGCGGTAGCACGTGTCCTGGTCTTTCCGGCGGCTTGTCTGGCGGGCTTCGGGAGGTGGCACGAACCCTACCTGTTCTTCGCACACACAATGGCCCTGATGCCTGGCCTTCCTGGCAACTATCTGCGAGCCGCCTATTACACCTTCACCTTGGATCGTGTAGGCCGGGACTGCCACATTGCATTCGGATCGTTTTTCGCCCACTCGAGTGCATCGCTGGGAGACCACGTCGGCGTGGGCGCCTACTGCGTTCTGGGCCAGGTCGATATCGGTGAAGGGACCTTATTTGCCAGTCAAGTGCAGGTTTTGAGCGGGCGGAGGCAGCATCGGCGGGACGAAGCCGGCCACCTGACCGACGATGGGCGTGTCTTTCGACGGATTTCGATTGGAGCGCACTGCTGGATTGGGGGCGGCGCCATTATCATGGCCGACGTTGGCGCCAAGGCGACCATTGGTTCGGGCTCTGTCGTTACTCAAGACGTGCCCGAGGGCGCCACTGTTTCCGGTAACCCGGCGCGCAGCTTGTCTGTCGAGGTCAAACCGCTTTCCTGAGCCGAAGGACGCCCGCGCAACTGGCGCAGCACGGGTCTGGCCCGCCAAAGCACCAAGTCCAGCGGGGAGTTCGGCACGGCCGCCGCGCACGCCGCAGCATTTTCTAATCCAAGAATGAGCCTGAAGGGCTGAAATCTGGTTGGCGCAGTGCCGGGCTCCTTTCGCTGGGTTTTCTTGTTCGTTTTCGGGG
>JBAVYH010000011.1:0-54595 GCA_049698695.1 Bryobacteraceae bacterium | reverse complement strand
TGGAGTGAACCCCAAAAATGAGAAGTGGAAATCGGGGACACTTTTCATTGAATGGGAGGGATTCCAGATTGACCGGAAAGAATCGCGTTTTCAGCCTGGAGTTCAAGGAGGGCGTGGCGCAGCGGATCGTCAATGGGGAAAGCGTGAGCGCCTTGCACCAGGAATTCCAGATCAAGCGCAGCGTGCTGTACCGATGGCGCGATGCGTACCGCAAAGAAGGAGCGGCCGGATTGCAGCGGCCGACCGGCCGCCCGCCTGGAGTTCGGAATCCGCCCCGCGCGCCCGCTCGCCCCGAGGAAGCGGCTGCGCGCCGCGTCGCGGAACTGGAGCGCAAGATCGGACAGCAAGCTCTGGACATCGATTTTTTGCAAAGAGCCTTCAAGCGTGTAAAGGAGTCGCGCCGGAAGAACGTCGAGACTGGCGGGACAGCATCTACGGAGAGATCCGGGGCATGATGCAGCGGGAAGGCTTTCTATCTGGTCACGCCTGCGAAATCGCGCGCGTGAGCTTGGCCGGCTTCTACCGGCACTATGCGGAGCACGAGCCGCGTCAGGCCGACGTAGAACTGCGCGATCTCATTCAGCGCATCGCGCTGGAGAATCGTTTTTACGGCTACCGCAGAGTAACAGCGGAGTTGGCCCATCAAGGCGTGGTGGTGAACCACAAGCGCGTCTCCCGCCTGATGCGCGCCGATAACTTACTGGCCGTGCGAAAGCGGCGGTTCGTCTTCACGACCGATTCGCGGCAGACCTACGCCATCTATCCCAACCTGGCGGGGCGCATGCCGCTGAACGGCATCAATCAACTGTGGGTGGCCGATATCACTTACGTGCGGCTGCGCGAAACATTCGTCTATCTGGCCATCGTGATGGACGCCTACTCGCGCCGCGTGGTGGGTTGGGAACTTGCGGAAGATCTTCGCGCGGAGCTGGCATTGGGAGCGCTGGACCGGGCGTTGGCCGACCGCAGTATCGATCCGGGCGCCGTGCATCATTCCGACCGCGGCGTGCAGTACTGCTGCCAAGCGTATGTCGAGAAATTGCAGGCGCATGGTTTTCTCATCAGCATGAGCCGCGCCGGCAACCCGTACGACAACGCCAAGGCGGAATCGTTCATGAAAACGTTGAAATCCGAGGAGGTCCACCTGCGCCGCTATCGAGATCAGGAGGAAGCCCGCGCTTCCATACAGCGCTTCATCGAGGAGGTCTATAACCCCAAGCGGCTCCATTCCGCGTTAGGGTATCTCTCGCCGAAAGCCTTCGAAGAGAGGCAACAACGGGGCAGTTCCAGCCTCAATGCAGGAGCAGGCGAATGAGTTTTCCAAGGCATGAGGAAATCTATCGGTCCGATACGCCTTCGAAAGGCTGGGGCCGGCGCGCCGCCTCCCGTTGGTCGGCCCCGGAGCCCAGCCGAAAGGCGCGACGGAAGGAACGCGCCCCGCTCATCGTCCGCGATGAGTTTCCAGTTGGCTATTCCTCAACGGGTTGCTCTCCAGCAGAGCCCGCCTCCGCTTCACCAACCGGCCCCAGTATGCACTGGGGAGTTAGCGCTGGCAATCAAATGTCAGCGGATGGTAACATGTCCCCGATTTCCACTTCTCAGCGGAGGGGTTCACTCCATTTCGAAGGTTGCGGGCCTGGCGTGTGCCCTACCGCCCGTCGCCGGGTATCCAATCGCGACCCGTCTCTTACTTCCTGCCGATTGCGACGCAGGTGCCGGCCTCATCATCTCCGCCTGTGTTACCTTTGACAAGCCCAGCCTCGATGCAGGTCATTCCCTGTGGCATCAGGTCCTGGAAGTTGAACGTCTTCCCGTTCACTTTGAAAGGCCTGCTCGACACCAGCTCCGAGCTTAGAACGACGGTGCCTGATGTTCCGCCATCGATGCTTTGGAAGAGTCCTGCTTCCCTGACAAACGTGGCCACGGGTTCCCCCCAGGTGCTCCGGTCAGTCAGGTTGTTCCATTTACGGTTTTCGGGATCCGGTCTGAAATAGATGGTGGCCGTTCCGGTGGGAACCAGCGCCATCCCAATCAACCCCGAGATGGCCGGCTTAAGCTGGAACGGGGTTACCGGCACCATGCTGTAGTCTGACACCCAGATGAGATAAGCGTGTTCCTTGTCGACCTCCGGAGTACCCGACGAGGACACGAACAAGGACTCCAGGTTGAGATTTCCCAGGAGCACGGGGTAGAACAGGCAGATATTACCATTCGAGGTATACACCGAACCACCCGAGAAAGCCATAACAACTTGGGAAACGCCAGGGGGGTCGGCGGCCTTCATTGAGGCGAATGACCCCAGCAGCAGGATTCCCAGCACTGAGATAGTTGCGAGTTTCATACAATCTCCTTTTCGTCTAGAGTTGGTACGGATCAGGTCGCGCTTCTCCGGAGCAGAGTGCCTTCGCGGCGAAGATACAGTTACCTGCCACCAGGGAAAGACGGAAAGCGGGAGCCAAAACGATAAAGGCATCCTAAAGTGAGTCAAATGGTATACTGATACCGGCCCAGTAGGAACCCTCGGCCGGAGATGCTATGGCCGCGGATGTGACTACCCTGTTACTGGCCTGGAGGCAGGGTGATGGAGCCGCGCTGGATCAGCTGATCGCCCTCGTTTACCAGGAATTGCGCCGCATGGCGCACCGTTATCTGGCCGGTCAACGCCCCGGTCACACTCTCCAGACGACTGCCCTGGTCCACGAAACCTATCTGCAATTGGTGGACTGCCGGCGGGTACGCTGGCAGGACCGGACCCACTTCCTGGCCGTTAGCGCCAGGCTGATGCGGAGGATTCTGGTGGATTACGCCCGGTCGCGCGATGCGAACAAACGTGGCGGTGCAGTGCGACCCGTATCCCTCGATGAAAGCCTCGACTTCGCTCCGCAGAGAAGCGCCGACCTGGTGGCACTGGACGACGCTCTCGGCTCGCTGGCAACCGTTGATCCCCGCAAGAGCCAGGTCGTGGAGCTGAAGTTCTTCGGCGGGCTGGACACGGGGGAGATCGCCGAGGTGCTGGGAGTGTCTCAGCAAACCATTCTGCGGGACTGGAAGCTGGCCAAGGTATGGTTGCTGCGCGAGTTGAGGCGGGAATGATGACGCCCAAACGCTGGCAGGAGATCGAGCGGCTTTACCAGGCGGCCCTGGAGCGGGAGAAGAGCGAGCGACCGGCATTCCTCGCCAACGCCTGTGCCCGCGATCCGGAGCTGCTTCGTGAAGTCGAATCGCTACTCGCTTTGGAGACCCGGGCCGAGGGCTTTCTGGAAGGGCCTGCGATGGAAATGGCTGCCGAGGCGGTCGCCCACGACCTGGAGCGCACGGAGAAACCGCTCACCGGAAAGACGGTGTCGCATTATCGCGTGCTGGAGAAGCTCGGCGAGGGCGGCATGGGCGAGGTTTATCTGGCCGAGGACACGCGCTTGGGCCGCAGCGTCGCGCTGAAGGTGCTGCCGCGCGACCTGGCGGGCGATCCGGTCCGCAAGGCGCGACTCATTCACGAGGCCCACGCGGCTTCGGCGCTGAACCACCCCAACATCGTCACGCTCCACGACGTCGGCAGCGAGGGCGGGATCGATTTCCTGGTGATGGAATACGTGGCAGGCAAGCCACTGGCCGAGCTGATCCCGCGCCAGGGCATGCCGGTGAAGGAAGCGCTGCGTTGCGCGGTGCAGATCGCCGACGCGCTGGGGAAAGCGCACTCCGCGGGCATCGTGCACCGCGATCTGAAGCCCAGCAACGTGATGGTGACGGAGGACAGGCTGGTCAAGGTGCTAGATTTCGGGCTGGCGAAGTTCGCCGAGGCGCCGGCGGCGAAGACCAAGACACCCCTGACGATGGAAGGCGCCGTATTCGGCACGGTGGGCTATATGTCGCCCGAGCAGGCCGAGGGTAAGCCGGTGGACGCGCGCTCGGACATCTTCAGCTTCGGCGCGCTGCTGTATGAGATGGTGACGGGAAGCCGGGCCTTTGAGAGGGGATCGCACGTGGCCGCCCTGGCGGCGGTGGTCGAAGAGGAACCGCGGGCGCTGCCGTCCGGCGTACCGCGCGACCTCGAGAGAATCATCAAGCGCTGCCTGCGGAAAGACTCCGCGCAGCGCTTCCAGCATATGGACGATCTAAAGGTGGAGCTGGAGGAGCTGAAGAAGGAATCGGAATCGGGCCAGCTACCCGGCCATTCCACGCCTGAACCGCGTCGCTCGCGGCGGCTGCTCGGAATGGCCGCTATCGCAGCCACGGCGCTCCTGCTCTCAGCCGCCGCGCTGGTCTGGCGGCTGCGCGAGGGGACGCCGACCGGCGGTCTCAGGGCGGTGCCGCTAACTTCTTATTCAGGCATCGAAAGCTGTCCATCGTTGTCTCCCGACGGCAACAAGGTGGCCTTCGCCCGGAGCGGCGAGAAGGAGGGAGACAACACCAACATCTATGTGAAGCAGATCGGCTGGTCGGCTCCGCCGGTGCGGCTCACCACCGACCCGGTGGAAGAGGCCTGTCCCGCGTGGTCTCCGGACGACCGCTGGATCGCATTCTCACAGCGGCAACCGAGCGGCCTGGCGATCATGTTGATGCCCTCCCTCGGGGGGCCGCAGCGCAAGCTCACTGAGATAACCAGGATAGGGGCCCCCTGGCCCGTGCGCCTCTCCTGGACACCGGATGGCAAATGGCTGGCCTTTAGGGATGGGGATTCGCCGCAAGGACCGACCAGCATTTGGGCGATTAACATGGACACCGGCGAGCGTCGCCGGTTGACCTCGTTCGTGGCCCAGTCCCAGGGCGCCTTGGGTGACAACAGCCCGTCCCTATCGCCGGATGGCCGCTCCCTGGCGTTCGCCCGCGAGGTGACGAGTTACATTTCTGAGCTTTACGTGCAACGACTAACGCGGGATCTGCGGCCGGAGGGAGAGCCGGTGAGGGTCACCGATCGGCACTACTGGGAAGTGGACGGCATTGCCTGGACCGCCAACGGCCGCGAGATCGTGTACTCGGTGGGCGGGAGCCTCTGGCGGGTCCCGGTGTCCGGGCGGCGCGCTCCGGAACGCCTGCCCTACGCACTCCCGGCCGCCGCCGAGCCTGCAATTTCCCGCTCACCACCCCGCCTTGTCTACACCTGGAACATGTCCAACGTGAACCTCTGGCGTCTGGACACCCGCACCGGCGAGCGCAAGATGCTCATTAGCTCGATGTATACCCAAAGCAACGCCCATTACTCCGCGGACGGGCGCAAGATCGCGTTTGGTTCCGACCGGAGCGGAAACCCGGAGATCTGGACTTGCGACGCAGACGGCTCCAACTGTGTGCAGATCACATCCTTCGAGGGACCGCCTTGCGGGACGCCTCGCTGGTCGCCGGATGGCCGCTGGCTGGCCCTGGACGCCCGTGTGCAAGAGCAGCCCGAGATCTATGTGGTTGCCGCGGACGGGGGCAAGCCGCGCCGCATCACGGACCACCCCGCCAACGACATGGTTCCGAGCTGGTCGCACGACGGTCTTTCGATCTATTTCGCTTCCGAGCGCAGCGGACGATATGAAGTCTGGAAAATCGCGAAAGACGGTGGTGAGCCAGTCCAGGTGACACGCTCCGGAGGCTTGTATTCATTCGAATCGCCGGATGGCAAGTACCTTTACTACAACAAGCAGTGGACGTCTTATTTCCACATTGGTCTGTTCAGGATGCCGGCGCAGGGAGGCGAGGAAACGCAGATTGTGGAGGGCCCCGTGGGAGACGAATTTGCGGTGACCGCCAAGGGCGTCTACTTCCAATCGGACGAAAGGACGATCCAGTTTCTCGACACCGCTACCGGTAAGGTCCGCACCATAGCTGTTCTGGACTATCCCTCGTCTACCCTGAGCGTTTCGCCGGACGGTGCGTATGCGGTGTACCAGAAGATAGACCGGTTCAGCCAGGACATGATGCTGGTGGACGGTTTCCGCTGAGCCGAGGCTCATGGGAGGGAACCATCGACGCGAGGTGAGGGCGAAAGATCGGGGCTTTGTGCGAAGTGGCAGGGTGTGAATGCTGGTCGCATCCGCCTACGACCGCACACGAGGATTCGGCCACCTTCGCTCCCGCGTTCTGCCAACGCATGGAACGACGCCTCAGTTCCTGGATGGGCGGGTACCCGGAAGAGTCTCCCAGACGGCTGATCCAAAAGCCGTCGGCAGCATAGGTACCGCCAAATCGGCTTGCATCCGGGCATCGATGGATCGAGCGCGAGTGGCGATTTGTCCTGGTAAACGCCGTTCACGGCATATGGAGCATACGACAGTCCACCTTGACGTCTAGTCCGCCCTCTCCGGCTCGTGCTGCCCCACGCGGTCCAGACACGGCGTTCCGGGCACCCCAACAGCCGGCTAAGCGCTTAAGGGGGCGCGGCCCCACTCAGTTGCACGCGGCCGGCTCCAGGCTGCGCACTTTGGCCGACAGTGTGGTGCGCTTGAGCCGCAGCATATCGGCCGCGGCTTTCTTATTGCCGCCCGTCTTGTGCAGGGCCTGCTCCAGTATGCTGCGTTCAATCAGGGCGACCGTCCGCGCATAATCAAGGCCGCCGTCCGGCACCGGCACCAGCGGTACGTCGTTCGAGCGAGCGGAAATCGGCGCGCGGTCCGGGAGCGGTAGCGGGAAGTCGCCGGGAACCAGCATGTCGCGGTCGCCGCTCAACGCCACCGCCATTTCGATTGCGTTCTCCAGTTGCCGGACGTTGCCCGGCCAACTCTGGGCGCACAGCCGCTCGGTAGCCTCGGGTGCGATCGCTTTAGGCGGAATCTCTTCCTGGCGGCAGATCTTTTCGACAAAGTGCAGCGCCAGCGCCGGCACGTCGCCCGGCCGCTGGCGGAGCGTTGGCATCCGTAGCGGCACCACGTTGAGCCGGTAGAACAGGTCCTCACGGAATTTGCCTTGCTCGATTCGCCGCACCAGGTCGCTATTGGTGGCGGCGATCACGCGCGCGTCGCTACGAATCGTCTCCGAACTGCCCAGCCGCTGGAACTCCCGCTCTTGCAACACGCGCAGCAGCTTGGCCTGCAGTTCCAAGGGCAGCTCGCCGATCTCGTCCAGAAACAAGGTTCCGCCCTGCGCCTGCTCGAAGCGGCCCATCCGGCTTTGCACCGCCCCGGTGAAGGCGCCGCGCACATGGCCGAATAACTCGGCTTCCAGGAGATTCTCCGGCAGCGCGCTGCAATTCACCGCCACCCAAGGCCCCAGGCGGCGTGGTCCAGCCAGGTGCAGGGCGCGCGCAGCCAGTTCCTTGCCGGTGCCGGTTTCGCCGCCGATCAGCACGGTGGCGCGTCGCGCGCCCACCAGCCGGATCAGGCTGCCCACCTGGCGCATCTCGCGGCTGTCTCCTACCAGCAGCCTTTCCCAGTCTTCCGGCCCGGCGGCCGCCGACGCGAGTTGCGCCAAACTGCGGATGCGGCGCGGCTCGAGCGCCTGCTCGATTTGCAGGCACTCCTCGCCTGGCGGCCCAAGAAACTGGTGGATGCCCAGACGCGCCAACCGCACGGCATCATTGAGCGTGGCCGCGGGATCCCGCGCCAGCACGGGAGTGCTTGGCGCCAGGCGCCGTACCTGCTCCACGAGGGCGGCAGGCTTCCAACCTGGTATTGGAAAATCCAACACAATCGCCCCGTAGTCCTGCACCGCCAGGCACTCGACCCCACTCGCCGCATCGACCTGCTCAACGATCCAGGTCGCGGCCCGACCGTAAATCCCTGCCGGCTGATTCCGGTCGCCGCAAATCCAGAGGACTTTTGTTGCGTTCATAGCGGGTTACTCCAAGCAATCGGCGGAACCTGCCGGAACTTTAGAATTAATCCAAACTAAATGCTCAATCCGGCTAAAGCCCCCACCTGATCTGGTCGATAGGACACGCAGCAGAGGTAAAGCGAACGGCTATGAAGGTTGTGGACCGAAACTTGAGCAGCGGGTCGCCGGTTGAAACCGGACGAACGCAGGAAACCCAGCGCGCCAGCATAACAGCCGGCAGTGGCGCCGCAACGCGGGCGGGCGGCGAGGACCAGGTGGAATTCTCCAATACGCTGGGCAGCTTGGCGCGGGCTATGTCCACCTTTAACGCCAGCCGCGCCAGTAAGGTGCAAGCGCTGGCCGCCCAGTACCAGAGCGGTGCCTACCGGGCGGACGCTTCGACCACCAGCCGGGCGATGATCGCCCACGCGTTGGCCGGAGGGGATGAGTAATCATGAAAGTCGACGCAGCCAGCGGGCTCGCGGCAGTGCGCGTCGAAATGGAAGGCGCGTGCCAGGCGCTGGTTCTGGCATCGCCGGAAGCCTTGACTTGCTGCCAGCGGGCGCTGGAGCGGGCGGCCGCGGCGCTGCGGCAGGGCCAGGCCGCATGGGATTGGAAATCGGCCGGTGAAGCCGCCCGAAAAGAGGCCTCGCGGCTGCAGGCCGTGATTCGCCGCGCGGGGCGTCTGCTATCGAGTGCTTCCAATTATCACGCGGGCTGGCTGCGAATCCTCTCCGTCATGACCGGCGGCTATTCTCAGCGGGGAGAAGCCGCCTGCATGCCGGGCTTGCGGCGGATCTCGCTCGAAGGGTAAACCGGGATGCCCAGCCTCATCTCCTCTCTTTATGTTCAAGCCGGTGCTATCAACGCGTTCGAGCAGGCGATCGCGGTCAGTGCGGCCAACGTTTCCAACGCCTCCACTCCCGGTTACGCCAGCCAGACCCAAATCCTGGTGGCCATGCCTGAGGACATCAGCCAGGGCGCTACGGGCGGCGTTAAAGCCGGGGCGGTGGTCAGCTCACGGGACCAGTACGCCGAGCAGGCCGTTCGCAATCAGCAAACGGCCTTGGGCGGGGCGACCCAGAGCGTCAACAGCCTGACCAGCTTGCAGCCGCTGTTCGACGTCACGGGTAGCAGCGGCATTTCCACCGCGTTAAGCAGCTTGTACCAGAGCTTTGCGGCTTGGGGACAGACGCCCTCCGACGGAACCGCGCAGCAGGCGGTGCTGACGGCGGCCGGCGGTCTGGCCACGGCCTTCCAGCAGACGGCCTCCGGGCTGACCAGCGCCGCCACCACGGCGGACGAGCAGTTGCAGCAGACCGTCGCCCAGGTGAACACGCTGGTGGGGCAGTTGCAGCAGCTCAACACGCTGGCCATGGGGGGCACCGGGAACGACTCGGGTCTCGATGCCGACATGAACGCCACGCTCGAAAATCTGTCGCAGTACATTCCGATCAGCGCCACCGAGCAGCCCGATGGAACGTACACGGTTCTGCTCGGCGGGCAGACCCCGCTCGTGATCGGCAGCCAGCAGTTTCCCCTGAGTTTTGACCTGTATCAGCCGGATAATGCCACTTACCCGGACGCGCCTCCGCTGGCGCAAATCAAGGCCTCCGACGGCAGCGACATCACCGGCGATGTCACCGGCGGCCAATTGGGCGCCTTGCTCAACTTCCGCGACACGGTTTTGCCGTCGTATATGGGCGATGGCAATCAGGCCGGCACCCTGAATGTCATGGCCCAGCAGTTCGCGGACACGGTAAACGGGATACTCACCTCGGGCAACATCTCCGACGCTTCGGCGGACGGTTCCACGCCGGCGGCGCCCGGCGTGCCGCTGTTCACCTACGACACCACCAATGCCACCAACGTGGCGGCGAGCCTGTCGGTGAGCTCCACCATCACACCCAGCCAACTTGCGGCGATCGATCCCGGTCCTCCGGAAGTCTCCAACGGCATTCCACTGGCACTCACCGAGCTCGAGAATCCGCAGTCGAGCGCCGATCAGTTCAATGGGGAAAGCTACACGGCGGCCTTCGGCGATATGGCCACGCAAACTGGGAACCTGGTGAACCAGGCGACGGAAGACCAGCAGGTGGCGCAATCGGCGCTCACGCAGGCGCAGAATCTTCGCCAGCAGCAATCCGGCGTGAATCTGGACCAGCAGGCGGCGACGCTGGTCGAGTATCAGCGGGCCTACGAAGCCAACGCCGAGATGCTGACCGTCCTGAACCAGTTGATGCAGGACACGATCAACATTCTCGAGCCGGGGACGGCGTAATCGGGAGGCATTATGACCATCAGCAGCCTCAGTCCGGCGGATCAACAATTCCTCACCGGCGTAAACCAGATCGAGCAACAAATCACCACCGCCACCCAGCAGATCACTTCGGGGGTGAAGATCAGTGTGCCGGCGGACGATCCCGCCCAAATCGACGACTTGCTCCAATTGCGCGCCGATCGGCAGCTCAACACCCAGATCGGGAGCAACCTGACGATGGCCAATTCCGTGGCGTCGGCAGCCGATAGCGCCATCGGTGAGGCCATCCAGGTGATCGACTCGGCCATTCAAATCGCCACCCAGGGCGCTAACTCCCTCACTGGCGAAGACACGGACAGCAGCCTCGCCCTGCAGGTTCAGGGGATGCTGTCGCAAATGGTGAACTACTGTCAGACCCAGGTGCAAGGTCAATACATCTTTAGCGGCGACCAGCCGGACAGCCCCTACTATCAGTTGAACCTCTCCGCGCCCCAAGGGGTCGACCCGCTTCTGACAACCGGCGCAACGCAGCAGGTTCAGGATCCGGTCGGCGGCTCCTTTGCGGCTTCGCAGACCGCCCAGACCATCTTCGGCGACCAGAACCCCGACGGTACGCCCGCCGCCGACAATGTTTTTGCCGCCCTCAACAATCTCCGCAACGCCTTGCTGAACAATGACACAGCGGGCGTCACCAGCGCCTTGGGCAATCTGCAGCAGGCGTCTACCCACCTCAACGACATGCAGTCGTTCTACGGCGAAGTCGAGGACCGCATCCAGAACGCCACCACTTACTCGAGCACGCGCGACACCGAGTTGCAAACCCAGATCGGCAGCATCCAGGACGCCGACGTGACCAGCGACGCCATGCAGCTTACGCAATCCAATACCCAGCTCCAGGCAGCCTTTCAAGCCGAGGCCGAGGCGCCCAGGTCCACCTTGTTCAATTACCTGAGCTGACCCGGCCAAGCCGCACCGCAAGGCCCTGGAGCAGGCGCTGATCTAACGCCCGAAGAGCTTGCTGCGGATTCACCGTTTCAGTGGCCGGCAACCGCTCCCTGACGGTCGCGGCTCTGAACGCTCCACACCTCACATCGCCACCTTGCCGTGGTACAGGAGGTCCTTCACGCGGAATACCATCTCCCGCTCGGGAAAATTCAGTCCGGCCAGGTACAGGCGGAACGTGATCGATTTGTCGGCCGGCTTCACCACGCGCGGAAACACCAGCCGCAGCACCGGGTCCGACGGCGTCGGCGGAAAGTAGCCGATGATCGAGTACGTCTTGCGCCCGACGATCAACTGGCACTTCTGCTCCATGCGGCGGTCCTCCTCTGCCCGTCCCAGGTCTTTGAGAGTCGGATATGCAATTGCCAGCACGAAGGAGTTCTCGCGGTTCTCGGTGACGTAGGCGGCATAGTCCGGATCGGGTTCCTTCTCGGTGTGCCGGGTGCGCAAGCGGGCTTCGGCCTCGCCTTCCTCCACCGGTTCGGCGGTGGCGAGCCAGACCAGAACGTTCGGCGCCGGTCCCACGGTTTGCACCCACGGACTCGAATGGCGCATGGCGTCGATCTCGGATTCCGACCATTGCTCCGCCGGCTTGGTCTCCCAAAAGGGCTGCGCCATCAGGAGCAGTAGAGCCGGCAGGGTGCGCATAATACATAAATATGCCAGCAATCCGGCGCGGCGGCGCGGAAGATCTCGCTGCGATCGCAGAAATTCAGGCCGCCAGCCCCGAGGCCGCGCAGTGGAATCCCGCCGATTACCTGGCATACGCTCTGCTGGTGGCGACGGTCGAAACCGGTGTGGTGGGCTTTGTCGCCGCGCGGCCGGTCGCAGATCAGGAGTTTGAGATCCTGAACCTCGGCACCGCCCCGGAATTTCGCCGTCGGGGCATCGCACGCCGGCTTCTAGGGGCCCTGTTCCATGACTACCACGGTACTTTTTACCTGGAAGTCCGGGAGTCCAATCGGGCCGCCCAGATGTGCTATAAATCACTTGGGTTTCAGTTGGTTACGCGCCGTCCGGGCTACTACGAGAGCCCCCCCGAGACGGCTATTGTCATGAAGTTTCATTCATGTTAAGGTGCGAGTAGACGGTGATGCCGTCCTTTACCACATCACGCAAGAGATTACCCACCGAGCCCCTCCGCACCCATGGGTCGGCGCGGCAACCTCACTGGGAGGAATTGCCCCTTATGGAACGGAACGCACTGGAGCAGTTGAAAGCGCACCTGATGGATACCAACGATGAGTTTCGCAAACTCGCCGGCCAGCACTCAGAATTTGCCCGGAAACTGGACGACCTGGAAGCGCTTCCTCATCTCACCAACGACGAGCAGTTGGAAGAATGCCGTTTGAAGAAGATAAAACTCCGCTTGAAGGATCAGATGGAAGCGATCGTGAGCCAGTACCGGTCACAGCAGGTCGCTTAGCATTAGGTGCGCGCATTACGGTAATCCGACGCCCGGCCGGCGACCCCGGCTGGGCGTTTTCATTTTGTAACGTGCCCGGCACGCTCTTATGAACGGCGACGAGCCCATTTCGATTCCCATCACCGACGTGTTCGACCTCCACAGCGTTCCGCCGCGCGACGTCAAACCGGTAGTCGAAGAGTACCTCGAGCAGGCGCGCGCAAGTGGCTTCCGCTTCGTTCGCATCATTCACGGCCGGGGCATCGGCGTCCAGCGCGAAACGGTTCGCGCCATCCTGGCCCGCACCGATTTCGTGACCGACTTCAAAGACGCTCCGCCGGAGGCAGGCGGCTGGGGCGCAACCATTGTGACGCTGCGGTAGGCGCTGCCAGGGAAGCAGGCTACCCTGTTGCTGAGCGTGCCCCTCGCGACGGAGTACGAGGCCGTCTGCAGGAGACCTGAGCATCGGATGGCGGCCGGGCTTTCCAGCCGGCAGGTAGAGATCTTTCTGGATGCCATTATCGTCATGGCCGAACCGGTGCGTACGCACTTTCTGTGGCGGCCCCAGTTGCGCGATCCAAACGATGAGATGGTCCTGGAGGCCGCGGTGAATGGCAAGGCCGATGCTCTGGTGACATTCAACGTGCGGGACTACGGAACGGCCGCCGCCCAGTTCGGGGTGGAGGTTCTACTCCCGCGAGAAGCGATAGCGGGGATCAAACCATGAAAGAGACCCGAACATATCCTCTACGGCTGCCACGTTCGCTCAAAGAGGCGGTTGAGCGGCTGAGCCGCCATTCCGCGAGTAGCCGACGGCCCGGAAGTATTATGGGTCAGGGAGTAGGGAGCCGTGACCACGCGTCAACACAAGATTGACACTCAACTCGGCAGAGCCGCAGTCCGGATGTTTGCCGCTAATGAGCGCATGAACCAGATTCTCATCGAACACATTGACCCCGCCGCCTGGAGAGCCAAACCGCCCGGCAAGGCCCGCACCATTGCGGCGATCTTCACGCACATGCACAATGTCCGCTCCAAGTGGGTCAGGCTTACAGCTCCGCACCTGAAGGTTCCACGACAGCTCAACCGCGCTCACTGCACGCCGCTGCAAGCCCGTGCGGGATTGGCCGAGAGCGCCGCTCGCTGCGCGGAGATGCTCGCCGAAGCGCTCGGTTGTGGAGGCCGCATCGAGAAGTTTCGCAGAGACGGCTGGGCTCGGCCTTGGCCGGTTGGCCCGGAAATGCTGTGCTACATGCTTGCTCACGAAGCGCACCATCGCGGGCAGGTCTGTATGCTTGCGCATCAGCTCGGATTCGGGTTGCCAAACCAGGTGGCGTGCGGGATCTGGAATTGGGAAAAGCTGTGGAAGGAGTGCGGTTCGCCTGGCGGCCCCGGCCACGATTCTTGAGGAATCGCCACTGCCGAAATCGGCCTCTCAAGGAGTGCGTCATGCGACGCACCGTGCGGCTGTGCCCGGCTGGTTGCTACCGCGGCGATCATTTCAGCCAGCCCGCCGGCAGCGTACGACCGCCGAACATCGATGTTCACGTCCACACATCGGGCTGACCAGGCGAACCTCGCGCGAAAGGTTGGCATCTGCGGACAGGACAGATCCTACCGGCCTTGGAACAACTCAGGCAGGAATACGTCGAATCGCCGCGCGACGTCTTTTCCTAGAAGATATTTGTCCGCAAATGCCAATAAGGCGTCCCAGTCTGCCTGCACCATTCCGTGCCGGCGATCCGCCCAGTTCACGCCGAGCCGGTCGGCGGCGTGGAACAAAGCATAGGCCGGCTGAGCGGCGATCCACGATTGACGCACTCCATTGGCGTTCACGTTCTGGTCGCGTGTCCCTTCGAGCGCGAGGAAGGGACGCGGCGCCACCAGCGCGATGAACCAGTGCTGATCGAACGGCAGCTTGTCCGGCTGCCCCCAAAACTCATGCAGGTGGGGCGAAAACCAATTGGGATATTTTCGCATCATCTCGGTCAACCCTTCCTTGCCGCCACGCTCCGCGCCGCTGAACCGGTAGGCGGGAGTGCCGCTTCCCGAGCTGGCCACCGGAGCGACCATGGCCAAACGCTCGTCGAAGGCGCCGGCGACCATCGCCGCCTTGCCGGTTCGCGACACTCCGGTGACGATCAGCTTGGTCTTGTCGATGGCAGGGTCGGTTTCGAGATAATCCACGATGCGCGACACGCCCCACGCCCAGCCGCGCAAGAGTCCCCAATCGTAGTTCGGGTATGCGGGGTAGAATCGTGTGGTCCGGAATGCCCAACTGCCGTCGGGATTGCGGAGCGTCGTATCTTCACCGCAATCGTTGTTGTTGAACGTCACGAACGCGAAGCCGTGGCCCAGCGCCGGATTATTAGCCGCGATGGATTCCGCCGTGCGCGGACCGCCGAAGGCGCCGCGTCCTGCCGCTGGAGCACCGCCCGGTGGCGCCGGCGCCGTTGACGGACTGTCGCCCGCGGCAGGCAAGCGTTCGGGGCCAACCACGAGCAGCACGTCCAGTCCCTTGCCCTGGGTCGGTCCTGGAGGCAGCCTCGGCAACGGGGTCGCGCCCGGAGGCGTGCCGGATGGTGAGATCAACGCGGGGAAGGGTCCGCCTTCGGCAGGCGTGAAGATGCCGATATCCAGGCTGAGGCTGGCCTTGGGGCCAAACGTCAGATGTACCAGACGGTATTTCACCCTGCCGTTCTTCACCAGTTGAGAGCTGACCTCGCGCCCTTTCACATTTCCCGGCGCCGGAGGGGCCTGCCCTACGGCGTAGTATTCCAGAATGCGTTTCATCTCCTCGCGCCGTTGTTTCCACTGCTCGGCGGTTTTGACCTTTAGACCGCTGTTCATGGTCAGTACGTCGGGCATCTCAGGGCGGCTGGGAAGCTGGTCCACGCCTGGCATGGGCGGCATCGAGGTCCGGATCGGGGGCACGGGAATTTCCTTCGGGTCGGGCCGCGAATCAGCGGCCGGCGCCGGTGCCTGCGCAGGCAGAATGCCCGCCAGGACGGCGACGGCCAAGATCCTGGCTGGTCCATATCTCACGGAGTTTCTCCCTTCGCAAAGAATGTTGTTTGTCATGTTATCCCTATTCAGCACCGACCGCCGGACTCAACCGAGAGGTACCGCTGACGGCCTGTACAATAAGGTCTTGAAAGGCATCGCTAATGTTCCACACGAATCTCGCGCGCCGGAGTTTCTTAAGAAAGGCCGGGCTCGGCTTGGCGGCCTTTCCAGCCGCCTCAGCACTCTCCGCGGGCACGGCTCAGGAACGCGATCAGGCGCAATCAGCGAAAAAACCGGAGACGGCCGTTGAGCCGGTACCGCGCAAGCCCGCGCTTATCCTGAACATTCGCGACTTCGGCGCCACCGGGGACGGGGTTACCAAAGATACCGCTGCCATCCAACAGGCCATCGATCGCTGCTCCGTGTTGGGTGGGGGCGAGGTGCTGGTGCCCGCCGGCAACTATCTAACCGGGGCCCTCGCCCTAAGATCCAACACCATTGTGCGATTGGATAAGGGCGCCAACATCCTCGGCAGCCCCGACTTTGCCGACTATCCCGTCACCCAGGTTCGCTGGGAAGGCAAATGGATCCAAGGGCACGCCGGTCTGATTTATGCGATTGATGCCGGCCACATCGGCATCGTCGGAGGGGGCAAAATCGCCGGCAACGCCGCTCTCGCCGGCCGGCCCAATGCGCAGAACCCGCTGCGGCATCCCTCCCTCATCGAGCCCATCGGCTGCAACGATATCCGTCTGGAGGATTTCTCCACTGATTACCACTCTATGTGGTCCATCCACACTACCTACTGCGAGAACATTTTGATCCGGAACCTCACCATCCGCAGCACCGGAGGGAACGGCGATGGTATCGATATCGACTCCTGCAAGCATGTGCGAATCGACGGCTGCGACATCTCCACGGGTGACGATTGCATCTCCGTCAAGAGCGGACGCGGCAGCGAAGGCTACACGCTTCTCAAAACTTCGGAGGACATCGCAATCGCCAACTGCACCTTCGCGGATTCCATCTTCGCCTGCATTGGCATCGGCAGCGAAACCTCCGGGGGAATTCGCAACGTGCGTATCGAACACTGCAAGTTCACACGGGCCCGGACTTTCGCTCTGTATATCAAGAGCCGCGCCGGCCGCGGCGCTTTCATCGAAGACATCATTGCGGATGACCTCGACGTGTCCGGCGCCAGCGGCGGGTTTCTCCGCCTGAACTTGCTTTCCAGCGGCATTCGGGACCAGGATCCCGTACCCGGCGATGAGGGCATCCCTACCCTCAGAAACTTCCAGTTCTCCAACATTCGCGTCACGGATTGTCCGGTTTTGGTTGATGGCATCGGCATACACCCGAACAAACCGCTGGAGGGCTTCTCGCTGATCAACGTGACTGGCACGTGTGCTAAAGGAATCTCTCTCGCCAACATCAAGGATGCAGAGGTCAACGGCATCCAGGTTGCAGGCTTTGCCGGGCCACTGCTCAGCATCCACAATGTGACCGGCACGGGACTCGAGGGCGCCGCCACCATCGAAGGTCCCAAGGTTCCCGACCCAATACCGGCGCCGGCTGAGCCCTATCGGCTCCGATAGAGCATCCTTCCGTGCCAGGAATGCGAGCTTCCAGGCGGCATCCAAAGTCGTCGCTGAACAGACGGCCAGATAGCGTATTTACCGATTACTGACCGACTCCAACAACGGAGCGCTTGGCGAGCGAAGAGTCCGAATGTCCCTCATTGGCGGCTGGCCGAAGAACCGGCTGTATTCACGGTTGAATTGGCTGGCGCTTTCGTATCCGACCTCAAAGGCCGCACTGGCGGCGTCCAGACCATCCACGAGCATGCGTCCCCGTGCTGCCTGCAACCGAAGCTGTTTCTGATACTGAAGAGGACTCATGGCGGTCAGCACCCAGAAATGATGGTGCAGCGTGGACACGCCCATGCCCGCGATTTCTGCGAGATCTTCCACCCGCAGCGGCTTCGCATAGTTCGTCCTGATCCAGGCGATCGCTTTTGCCGTCCGGTGGCTCTGCTCTCCCAGCGTTGCAATCGCTCGAAGGCGTGCTCCCTCCGCACTGCGAAGGATTCGGTAGATGATCTCGCGTTGAATCAGACCACTGAGAAAGGGAATGTCCTGCGGCGCGTCCAACAGGTCCACGAGCCGGCAGCATGCAGTGAGGAATTCGACCGTGGTCTTACCGGTCGCCATGCCAGGACTGTCAGACGGCGCCTCAGCCACTTGCATCTCCTCCCGGCTGAGAAGCTCCCGGACCACGGGCATTTCGAGTTTGAGCGATAAGGCCAGGCAGGGCACCTCTTCACTCGCCTCGATCACCCGGCTGACGACCGGCAAGTCGACCGACGTCAGCAGGAAGCGCGACGCATCGTAGATGAAAACGTTTCGGCCGAGTTCTACGCGCTTTCGCCCTTGGGCGATCACGGTCAGGCTGGGCTCGTAAGTCATCGAGCACCTAGCGGTCGGGGCGGTACGCCGGTGGAGCGTCAGCCCGGGAATATCCGTTGCCCGGTTCTCTGCGGAGCCAATGAACAAGGCAATCTTGCGAGCGAGCTCCGTCCGCAATTCGCGCGCTGGATCCGGCAGCGGAGTGTCGTGTCCCCTGTGGTCGTTCATAGTAACGGTTTCGCTCTCCTCTACCCCAGGATAACCGCAGGCTCTGTGCGTAAATCAACAGTGCAAGAGAAATAGGCAAGAAATCGGAAGGATCAGGATACCGCTTCCAGGGAGCTCGACCCTATCCTGGAGATGAAGGATTCCGAAGGAGAAACAATGCAGAAGCGGAAACTTGGAAAGAGCGGCCTGGAAGTCTCGGCTCTCGGGCTAGGCTGCATGGGGATGAGCTTTTCTTACGGCCAGCCCAAAGATAAGCAGGAGATGACCTCTCTGCTGCGGGCAGCCGTGGAACGCGGCATCACATTCTTCGATACCGCCGAAGTGTACGGCCCGTTCACAAACGAAGAACTCGTGGGCGAAGCCCTCGCTCCCTTCCGTGGGCGAGTGGTGATCGCCACCAAGTTCGGGTTCGATCTGAGTGGCAGTGACAATCGGCCGGGAGCGGCAGGTCTGAATAGTCGCCCGGAGCACATCAAGCAGGCCGCCGAAGGCTCGCTCAAGCGGCTCAAGGTTGAGACAATCGACTTGCTCTATCAGCACCGGGTTGACCCGAACGTGCCCATCGAAGACGTGGCCGGAGCGGTGAAGGAACTGATTCAGCAGGGCAAGGTCAAGCACTTCGGCCTTTCCGAAGCAGGCGTGCAGACGATCCGTCGCGCCCATGCGGTCCAGCCGGTCGCCGCTCTCCAGAGCGAATACTCGTTGTGGTGGAGACGCCCTGAAGCAGAAGTAATCCCAACGCTGGAGGAACTCGGGATCGGCCTTGTTCCGTACAGCCCGCTCGGCAAGGGCTTCCTCACCGGCAAGATCGACGAGAATGCGAAGTTCGACAGTTCTGACTTCCGCAGCACCCTGCCTCGCTTCACGCCGGAGGCCCTCAGGGCGAATCAGACCCTGATTGATCTGCTCGCCGGCATCGCGGAACGGAAGAAGGCGACACCGGCTCAGGTCGCACTCGCCTGGCTGCTGGCCCGGCAGCCGTGGATTGTACCGATTCCCGGCACCACAAAACTGCATCGCTTGGACGAAAACATCGGGGCAGTCTCAGTCGAACTCACGCCCGGCGATCTCGGTGACATCGAGAATGCCGCCTCAAAGATCACGGTGCAAGGCGCGCGGTACCCCGAAAAGCTGGAACAGATGACCGGCCGCTGAACGGCCACCAAGTAAAGGAATTCAGAGATGGACATCAAGAGAAGCGGCTCACAGCCTTCCGGCAAAGGACCGGCAGAGTACTTCACCGGCACGGTACGTATCGACCTGCTATTCAAGCCGCCCACTCCGGCCCGTGCTTTCGGCGCCAGTGTCACCTTTGAGCCCGGCGCTCGGACAGCGTGGCATACACACCCGCTGGGCCAGACCCTGATCGTGACGGCCGGTTGTGGCCGTGCACAGCGTTGGGGCGGGCCGGCCGAGGAAATCCGCCCCGGTGACGTGATCTGGTTTGCACCCGGCGAGAAGCACTGGCATGGCGCCGCGGCAACCACTGCCATGACGCACATTGCCATTCAGGAACAGCTCGACGGAAAGGCCGTCGACTGGATGGAACAGGTCACCGACGAACAATACCAGGCCTGAAGAACGGCCGACAAGCAATCAATAGGAGCGAATCCATGTACAAAGCGAAGGCTTACTCTGCCGCCAGTGCGACGTCGCCGCTTGCCTCTGCGACGATCGCGCGGCGCGATCCAACCGAACACGACGTTCAGATCGCGATTCTCTTCTGCGGCATCTGCCACTCCGACCTCCATCAAGTTCGTAATGAATGGAGCAGCCTCATGCCCACTGTCTATCCGATCGTCCCCGGCCATGAAATCGTCGGCCGCGTCATCAGGGTCGGCTCGGCAGTTACCAAGCACAAGCCCGGCGACCTCGCCTCGGTCGGCTGCCTGGTCGACTCGGACGGGACCTGCCCCCAGTGCAAAGCCGGCCTGGAACAGTTCTGCCCGAACCTGACCCTTACCTTCAACTCACCGGACAAGCACCTTGGAGGCGTCACCTACGGTGGCTATTCCGACAGCATCGTTGTCGATGAGCGCTTTGTCCTGCGCGTCCCCTCCAACCTCGAGCTCGCCGGCGTCGCGCCTCTTCTCTGCGCCGGAATCACCACATACTCGCCCATGCGCCACTGGGGCGTCACGAAAGGCAAGAAAGTCGGCGTGGTAGGTCTCGGCGGACTGGGCCACATGGGCGTGAAGTTTGCTCACGCGCTGGGAGCCCACGTCGTTGTCTTCACGACCTCACCCAACAAGAAAGAGGACGCGCTCCGCCTCGGCGCGGACGAAGTCGTGGTCTCGCGCAATGCCGACGAGATGCAAAAGCACACCGGCAGCCTCGACTTCATTCTCGATGCCGTCTCCGCCGATCATGACATCAATGTTTATATCAACCTGCTGGGCCGAGACGGCAACATTACCCTCGTCGGCGCGCCTGCGAATCCTTTCGCCGTCGCCGGCTTCGGCCTTCTGTTCGGACGCCGCAGCCTCTCCGGCTCGCTCATCGGCGGTATTCCCGAAACCCAGGAGATGCTCGACTTTTGTGGCGAACACTACATCACCGCTGATGTCGAAGTCATCCCGATCCAGAAGGTCAACGAGGCCTACGACAGACTGCTCAAGTCCGATGTGAAGTACCGCTTCTCCATTGATATGGCCTCTCTAAAAGCTAAGTAAGGCAGGGAGACCAGGTAAAAAGCGTCGACACCGTGCAGCCTCACACGCACGGTGTCACAGGTTCGAGTGCTGTCGCGCCCACCATTTTCAAGCGGTTCACCGGCGAACTACAATATCCGCACCCCCTCATTCGTCTACAAGGGCAGGTGAAGGACGCAGCGAGCCTCGAGCCGATGGCACTCGAACAGGACCAGCGGATCTTGGAAGTTGTCAAGCGGGAACAGTCCCGGCTGGGCAACTTCATTCGCCGGCGCGTGCCCGATCCGCGCGACGCTGAGGACATTCTGCAGGACGTCTTCTACGAGTTGGTGGAAGCGAACCGCCTGCTGATGCCGATCGATCACGTCACCGGCTGGCTGTTTCGCGTGGCGCGCAACCGCATCACCGATCTCTTCCGCAAGAAGAGGCCGGAGAGCTTCAGCGATGCCGCCGTCGCGCACGAGGACGACGAACTGTTGCGGTTGGAAGACCTGCTGCCTTCGCCCACTGCCGGACCGGAGGCGCTTTACGCCCGCAACGTGCTTCTCGATGAACTCGAGTTGGCGGTTGACGAGCTGCCGGAGGAGCAGCGCGAGGTGTTTGTGGCGCACGAGTTGGAAGGGCGCAGCTTCAAGGAGATGGCCGCCGAGACCGGCGTGAGCGTGAATACGCTGCTCTCGCGGAAACGCTATGCGGTGCTGCATCTGCGCGAGCGATTGCAAAGCATTTACGACGAATTTACGAGAGGATGAGGGACTGAAAATGAAAAGGAAATGGATTTACCTGGCTCCGCTGGCGATTCTGGCGATGCTGCTATTTATCGCCATCGGCGGCGAAGTAGTGCTGCAACTGTGGAATTGGCTGCTGCCGCCGATCTTCGGCTGGCGCCAGATTACCTTCTGGCAAGCCCTTGGAATGCTGGCGCTGTGCCGGATCCTCTTCGGCGGATTTGGAGGCCGCGGTTTCCCTCGCTCCAGGCGCATGACCCCTGAGGTGCGGGAACGATTCCGGCAACGCATGCGAGAACGTTGCGGCTTCGGCCCATCCACCAGCGAGAGCCAGGCGCAATGAAGCAATGCCGGCAGCGCTCAACCAGATTCTTCCTCAACGCCGGGGAAATATTTGGCACTCGATACTCCGCCTCCTACCCATCCCACCGGCCGCGTTCGCGCAGTTTCGCGACTTCCGTCCGCGCCATTTCCCGTAAGCGGACCACGTCCACTTTGGCGCTGCGGTTCAACGGCATCGTGCCTGGTTCCAGAATCACGTAGTGCAGCGGACGCATGTATCCGGGTAGCGCGCGGGCGTGTTTGCGCAACTCCGCTTCGGTCAGGTCCACGGCGGGCTGACGCTCCAGGAACGCCACGATCCCTTCGCTCCACAGGCGGTGCTCGTGCCCGACCACGCCGATATTCGCCACCCGGTCGATCAGCGTGGCAAAGTGATCCTCAATGTCGCCAGGGAACACCTGGTGACCGGCGGGTTTCAGAACCCACTTGGAGCGCCCCGAAAAGTGCAACCCGTGTTTGTCCACGAAGCCAAGGTCGCCGGTGTAGAGCCAGCCGTCTCGCGACACCGTCGCCGCAGTGGCTTCCGGATCGCTGACGTAACCCAGAAACGTCTGCGGACCCTGGAAACAAATGTGCCCGACTCGCCCCTCGGGCGTCTCGCATCCAGCCGTGCCCGCGGCGTCCATGGCTTCGCGGACCGCCAGGCGATAGGCCGGCATTGCCCATCCGATGCCGCGCTCCAATTCTCCGGCCTCGGATGTGAGGCGCGTGTAGGTGCAAAAGCCCGAACACTCGGTCAGGCCGAGGCCGGTCGCAATCTGCGGCGCCATTTGTAACATGCGGTCCAGGAACGGACGCGGCACGGCCTGCCCGCCGTAAACCGCAGTCTGCAAGCTGCCGAGATTGCGCCGCGCATAATCCGCCGTGCGCCATTCCAGGTTGAACATGGCTGGGATCTGGCCGAGGAGCGTGACCCCGTGCCGCTCGATGGCCCCGAGACTCTGGACGGCATCGAAGACTTCCAGCGTCACCGCCATCGCGCCCATGAAAAGCGACGTGAGCAGCACCTCCGCCTGCCCGCCTACGTGCGACGCCGGAAGATTGCAGAGCACCCGCTGTCCCGGTCCGAATCGAAACGCCGTGCCAAGGCAGAGGTTCTGGCAGGTAATGCCGCGGTGCGAGAGCAGCGCCGCTTTGGGCGACCCCGTGGACCCGGTGGTGAAAATCACTTGCGCGCCATCGCGCTCCGTCACGCGCGATTCCACCGGTTTCGGATGGGCGCGCGCCAGCAGATCGAGAGCGCTTGCCGCCCCCGCGATGCATTGGCCGCCGGGGGAGAACTGCATAAAGTGCTCGATGGAATCGCAGTGCGCGTGGACGGCCTCGCCCAAGGCCGCAAAATCGGCCCCAGGAGTCTTTCCCAAAAAGAAATATCCCTTCGGCCGGATCAGGTTCAGGCTGCGGATGGCTTCCGCGGGCTGTAGCCGCAGATCGAGCGGCACGTGGATCACGCCCAGCCGGAAGCACGCCAGTTCCAGCAGGATATGCTCGTTGAGCAGCGGCAGCGAGGCCGCCAGGAAGTCGCCGTGGCGAAAGCCCATGCGGTCGAGTTCCGCCGCAACGGCCACAGACCCGCGCTCTAGATCTCCCCATGTGAGCGTGGTCCCGCGCGTCGCGTTCACAATGGCCGCGTTGCCAGGCTGGCGTGCCGCCCACCAGTCGACCGCTCGGTGGATCAGGTGGTGGTCCCGGTATTCCGTTTCGAATTGCTCCAGCGTGACCTGCGGGATGGGCTCCGGCATGGATTCTATCTTGACATAGCACGTCCGCACGCCAACCGGTGCTCGCGGCCGGCCTCGCGCAAGAACAGCGGGCAAGATATTCGAGAAGATGCTGAAAGGAACTTCGGCGCCGCGGCATTTTCGTGTCGTGAAACTGATTCTTTGTTTCCCGCTGTTCTGCGCTGTTGGCCTATGGGCTGACGAAGCCCAGGACCGCGCGGCCATCGACCAGGCGATCGCCGCCCTCAACGACCCGGCCCGGCGGGCCGGCCTGTTCACGAAGGATGCCGATTCCAGGGTGGATTTTGACCGGCTGGTCGACCTTCACAGAAGGAATTCTTTATCTCCGTGCGCCGTAGTCGGGATGGACGAGACCTGGACGGAACTGACCGTTCCGCGCGTCGTGAGCGGCAGCATCCGGTTCATCGCACCGGACGTCGCGATCGTGCACGGCGCCAGCATCATCCGCGGAGCGGTGACGCTCGCGCGGAGGGTGCCGCTCCTGTTTGTGATGAAGAAGGAAGGAGCGAAGTGGCGGATCAGTGCGGTCCGGGACTCGGCTCCGCCGCAAGCTGCGGGCACAAACGAGGCCGGCCCAGCGTCCCGCGTTATCCGGCGGCTTGGGCCGCAACGCGGAAATCTTCCTGGTCGGTAGCGGTCGGGTTGTGCCAGCCTCCCGGAGGGGAAACTTTCTCGTCAGCCTCGCTGGGGCCCCAGGTGTTTTGGTCGTATTCGTGTATCGGAATGCCGCCCTTCAGCACCGGATCGACAATTCGCCACGCCTCTTCCACGTAGTCCTCCCGTGCAGACAAGGTGGCGTCCCCCTCCATTGCGTCGCCTAAAATGCGCTCGTACGCATCCATCTCGTCCGGACGGGGATGACGGCTGGCGATCATTTCCACCGTTTCGCCTTTCATCGCGGGGCCGGAAGCCATGACCGTCGTGCCCACGGCTATCGTCATCTCGGGGCTAATGCGAAACCGCAGATAGTTTTGCGACGGCGAGCCCTCGCGGATGACCGTGGGCGCCTTTCGAAACCTTCCGATCACCTCGGTGCAGGTAACCGGCAGGTTCTTTCCGGCGCGGATGTGAAATGGCACGCCTTGCCATCGCCAGGAATCGATTTCTAGCCGCAGGGCGGCAAATGTCTCCATGTTCGAATCGGGCGCGACCCCCTTTTCGCGCCGATAGCCGCGGAACTGCCCGCGGACCAGATTGCTCGGCTCGAGCGGCGGGATCGCTTTCAGCACCTTCGCCTTTTCATCGCGAATGGTCTCGCTGTCGGCACGGACCGGAGGTTCCATCGCGAGATTGCACAAGATCTGGAAGAGATGGTTTTGGACCACGTCGCGGATGGCGCCGGTCTGATCGTAGAAAGCACCACGGCCTTGCACGCCGAAGTCCTCCGCCATGGTGATCTGCACGCTATCGATGTAGTTTCGATTCCAGAACGGTTCCATAAAGGCGTTCGCAAACCGGAAGACCACTACGTTTTGCACCGGCCGCTTGCCGAGATAGTGGTCGATGCGAAAAATACTCGACTCGGGAAACACCCGGTGCAAGATCCGGTTAAGTTCCCGCGCCGACTGAAGGTCCCTGCCGAACGGTTTCTCGACAATAACGCGAGCGTTCTGGGCGCAGCCCAATTTCGTCAACTGTTCCACGACGGATGCGAACAGGAGCGGTGGGATGGCCAGGTAATGCGCCGGCCGTTGCGCTCCGTTGCGTTCCTTGCGAAGCGCCTGAAAAGTGGCGGGGTCGGTGTAGTCGCCGCCCACATAACGGAGCAGACCGCTCAACGTGGCGAACGCCTTGGGATCGACTCCGCCGTGTTGTACCAGGCTGTCGTGCGCCCGCGCGCGAAGCTGCTCGAGGCTCCAACGCTCCTTGGCTACACCGATAACCGGCACATTGAGGTGGCCGTGTTTCACCATGGCCTGCAGCGCCGGGAAAATCTTCTTGAATGCCAGATCGCCCGTTGCGCCGAAGAAAACCAGAGCGTCCGAAAGGGAATCGGTCATCGTAAGCCTCCATTCATGCGGTTATTTGCCGGCCGCTTTTTCCAGGTGTCCGCCGAACCCGTAGCGCATCGCCGATAGCAGTCTGTCCTGATAATCCGCCTCCCCGCGCGAGGCGAAGCGCTGGTAGAGCGCGGCGGAAAGAACCGGCGCCGGCACGGCTTCGTCGATAGCAGCCTTAATGGTCCACCGGCCTTCGCCCGAATCCGAGACACGGCCGGCGAACTGCGAGAGGTCGGAATCCTTTGTCAGGCCGGCTGCCGTCAGATCCAGCAGCCACGACGCGATCACGCTGCCGCGGCGCCACACCTCGGCGATGTCCCGCAGGTTGAGATCGTACTGGTAGTGGCCGGGGTCGCGCAGGGGCGCCGTCTCGGCATCGGCGGCGCCCCGCGACTTTCCCACGTTGGCGTCGCGCAGAATACTCAACCCCTCGGCGTAGGCGGCCATCAGGCCGTACTCGATGCCGTTGTGGACCATCTTGACGAAGTGGCCGGCACCGCTGGGGCCACAGTGCAGGTAACCTTGTTCGGCAGTGCCGTCAAGCTTCTCCCGTCCGGGAGTGCGCGGGATACTGCCCGCGCCCGGCGCCAGCGTCGCGAGAATTGGGTCGAGGCGCTTCACAGCATCCGCCTCGCCGCCAATCATCATGCAATAACCTCGTTCCAGGCCCCAGACGCCGCCGCTCGTTCCTACGTCGATATAACGGATGCCCTTTGCTGTAAGATCCTTTGCGCGCCGGATGTCGTCGATGTAATAAGAGTTGCCGCCGTCAATGAGAGTATCTCCGGCCTCGAGATAGGGAACGATACCGGAGATCGCATCGTCCACGACGGCGGCCGGCACCATCAACCAAACCGCGCGTGGCTTGCTGAGTTTCGCCGCCAGGTCCTGCAGCGTCCTGCTCGGCGCTGCCGTCTCCTGAACTAACTCGTTCACGGCGTCCGGCGACTTGTCGAAAACGACGCACCGGTGCCCTCCTTTGAGGAGCCGCCGCACCATGTTTGCTCCCATCCTTCCCAGACCAACCATTCCAAGTTGCATGACTCACTCCTTTGCCGTCTTGATCCTTCGGTAGCGGCGGATCAAGCTGTTTGTCGAACTGTCATGGTTTTGGGCGGGCTCCGTCGCGCTCTCCAGCTCAGGAATGATCCGCTGCGCCAGCGCCTTGCCTAGTTCCACGCCCCACTGGTCGAACGAATTGATCTGCCAGATGGTGCCCTGCGTGAACACGCTGTGCTCGTATAACGCCACCAGCTTGCCGAGAGTCTCGGGCGTGAGCCGCTCGGCGAGGATGGTGTTCGACGGGCGGTTGCCCTCGAAAACGCGGTGGGGCGCCAGCCAGTCCGGCGTGCCTTCGGCCTGCACTTGCTCCAGGGTCTTGCCGAACGCCAGCGCTTCGCTCTGGGCGAAAACATTCGCCAGGAGCATGTCGTGGTGGCGGCCAAGCGGGTCGAGCGGCTGTCCGAACGCGATGAAGTCACACGGGATGAGCCGCGTCCCCTGATGGATCAACTGATAGAAGGAGTGCTGGCCGTTGGTGCCCGGCTCGCCCCAGTAAATCGGGCTGGTCGGATAAGTAACTTCCTTGCCGTCGAGCGTGACGTGTTTTCCGTTGCTCTCCATTGTCAGTTGCTGCAGATAGGCGGGAAATCGCTTCAGGTACTGCTCATAAGGCAATATGGCGACCGTTTCGGCGCCGAAAAAGTCGCTGTACCAAACGGTCAGCATTCCCATCAGCACCGGCAGGTTGCGTTCGAAAGGTGCGGTGCGAAAGTGCTCGTCCATCTGGTGGAAGCCGCCCAACATTGCGCGGAAGTTGTCGGGCCCGACGGCTAGCATTGTCGACAGCCCGATTGCCGAGTCCATGGAGTAGCGTCCGCCCACCCAGTCCCAGAAGCCGAACATGTTGGCGGTATCGATACCGAATTTCGCTACCTCCGCGGCGTTCGTCGACACCGCCACAAAGTGCCGGGCGACCGATGCCTGGTCGCCGCCCAGACCGGCCAGCGCCCAGGCGCGCGCCGAGTGGGCGTTGGTCATCGTCTCCAGCGTGGTGAAAGTCTTCGAAGAAACAATGAAGAGCGTCTCCGACGGGTCGAGATCGCGAACAGCCTCGGTGAAGTCCGTGCCATCGACGTTAGAGACGAAACGGAACGTCATGCCACGGTCGCTGTAATGTTTCAGCGCCTCATAAGCCATCACCGGTCCGAGGTCGGAGCCGCCAATGCCGATGTTGAGAACGTTGCGAATGCGCTTGCCGGTGTGTCCCTTCCATTCCCCGCTGCGCACGCGGTTGGAGAAATCCGCCATCTTATCCAGCACTGCGTGGACCTGGGGCACAACGTTCTCGCCGTCGACCGCAATGGAAGCATCTTTGGGTGCGCGCAGGGCCACGTGCAGAACCGCCCGCTTCTCGGTGACGTTGATCTTGTCGCCTCGAAACATGGCGTCGATTCGCGCCCGCAGGCCCGCTTCTTCGGCCAGCCGGACGAGCAGTTTGACGGTTTTGTCCGTGATGCGGTTCTTCGAGTAGTCCAGGAAGATGCCGGCAGCCTCGGCCGTCATCCGCTCACCGCGAGCGGGCTCCTCCGCGAAGAGACTTCGCAGATGGAATTCTCGAATCTTCTTATAGTGGTTTTGGAGAGACCTCCAGGACTTCCGCTGGGTCAGCAGTTCGGGGCCCTGGCTTGTGGCGTCTGCCGTGGTTATCATTGGTGTTCCTTTCTTTCTCCCCTCAACTGGCTGCGGCCGTCTTCAGCGCCGCACTCTTGGCGGCGATCACCGCCATCAGGTCGTTCCAGGAATTCACGAATGACTTCGCTCCTTCATCCTGAAGCTGGGCGGCCAGAGCGTCGACATCGATCCCGGCCTTGGCGAACTGCGCCAGGACTTCCTCGCAGTCGCCGCCATCCGCCGGCAGCATCGTGTTCACTTCACCGTGAGCGGCGAGAACTTTCAAGGTGCCCTCCGGCATGGTGTTCACCGTGAAAGGCGCGGCCAGAGCCTTAATGTAAAGGACATCGGAGGCCTTGGGGTCCTTGGTTCCCGTGCTGGCCCAAAGGAGCCGTTGGGGAAGCGCGCCGGCGCTGAGAGCGCGATGCCAGCGCGGGGAGTCGATCAGCGTGCGGTATGCCCGGTAGGCGCGCTTGGCGATAGCGATGCCGAGTTGGTCGCGCAACGAGTCGGGCGCTTTGTTCATCACTGCCACGTCCCAGCGGCTGATAAAGATCGAAGCGACCGAGCCGACAGCCGGCTGGAGCCCGGCCTTAATGCGCCGCTCAACGCCGTGCAGAAACGCCTCGGCAGCCGCCAGGTATTGCTCGCGGGAAAACAGGAGGGTCACGTTGATCGGGACGCCGGCAAAGATCGCCTCCTCAATCGCGGGCAGGCCTTCCTTCGTGCCGGGGATCTTGATCAGCAGGTTGGGCTGTCCGGCACGCGCGTGAAGTTCCTTGGCCGCCGCCAAGGTGCTGGGTGTGTCGTGGGCCAGCAACGGCGAGACCTCCAGAGACACCCAGCCATCCACGCCCTTCGTCTGGTCGTAGACCCCTCGAAACAGGGCGGCGGCCCGGGTAAGGTCCTCCAGCGCCAACTCGAAGAAGAGCGCCTCGCCGGTTTTGCCCCTGCTCACCTTCTCGCGGATCGCGGCATCATATGCAGTGCTGTTCTTGACCGCGTGGTCGAAGATCGTCGGATTTGAGGTAAGCCCCGTTACCGACAGTTCATCGATGTAGCGTTTCAGCGTGCCGCTATCCAGCAGATCGCGTGTGATGTTGTCCAGCCAGATGCTTTGCCCCAGATTGTGGAGCGCTTGTGTCGCCTTCATCGTGGTACAACCTCCAGAACCATCTTCTTACTTGGAGTTGCCATCGCCACAAAACGGTTCGAGGCTTTTGTTAAGTTGCGCACCCATTCGAAAACCCGACCGTTGACCAGGGCGCCGCTTTCGCGCCGCGCCGGTTTCCCTCTGTGCGGCCGGGCACATTCATGCGCCGCAGCAAAATCACGGCCGGCCGCGGCGCAAAACATTCGTGCACATCATCGTGCGCGGTACCGATCGGCAAGGGTACCCACAAGATACCACGGAGGCCGCCATAGAGCTCTTGCAACCTGACGCCTGAGTGGAATCCGCTCCTGCAATTGCGCTGCGATCAGCCGCCGTGAGGGCGGTGAAAAGACTTCCGGGTGGCTCATACGGCCAATAAAATCAATACCGTAGCGCTGTTCTCAACCGCCCCAAAAGAAGCCGTGGCACACCGTTGCCGATGTTGGCAGGCCAACACGGAAATGCGCTCAGTACCCTGCGAACTCCGGCATCAGTACCCGTAAGTATGGGCAGGACTGTGAGATGAAAGGAGGACACCGCATGATTGAGGTGGACGAGCGACATGACAGCAATCATCGGAGACGCATTCGAAAGGTCGCAATACAGATTTTTCGGCGAACTGACGCTTCGTCCGGCGGGACCGCAACTGGTTCCGCCAATGTTGGGCATGAGAGGCGCACGGGGATGGAACCGCCAGCTCGACCGGATATCGAGCGGCATCTGCAAGAACGCGGTCCGGCTTCATCGGAGGGAGCACCAAGCGTTGGTCCGCCGGACCGCGGCGTTCCATTTCCGGGCGAAGCTCGCGGGCCTGAAGGAGGAGATTACGGCCAATGTCCGCTCTCTATAACTCCGTTGAAACCACTTCTAAGCCAAGACACCGGAAAGCTGTTTTGGGCGCCTGTCATAGGGGAACGAGCGCCGGCCCGCTTGGCCGTGCTGAACAAGTTCAACCTTCTCGAGGAGATCTCAGAATGTACGCGTTGATTCGACTGTGCGACGGGACCATTGTGGAAGCCGTAGTGCTGGCCCACACGCCCTCGTGGATGCGTGTGGCCGCGGCCGGTCTCGATGATGTGGCCGAACTGCGACTTTGTGGATCGGATTGGCTCGACGAACACAACGAACCCGTTCAGTTCTCGTTCTTACTGGCGACGGACAATGAAGAGGCCCCGGCCCTGAGCCTGCCCCAGGCAGTCTCCGCGCACGCCTGCTAGCGGCGCGTTCCAATCCGGCGTGACGAGGCAATCGCGGTTCACGGGCACGCGCTTGCGTGCAGTAGCTCTTTGTCGACGGTCAGCAGGATGCACCCCGCCTTGTCGATCCTATCGAGCGCCAGGCCGTTCCACCACAAGCCGGCGCCGGCCCACGCTGTGGGAACGGTGAGGCGCATTTCGGTGACAGTGCGGCTGATGATGAGGATTTGCTTTTGCCCAGGATCGTATTTGCCTTGCACGCGCGCGGTGGCCACGAAATCGTGATGCGGAACCAGGATGCGTGTCTCGATGCGCGTGCGTTCCTTGCCGCGTTGCACCATGACCACGACACGCCGCTCTTCATTGGCCTTGTTCATTATTTCCAGGTACGCGTGCGCGTCGGCGATGGGGTGCCCGTCGAGCTCGATGATGCGGTCGCCCAGCTTTAGCGGGCCTGAGTACTTCGCGGGCAGGCGGACGACCAGCACGCCGGGCCCTGGCTCGTCCAGCTTGTAAGCGAAGCCGCCCAGATCGAGCGCAGCCGGCGTGGCGGTGGCCACCAGCGTGCGGGGCAGCACATCGTTGCGCTCGTTGACATCGAACTTGCCGGGCGTGAGCCAGAAACAACTGGAAAACGTAGGAGAATCCGTTTCGCAATCGACATCCAGCGGAAACGGATCGCGCGCATGCGCAGCCAGCCAGGCGAACACATCGGCGTCCTTTACATCGTTCGAGGAGCGCCACTCCAGCCACATTCCGGCGGCTTTGAGTTTTTGCGCCACCGTTTCATCCGCCTCATTGTCGCTGACCCACAGCACGGGACAGTTGCTGAAGTTGATGGCGTAAATGCGGCCGGTAGCGAGGGCGGCTTCGGGCGAGCCGCCAACCGCCACTCCGGCGGCGAAGAGGTCGGGCAGGCGCGAGATGGTGTAGAAGACCGCCGCCGCGCGGTCGCCGCGGCCCGCCAGGTAAACGTGCGCCGGGTCCACGGCGCCGTTTTGAATGGCGCCGCGCACCGCCGCGGCCACGGCCAGCACACGCGTGTCGATGGGATCGGTGGAGGCGCCGCCGGGGACGATCGTTTGCCAGCCTGCCTCTTTCGCCACGGTTTGCCAATGCGCGGCGTCTTGGGCATCGACGAGCGCCAGAGCAGGCGATTTCGCGGGCACTTGCGCACCGGCAAGGCCACAGGCCAGCAGACTAAAAATGCTGCATGCGAGTGCGGATTCGGTGCGCCAGTTTCTCAATGTCTTCAGCCTTCTTATGGTCGGCGAGGGAAAAAACGTATTGGCTGTTCTTCTCCAGGTCGCCGCGCAATTGCTGCGCCAGCTCCACCAGTTCCGCTGCGTCCTTGAGATTCGCGGCATGCTCCGCTTTGAGCAACCGGTCGCGCTGCAATCTGCCGCCGGGGAGCCTGGCCTCCGGTTCGGCCGGCGGTACGGCAGGCGGCTCGGCCGGTTGCTGGGCCAGGCAGAGAACGGCGAAGGCCGCCGGCAGAGCGCATCGGCGGAAGCGATGTTTCATGGTGAGGACCTGCCTTATATGATAGTCCGGCGTGAGTGCCCTGTTATCATAACCACTATATGGAGGAAGTGAAAGTCGGCATTGTGGGCCTGGGCAACGTGGGCTCGGGCGCGCTGGCTATTCTGGCCGAGAACGCGGACGAAATTGCCGGCAAGCTCGGATTCCGCTTGAAAGTGGCGGCCGTGTGCAGCCGGTCGGTGCACGCGAAAACGCTTCCTGCCGGACTGGGCGATGTGTTCAAGACCGCGGACTGGCGCCAGTTAGTCGAACATCCGGAAGTCCAGATCGTGGCCGAGTTGGTGGGCGGCGTGGACGTGGCGGCGCAAATTGTGGATGCCGCCATCGCCCACCGCAAGTCCGTGGTGACCGCGAACAAGGAGCTGATGGCCGCGCGCGGCCCGGAGATCTGGGACCGCGCGATTCGCGCCGGCATCAACCTGGCTATGGAAGCCAGCGTGTGCGGCGGCATTCCTATCCACGCCGTGCTGCGCGAGGGAATCTCGGGCGATGGCATCGTGGCGCTTTATGGCATTCTCAACGGCACCTGCAATTACATGCTCACCGAGATGGAACGGCGCGACGTGCCGCTCGACGCCGTGCTGCGCGAGGCGCAGGCCAAGGGCTACGCGGAAGCCGACCCGAGCGCGGATATCGATGGCTACGACGCGCGCTCCAAGCTGGTGCTGCTGGCGGCGCTTGCGTTCGGCGAAAAAATCACGCCCTCGGACATTTTCATGGAGGGCATCCGCCGCATTTCCCCCATCGATTTCCGCTACGCGCGGCAATTGGGCCACGGCATCCGTCTGGTGTGCGGGGCGCGCAAAACGCCCGACGGCCTGATCCTGTTTGTGCGCCCGGTGCTGATTCCCCTGTCCACCATTCTCGCCAGTGTGCACGGCGCTTACAACGCAGTGTGGGTGAAGGGCCGGTACGGCGAAGACACCTTCTACTACGGCTGGGGCGCGGGCGCGCTGCCCACCGGCGTGGCCGTGACCAGCGACCTGATGCGCGTGGCGCGCGAGATCCGCGCCGGCAGCCCGGAGCGCGTTTCGCCCTTCGCTCATGAACGGCTGGGCGAGAACAAACCCGTCGACATCACGCTCCAGCGCAGCGCTTACTATCTCCGCTTCCGCGTCGACGACCGGCCCGGCATCCTGGCCCGGCTGGCGGGCATTCTGGCCAGCAAGAAAATCAGCCTGGACGCGGTCTTGCAGGAACCGTGCGAAACCAAGCACGACCTGCCGTTCGTGATTACCGTCGAACGCACCTCCGAGCAATCCATCCGTGAATCGGTGGCCGAGATGGCGCAGCTCGACTTCTTGAAGGAGGCGCCGCTGGCGCTGCCCATGGAGCCGCCGTTATGAAAAGGATCGCGTGTCTGGCTTTGGCGCTGGCCGCCACCCTGGCAGCGCAGGTGGCGCGCCAGGCCAACAGCGGCTACCAAACCGAGCAGCAGCGCAAGCAGATGGCCGCCGGCCTGGGCAATCCAAATCGCGAACAGACAGAGAAACCGGGGCTGCTGATTCGCGAAATGGGCCTCGAGCCGGGCATGACCGTGGCCGACATCGGCACCGGCGTGGGATTCATGCTCCCCTACCTCAGCAAGCGCGTCGGGCCGGGCGGACACGTGATCGCCGAAGACATCTTCGACGACTTTCTTGCCGCCGCCAGGCTGAAAGCCACCGAAGCCGGTTTGCAAAATGTCACTTTCATCAAGGGCACCGAGACCGACCCGCGCCTGCCAGACGGCCAGTTGGACATGGCGCTGGCCCTCGACGTCTATCATCATTTCGATTATCCGGAGAAAATGCTGGCGGCGATTCACAAGGCGCTCAAGGACGGCGGCAGGCTGATCATCGTAGAGTATTACAAGAGGGAGTCGGCAATGCCCAACGGGCGTGCGCTCACGCACATCCGCCTGGACATGCCGGACGTGATCAAGGAGGTGGAAGCCAATCACTTTCACCTGCTGGAAGAGAAGGAACACATCCGCGACGTGCAGTATATGTTGATGTTGGAGAAGAATTAGGAACGGAATGAGAAACATTTTAGGAATTGCGACATGCGCCGCGCTGGCGCTGATCCCGGGGGCGCGCGCGCAGGTTGCTGCCGGCGCCTCCCAGGAGCCGGGAATCACCCGCCAACAAGGCGACCAGATTTTGCAGGAACTGCGCCAGATCCGGCAGTTGCTGGAACGGCAGCAGCAGCAGCAGCCCGCCGGTCCGCCGGCCAAGATCAAGATGAACCTTGAGGGCGCGCCAGTGATGGGCGACAAGGACGCGCCCATCACCATGGTGGAGTTCACCGACTATCAGTGCCCCTTCTGCCGGCAGTTTTACACGCAGACCTTCGCGGAGCTGAAGAAGAACTACATCGACACCGGAAAGGTCCGGTTCTACAGCCGCGACTTGCCGCTCGATTCCATGCACCCCAATGCCATGCGCGCCGCCGAAGCCGCACGATGCGCCGCCGACCAGGGGCAGTTCTGGAAACTGCGCGACGTGATTGGCAATCACCCCGACAAGCTGGATCTGGAGAGCCTGCTGGCCGACGCCGAGTTCCTCAAACTGGACGTGACGGCGTTTCGCGTTTGCGTGGTGGCCGAAAAACACAAGAGCGAAATCGAGGCCGACCTGATGGAAGCCATGCGCATCGGCGCCGATGGCACTCCCGCCTTCGTGCTCGGCAAGAGCACTCCGCAAGGCGTGGACGGCGATTTGGTGGTGGGCGCGCAGCCCTACAACATCTTCGACCTGAAGCTGCGATCGCTCGAATAAGCCCCCGGCAGGCGAGTCCGCGTCTGGCCCGGCCGATGAGCCCGGCAACGCACCGGGCAGGCGATAGCCCGCTCTACAGGGTCGTCTGCTCTGTCTTCGCCAGTTGTGTATCGGCCACGGACCGGCACATATGGACCGCGAAATCCGCGACATCGTGCAAGGCGAAGATGGGCGTATCCGCCTCGCGCGGCGCGCGGATGCGGAAGAAGTCGGCGTCGCGCACGTCGTCCAGCACAAACGCCGGCCGCAGGTCCGCCTTCTCGGCCACGATCTCGACGTTGTCGAACCGGATACCGTTGACGTGGCGGATATAGAATCCCTGGGCGGGCATGTCGCCGAACATTCTGGGTTCCGGATAGCCGGTCTCTTTTTCGGGCGGCTTGATGGCCGCCTGCTCCTTCGTGCCGCCGCCCTGGTGCCATATCTGCACGTGGCTGATGGTGACATCCTCGACGGCGTGGCCCGGAATCCCGCTAATGATGGAGCCCAGCCGGGAGGCGGAGTTGGAACAGACCAGGTTGCTGATGATCACGCGTTTCAGAGTGCCCACGGGCGTGCCCGCCGGGCCGCGCATGCGGCTTCCCAGGCGCAGGAAGATGGGCGCGCTGGTGATGTCCCGCATGGAAATGTTGGTAATAGTCACGTCTTCCAGCAGCGCGCCATCGACGGATTCCAGAGCCAGCCCCTGACAACCTTCGAAGACGCAGTTAGAGACGGTGATGTTGCGGAAGCCGCCATTGGATTCGGTGCCGAACTTGATTCGCCCGGTGCGGGGAACGCGCGCGTTCGGGGCAAAGTGCTTGTAAGTGCCGTCGAGCAGCGTGCCTTCTTCAAAGCATCCGCTGACATAGCAATTGGTGATGGTGACAAACTCGGTGGGTTTGGCCCAGCCAAGCGCGTAGCAGCTTTTCAGGCAGATACCGTCGTCCCACGGAGAGTTGACGTAACAATTGGAGATGCGCACGTTATGGCAGCAATCGACATCCATTCCGTCGCGGTTGGTGTCGATGCGCAGGTTGTCGATGGTGAGGTTATCGACTCCGGTCGCCAGAATGCCGAAGTGCCCGCCGTGCAGGATGGAGAAGTCGCGCAGCAGCACATTGTGGCAGTTCTTGAGACTGATGCTCTTGTTGGCGACTCCGGCGTGTTCGGCAGCCGGCCCCGCCCCGTATCCCCTGCTGAGGCCGTTTCCCCAGATGCGTCCGGGACCGAGGATGGCGACGTTCTCGATGCCTTCGCCCCACAGCAGGCTGTTGTGCCAGTGGCTGTGGCCGAAGTCCTGATATTCGCTCCATTGGTTGGGCTCTGCCGCATCGTAGCCGCCGCTCTCTCCGGCCGCCGCGGCGTCAGCCGCCACGATCGTGGAACCTTGATCGAGATACAGATCCACGTTGCTGGTGAGATGAATCGAGCGGCATAAGTAACTGCCGGCGGGGAACAGTACGGTCCCGCCTCCCGCCGCGGCAGCGGCGCCTATGGCCTTGTTGACGGCCTCGGTGTCGAGAGATTTGCCGTCGCCCGCCGCCCCAAAATGCCCGCACGTCGAAGATTCCGCTTTTCTGCGCCGGTTCGGCTGCCCCGGCAGTACCCTGGCCCGCCTGAACGGCGAGTGCCGTGCCGGCCAAACCTGTCCCGGCACGCTTCAGAAACTCCCGGCGCAATCTGTTTTCAGTGAGCATACACTCTCCTGCAAGTATGTGAAGAGAGAAGTATAGCGGCGTCCGGCCCAGACCTGCACCGCACTTTCACTAAAATGATTCTTTAGAAATACTCGATCAGTGTTCCAGGCGGTAGGATAGCCAAAACCTCTCCGCACGTGACTCTAACAGATCGAAGAACCCGCGTCCACGACGTTGGCCCCGGTCGCTGCGCCTGTAAAGAAAATCATAAAACCATCTTAATCTCAGCCTGATAAGTATCGGATTTTATTGATTGGCATGAGTCAGGAACTAATAGAGTGCGAGATAGCATCTCTCCATTTTCAAGACGCGCAAGAGAGTCTTTTGAGCGTTAGAATACCTTTGGCCTCGAATCACCGCTCCGCTCGGTCCGAGGCTCGCAGTAGCTCCACCGTCGGCAAAAGCCGGACGCGCAGGGCCGGTGCCCATGACAGGGCTACCTCTGCGCGCTGCACAAACTGAGAGCGTGGCCATGGCGACAGGATATCTAATGGGATAAAGTTCTTAAAAGGAAAATTCGACAATGACGATCACAGAGACCACTTGACGGCCGGGTCCTATCGCCCCATTCTGGTTAACACCGAAACAGGCGTGACTAATTCGGCAAGACCGTGATCACCACGGGGCTCAAGCTGCGGGAACTCGTCATCATCCCCCAACTCGCCCTCAGCAGCGTCGGGTAACTCGGATTGTCTGCCCGTTCCGCGCAGAATCCAAATGTAGAGGTACTAATTGAACACAACAGACTCTACCGTGGAGCCTAACCCGATGTTGGTCAGGCCAAGCGCCATTTCCGTCACTAGCACGTCCCAAAACGTAGAACTGAACAGCCCCACGCTGCACGAACTCACATCCGGAGCGATACCATTGGATGGGCTCCCCGCAATCTGAAGCATCGTGCAGCCCGCGAGACCCGACGCATAGATCACATCGACGTCATAAATCTCCAGAAAATTCATCGGGGCATTCTTATACACCCAATTGCCGTAAGTGACTTTCGTCGGCGCGCCAAACAACGGCCCCGCCGACGTGCCCGGCAGATAGCTGAGTTGCATCACGTTATAGTACCCCTGAGACGGCGTGAGGCCCGTGCAGAGCGTAGTAGGAAATGTCGGGCAACCCTCCGCCTGTATATCGGTTTCGCCGTCCGTACTGCCGTTTGCGTTCACCTTACTGGACGAGAAGGTGTGGGAAAACTGCACTCCCCCAAGGATCCTCGGCATCGTATACAGCGTGCCCGGAAGCGGATTTGTCCCTGCCGCGGTCACCTCGGCCAGCCACTTCACTCCGTTCGTTCCCAGGTCTAAGCCATCCCGCGCCGCCGTCATTCCGGCCTCGAACACCAGCTTCGCATTCGTCCCGCCCACGGTTGGATTGGTGAAGTAGCTTATCACCTCGGTTACGGCGGAGCACTGCTGTTCAGTGCCCTGGGTCGTAGTGCCGCAGTCCGAAGAAAAGCCGGACGCGGGGACCAGTGCGGCTGCGGGCGCCGCCGGAAACGCAGGCAGCGCGTCCGTCGTCGTCGTCAGACACAGCGTAATGTTGCTGAAAATCGAGCCGTACAGATCAATCGCCGTGTCCCATTCGTTGATGAACGGCTGGTCCGTATACTTGTAGATCGGGCCGCCATAGAAGTTCGCGAACAAACTATTCCATGCCGAATCCACCGTGATCCCCGTGACAGCCGTCTCGCCGGACGGCAGCGTAGGATTCGTGCCCAACTGCAGAAGTCCTCCGTTGCCGCCGAACGTCTGGTTGGCTTTGTTGGGCAGGATCATTTCCGTCGACGACGCAGTGGGTCCTGCCACCGCGATGGATACAAACGCTGAGTTCCCAGGTTCGGTTAGAATGTGCTCGTTCAGCGCCATGAGAAACGCTTCTTGGTCGCTCTTATAAACCGCGTTCCAAGGCATTGGCAAATTCTCCTGCGTGGGAGCGCCGGCTTCCGTCTCGTAGAAAAGCGTGGTGTATCCGCAAACGGGCGAAACCGCCGGTTGCGGATTCATGAACAGCCCATCGCAGGAGCCCGCCAGTGGGCATGGGCTCGATCCCTCTCCGCACACACTCGTGTCAATATCGCTGAAAACGAAGTCCGGCGAGCTGAACCCCGGCGCAATCAGAAGCTGAATCGTTTTCTGCGTCTGGTGCGGGTGAGCTGTGTTCCATTGATGGACCGCCGTGAAAACATCGTCCAGCAGATTCCACGTATACACGCCCTTCGAAGGGTTCAGCGCCAACCACTTGATCTGCGGCGCCAGACCGGCAATCACCGGATTGTTTAGCAACGTCGTGAAGTAGTTGACCAGCACTGGATCCGTCGGATCCACCGGGCCCACCGGATAATTGGGAATGTCGATGGGTTTCGTGGTCGGATAAGCCGCCGCCTGCGCCTGTTTGATGGCCCCTTCACTGACGAAGTTGGTGTAGATACCCTTGGGTACACGAAACTGAATCGCGGGAGGCTGAGCCTCGATGAAACCCGCGGCGGCCAGGCCAAGAACCAATGCGCTCTTTACACGAATCATGACGCGTTCCCCTCCGCTTCGCACATGAACTAGATTCAGCCAGGATTTCCATTCTGGCTTCTGGATTGCGTTTAGAATATCACAACCCCCCAATTCTTGATCCTCCGAAGCTCCGAAGCGCAGTTTTTTCTCCGGGAGCCTTGTTTTGCCTCTGACAAGCACCAAATTCCACCCGCCGGGAAAACCGAGAACCGGGAAACTGCGTCTTTTCAGTGAATTCCAACAAACACGTCTCCGACCTCCACGTCTTGGTCGCCTAATTTCACCAGGATGAGGCCGCCATCCGACGTGACGTGCGATCCCTGGAAATCGATCTTCAGCGAAGCGTTAAACGAGAGCTGGAATGGTTGATTCTGTTTCTCGCCCACTGGGTATTGACCTCGGGAGCGTCTTCATCACGTCGAAACCCGCATGAATAAAGGCGTCCAAGGTCTTCAACAGGTCATCAGTAACTACTCAAAACGGAAATGCAGGTTGGCAACAGTTGGCTGAGTCTTACTGTTGTATATCTAACAGTGTTACTCTTGATTCCGCGCTCGGCGCCGGCGCAGACAACCGGCTCATTGTCCGGCACCGTAACCGATCTCTGCGGTGCTTCGGTCCCCAATGCTGAGGTGATGCTGCACAACTTCCCGGCATGTACACCGTGCACATCGAAGCGACGGGGCTCAAGGCGCCGGAGGAACATCCGGCCGGACTTTCAGGATCTGTTGGTAAATCGTGATTGCGGCCTGCAGATTGCCGCTCTGCTGCAAGGCTAGCGCCTTCCGAAAGAGCTGGGGAACGTCCCCGGTATTCTGCGCCAGGCCGCACCAAACGATCGCACACAGCAGCGTTGCCAGAACCATGCCCCTCACTGCGAACCGGAATCTCCTCCTAACCAGTTCCTCTAACCAGTATAACGAGCGATCCAGGCGAACCACGATCCTCACGACGCGCGCGGTGCTCGTCTTCCGGACAATGAAGGCGCGGCGCCGAGCTGCTGTTTTTCCGGAGCGCGGGGAGGTCGCAGGAGCGATGGCCGACACGTTCTGCAGGTCTGAGGATCTATGGCAATCCCGCCGGGGACGTTAGCCACGCGTCAGACTTCAGGTCGACAGTGCGCCGCGACCTCCCAGATCAAGTGTACCAACACCATCACCCACACGATACCCTGCCGACACCGCGACCGCACTGGAAGACGAGCGCCGCAAAACGCGGGCGGGCCGATGGCCCCGAAAATCAACCTACTCGGGTTGGGCCCTCAGGCGGTTGCGCCTCTCCAGGTTTCTGATGGCTGGACGCGCCCAGGCCTGCGGGTTACCCTACAGAGCATGATGCTTCGATTTGCGATTGTGCTCCTGGCGGCGGGCGGCGGCTGGGCTCAGGATGTCGCGCGCATGGAACAGGTGGTCCAGTCTTACGCCACGAACCGGCAGTTTATGGGGTCGGTGCTGGTGGCCAAGGGCAACCAGGTGCTGCTGAGCAAGGGATACGGATTTGCGAACCTGGAGTGGGATGTGCCGGATTCACCGGCGACGAAGTTCCGGCTCGGGTCGATCACCAAGCAGTTCACGGCGGCTTCGATTCTGCTGCTCCAGGAGCGCGGCAAATTGAACGTGGAAGACCCGGTCAAGAAGTACATGGCCGATGCTCCGGCGGCGTGGGACAAAATCACCATTTACAACCTGCTGACGCACACCTCGGGGATCCCGAGTTTCACCAGCTTTCCGGAATACGCCAAATGGGAGCCGTTCGCGACGACGCCCGCGGAAGAGGTGGCACGCTTCCGCGACAAGCCGCTGGATTTCGCACCGGGCGGGAAGTGGAGCTATAGCAATTCGGGATATGTGCTGCTCGGTTACCTGATCGAGAAGATCACCGGCGGCAGCTATGAAAAGTTTGTGCGCGAGAATATTTTCGCGCCGCTTGGCATGAAGGATTCGGGCTACGATTCAAACTCGGCCATCATCCCGAAGCGCGCGGCGGGTTACACGTCCGGTAAGGACGGGCTGGTGAATGCCGGGTTCGTGAACATGACCATCCCATTCGCGGCCGGAGCGCTGTATTCCACAACCGAAGACCTGCTGAAGTGGGAACAGGGGCTGTTCGGCGGCAAGCTGCTCACGGCGGCGTCGCTGGCCAGGATGACCACGCCGTACAAGGACGACTACGCATGCGGGCTGTTTGTGCAGACCAAGGACGGGCGGAAGGTGATCCAGCACGGTGGGGGTATCGAAGGCTTCAACGCGCAACTGACCTACTACCCTGACGACAAGCTGACGGTGGTGGTGCTGGGGAACGTAAACGGCTCGGCGCCGGAGGAGATTGCCGCGAACCTGGCGGCAATCGCGCATGGCGAAGCGGTGACGCTGCCCGCGGAGCGGAAGGAAATCACGCTGGATCCAAAGGTGCTGGCGCAGTATGTGGGGACCTATGAATTGATGCCGGGCGCGAAGATGCTGATCACTCTGGAAGGCAATCAGCTTTCGGAGAAGCTGGCGAGCCAGCCGGCGTTTCCGATTTTTCCGGAATCGGCGATGGTGTTCTTCCTGAAGGTAGTGGATGCACAGATCGAGTTCGTAAAGGATGCGAACGGCACGGTGACGCACCTGGTGCTGCATCAGGGCGGGCGGGATCAGAAGGCGCCACGGATCAGCGACAAAGCGGAGCTGCCGCCTCCGCGTAAGGAAATCCAGGTTTCGCCGCAACTGCTGGCGAGGTATGCGGGGACGTACGAGCTGGGGCCGGGCGTCGACGTGACGATGACGGTGGAAGGCGGCCGGCTCGTGACACAGATCACAGGTCAGCCGAAGTTCGAATTGTTCGCCGAGTCGGAGACCAAGTTCTTCCTGAAGGTAATCGACGCGCAGGTGGAGTTCTTTACGGACGCGAGCGAAGCCGTGACGCGCCTGGTCATTCATCAGGGCGGGCGGGACACGAAAGCGACGCGGAAGTAAGTGCCGGCCGCACTCCGCCTCCCGCGGGGGCCGCTGTTTTCTGGTAACCTGGGCGCATCGAAGTACGTCGCTATACTATTCGTGTGCCTCAGCTTCGTGACGGCAAGACCAACACAGCACGTTACGGGTGGCTGTTCATGAGAAAACTGCTCGTGCTCCTGTTGCTGTGTCTGATCGTCGCGGTCCAGTCCTTCGCGCTTGCCTCGGGACACGAATCACACCACGCAGCGGGCCATTGCTGCCTGTTGTGCCACGTGGGGTCGCTGCCTTTCCTGCGGACCATCGTGCCGGTAGCGGTGACGCCCGCTTTCCTGGTGACCTGGCTGGCCCCCACGCCGGACTTCCAGCCTTTCCACGAAGTACTGCTGACCGCGAGCTCTTCACGGGCTCCTCCAGTCGCTTAGCTCCTCCACTGTTGCTCTGACGGCCTGGCATCGCTTATGCGGTGCCGGATCGTTGTTTTCAAGCTGGAATGAGGAGAAGAGTAGCCATGCAGGCAGCATCAAGCATTGGCACGCGGCGATTCCGAATTGCCGCGTGCACCCCCGCAGTTCTCGTGGCGGCGCTGGGACTATTTCAATTGGCTTGCGGACAATTGAAGAGGGTCGAAAGCGAACCCGCGGACCAGTCCAACGTGCCCGCCGGCCTTTTCACCGTTCCGCCGGACCAGTTGGCGCACCTGAAGATCGCCCAGGTGGCGAAGACTTCCTGGGGCGTCGCGATCCACACCACCGGTACGGTGGATTGGGACCAGGACCACACTACGCAGTCCATCACCCAGGTGAACGGACCCATCACGCGAATTCTGGCGGACGTGGGCACGCCGGTGCAAAAGGGCCAGCCGTTGCTCTATGTATCCAGCCCCGATGTCGCCAACGCCATCGCCACCTATCGCAAGGCCCGCAACCGCGAGCGATTCAACAAAACCATCGTCGACCGCATGAAGGAAATGCTGGACCGCGGCGCGGTCGCCACCAAGGACTACGAAAGCAGCCTGGCGGACTACAACGACGCCGCAACCGACGTCCAGAACAGCCTGCAGCCGCTAAGAATCTTCGGCATCACCGCCCAGGAGATCGACCAGGCGGAGAGGCAGGGCGCATCCATCAATACCGAGCTGGCCGTCCGCTCTCCCATCTCCGGAATGATCGTGCAGAAACTTATTTCGCCCGGCATGTTGATCCAGGCCGGCCAGACCGTTTGCTTCCAGGTCAGCGATACTTCCACCGTCTGGGTGCAGGGCCACATTTTCGATCGCGATTTGCCATCGGTGCGGGTCGGGGATCGAGTCGAGGAGACGAATCCATCCTTCAACCGCAGTTTCCGCGGAACTATTGCTTACATCGGTTCCTTCGTGGATCCCAACACCCGTACCACGCCAGTTCGCATTGTCACGGCGAACCCCGGCGGACTGCTGAAGAAGGATATGTTCGTCGACGCGGTGATTCAGACCAGCACGCAAAGCAACATTCTGGTGGTTCCGGTGGCCGCTGTATTGCGCGACGACAAGAACGAGCCCATCGTGTACGTTCAGGTCTCGCCCGGCAAGTTTGCGCAGCGTTCGGTCGCGATCGGGCCGCAGCAGAGTGGACTGGTCGCCATCACCAGTGGATTGCGGGAGGGGGAAACCATCGTTTCCGACGGAAGCCTCTTCCTCCAGTTCGCCAACGCCATTCAATAAAGGCGCAAACGGCATGATCGCGAAAATAGTCTCCTTCGCCCTGCGGCAGCGGTTCCTGATCGTGATCGCCTCGCTGGCGCTGATGATCTGGGGGGCGTTCTCCTTCCTCAACCTGCCGATTGACGCCTACCCGGACCTTTCGCCGCCGCACGTGGAAATCATCACGCAGTGGCCCGGCCACGCCGCCGAGGAAGTCGAACGGCTGGTTACCATTCCGCTCGAAATCGAGATGAACGGTATTCCGCGGCTTGACGCGCTGCGCTCGATTTCGCTCTACGACCTTTCCGCCATCGAGATGAATTTCGATTTTGGCGCCGACCCTTACTTCGTGCGTGAGCAGGCGTTTGAACGCATGGCGAACGCCGCCGTGCCCTCCGGCCTGCAGCCCACCATCTCGCCGTTATACAGCCCCAGCGGCCTGATCTACCGCTACGTTTTGCAGAGTCCCGATCGCTCGCCGCAGGACCTGAAGGTCATCGAAGACTGGGTGCTGGAGCGGCGTTACCGCTCCATCCAGGGAGTGGCGGATGACTCGGGCTTTGGCGGCACCACCATGCAGTATCAGGTGCTGCTCGATCCCAACAAGCTGTTTTCTTATGGCGTGAGCGTCCCTCAAGTCACACAGCAACTGGCCAACAATAATGCCAATGCGGGCGGCGGATTCTATTCCCTGGGCGGCCAGTTTTATTATGTCCGCGGGTTGGGGCTGGTGCGCGATATGGCCGATATCGGGAATATCATTCTGCAGGAGAAGAACGGGATTCCGGTTTACGTAAGAGACATCGCCAAGGTGGAAATCGGCCACGCGCCGAGGCTGGGCCAGTTCGGATACATGAAGCAGGATGAAGCGGTGGAAGGCGTCATCCTGATGCGCGTCGGCGAGCAGGCCCAGGTGATCCTGCGGCGCGTGGAAGCCATGACCAAGGATCTCAACGAGCACGTGCTGCCGCCCGATGTAAAGGTGGTGCCGTATTACGACCGCCAGGGGCTGATCGAGGAGACCACCAAAACGGTGGAGGACAACCTGCTCCGAGGCATGTTGCTGGTGCTGATCATTCTTGGCCTTTTCCTGTTCAGCGTGCGGACGGCATTGATCGTCGCCGTCACCATCCCGTTTGCGCTGATGTTCTCCTTCATCTGCCTGGACTGGAGGCATATCCCCGCGAACCTGCTGTCTATCGGCGCCATCGATTTCGGCATCATCGTGGACGGTTCCGTGGTCATGGTGGAGAATATCTTCCGCGAGCTGGCAGCCCGCTACGGCGAGGAGTACAACTTCCTCGATGTCATCCGGGCCGCGGCGCACGATGTCGAACGGCCCATCTTCTACGCAATTGCGGTGATCATCGCCGGGTATCTGCCGATTTACGTGCTCGCCGGGCCCGCGGGACGACTCTTCCAGCCGATGGCGAGCACCATGTCGTTCGCGCTGTTAGGCTCGCTGCTGTGCACTCTGACGCTGCTCCCCGTGCTATGCGCTTTTTTTCTGCGAAACCACGTGCACGAACCGCGGGCGCCGTTCTACGAATGGGTTCGCGGCATTTACGGCAGGGTTCTTGGCTGGTGCCTGCGCAACCGGCTGATCACGGTGGCGATCATACTGGCGATCTTCGGCGCTTCGCTGCTGCTGATTCCCTTTATAGGCGGCGAGTTCATGCCCCACCTGGACGAAGGCGCGCTGTGGGTGCGCGCCACCACGCCTTACACCATTTCCTTCGAGGAGGCGTCCAAGCTGTCTCCGCAGATTCGCGACATTCTGTCGAGCTTCCCACAGGTGACGACCGTCGCCAACGAGTTGGGCCGCCCCGATGACGGCACCGACCCCACCGGCTTTTTCAACAATGAATTCTACGTGGGCTTGAAGCCTTACAGCGACAGGGCATGGCAGGGCAGCATCCATACCAAGCCCGAGTTGATTGAAGCCATCCAACGTAAGCTGGCGGCGTTTCCCGGCATCATCTTCAACTACACGCAGCCGGCGGAGGACGCCGTGGACGAAGCCGAGACTGGATTGAAGAGTTCTCTGGCGGTGAAGATTTTCGGTCCGGACCTAGCCACGCTGGAAGACAAGGCCGTCCAAGTCAAGAACATCCTCACCAGGGTTCCCGGCATCAAGGAAATCACGGTAGTGCGGGAATTGGGCCAGCCCAGTCTGGTGATCACGCCGGATCGCGCCAAGCTGGCTCGCTTCGGCCTCAATGTGAGCGACGTCAATACGCTGGTGGGCACCGCCATCGGCGGCTCGGCTGCAACGCAGGTGATTCAGGGAGAACGCCAATTCGACTTGGTGGTGCGCATGCAGCAGCCATTCCGCAGCGATGAGACCGCCATTCGGAACCTGCTCATCGCCACGCCCGACGGCCAGTATCTGCCGCTCTCGCAGTTCTGCGAAATCAAGGTGGAAAGCGGAGCTTCCTTCATTTATCGGGAAGCAAATTCGCGCTTCATCGGAGTCCAGTTCAGCGTGGAAGGCCGCGACCTTGCCGGCGCCGTAACCGAAGCCCGTCAGAGAGTCGGGACGGCCGTCCAACTTCCCATCGGCTACCAATTCGATTGGGGCGGGGAATACAAGGAGTACCTGTCGTCGCGGCAGCAGATGAAGGTCATCTTGCCCTTGACCGCGCTGCTGATCCTCCTCATCCTGTTCGCTCTGTACGGAAATCTGAAGTTCCCGCTTATCATCTTCTTCAGCGTGATGGTGACCGAGCCGGTTGGCGGATTGCTGGCGCTGTGGGTTACTCACACCAACTTCAGCGTCTCATCGATGTTAGGCTTTGTGGCGCTGATGGGAGTCGCGGTGCAGACCAGCGTGATTCTCTACTCGTTCATCAACAAACTGCGTCTCGAAGGAAGAGACATCCCGACTGCAACGCTTGAAGCCTCGCTGCTGCGGCTGCGGCCGATTATGATGACGGCGCTGGTGGCCTGTTTCGGTCTGCTGCCGGCGGCCCTGTCCACGGGCATCGGCAGCGACTCGCAGAAGCCGTTCGCTATCGTGATCGTAGCCGGCCTGGCTTCCCGGCTTTTCCTGTCGATCTTCCTTTCGCCTGTGCTCTACGCGCTGACCGCGCGGGAAGGCGATACCTTGCAAGTTTGAGGAATAACATGCGGCGATCCATGCAGTACCTATCAGTCGGCTTGTTAGTGGGCGCGTGCTTGTGCCCTGGCGCATTCGCACAGACCTCGTTGACATGGCAGCAAGTGAAAGACAAATTCGAGGCGGATAACCCTAACCTGCGCGCCGGCCAACTCAACATCCAGGAATCCAAGGCGCAGGAGGTGACGGCATATCTGCGGCCCAATCCGAACCTCACTGCGGGTCTGGACCAGTTAGACCCTTTCACTGGCAGTCCCTATCGTCCGTTTGCCTATGCGTTTCCCCTCGTCGCCTTCGACTATCTGCACGAGCGGCAGCACAAGCGAGAGCTCCGCCTGGAAAGCGCGCAGAAGAGCACCGCCGTCGCGGAATCGCAACAACTGGATCTGGAGCGCTCGCTGCTTTTCAATTTACGCAGCGCCTTCGTCCAGGTTTTGCAGGCCAAGGCCCTGCTGGCGAATGCCAAAGAGAACCTGGATTACTTTGAGAAGGAGCTGTCGATTAACCGCGCGCGTTTCAAGTCCGGCGATATTGCGCGTGTCGATTTGGACCGGCTGGCCTTGCAGCGCGCGCAATATGAATCCGACTATCAAACCGCGATCGTCAACGCCCGAACCGCGAAAATCACCTTACTGACGCTGCTCAACGACCGGACTCCGGTGGACCAATTCGACGTGACCGGTCCGTTCGAGTTCAAGGAGGAGGTTATGGCGCTCGAAGAGTTTCGCTCCGCGGCGCTCGCCACCAGGCCGGATTTGAAGGCCGCTATCGAAACCATCGACAAAGCCGAAACCGACCACAAGTTGGCCGTTGCGAACGGTTCCACGGATCCCACCTTTGGCGTCGACTTTGGGCGCAATCCACCGATCGCCGTCTACATAGGATTCAGCGTAAACATCCCGCTGCGTATCTTCGACAAGAACCAGGGCGAGAAGGAACGCACGCAAATCGACATCACCCACGCCCAGCGGCAAAGGGACGCTGCAACGGCGCAGGTATTCAGCGACGTCGATTCGGCTTACTACACGCTGCTAAGCTCGGCGAATCTCTTGCGGCCGTATCGGAGTGCGGACGGTTATCTGGCGACGGCCTCGCGAATCCGCGACACCATGTCATTTGCTTACCAGCGGGGCCAGGCGGCGCTCCTCGATTATCTGGATGCTCAAAGAGACTACCGTGCAACCGAAGTGGCTTACATCAACCTGGTGGGATCGTACCTGACCGCTGCGGGCCAGTTGAATATGGCAGTAGGCCGCGAGGTCATCCAATAGCGCGCCCAAGAGGGTCACTTACCCAGCCGGCGACAACGCCGGCGCCGGACTCCCACCGGTCGCCTCAGTTACCATGATGAGTTGCCGCTTATGCTGGAGGTTCACTTCGTATCCGGCCATCTCTCGGTGTCGGTCTACCCGGCACGCCGCGAGCTTGGCCTGGCAAGCGCTCGAGCCGCGTCCGCGATCGTCCGGGCGGCTATCGAGAAAACTGGCAGCGCCGCCGTGGTCTTTGCCGCGGCGCCGTCGCAGAACGAGTTCCTCGCGCACTTGCGCGCCGATTCTTCCATCGACTGGCGGCGTGTCACGGCTTTCCACCTGGACGAATACGCCGGGCTGCCCGCCTCGCATCCGGCATCGTTTCGCCGTTTCCTGCATGAGCGGCTGATGGATCACGTGCCGCTGGCCGCGTTCCACGAACTGGCCGGCGACGCTCCGGATCTCGAGGCGGAAGCCGCCCGCTACCAGCGTCTGCTGGCGGAACAGCCGCCGGTGCTGGTCGCGCTGGGCATTGGAGAGAATGGCCACCTGGCATTCATCGACCCCGGCGAATGCGATTTCGAGGACTCCCGCGACGTCCGCGTCGTCAACCTGGACGACGTCTGCCGCCGGCAGCAGGTTCACGACGGCGCGTTCCAACGCGTGGAAGACGTGCCGTGGCGCGCGCTGTCGCTCACCATTCCGTTTTTCCTGCGCACTCCGCACGCCGTCGTGACCGTGCCCGGGGCAACCAAGCGCCAGGCCGTGCACGATGCGCTGGAAGGCCCGGTCAGCCCGCGCTGCCCCGCATCGGTGTTGCGGCGGCATCCCGGCGCAACCCTTTTCCTGGACCGGGACTCCGCTGCCTTGCTGCGGCGCTACAACGTCTGAGGCAACCGATGCCGAACCATGGAAAATGCTCGATGCTGCGCGCCATCGTGACGGACGTGCAGTTCTGGGTCCCCGTCGTGGTGCTCGTGCTGGGGACTGCGCTGCTGTTGGTGTTGAGGTGAAACCGTGAGCCGAGAGCAGACTGGCGGCGGCGGTTCCTCCCGCTCTCTTCATCGCGTGGGCGTGGCCTGCGGTTTGGCCGCGGGCGCGTGGCTCGGCGGCGCTGAAGCGCCCACCAAGCTGGTGACGATGGGCTTCTCGCCTTTCATCATCTCACTGGGCATGGTGGCGGGAGTGTTCGTCGCCCGTTGGACCGTGCCCATGGCGCTCAAGGGCACAAGCTATGTCTGGTTGGACCTGATGGAGAAGGCGCACCTGATCGTGTGGGCCATTCTGGCGGGCATGTTGTGGGCCGTCGCCAACACTCTGACGGTCTTCGCGGTTCGGGATGTGGGGCTGTCGATTGCGTTCCCCTTGTGGAACATCAACAGCCTGGTCGGCCTGTTCTGGGGATGGTTGCTGTTTAACGAACTGCGCGGTTCCAGCCCGCGCGAGCGCGCCAAGGTGCTGGGTGGCGCCGCGGCGATTGTCGCGGGCGCCTGCTTGCTGGCCTATGCGACCGAGCACCATTCCGGTGCCGCGCCGCAGCGGGCCACGCTCGGGATTCTGGCCGCCCTGGGCGCCGGCATGCTGTGGGGCACGATGTACATTCCCTATCGCAAGGCGTACATCAGCGGCATGAACCCGCTCTCGTTTGTCACCGTCTTCACTTTCGGCGAACTGGGGACTACCTTCGTGCTGGCTGCCATGTACCACGGGGGCTTCGGCCCCTTAGCGGTGCAGCTTACCAAAGCGCGGCCGGCTTTCTTCTGGCTCTTCCTCGGCGGCTTCTGCTGGGTGTTGGGCGATTTGTTCCAACAATACGCGGCCAAGTACATTGGCATTGGCCGCGGCATTCCGCTTTCCAACACCAATCAGCTTTGGGGCCTCGCCTGGGGCGCGCTGGTGTTCGGCGAGTTGGCCGGGTTGGGGTTCGCAGCGCAGGCGCTGGTCATCGCGGGCAGCTTGATCATGATCGCCGGCGCTGCGGCAATCGGCTTCGCCGAAGCCCAGGGCGCCGAACAGCTTTCCTGGAAGAAGGCCGTCGAGCGCGAGTGCGGCCGCTATGGTCTGAATCTTGCGCGAGTAGAATCGACGCTCGAGGGCCACGATCCTCTTTCTCGCGAAAAGACGCAGCGGCACTGGTGGGAAGCGCTCGTGGTGCTGGCGGCAATCGGCGTCTTCGTGTATCTTGCCGCGGGCGCCAAACGCCAGGCGATCGAGGTCCATATAGGGTGGATGGTGGTGCTGGCTGCGGCCTCGCTGGTCTTGTTGGTGCTTTGCGGCTGGCTGCTTTGGAAGCGCACACGTTTTTCGTAGAAGCGCCCGTCCGATCGCCTATCGTTACGGCGCAGAAACAAACCGTTGGGTTAGTGCCGAAACACTTCGGTTCACCTGGGGGACGCCGAGGGAGTCTGGTGCCCTCGTAACCCTCGCATTTTCAATGAGCTGTTCCGGCCGCGCGGGTGGCCTTACGATTGCCTTAATGACCGCGTATGTCTACCTCAGCAGTTTTAGCCAAACCGCTCCCCGCCTGCGGGGATTCTTCCATGCCCTCGGGCACGGATTCGGCGAATGCCGGCCGGAACCGAAAAGCATTACGCTTTCCATTGGCCCTGCCCGTGCGTTACCGGGCTGACGACGATGCAGGTGTGGGCAAGATCCTGAACATCAGCAGTTGCGGCGCGCTGTTTACCACGGAGCGCCCGCTGGCATTGAATGCGGATGTGAGACTGAGCGTCAAGTGGCCGGTGCTGCTTTCCAATTCGGTGAACCTGACCCTCGTGGTCGCCGGTAGGATTGTGCGCCTGGAGGCGGGGCGGGCCGCACTGGAAATCCAGAAATACGAATTCCGAACCTGCAGTCCGTCGTTCTTCCTGGTGCCGGCTGACCAGAACTCCTCATGCGTCGGGCTTGGGCTTCAGGTTCAGGTTGCGGATCATGCGGTGCAGGGAATTGGGATGTAGGTCGAGCAGCCGGGCAGCTTCCGCGTGATTCCCGTTGGCTCTCTGCAGCGTCTCGAGAATGAGGCGTTTCTTGGCTTCCGTGATCGAGCCGTTAAAACTGCCGGCGGAGACTGTGGGGGAGCCGCTCGCTTCAATCACCGACTCGGGCAAGTCCTCCGCCTGAATGCGATCTGTGCTGCCAAGTACCAGGGCGCGCTCGATGGTGTTCTCCAGTTCGCGCACGTTGCCGGGCCAGTCGTAAGCGCGCAGGAGCGCGAGCGCCTGCGGCGAAATCCCGGTAATCCATTTTTTCAACTTGCGGCTGTGCTTACGGACAAAGTGGTTGGCCAGCGGTGCGATGTCCTCGCGCCGGTCCCGCAGCGGCGGCAGGAATAAGGAGACTACGTTGAGCCGGTAATAAAGGTCGGCGCGAAACGCCCCGCGACGAATCGAGTCCTCCAGGTCGCGGTTCGTCGCCGTTACCACGCGCACATCCGTCCGGATGGGGCGCGTGCCTCCCACGCGTTCGAACTCCCGCTCCTGCAGAACGCGCAGCAGCTTGGCCTGCAGGGTGGGAGACATCTCGGTCACCTCATCGAAGAAAACCGTTCCGCCGTTGGCCTCCTCCAGCTTTCCCTTTTTCTGTGCCACCGCGCCCGTGAAGGCCCCCTTTTCATGGCCGAACAGCTCGCTCTCCAGCAGCGTCTCGGTAATGGCCGCGCAATTGATGGCGACGAAAGGCTTGCCGGCGCGAAGGCTATTGCGATGGAGCGCGCTGGCGGCTAGTTCCTTGCCGGTGCCGCTCTCGCCGAGAATCAACACCGTCGAATCGGTCGGCGCCACCTTGGCAATGGTGTCGTAAACCCGGCGCATGCGGGGACTCTCGCCGACCATGTTGTGTTCCAGGTTGGCCACCGCCGAGCGCTGCCGGATCTCGCTTTCCCGGTTGCGCGCGCTGAACGCCGCATCGAGCAGCGCGGCCGCGAGCCCGGCTGCCTTGCGCAAAAAGCGAAGGTGGTCTTCCTCAAAGCCCGTCTTGGGATCGGATGTGGCGAAGCCGATGGCGCCGACGAAGCGCCCGAACGCCAGCAAAGGGACGGCCAGAATCGAGCTGACTTCCGGTCCGACGGCCATGCCCGGCGCGCCCGCGGCGGCCGGCACCATGGTACGCTTCCACAAAACAGGCGCGGGTTCCCGCGTCATTTTGTCCAGCAGCGCGGCAGCCGGCACCGAGACGCCGTCGCTGCCTTGCTCTTTCCGCCATTCGCGCACGCAGTCCGGCTCGCCGGGACTCGCTCCTACCACGACCAGCACTCCCTGTTCGGCCGGCAGCGCGCAGCACAACGACTCCAGGATCCGGCCGGCTGCGTCTTCCACTCGCGTCCCGGACGGTATCAGCTCGCCTACAGCCAGCAACGCGTCGAAACATTTCCCGAGCGCGCCGCTGACATGAATGCTGTCCGGCGCGCGGAGCATTTGGGTGCTGGCCGAATGGATGTCTCCAGCCAGCGTTGCTGTCTCGCTCTCCGGCGTGCCCGGTTCCACTTCGGTGACGAAGAGGAACAGCGACTCACCGAGTTGGATTTCGTCGCCGTTGCGCAGCGTGTGCTCGACCAGCGGCATGCCGTTGATGTAAGTGCGGTTGACGCTGCCGCTATCGGTGATCACAATCTCCGTGGCGCGCCGGGCAAGCACGCAATGGTTGCGCGACACGGAAGGATCCGGAATGCACAGCGTGTTGTTCACCGAGCGGCCGATAGAGAAGGTCTCCGCTTCGCTTTCCGGAAGCGCAAAGACGCCTCCACACAGCGGACCAACGATGGAGACCAGCTTGGGCATGCGAGAGAGCCAGTATAACGTAAGTGTGCTGGCCGCCGCGTTCGGGAACTATCCGTAAACGCTGCGGCGTCCGTCTCGCGCCGTAAATTTTACTTGGAGAACCGCGTGCTGCGGCTCGGAAAGTAGGGAAAGGCACAAAGTGAGAAACAGCCCATTTCTCCGCCGGCCCGCTGGCGGAGCCTGGGCGTCGCACTTTGACCAATTGAAGATCTATGCTGCGCCCGGCGTGACTCGAACACACGGCCTGATGGCCGAAGCCCGGCAGGCGCTCAACGCAGGCGATCTCGCTCGGGCAAAGCATTTTCTAATCCAAGAATGAGCCTGAAGGGCTGAAATCTGGTTGGCGCAGTGCCGGGCTCCTTTCGCTGGGTTTTCTTGTTCGTTTTCGGGGGAATAGACCGTCGTTGCCGGCGCGGTGGGAATGTGGAAATCGCAGCCGCGATTTCCAAGGGCGGGGGGGAAACGAGGGAAACCTGGTTGTGGTTTTCCTCGTTTTCCACCGCCCGGCATTTCCACCGCGCTGGCCGCCGGTCATGCACTTTTGCGCTCCTCGCGGAAGCCGAGGAAGAGCTGGCGCTTGGCTTCCTGCATCTGCTTTGCCGACTCCGTGTCGCTCTGCGTCTGGGCGATCCGGTCCAATCGCTGGACGCTGAACTCCCCTTTGAGATAGGCTTCCCCTTCCCGCGCGGCGCCGCACAACGCGCGCAACGTTTCCCACGGCGTGGCGTATCGCCGGTACACGTATTTCTCTTTGCCGTGCTCGTCCACGATCCGTTCGGGCTGTCCGCAGGGACGATGGAAGTTCAGATACGGATTGAAGTGCCGTTGGTAGAAGCGGTCGATGCTTTCGGCATGCGCCGCGGCGATGTGGCCGTACCCCATGTGCTTGCGGATCACGGCCCCGTTCTTGGACTCCACCAGGCCGTTGTCGTTGCTGGTGCGCGGCCGCGATTTGGTCTGTTCGATCAACAGGCGTTTGAGCAACCCGGACACCGAGTCGTTGATGAACTCCGAACCGTTGTCGGAGTGAAATCCTCGGACGCGAAACGGGAATTGGCCCAGAATCGCCCGTAAAACCGGCTCCAAATGCGTCTGTGTGATGGCCGCAACCGACCCCACTACTTGCCACTGCGTGACCTCGTCGACGGCGTTGATGTGATAGACCCCCTTGATTCCGTCCCGGTCTCCCTGATGCACCGTGTCGACCCGCAGATACCCGGGCCGGCCGCCCGGTTGCGGCTTCCTCCGCTCGCCGAGGGCCACCTGTACGGCCTGCGTTTTGGTGTAGTTCATCCGGCACTCGCGGTAACGCCGTCGCTTTCGCAAATTGTAAATATGCGCCACCGAGATCGTCGCCAACCGCTCGTAGGCGGCGTGTCCGTAGAGCTTCCATTCGCGTTCCAGAATCTTCTTCGTCGCCGGCCCGCTCATGGTTTCGTGCGCTTCGTCCACTTGCGCCAGCAACTCCAGGTCGGCTGTGGTGAAGCGGCTCGGAAACCGGTGCCGGCGCTGGCTGGATTCCTTGATCTCGCTGTGTTTCCGGTACCGGCCAATCAGCCGCGTCACCTGCGCCCGGCTCAGCCCGGTCATCTTGGCCACGTAGCACCGCAGCAACCCGCGCACCGCCCTGCTTTGCGCCCGGTAGTCCCGCACCCGCATCAGCCGCGCGATCCAGTCATAGACCTCTTGCCGCCGCTTCCCCTCAAAGTGAACCTCCTGGCTGGCTTCCAGCAACGCCCGGATCTGCTCCAGGCTCAATTCCTCTGCATCCTGCATGCTGATGATCAACCCCCAGCATGCGCACACCCTCCTCCAGGCTCATCCTG
>JBAVYH010000010.1:0-24606 GCA_049698695.1 Bryobacteraceae bacterium | reverse complement strand
ATGGAACTCATCAATCGTCAAGCCTACGGCTTCCGCAACTTTCAAAACTACAGACTCCGGGTGAAGCTGCTATGTTCTTAGATGGTTTGGGATTGGGGTTTGCCCCCGTTGTTGGCGTAGAGCCGATTGAAACAGTGGTGGGCCCGTGGCGACTCGAACGCCAGACCTCTACCGTGTCAAGGTACATCAGGTAGTGATTCGACATGACGGGCTGTCGCAACTGATTGAAAACAGGTTCAACCGTTTGGGCGCTTACTGGGCAATTCGGTGCGAATTGGGCGCTAATGGGCAGCGCGCGCCGCGCACGGTTGCGGATAAAACCTTTCAGGCCTTTTTCTCTGGTTTGGCAGTTGTTCGCTTCGCGGGCGCTGGCGACAGACCGGCGTCGAGAGAGGCATTCAAAAGCCATCGGATAGCCTCTGCGCGGCTTGAAGTCGAGAGCGATTTATGAGTCAATGGTGCTGTTGCCGCAGTGTGGTTGAAAACACGCAGGTAACGCTATCAAAACGATAGAATAAAGTGTTTAGAATCCGTTTCTCTGACTTTGGGCAGTCAATTGCAGTAGGATAGTCGGTAAGGTGTATCTAGGCATCTGGACACTTCACACAGGCCCACTTAGAGGCCGATTCGCACCTTGTAGCACAGGAGCAACTTCATTGGGCTATCTGCGTTACACGTGCGTCCCGCGGTGTTATCCAGCGCACGAAAAGGTGCTATCCGGCGGTTGATTTTCTTATGATCGGGCAGGATCATGACAGTAACGGTAAGTGAAGAAAAGAACGAATCCGCGCAATCTATTTGCGATGCAGCATGGCGCACTGTCGAAGAAATCCCGCTGATCTTTAGTTGGCATGGCCGCCCGCGGCATCCAGTAGTTCAGTTTACTAGAGGCGTCCTAAAACTCCCCGAAGATCACTGGATTGGCGTCGTCCAAGCACTTAGCGAAGGTCGCTGGCGCAAAGTTTCTAAACCCCTCGCATATATTCACACCATCGCTATCAGGGAAACCAAACGCCGGCATCGGGAAAATCTGCGCGGAACATATGCTGGCGAAGGCAAACGGCCAATCTTTGGATCTGATCCTATTCCAGAATCAGAAAAAAGTGGCCGGTGTTGGGTTCTCATGGAAAAAGGCCGTTGGCTGGATGAACCGCGGTCTATTCCGGCTCCGGTAGCCAGACGCGTGGTGCTGGGTAAAATGATCCCGGACGCATCTTTTGTATGTCTACCGGAAGCGTCTAAAGATAATGACGGCGCACCGACATTATGCGATAAGTGGAATTTCAGGGAGTGGCTAGATTCGGAGAGGGCATGGGAGAACGATATTGATTGGGTAGATGTATGCGGCACTTCAGGTTTAGATCAAGACGAAAGATCTCTGCTATGGGTGACGCTTTATCCGAGGGATGACGCGACGCCACGAGCGGTGCTTGGATGGGATTCTGCCCGGCTCCAAAACGCTCGGAAACGGCTTCAACGAAAGCGGGCGGCGATTAAGACCGCTATCAATCGGTGTAGATAAGTTTTTTCTACGTCAAAAAAATATTTTACGTTATGGGTCATGTACTTACAGACAGCGGCGGCCGAAAGTGGCTTTTTCACGACACTACTTAGGAGTGAGGGGGAATATCAGGATGCTTAAACCAAACTTCGGGCTTGTACTGGTTTTTCGAAACGAGGGCAAGATTCTTCCTATCGTTACCGTCTCCGACCCCGGTATTATTCGCACGGCAGCCCGGAGGGCGGTCTCCGAGGCGGCGAGTCGCGCCAGAGCTGTGCGCGTTACCGACCCCGCGCTATCGGCTCTTCATACAGCCGAATCGCACAAGCTCCGGGAAATCTTCAACCCGCTAATTATGGCGGGTCGATAAGTTTCAGTTTCCGCGGGCGGCTGCCCCCGTCCCGGAGAATGCCGGCGCCGTGACGCTGCCCCGTTGCGGCGCTGGTTTCAGTTTTTAGCCAAGTTCACCCGGTTGTAATCCGTGGTGCGTAACAGAGCGGCGCCTAGCTTTAGCGGGCGAAAAGCTGGACTCCTGACCGGCCGGCGCCGCCTATTTTTCTCAGGGTTTGCCCATTAGGAGGGGCACAAAATCAAATGGCAAAAGAAAAGGTCCCGCAGCTGCCGTTCTACGGCCGCGAGTTCTATAGCGACGAGAACGTGCTGGTGATGAGCCTCGAACAGGAAGCGGTTTACATGCGGCTTTGCTGGAACTGCTGGCAAGAGGGAAGCATCCCAGACGATGCTGCGAAACTGGCGGCGATCTGCAAAAACACACAACGGGATTATTTTGAGACCAGCATATGGCCCGCGGTGCGGCCGTGCTTTGAATCCACAAGCGGTGCGCGGTTAATCCACGGCAAGGTAGAAGAACTGCGCGCGAAATTAAGGCGGTTCATGCTCGGATCATCGCAGGGAGGGAAAAACAGTGCGATGAAACGCGCTCAAGCTAAGCTCAAGGTACCTTCAACCGACCTTGAAACCACCTTGAAGCTACCTTGCGATTCGGTACCAAGGTCAGGTCAACTACCAGTTACCAGTTACCAGTCTCCAGTTACCAATTACCAAAACAACGAAAACACCTCTTGCGCATCTGACGATGCGCGGTGGGACGCGGAAAAAGCCTTCGATGAATTATGGGCAGCATACCCAGCGAAGGGACGGACCCGGCGCCCAATGTCTCAGCAGTATTTCGTAGACAAGATCCGAACACCGGAAACCTTCGCGCGCGTTATCGCTGCGGTCAAGGGAAAATGGGAGAGCTCCGATAAATGGGCAAAAGGGTTTATCATGGCGCTACCCCAGTGGATCGACCAGGAGTGCTGGAACGAAGACCCCGAGCCGGCGGGCGGCATAGCGTTTGTCGGCAGTTCCTTGCAATCCACGATGGACCCGGAGACTGCGCGGCGTTTAGCCCCGGTGCGCAAAGATGCGGCATGAAACGAAAGCCATGAATTATGAGAGTAAGTACCAATCAATGGGAGCGAGCCAAAATGCGCGAGAGCACCAGCTAGCGAGAGCGAGCCAAAATGCGCGAGAGCACCAGAAGCAACGAGTGATCCAGCGTTTTTGGGATTGCTCACGGTCATGGGCGTTGCGCAAGGAGTTTCCTTCTCTCGCTACCCGCCTGCCAACCTTGTGGACCAATTCGTATTTTGTTTCGACGGTTGGCGGTTCTCCGCTGGCCATCGTCAAGCAATACATCGAGAACCAGAAGCGGAGCGAACGTTGAAACAGCTTCGCAAAGTATTCCGATTCCGCATGGAGCCGAACCGGGCGCAGCGCGAGGCGCTGTCGCGCATGGCTGGCGCCCGCCGATTCGTATGGAACTGGGCGCTGGCGCAGCGCAAGGCGCACTACCTTGCCACAGGCAAGAGCCTCCCGGCCACTGAACTTTCGATCCGGCTCACCGCATTGAAGCGTCAGCCGGAAACGGCGTGGCTTCAGGATGTGGACTCTCAGGCAATGCAGCAGGTGCTTGCCGATCTTCAGCGAGCGTACCGGAACTTTTTTGAGAAGCGGGCGCGCTTTCCGCGCTTTAAGAGCCGGAAGCGGGATCAAGCCCGGTTCCGTATCCCGCAGCGGGTGCAGGTCGCGGATGGCCGCGTATACGTTCCCAAGGTTGGAACGGTTGCCATTCGCCAGTCGCAGGCGGTAGACGGCGCTACTAAGAGCGCGACGTTCAAGCGAGACGTGACGGGCAACTGGGATGTCACCCTGGTAACTGAATTCACGATGCCCGATACGGCGCTGCCCGCCACCGATCCGGCCCGCGTAGTCGGCGTGGACCTCGGACTGAAAGACTTCGCCGTGCTGTCCTCTGGCGAACGCATTCCGATCCCCCAGTTTTTCCGCAAAGCGGAGCGGAAGTTGCGCGAGGCGCAGCGGATCTTCAACCGACGCGAGAAAGGCAGCAAGCGGGGGCTGCGGGCGAAGAGGAACGTATCGCTCATTCACCGCAAGGTGGCCAACCAGCGGAAGGATTTCGTTCATAAGTTCACTACCGGGCTGGTGGCGAAGTACGATGGAGTCTGCATCGAGGATCTGTGCGTGAAGGGCCTTGCGAAAACCAAGCTGGCCGGGCACGCCAAATCGGTCCTCGATGCCGCCTTCGGAGAGACGCGGCGACAACTGGCGTACAAGACTGTCTGGAGCCGCAGGCATCTGGCGGTGATCGACCGCTGGTACCCATCCAGCAAGACCTGTCATGCGTGCGGCGCGGTCAACGCGGCGCTCACGTTGGCGGATCGAAACTGGGCGTGCGTTTGTGGCGCAGTTCATGATCGCGATTCCAATGCGTCTCTCAACATCAAAGCCGAAGGGCTGAAACTTCTGGCCGCGGGGCACGCGGACAGCAACGCACACGGAGCCGGTGTAAGACCTCTGCAGTTGGGGGCGGTCGGTGTTGAACTGTGAATCCCCCGGCTTCAGCCGTGGGGAGTGTCAAGAAGCCGCCCTGCACCGCAAGCTGTCCTGGAAAAAGCTCAAATGGCTGCGTAATGCGCAGCGGCGCGGACTCGGGGCGGAGCGAGGGGTAACACCCGATGCGGAGCGCGCCGCGTACGAACGATGGATAGACGCACGGCGGCGATTAGTCGCCGCGCACGCGAAACTCAGGAGCTACTACCACACTGATTCAGATCCCCGAATGCGCAACAGGCCAGCTACCACCGAGTCACAGCTCGGCGCTGGGCTGGGTCACAGCGGTGGGGAGTAGCCAAAATGAGAATCGAACAGTTTGCTGAGCAACACCGGGTGTTGATTCGTTGCCGGAAACGTCCCAGTGCCGAAGTGGCCGCCGCCGCCGCTGAACAGCTGGCTAGCGTCCGGCCATCGCGTGAAGAGCGTATCGGGTTTCTAGGGTTAGCGCGCTCAGTTGGGAAAACCCCTGCTGCGTCCCCTAGAATCGATTCCGAGGCCCCGACAGGTACCCAACAGGCACCCCACCCTACGGACGCGGTTTCTGGCCCTACAGACGCGGTTTCGTGGCGTAGAAGGTGATTTGCTCGTTGAGGAGCGAGCCATCAGGCTGGAGAGCACCAAGCGCCGGGAGCGAGCCATGCGGCAGGAGAGCACCAAGCAGCACGAGCGAGCCATGAATGGGAGAGCCGGTGCGGAGCGGCGACTTGCCGATTCCTTGAGTGGCCTCCATTTTGGCGCGGGTCCCTCTTTTTGATCCTTTTTGCGTGCGGGGGCATCTGTCACGTATTTTGTCTAGCCGCATGTGTTTTTCGTGGGTTGACAGTCACTTTAACTTATGACCGCAAACTAATTAACAACGCGGGAGTTATGGCAACCATCTTAGTGTGGTTGAGTGTCAACCGATGTGAACCGAGGTGTCAACCCAGTTAATCGATCTGGGAGGTTTAAAAGTGAAACGAAAAGCCAAACTTATGACCGTAGCCCAATACGCGAAACTCCGCGGCTTGAGTCGGTCGTTAATCTACGGGCAAATTAAAGCCGCTATTATTCCCGAGCATGGCGGCATGATTGATCCGGATGAAGCGGATGCGCGGCGCGCGAATCTACTTGATGCCGCCAAAGTATTAGCTAACACGATATGCAAGCGAGGTAAAGCGCGGATCACGGGGACAGAAGCGGGCGTTGGCCCGAATATGGTCGAGACGCAAGACGCGACGGGGGGAAGTTTTCTTTGGTGGCGCACCGAAAAAGAAAAGTGGCTCGCTGCGCGAGCGCAACAAGACTTTCAGGAGCGCGATGGCCAGTTGATAGAAGCCGCGGACATCATCGGGGAAGTCGGGAAGATGCTCTCTGCATTCAGATCGCAGTTATTGCTCATGCCGGACAAGTTGGCACCACAGCTCGTTGCAGTAACCGACGTTCGGGAAATGCGGGAACGAATTATGAGTGAAGTGAAAGCCTCACTCTCCGGTCTGGCCAGATATCGGCTACCGGAAAAGAAATGAAAAGCGCTATCGAGTTAATCGCGGACTTGGCCCCGTTGTGGGCACCTCCGAAGACGCGCGCGAAGTCGCGCAAGACCAGAAAGACCAAACGAAAGGCGAAAAATGAAGAAGACAACACAGCAAGCGATGCCCGTCGTGGTGCCGCTAACTATCGAGGCGTGGCGCTCGAAGATCAACGACCTGCAGGCAGGTCTCGGCGATGCGGAGCAATTGCTCGCACAGCGGCGCGCCGCGCGGCGCCTGGCCGCGGGTAAAGCGCTCCTGGCCGGCGGGGAAGGCGAAGAGGACGTCCAGGCGCTCATGGACCAGGAGCGCGAGAGCGAAGATCGCGTGGACGTGCTGAAAAGCGCGATTGCAATCGCTCAAAGTGAACTCGCTAAGCTCGAAGCGCAGGAGGCGGCCAAGCTCGAAGCAACCCGCCGCGACCAACGCGAGCAACTCATCGCCCAGATTCATAACGCGGCTGAAGCTGTCGATCGTGGCTTTGCTCAAGCGGGAGAAGGCCTTGAAACTGTAACTCAACTCTTGGCGCAGTTTGCCGCAGCCGGTGGCCATGCACCCGGAATCATGCACCTTCGTGGAATTATCACACGCTCGGCGCTGAATGGCGGTTTGCGTGGAAAATTGCAACTCGATTCGGGCTGTTCGCGCAATGCCTGGGCGCCGTTAGCTGACAGTCTAAAACTTTTTGTATAACTCGAAAGGAAAATCTATTATGCAATTTAACGACTACAAAACACTTGAAGCGGCGGCGGCAACGCTTGCCAGACAGAATCACATAACCAAAGAGAAGGCGGTGGCGGAGTTACTTTCGGAAAATCCGGAAGTGTACGAAAAATTTCGCGCCGCGCACAACCTAGGACCACTCGTGCGCCAACTGGAGGAAGCGGGCCTAATCCGCAAAAAATAATCGATTTGCCCTCGTCGGTTCGCCTCCGACTGTCGGCAAACGCGCGATATGATGCTTGCCCACGTCGCGCGCGGTGGCGCGGGCCAGGACTACGCTCCTGGCCCACGCCGCATAACAGGATAACCTTATGCTCAAAAAACTCCTCGCATTCTTCAAACCCCAAGCACTACTAACCATCGGCGTGGCGGCGGCTCCCGTTGCGCAGCCATACGCACCGGACCCGGACGCGAACGCGGGCTGGATTTGCATTGATGAAGCCGAGCCGCGCCCGCTACGCTATTCCTTCGAGCACGTTGCCAGAGTTTACCCCGGCGATTTTGGCGCCTTAGAACGCCAAAAAGCGCAAGCTGGACTCGACGCGATCAACGCCCCGATATGCATCGAAGACCCGCGGAAGCCGCGAACTCGGAGGTTTTCACGATGAAAAAAGACATTGGCGTTATCGTTCGTTGGGAGAACGAATCCCGATTTGGTTTTGTGCGCATGCTCGGCCAGCAGGGTCGGGATATTTATTTCAACGTGCGCGCTTTGATCGATCCTGCGGACCGCGCGAAGCTAGCAATCGGCACAAATTTGGAATTCCTCCTTGAAGCTTCCGAAAAAGGACCGTTCGCCGATCGCGTTCGCGTGCTGGAGCTGCCGGTACAGCAGCCTGAGCCGCAGCCGGAAGCCAAACCAGCCCCGACTGTAAAAGTTTTACAGTCGCAAGGCCACAGCCGACGCCCTCAGGCCGGCGGTCCAAAAACCGGCACGTTGACGACTTGGCGCGGGGAGCTTAATTTCGGTTATTTGCGGATCGACGGTGAGACCGTGGATCTTTTTATCCATCGCGGCATGATGGCGGGCAGCCCGCGAATCGGGCGCCGGTACGAATTCGAAGTGGGCTTCGATGAGCACGGCCGCCGGCAGGCCGTGGCCGCCGTGCCGCTACCAGAGGCAGCCGCATGAAGACCGTACTGTCAAAGCGCGAACACGTTGTACCGAAGCGCATGCTTTGTTCTCGCTCCACTGGCCGCGGGCCGTGCCCTGCCTGCGACCGGTGGAGCATACTTTTACCTTGTGGCTTGTGCGCGGCTTGCGCCACGACCACGCCGGCGGCACCGCGGTTGGCCCAGTGTGAATCACAGTGACCTCTACCCCAAACAATTCAGATGCGGTATGCTTTTCTTTGGCCAGCCTACTTGGTGGCCACGGGGAGGCTATTGTGCCGCGAGAGCGCTACCAGCAACCTAAGCTTCGGCAGACCCGGCGGGGTGTCTGGTTCATCCGGCCGTGGGTTGACGTCGTGAAAGATGCCGGGATCGCGCGAACCAAGAAGACCGTCACGCTTGGCATTATGGGCAAGCGCGAAGCCCAAGCCAAGGCCCGCGAGGTCATGCAGACCGTAAACCGCGCGGAGTACGTCATCATGTCCCAGATCAACATGGGCCGGTTTCTGGATGAGTACCAGACGATGCACGTAGACCGGCTGGCCGCCAGCACGCGCGACAAGTACACGAACCATCTGAAAAACCACATTCGGCCTGCCTTCGAGAAACTAATGCTCTGCGAATTCCGGCCGCTCCTGGTACAGCGGTGGCTCGACGCCAAGGGTGAGGACGCGGACGGCAAGGCGGGGCTGTCCTGGGCCACTAGAACCGATCTGCGCAATATTCTATCGAGCGTCTTCACCAAAGCAATTGAGTGGGGCCGATGGAAGGATAGGAATCCAATCGAACGCGTGCATGTGGGGCGCAAGCAGGCGGTACGCGAACAGCGCAAGCTGACTGATGACGAAACGAGGCGCCTGCTGGGCGCCCTGCCGGCGGATGTTCGCCTGGTGGTTTGCGTTGGACTGTTCTGTACCCTGCGCATCAGCGAGATCCTGGGCCTACAGGAAAAACACCTCGACTTTGAGCGCGGCCTAATCCAAGTCCGCCAGCGGTTCTACCGCGGCAACCTAGACGAACCAAAGAACCAAAAGGCGCGCCGTGACGTGCCGATGGGCTACCTGGTCGGCGATCTGAAGGCGCTATGCGCGGGCGACCCGGAGCGATTTGTATTCCAGATCAGGACGCGGCCGGAGTGGGGCAAGAAGGCGGCCGTCTGTCGGGATGATCGGGACATTCAGCAGCACTTTTTACGGCCGGCGGCTAAGGCGCTTGGCATCTACTGGCCCGGCTTCGGTTTCCATACCTTCCGGCGTGAGGCAGTCACAGCCTTCAGTCAATCCCTCGGGGTTGCTCAGGCCATGCGGATGGCCGGTCACAGCACGATGGACATGAGCTTGGCCTACACGCTTGCCGATCAGGCGACGCAGGACGGGGCGGTGCGTTCGCGCCAAGAGGCATTGATCGGCAAGACCGGTGAGAAAATCCAGTGAGAATGGTGGGCCTGACAGAACTCGAATCTGTGACCTCCTGCGTGTCAAGCAGGCGCTCTAACCAACTGAGCTACAGGCCCCCAAGGTTGCGCCGGATTTGGGCGCTAATGGGGCAGCGAAACCAGATTTCCGCTGATTCCAAAAGACCTTCCGAAACTCAATATACCGTGTCAAGGTAGCGCTCTAACCAACTGAGCTACGGGCCCCAAGAAAGGGCGCTGAAAGGAAAGTATAACATGCGGGTGGATTCGGCCTGCTTCGATGGGCTTCAGCTCTCCGGCGTTGGCCGGAGGGCGATGACCGCGACAGCCGACGCGTCGCGAAGTGCGGCCGGTCTTGGGCGACGGAGCGGAGCGCCGATGAGAATACGGATGTAATCAAGGCGATGGAAAGAAACGGCTCGGTGCTGGACCGGAACTGGGGCGACCCCAGGCAGTGGGTTCGCCTCACCAGGCGTAAAGGAAAACGGCCGCCCCGGGGATTTACAGGGTCACTCGAGAACTCGTCTCGGTGATGTTATATTAGAATATAACTAGAGTGAACATCATGCACACTACTAATTTGCGAAGGGTCGGCGGCTCGGTCATGCTGGCGGTGCCGCCGGCGCTGCTCGATATTCTGAACCTGCAAGCGGGTGCCAAGGTCGGCATCGCGGTGGAACGCAGCCGTCTCGTCGTGGAGCCGCAGCGCCGGCGCCACTATTCCCTGAACGAGCTGCTCGCCCAATGCAATCCCAAGGCGCGGCGCTCCAAGGCCGAACGGGAATGGCTCGATAGCAAACCCGTCGGCGGCGAACTCCTGTGATGAAGCGCGGCGAAATCTGGCTCGTCAGTCTCGACCCAACTTCGGGACACGACCAAAGAGGCCGCCGTCCAGTGCTGATCGTGTCGCCCGAGGCCTTCAACCGGATAACCAAAGTCCCCGTAGTTCTCCCGATCACGAGCGGCGGTAATTTCGCGCGTACGGCAGGTTTCGCCGTACCGCTGACAGACTCAGGAACCAAGACGAGGGGAGTTGTCCGGTGCGACCAGCCACGCGCTCTGGATCTCGCTGTGCGCAGGGGCAAGAAGCTGGAGAGCATTCCGGACGCGGCCATGGAAGAAGTGCTGGCGAGGGTGGCGACGATATTTGAGTGAGCGGGGCGGGGGGAAGTGCGATCATAGGCCTTGGCCTGGAGCGCCGATGAAGGTACGGGACGTAATCAAGGCGATGGAGGCGGACGGCTGGTTGCTCGACCGGACTCGTGGCGACCATAGGCAGTATGTCCATCCCGCCAGGCCCGAAGCGGGGACAGTGACGGTCCCTGGTCACCCGGCAGACGACTTGCCAGCCGGCACGCTAAACTCCATACTAAAGAAAGCGGGGCTGAAGAAATGAAGAAATACGCGGTGGTATTCGAGAAGGCATCTACCAACTGGGCCGCCTATGTGCCAGATCTCCCCGGTTGTGTGACCACCGGCCGCACCATCGAGGAGACGCGCCGCCTCATCGCCGAGGCAGTTGAGTTCCATATCGAAGGAATGCGCCTTAGGGGCGAGACTGTACCGGAGCCAACTGCGGTGGCGGAGGCGGTAGAGATCCGGGCAGCGTAGGCCAGGGGCGATTACGCCCCGTCCGTCCCCGGCTCTCGGTCCCCGGCTCTCAGCCATCCCTGCCACGATAACAGACCTGCGCGGGGAGCTTCGTTGGGGGCATCGTCGCCGGCTGGCCGGGCGTCCCGGAACAGGGGCAATACACAATGCCAAGTGGTAGACTCAGATCCAAGGGCACCCCGGCGAAATCCCGGAGGAGGTCTGCCACGAATGCAGGTCATCTCTTTCATGAACATGAAGGGCGGCGTTGGTAACCTAAGCGAGGCCACGGACGTGGCTGAGTCAGTGGAATATCATCAGCCAATATTCTTGTACAAGAGAAACGGGAAGACGGCACGAGAGATACTAGGCATTACTCAGGAGTTTCTCGACCGTACTCAAGGAGACTGACATTGGTTTCAGGATCAAAGGCATAAACCTCTCCTGCAGTTCATTCGCAAGATCTTGGACGTGCCGCTTGGCTACTCGAAGGACGACCTCCTCATATTTAGGAGCCTTGCTTCAAGAGACCATCCGCCTCTTGTTCCGCTGATTGACGAATACCTGAAAATCGCAGAGCGGGCCAGCACTGACGTCGTGCCTATGGGAAACGAGGCCAAGCCCCCGAAAAGGGCGAGCAAGAACGATCCCGGCCAGATGCATTTGTTCGACCTGCTCAGGGAAAAACGCCTTTTCCCTTCAAATTCAGAATTGTCTGATTTTGCAGGCCGGGTTCTTCCCAATATGAGCCGCCACCGCTTTGACAAGATGTCCCGCGGGGACATCGCAACTCGGATTATCGAGTATCTGGAGACCAAGGACCATCGCACCAGGGAAGAACTCGAGGCCTCGATGCGAGACGCGATGGCCTCCGGCTCCGAGAAGACTGCGGATCGCAGGAGCTTCTTCTCGAAATGGGAGAAGATCATTAAGGGTATTGACCTCTGACATGGCAAAACGCCCGGTGCCATCGGTTGCGGCGGACCTAGCCGACGTACTGTTGTTCCTCACCGAGCGCGGCATCGTCCCGGTGCAGCCGTCCGCCCGCCTGGCCGAACACGCCAAGCTCATACATCGCGCTACCTACAGCCTGATTCTTTGGCGCTTTCGGCTCTCTGGCCTTCCGGAGCACGCTCAGGCCTTCATTGAGGAGATAGCATCCGACGCTCTCCAAATCCTGCCGCAGGTCCTTATGGGCTGCACAAAGACCGCCAAGCTGCTGGTTCGGGGAATCATCGAGAACACGCTCAGACACATCTACTTCTCGGACCACCCGGTCGAATTCGCCAGAATGAATCGGGACCGTAAATGGCATGTGCGTATGGATGACCTCTTCGAGTACGCACTCGCTCACCCGGATTTCATAAAGACGGAACCGAAATTCGACGCGATAAACCGCGTTACCACCTTATACAGTGAGCTGTCGGGCGGGATTCATGGTCGCACCGTCCGGGACCTCGAGATGCGAGTCGCGCTGGAAAAAATTGCGTACGACGAGCAGAGCTCCGGAAAACAGGTTGTGTTGGTCGAGAGGTGCGCGGAAGCGTGTAACTTCATGCTCGCCGTATTCCGGAGAGAACAGTTTGCTCGGTTTGAGCGCGAGGACCGGCGAATTATTCTTCGCACGATGCCTTTAGGGCCCAGAAGGATCTTGAGTGAGTTCGAATGACCGCGGCCGCCTGCAGCCGGGCGCCAGTGTCGGCATCGCGGTGGAGAGCGCGGGGGGCTAGGGACGGAGGGAACGCTCGCCCTTGCTGCTGAACATCGGCGACGGCAGAGTTGGCAGACGGAAGCGTCTGCCCCACCCCAAACACACGAAAGCCGTGGCCAGCTCCGGGATTGTCGGCGCGGGCCGCGGCTTTCAAACGCAAAACGGGGCGGCGCTATTTCTTCTCTTCCTTGCCGTCCTCAGCCTCTCCCGGCTCCTGGCCTGACTGGCGGGCTTTCAAGCGTTCTTCCTTGCGCTTGGCGCGCTCGGCGGCGCGCTTGACCAGCTCGGAACCTACCAGCTCGATCATCGCGAGCTCGGCGCCGTCGCCCTTGCGGTTCGCCAGGCGTGTGATCCGGGTGTAGCCGCCGCTGCGCTGGCCAAAACGCGTGCCCAGCGTATCAAACAGCTTCTTCACCGCGGCGGGAGTGCGCAGCACCATCGCGGCCTGGCGGCGGGAATGCAGCGTGTCCTGTTTGGCCAGGGTGATCATTTTCTCGACCAGCGGCCTGACCGCTTTGGCCTTGGGCACGGTGGTAACCACGCGCTCACTCTCGATCACGCTGGTGCAGAGATTGCGCAACAGCGAATTGCGGCTGTCGACCGGCCGCTTGAGTTTGAATCCGGCAACCCTGTGTCTCATGTGCTACTCCCCAACCTGGTCCTGGAGATCCTCATCGGGACCGTAATCGGCCGGCAGCGGGACCGCCGACTGCGGCGGCGTTACCAGCCGGCCGTGGGCGTCGATGCGCATGCCGAGCGAGAGACCCATGTTCGCCAGGATTTCCTTGATTTCGTTCAGCGACTTGCGGCCGAAATTCTTGGTCCGCAGCATTTCCGCTTCGGTCTTCTGCACCAGCTCGCCGATGGTCTGAATGTTGGCGTTCTTCAGACAGTTGTAAGAGCGCACGCTCAATTCAAGCTCCTCCACCGAGCGGTTGAGCACTTCGCCCATCTTGTCGAGGCCGCGCTCGGCGATCTCCTCGGCCTGCTCCGGCGTCTCCTCGAAGTTGATGAAGATCGTCATGTGGTCTTTGAGGAGCTTGGCGGCGTAGCCGACGGCGTCCTGCGGTGAAACAGCGCCGTTGGTCCACACTTCGAGCGTGAGCTTGTCGTAATCGGTCATCTGGCCCAGGCGAGCGGCCTCCACCTGGAAGGTCACCTTGCGCACGGGAGAATGCACCGAGTCGATGGGAATGTAGCCGAGGGCCAGGTCTTCGTCGAAGTTCTTATCCGCGCTGACGTAGCCGCGGCCGGTCTTGAGCCGCATTTCGATCTGCAGCCTGCCGCCCTCGCTCACGGTGGCGATGTGCACGTCGCGGTCGAGCACTTCCACGTCGGCATCGGTTTCGATCTGGCCGCTGCGCACCGGGCCCGGGCTGTCCACGGTCAGGCGAACCGTCTTCACGCTGTCTCCGCTGAGCTTGAACGGAATCTGCTTGAGGTTAAGGATGATGTCGGTGGCGTCTTCCACGACGCCGGGTATCGGGCTGAATTCATGCTCGACGCCTTCGATGCGCACGGCCGTAATGGCCGCGCCTTCAATGGAGCTCAGCAGCACGCGCCGCAAGCTGTTGCCGATGGTGGTGCCGAAGCCGCGCTGGAACGGCTGGGCGGTGAACATGCCATACCGCTGGGTGAGAGTGTCGGTGTTGGCGACCAATCGTTTCGGTTTCTGAAAGCCCTTGAACATAAATTCTCCTGGAAGGTCAGCAGCCGGGCCAGAAGTTAGAACCGGGCAGCACGCCCGTCGTCCGGCTTCCGACTCCTGACTGCTGTCTCCTGTCTTCTTCCCTTACTTCGAGTAAAGCTCCACGATGAGCTGCTCGTTCAACTGTATCTGCACCAGGTCGCTGCGCTGCGGGAGCGCGGTGATGCGGCCGGTCAAACCTTCCCGGTCCACATCGATCCAATTCGGCGCCGGAGCGTGGGCCGTGGCGTCGCGCGCGGCGAGGATGGTGGGGTTCTTCTTGCTCGCTTCCCGCACCGACACCACGTCGCCGGGCTTGACCACCGCCGAAGGGATGTCGCACTTGCGGCCGTTCACGTCGATGTGGCCGTGACGCACAATCTGGCGGGCCTGGTTGCGGCTGGTGCCGAAACCCATGCGGTAAATCACGCTGTCCAGGCGGCGTTCGAGCGCACTCATCAGGTTTTCGCCGGTGATGCCCTTGGTTTGCGCGGCCTTCTCATATGCGTTGCGGAACTGCCGTTCCAGCACGCCGTAAATGCGGCGCACCTTCTGCTTTTCGCGCAACTGCAGGCCGTAGCCGACGATCTTCGGTTTGCGGTCTTTGCCGTGCTGCCCGGGAATGAAATTGCGCTTTTCGATGGCGCACTTTTCGCTGTGGCAGCGCTCGCCCTTGAGAAACAGTTTCATGCCCTCGCGCCGGCATTGCCGACAAACCGGGCCAATGTATCTTGCCAAGTTTCTTCTCCTTACCTTTCTTCTTGCCAGGTGCGGTTTACAGCCCGGCGCAAAGGGCGCCCCGGGCCTTCTTCCCGCTTCAAATTGTCGCCAGCGCGGGCCGGGCATGCCCGGCCCCAACAAGAGCATCCCGCAGATGTACGGCCCACACAACGGCGCATCGAATTACACCCTTCTCTTCTTGGGCGGACGGCAGCCATTGTGCGGAATCGGCGTCACATCCTTGATGGTGCGCACCTCGATGCCGGCGGTGGACAACGCGCGCACGGCCGATTCGCGGCCGGAGCCGGGACCGCTCACCCGGACTTCCACCGTCCTCAAACCGCTTTCGGAAGCTTTGTTGGCCGCCGTCATCGCAGCCTGCTGCGCGGCGAACGGAGTACCCTTGCGCGAACCGCGGAAGCCCAGCGAACCGGCGCTGGACCAGGAGATGGTGTTCCCTTCCTGGTCGGCGATGGTGACGATGGTGTTGTTGAACGTCGCCTGGATGTGCACGATCCCAGTGTGAACGACGCGCTTTTCCTTCTTCTTGAAGCTCTTCTTTTTGACCGCTTTTGCTGGTGCTTTCGCCATAACTATGTTTTCGCCGCCGCTTTCTTCTTATTCGCCACTGTGCCGCGGCGCGGTCCTTTGCGCGTGCGCGCATTGGTATGGGTACGCTGTCCCCGCACCGGCAGGCCGCGGCGGTGACGCAACCCGCGGTAGGAGCCCATCTCGATGTGCCGCTTGATATTCATCGAGACTTCCTTGCGGAGGTCGCCTTCCACGGCACCCTCTTCTTCCAGAATGGTGCGCACTTTGTTGATTTCGTCCTCGCTCAAGTCGCGCACTTTTTTATCGAAATCGATGCCCGCCCGGAACAGCAGCGACTTCGCCCGGGTACGGCCAATGCCGTAAATGTATGTGAGCCCGATCTCAGCGCGCTTCGTGGGCGGCAGATCCACACCGGCAAGACGTGCCATATTCTTCTCCCGTTATCCCTGTCTCTGTTTGTGTTTGGGGTTGACGCAAATGACCCGCACCACGCCTTCGCGATGGATCACCTTGCATTTATCGCAAATTTTCTTTACCGACGCTCGTACTTTCATGATGTTGTTCCCTCGGGCCTCGCGCCTCGCGGCCTCACGGGCCGGGCATGCCCGGCCCCTACAATTTCTTTTTGATCCTGCCGCGGCCGGGATCCTGAGGCACCAACTCAACCTCCACCCGGTCGCCCGGCACCAGCCGGACGAAATTCCTTTTCACCGTGCCCACCAAGTGGGCCAAAACCGGCTGCCCGGAGTCCAGCTTCACGGCGTAAATGGCCGCGGGCCGCTCTTCCACCACGGTCGCCGCGACCAGCCGGCTTCCGCTCACGGCCGGGTCAGAACCCACGGGCCGTTCTCCGTCACGGCGATGCAGTGCTCGAAGTGGGCCGAATTCGACCCATCCCTGGTCACCGCCGTCCACCGGTCTTTCAACACCTGAGCTTCCGGCCGTCCCGCGTTTACCATCGGTTCGACGGCCAGAACCATTCCTTCCTTCAGCCGCGGATTCTCGTTCTTGCGGTCCACGTAGTTCGGAACCTGCGGCTCTTCATGGAGCTGGGTGCCGATGCCATGGCCCACATACTCCCGCACCACCGAAAACCCATTCGAGTTGACGTGGCGCTCCACGGTGCCGCACACGTCAAACAGCCGGTTGCCGGCCCGCACCTGATCGATGGCGAGTTCGAGCGATTCCTGCGTTACTTCGAGGAGCTTCTTTGTCTGCTCGCTCACCTCGCCGATCGGCACGGTAATGGCGGAATCGCCATAGTAGCCGTCCAGCTTCACCCCGGTGTCGATGGAAACGATGTCGCCCTGCTTGAGCACCCGCTTCGCATTCGGCATCCCGTGAACGATCTCGCTGTTCACCGAGGTGCACAACACAAACTTGTACGCTTCGCCCGCCGCCGGCACGTAATACCCTTTGAACGCGGGCTTGGCTCCGGCGTCGGCGATCATCTTCTCGGCGACGTTTTCCATCTCCAGGGTGGTTACGCCGGGAGCCGCCAACTCCTTCAACTTTTGCAATATCCGCCAGACCAACAATCCGGCGTGCCGCATTTTTTCCAGTTCCGCGGCCGTCTTACGCACAATCATTCGTTTTTCAGCGCCCGGCAAATCTTTTCCGACATGCGTTCGGGCGAATCCTGACTGCCATCCACATCGAGCATCGCGACCTGCGTTGTCCGGTAGTACTCCAACACCGGGCGTGTCTGGCGCTCGTAGGCCTCCAGCCGCTCGCTGATCACCTGCTCGCTATCGTCGTCGCGTGCCGTCAGCTTTTCCCCGTCCAGATCGCACACACTGTCCCGCTGGGGCGGTTTGAGAACGAGGTTATACAGGGTGCCGCACCGGGGACACTGCCGGCGTCCCGTCAAACGGGCGATAACTATATTGTAATCAACTACGAGATGAATCACCACCTCGCGAACCCCGCGGTCTTCGAACCACGCCCGCAGATGCTTGGCCTGCGGCAGCGTGCGCGGGTAACCATCCAAAATGAATCCCTGCGCGACATCGGCCCTGGCCAGCCGCTCTTCCACCATCCCGTTCACCAGCTCATCGGGCACCAGCAAGCCCGATTGCATGGCGGCAGCCGCTTTGGCCAGCTCCGCGTCCCGGGCAACCCGCTCCCGCAGCATATCGCCGGTCGAGATGTGGGTAACTCCCAGGCAACGAGTCAACAACTTTGCCTGGGTACCCTTGCCGGAACCGGGCGAACCCAACAGCAAGACTGCCTTCAATCAACAACCTCCGCGCCCGCGACCTGGCGAGCGCGCCCAATCGGCCACGCCATGGTTAGAACGAGCTCCGGCGCCCGCGGATTCTACCCGAGCGGGGAGTAAAGCCTTCATAATGGCGCATAATCAACTGCGCCTCGATCTGGTTGATGGTATCCATGGCCACGCCGACCACAATCAGCAGCGAGGTTCCGCCGAAATAAAATTGCACGTTCAAGCCTTCCAATAGGAAGCGCAGATGCAAGTTGGTGAACGTCCGGTCGACCCAGTCGCCAATCAGCGCCAGGTGCTGTAGCTTGATGCCGGAAATCATCAAGTCGGGAATCAGGCACAGGATCGACAGGTAGAGGCCGCCCACCACGGTAATCTTGGTGAGGATCTCGTTCATGTAATCGGCGGTGTTGCGGCCCGGCCGGATTCCCGGAATGAAGCCGCCGTACTTGCGCATGTTGTCGGCCGCCTCGTTCGGGTTAAAGATAATCGAAACGTAAAAGAAGCAGAAGAAAATGATGCCCGCCACGAAGAGCACGTAGTAGAGCGGTTCGCCGAAATGGATCAGCGCCAGCGTGCTGGTGAGCCAGGGACTGTTCTTTACGAGCGGGAGCATGGCGAGCTGCTGCGGAAAGGCCAGGATGGAGGAAGCGAAGATCACCGGGATGACGCCGCCGGCGTTGACCTTGAGCGGCATGTGGGTGGATTGACCGCCCATCACGCGCCGGCCCACCACGCGCTTGGCGTACTGCACCGGGATGCGACGCTCGCCGCGTTCCACCAGGACGATGAAGGCCACCACCGCCACCATTGCCGCCAGGATGATAATCATCTGCAGCGGGTTCCATTCGTGGGTGACGAAGGTGTTGTAGTAGATGTTCTGAATCGCGCGCGGCAGGCCGACCACAATTCCGGTGAAGATGATCAGCGACATGCCGTTGCCCACGCCGCGTTCCGAGATCTGCTCGCCCAGCCACATGATGAATGCCGAACCGGTGGTAAGAGAGAGCACGGTAAGCAGGACGAAACCGAAGCCGGGGCTGATCACGATTCCCTGCCCCATGGACTGCAAACCGCCGGCGATGGTAGTGGACTGAATGACGGAGAGAATCACCGTCAAGTAACGCGTCCACTGGGTGATCTTGCGCCGGCCCAGCTCGCCTTCCTTTTGCAGTTTTTCGAGCGTCGGGATCACCACCGTCAACAACTGCAGGATGATCGACGCCGTGATGTACGGCATGATGCCCAGGGCGAAGACCGTCATCTTGCGAATGTTGCCGCCGGCGAACATATCGAAGAATCCGAAAATCGTACCCTGCTGCGAGCCGAAGAATTCGGCCCAGCGCTGGATGTTGATGCCCGGGGTGGGGATTTGGCCGCCCAGCCTGTAAACGGCCAGCAGCGCCAGTGTGAACAGAACCCGCTTGCGAAGGTCCGGCACCCGGAATATGTTCGCAAACGCCTCGAATAACTTCATGGTTGCCTTCGATTCCCGGCGCGCCTCAAGCCGTGGCGCCGATCACCTGCGCTTTGCCTCCGGCCTTGGCTATCTTGTCCGCCGCCGATTTCGAGAATTGATGCGCTTCGACCGTGATGGCCCGCGTCAACTGGCCGGCGCCGAGAATCTTGAGGCCGGCGCCGAGCTTGTGGATCACGCCCAGCTCGGTCAGCCGGTCGGCATTGAAGACGTCGCCTTCCAGCTTGTCCAGCCGTCCCAGGTTGACGATGGCGAAGTGCTGCTTGAAGATGTTGGTGAAACCGCGCTTGGGCAGGCGGCGATGCAGCGGCATCTGGCCGCCTTCGAAACCGCGCTTCTGGCCGAAGCCGCTGACTGCTTTCTGGCCCTTGTGCCCGCGCCCGGAGGTCTTGCCCGTCCCCGAGCCCATGCCGCGGCCGATACGCTTCTTCAAGCGCGTCTGCCCCGCCGGGGGCTTTAGTCCGCTAAGATTCATTTGCTTCTCATCTCCTCACTCGCCAACCACTCGGCTTGTGGCAAATCAATCGACCAATTCCAGTAAATGCGGCACCTTTTTCACCATGCCGCGGAAACCCGGGGTATCGGGACGCTCCACCACCTGGTTGAGCTTGCGCAGGCCCAGACCCTTCACCACTCGCTTGTGCTTTTCCGGAGTGCAGATGGGGCTGCGCACCAATTTGATTTTGATTGTACCCGCCATCAGAGTTTCTCCACCGCGATGCCGCGCAATTCCGCCACGGCCGCTCTGTCGCGCAACGATTCCAGCGCCACGATGGTGGCCTTGACCACGTTGTGCGGGTTGCGCCGGCCAATCGACTTGGTGAGCACGTTGGGAACGCCACAGGCGGTAATCACCGCGCGCACCGCGCCGCCGGCGATCACCCCGGTGCCTTCCGGGGCCGGCTTCAGCAGCACTTGGGAGCTGGCGAATACGCCCAGCACCTGGTGCGCAATGGTGGTTTCGAGCACGTGCACCTTGCGCAGATTCTTCTTGGCGGCCTCGATGCCCTTGCGGATAGCCGAGGGCACTTCCTTGGCCTTACCCACGCCGTAGCCGACCACCTTGGCCGAAGGGTCGCCGATCACCACCAGCGCCGAAAAGCTGAGATTCTTGCCGCCCTTCACCACCTTGGTGACGCGGTTGATGGAAACCACCTGCTCCTTGAGATTGAGACTCGCCGGATCGATCCGTTTGACTATGGCTCGCATTAGAACTCCAGTCCCGCTTCCCGCGCCGCGTCGGCCAGCGCCTTGATGCGGCCGTGATAGGCGAAGCCGCCGCGATCGAACACCACGCGCTTGACGCCCTTCTCCTTGGCGCGCTGGGCTACCAGTTTGCCGATGGCCTTGGCCGCGGCCACGTTGCCGCCGTTGGTCTTGGCCTCTTTATCCACCGACGAAGCCGCCACCAGCGTCTTACCCTCGGTGTCGTCGATGATCTGCGCGTAGATGTGCGCCTCGCTGCGGAACACCGCCAGGCGGGGACGCTCCGGGGTGCCCGACAGTTTGCGGCGGATGCGATTGTGAACGCGCCTGCGGATCTCTGCCTTGTTAGTTTTGCGGATCATTTGGTGCTACTCGCGCCGGTTTTACCGACCTTCTTGCGCAACACCTCGCCGGTGTAGCGGATGCCCTTGTTCTTATACGGGTCCGGCTTGCGCAGGCCCCGGATGTCGGCCGCCACCTGGCCGAGCAGTTGCCGATCGTAGCCGCTCAGCGTCAGGCGGAACGGCTGGCCGCTGGACTTCGGCGGCTCGACCTTCAAGTCCACACCGTCGGGAAGCAAAACCTCGATGGGGTGCGAGTAACCCAGCGTGAACGTCGCGATCTTCCCTTTAACTTCGGCGCGGTTGCCGACGCCATGGATCTCCAGCTCCCGAGTGAATCCGGTAGAAACGCCGTTGACCGCGTTGGCCGCCAGCGCGCGCGTCAAACCGTGCAGGGCGGCGTGTTCGTCGTCCGCCCGATGGACTTCGAGGGTGGCCCCCTTCTGCACAATGCTGATGCCGTCCGGGATGGGAACCATCAGCTTGCCCTTGGGGCCGGTGACTTCCAGTTGCCGGCCGATCGCAACCTTGACGCCGCTCGCCAGCGGGATCGTCTTTTTACCAATTCTCGACATATCGGAACTCCGTTACCACACGCGGCACAAGATCTCGCCGCCGACGCGCTCCTTGTGGGCATCGCGACCGGTCATCACGCCGCGCGCCGTGGTGAGGATGTTGATGCCCAGGCCGCCCAGCACGCGCGGAATATCGGTCTGGCCCACATAGACGCGGCAGCCGGGACGCGACACCCGCTCGATGGCGGAAATCACCGGCGCGTTGTCGGCGCCGTACTTGAGGTAGATCTTGATGGTCCGCTTGGCGCCGTCTTCCGCCACTTTGAAGTTGGCGATGAAGCCTTCTTCTTTGAGGATGCGGGCGATTTCCGCCTTCAGTTTGGAAGCCGGAACATCCACCTTCGGATGGTGCGCCTGAATCGCGTTGCGCACGCGCGTCAGCATGTCGGCAATGGGATCGCTTGTCATAAATCTCCTGATACTCGCCGGACCCGCCCGGCTTCTTCCCTGGTTCTCACCAACTCGCCTTGATCACGCCCGGGATCTCGCCGTTCAAAGCGAGCTGGCGGAAGCAGAGGCGGCAGACGCCGAACTTGCGCAGGAAAGCGCGCGGCCGGCCACAGCGCCAGCAGCGGTTGCGGTGCTTGCAGCGCAGCCTGGGCGTCTTGGCTTTCACGGCCTTTTCCAACTTTCGATCCTTGGCGATTTTCGCGGTTGTAGCCATCGTTCCTCTTCCTTCCGGTTACTGCCGGAACGGCATCCCCATGTGGCGCAGCAAGGCCAGCCCTTCGGCGTCGGTCGCGGCCGTAGTGGTGATCGATATATTCATTCCCTTGGTCTTCTCCACCTTGGCGTAGTCGATTTCCGGGAAAATCAACTGGTCTTTGACGCCCAGCGTGTAGTTGCCGCGGCCATCGAAGCTCTTGCTCGAAACGCCGCGGAAATCGCGCACGCGCGGCAGAGCTACGTTAACCAGACGGTCGAAAAACTCGTACATGCGGTCGCCGCGCAGCGTCACCATGCAGCCGATCGACTGGCCCTCGCGCAGCTTGAACTGGGAGATGGACTTGGTGGCCTTGGTGATGATCGGCTTCTGCCCCGCGATCAGCCCCAGCTCGGCCACCGCGCCATCCATCAACTTGCCGTTCTGGGTGGCTTCGCCGAGGCCGATGTTGATCGAGATCTTCTCGATCTTCGGCACCGCCATGGTGTTCTTGTAGCCGAATTCCTTGGCCAGCGTGGGAACCACCTTTTTCTGGTACAACTCTCTCAAACGTGCCGCCATAGTTTCTCCGCTATTTCTTGTCCAGGGTCTGGCCGCACTTGCGGCAGACCCGCGTGCGCCGCGTCTTGCCGCCGGCGACCGAATCCATATGATGGGCGACGCGGGCCGCCTTATTGCAGGCCGGGCAAACCACCATCACATTGGAGGCCGGGATGGGGCTCTCGCGCTCGGCGATGCCGCCCTTAATCTGCTGCGAGGGGTTGGGGCGGGTGTGACGCTTGATCATCATCACGTGCTCCACCAGAACCTTGCCGGTTCCGCGGTCGACGCGCAGCACGCGGCCGGTCTTGCCCTTGTCGCGGCCGGAGATCACTTTGACGGTGTCTTCCTTTTGGACATCGATGCGGACCGGCTCGGCTGCTTTCTTGTGTGCGTGTGGCATCAAATTACCTCGGGGGCGAGCGAGACGATCTTCATGAATTTCTTTTCGCGCAGTTCCCGGGCCACGGGACCGAACACGCGCGTGCCCACCGGCTCGCCGGTTTCGTTGATGAGCACGGCGGCGTTGGAGTCGAAGCGGATATAGGTGCCATCTTTGCGCCGCGTCTCCTTGCGCATGCGCACGATCACGCAGCGCACCACCTTTCCCTTCTTGACCTGCGACTCGGGGGTGGCCTCTTTCACGCTGGCGGTAACCACGTCGCCCAGGCCGGCGCGCAGGCCCAGGTCGCCGCCGCGCGGCAGAATGCAAGAGAGCTTGCGCGCGCCGGAATTATCGGCGACCTCGAGAATCGTTCGCATTCCAATCATAAAAAGCTCCAGGAAGACAGGAGTCAGAAGCCAGAAGTCAGAATGTAAAGCCGCGTGGCCACCGCCATTCTGTCTTCCGACTCCTGTCTGTCTTCTCTCTTCAAATCTTCACGTCCAACTCGGCCGGTTGCACGGCCACCTGCGTGGCGCGGCGCACCACTTCGGCCAGCGTCCAGCGCTTCAGCTTGCTGAGCGGGCGGCATTCGACGATGCGCACCACGTCGCCCAACCGGGCCGTCCCCTGCTCGTCATGCGCGTAAAACTTCTTCCGCTTGGCGACGATGCGCCGGTACAGAGGATGCGGCACGCGGCGGCTCACTTCCACCACGATGGTCTTGGTCATCCTGGTCGAGACCACCTGGCCGATCTTCTCGTTCTTGGTGTGGACCTGCTGCTGTTCGGCCATCCTATTTTTTCGCTCCCGGCGCCGGCTGCGCCTGCCCGGCCCCCGCCAGTTCCCGCTCGCGCAGCACGGTGAAGATGCGCGCGCGCGTCTTTCTCATGCTGCGGACCTTCTTCAAGCCGTCGAACTGCCCCATCGACATCTGAAACTGGAGGCGGAACAACTGCTCTTCCATCTCGGCAAGCTGGCGGTGCAATTCCAGGTCGTCCAGATCGCGAACTTTTTGCGACTTCATATGCTTACTCCGCGTTCTCCCGGGAAATGAACTTGGTTTTGATGGGCAGCTTGTGGGCCGCCAGGCGCATGGCGTCAAACGCCGTGGCGCGGTCCACGCCTTCCATTTCAAACAAAACCTTGCCTGGGCGAATCACCGCCACCCACTGTTCCGGCGCGCCCTTGCCTTTGCCCATGCGGGTTTCGGCGGGCTTCTTGGTAATCGGCTTGTCGGGGAACAGGCGGATCCAGACCTTGCCGCCGCGCTTGATGGAGCGGGTCATGGCGACGCGCGCAGCCTCAATCTGGCGGTCGGTGATCCAGGCGCATTCCAGGGCCTTCAGGCCGTACTCGCCGAAGGCGATGGTGGAACCGCGCCAGGCCTTGCCGGCCATGCGCCCGCGCTGCTGCTTCCTGTACTTGACCTTCTTTGGCATCATCATGGCGGTTAGCTCTCAGTCCCTACTTGTTCTCGCCCTCGCCGGCCGGCGGCGTGGCTTCGGGCGCCGCGGTTTCGGGCGCGGCGGTTTCGGGCGCCGCGGTTTCGGGCGGCTGCGGTTCGGCCTCCTGGCGGACTTCGGCCTTCCAAGAAGGCTGCTGCGGCGACATCAGCGGCGGCAGTATGGGCGCCGCGGGGCGCATCGCCGGACGCGGCAGGTCTGCCGGCGGCACCTGGTGGGCCGGGCCGGTGGGTTCCGGCGCGGCGGCAACCGGCGGCTCGAAGCCGCGCTCCGGCGGGCGCTCGCTTCTGCGG
>JBAVYH010000009.1:0-28819 GCA_049698695.1 Bryobacteraceae bacterium | reverse complement strand
GATGGAACTCATCAATCGTCAAGCCTACGGCTTCCGCAACTTTCAAAACTACAGACTCCGGGTGAAGCTGCTATGTTCTTAGATGGTTTGGGATTGGGGTTTGCCCCCGTTGTTGGCGTAGAGCCGCTGATTCGGGACGGTTTGAATGGTAGGCCCGGCTGGACTCGAACCAGCGACCCCCTGCTTAGAAGGCAGGTGCTCTATCCACCTGAGCTACGGGCCCACAGGGCCGCGCGTCTACCCATCGCCATCATAGCAGGTGATCCCTTCTCTGGTCGGCCGCCCGTGTGCCCGGCGCTGAGCGCCTACGGTGCGCTTCCGGCATAATGTAAGGACCGGCAGGCCGAACGCGATAGCCGGTCCGGCGCCAAGCTTATGACCGACCCCAAGCTGCAAGTACTGATCTCCTCCGAGAAGATCCAGAACCGGATTCGCGAACTGGGCGCGCAGATTTCCGCCGACTATCCGCAGGGCGAACTGTATTTTATCTGCATCCTGAAAGGAGCGTGCTTTTTCCTGACGGACCTGGCGCGCGCCATGAAGCGCGACGTTTCGCTGGATTTCATGGGAATCTCGACCTATGGCAAGGAGAAGACCAGCTCCGGCGAGGTGCGGGTGACCAAGGACCTCGACATCTCGATCGAAGGAAGCAACGTCGTGATCGTGGAAGACATCGTCGACAGCGGGGTGACGCTCAACTACCTCATGCACGTGCTTGACCAGCGCAAGCCGCACTCGATAAGGATCGCAGCGCTGCTCGACAAGCCGGAGCGGCGGCTGCGCCCGGTCCACGTGCACTACTCCGGCTTCCAGATCCCGGACAAATTCGTGGTGGGATACGGCCTGGACTACGCCGAGAAGTACCGCAACTTGGACGACGTGTGCGTGCTGGATGCGGAGTAGGCTGATTCAAAGCAGACGGTCGCCCCGGCCAATCCTGTAGGGGCCGGGCATGCCCGGCCTTCGTCTGCTTGGTAAGAAAATGAGAAAGCCTCCGCGATGAAGCGGAGGCTTTTGAATTAAACCGGGCGACTTCCTACTCTCCCACACACTTGCGCGTGCAGTACCATCGGGGCTGAGAGGCTTAACTGCCGTGTTCGGGATGGGAACGGGTGGGTCCCTCTCGCTAAGGTCACCCAGAAGCGGATGACAACCGACGCCTAAGCCGGGCGTGGCCGGCTCCAACAGGCGCTGAATATTGACGGGCTAGCGGAAAAAGCAGCATTAACGGAAACAAGCCTTTGACGCCTGCTGCCGTGTGTGCGCAGTAAATTTTATGGTCAAGCCGAACGGGCGATTAGTAACGGTAAGCTCAACCGGTCACCCGGCTTACACATCCGTCCTATCAAACAGGTAGTCTACCTGTGCCCTTCAAAGCTTACGCTTGGGAGATCTCATCTTGGGGAAGGTTTCACGCTTATATGCCTTCAGCGTTTATCCTGACCGAACTTCGCTACCCAGCGATGCCCCTGGCGGGACAACTGGATCACAAGAGGTTCGTCCACCCCGGTCCTCTCGTACTAAGGGCAGGCCCCCTCAAATCTCCTACGCCCACCACAGATAGGGACCGAACTGTCTCGCGACGTTCTGAACCCAGCTCACGTACCGCTTTAATAGGCGAACAGCCTAACCCTTGGGAGCTTCTACACCCCCAGGATGCGATGAGCCGACATCGAGGTGCCAAACCGGAGCGTCGATGTGAACTCTTGACTCCGATCAGCCTGTTATCCCCGGCGTACCTTTTATCCGTTGAGCGATGGCCCTTCCATACAGAACCACCGGATCACTAAGGCCTGCTTTCGCATCTGCTCGACTTGTTGGTCTCGCAGTTAACCTGGTTTATGCCTTTGCACTCGTCGGCGGATTTCCAAGCCGCCTGAACCAAGCTTCGCGCGCCTCCGTTACAATTTAGGAGGCGACCGCCCCAGTCAAACTACCCGCCTTCCACTGTCCCTCCCGAGGATTCACTCGGGTAGGTTAGAACCACAGAACGATCAGGGTGGTATCTCACCGTTGGCTCAGCCGAGTCCGAGAACCCGGCTTCAAAGCCTCCCACCTATCCTGCGCAGATCGCCCCATAGTTCCATGAAAGGGTATAGTAAAGGTGCACGGGGTCTTTCCGTCTAGTGGCGGGCACCCGGCGTCTTCACCGGGACCACAAGTTCGCCGGGCGGCAGGTTAAGACAGTTCTCAGATCGTTACGCCATTCGTGCAGGTCGGAACTTACCCGACAAGGAATTTCGCTACCTTAGGACCGTTATAGTTACGGCCGCCGTTCACCGGGGCTTCAGTTTAAAGCTTCGCCTTGCGGCTAACCTCTCCCTTTAACCTTCCGGCACCGGGCAGGCGTCAGCCCCTATACGTCGTTTTCGACTTTGCAGAGACCTGTGTTTTTGTTAAACAGTCGCCTGAGACTATTCACTGCGGCTCTTGTTGCCAAGAGCACTCCTTCTCCCGAAGTTACGGAGCTAATGTGCCTAGTTCCTGAACCTACCATCACCCGAGCGCCTTAGAATATTCTTCACGTCCACCTGTGTCGGTTTGTGGTACGGATACCTTATTCCTCCTTAGAGGCTTTTCCTGGCAGACGACCCGGCGGATTTGCCTATCCGGATCTCCTCTCCCCCCACCGGAGAAACCATTACCCCGGTCGAGCTTGAGCCTGCGTCCCCCCTTCGGTCTTGATCGGAACAAGGTAGTGCAGGAATATTAACCTGCTGTCCATCCGCTACGCCTCTCGGCCTCGCGTTAGGATCCGACTAACCCTGAGCGGATTAACCTTTCTCAGGAATCCTTAGACTTACGGCGACCAGGGTTCACACCTGGTTTCTCGCTACTTATGCTGGCAGAGTCACTTCCCAACGCTCCAGCTGTGCTTTCGCTCGACCTTCACAGCAGTTGAGAACGCTCTCCTACCATTGGCCTGGCAAGCCAGGCCAATCCGTAACTTCGGTACCATGCTTAAGCCCCGTTATATTGTCGGCACCGAGCCGCTCGACCAGTGAGCTGTTACGCTTTCTTTAAAGGATGGCTGCTTCTAAGCCAACCTCCTGGCTGTCTGAGCGTCCCGACTTCCTTTCCCACTGAGCATGGATTTGGGGACCTTAGTTGACGGTCTGGGCTGTTTCCCTTTCGACAATGAAGCTTAGCCCCCACTGTCTGACTCCCTCGCTACACATTCACGGCATTCGCAGTTTGGTTGGATTCGGTAACCTGGGAAGGCCCCTAGTCCAATCAGTTCTCTACCACCGCGACGGACCACGAGAGGCTAGCCCTAAAGCTATTTCGGAGAGAACGAGCTATCACGGAATTTGATTAGCCTTTCACCCCTACCCTCAGCTCATCCAAGCTGTTTTCAACCAACACTGGTTCGGACCTCCATCCGCTGTTACACGGACTTCATCCTGGCCAAGGGTAGATCATCCCGCTTCGCGTCTATTCCCAGCGACTGCATCGCCCTATTCAGACTCGCTTTCGCTACGGCTCGCTTTCGCTTAACCTTGCCACTGAGAATAACTAGCCAGCTCATTATGCAATAGGCACGAGGTCAGGCATTCCGGTTGCCCGGCATAGCCCTCCCACTGCTTGTAGGCGTGTGGTTTCAGGTACTATTTCACTCCCCTCGCAGGGGTTCTTTTCACCTTTCCCTCACGGTACTAGTTCACTATCGGTCGCAAGTGAGTATTTAGCCTTACCGGATGGTCCCGGTAGATTCCCGCAGGGTTCCACGTGTCCCGCGGTACTTAGGAGCCACTGGAAGGAGGATTGCATTTTCACCTACGCGGCTGTCACGCTCTATGGCCGGCCTTTCCAGACCGTTCGATTAACACTTTCCTATCCCTCTTTTAACCTGCCGGCGGCTTCGTTGCCGAAGCAGCCCGCAGATTATTGTGGTCCTGCAACCCCAAGCTCTCCTTTCGAATCGCCTGGTTTAGGCTTTTCCGATTTCGCTCGCCACTACTATCGGAATCACGGTTGTTTTCTCTTCCTTCGGGTACTGAGATGGTTCACTTCCCCGAGTTCGCCCGATCCGCCTATGTATTCAGCGGAGCGTAGCGGGTGTTCGCACCCGCTGGGTTTCCCCATTCGGAAATCCCCGGATCACAGCCTGTTAGCGGCTTCCCGAGGCTTATCGCAGCTGACCACGTCCTTCATCGCCTACTTGCGCCAAGGCATCCACACACACGCCCTTAGTAGCTTGACCATAAAATCTACTTCACACACACTAGCCGGCGGCCGGCTTGCTCCGCTCCCAATCCTGCCGGGAACGAACTCAAGGCCAACACGCCGCTGTGAACGCTACTTTTTCGCGCTACATACTTGTGTTTTGTTAATGCCCGTCAATATTCAGTTGTCAAAGATCGATTTCCTGAGAATTCAGGAGTCGGTAGTCAGGAAACTTCTGTCTCCTGACTACCGGCTTCTGACTTCTCTTGTTATCTGGTGGGCCTGGGTAGAGTCGAACTACCGACCTCACCCTTATCAGGGGTGCGCTCTACCAGCTGAGCTACAGGCCCGAGGGATAGAACGCCGGTCGGACCGGGAGTATCGCCCATCCGGCTCCACAACACTGGTGGAGCTGGTCGGGATCGAACCGGCGACCTCCTGAATGCAAATCAGGCGCTCTCCCAGCTGAGCTACAGCCCCATTCGGCCGCTAAGCGGCCGGAAATCTAATCGAGGCCAGTTGGACGCAGAAGCCATGAGACAAGCCCACGGCCTTTTCAGAAAACTCGAGGAACTCCAAGTGGAGATTGGGAGCGGACTCCCGGCTAAGCGCGCCTTGCCCAAAACCGAAGTCTTGGTCGGGACTTGCCTGACCGGTGCTTGGAGTGGAACGGCTGTTTCTTACTTGATCCTGTGTACACTCAACAGAGATCGTATTTCGGAAACTCCACCCACGTTCTCTCTTAGAAAGGAGGTGATCCAGCCGCAGGTTCTCCTACGGCTACCTTGTTACGACTTCACCCCAATCATGGATCATACCTTGGGCCGCTGCCTCCCTTGCGGGTCAGCCTGCAGACTTCTAGTACAATCCACTTTCGTGATGTGACGGGCGGTGTGTACAAGGCCCGGGAACGTATTCACGGCAGCGTGCTGATCTGCCATTACTAGCGATTCCAGCTTCATGCAGGCGAGTTGCAGCCTGCAATCCGAACTGAGAACGGTTTTCTGCGATTGGCTCCCCCTTGCGGGTTTGCAGCGCTTTGTACCGTCCATTGTAGCACGTGTGTAGCCCTGGACATAAAGGCCATGAGGACTTGACGTCATCCCCACCTTCCTCCAGCTTATCGCTGGCGGTCTCCTGCGAGTTCCGCCTTTCGGCATGGCAACACAGGACAAGGGTTGCGCTCGTTGCGGGACTTAACCCAACATCTCACGACACGAGCTGACGACAGCCATGCAGCACCTCGACTGGACCCCCTTGCGGGGTAGTAATGTTTCCACCACCGTTGACCAGCCGTTCGAGCCCAGGTAAGGTTCTTCGCGTTGCGTCGAATTGAACCACATGCTCCACCGCTTGTGCGGGCCCCCGTCAATTCCTTTGAGTTTCAGCCTTGCGACTGTACTCCCCAGGCGGCATATTTAACGCGTTAGCTCCGGCACGGATCAACTGAATGACCCACACCAAATATGCATCGTTTAGGGCGTGGACTACCAGGGTATCTAATCCTGTTTGCTACCCACGCTTTCGTGTTTCAGCGTCAGTTACGGTCCAGAAAGCCGTCTACACCGCCGGTGTTCCTCCTGATATCTACGCATTTCACCGCTACACCAGGAATTCCACTTTCCTCTCCCGCACTCTAGTCACTCAGTATTCGGCGCACCCTCCCGGTTGAGCCGGGAGATTTCACACCAAACTTAGGCGACCGCCTACACACCCTTTACGCCCAGTAACTCCGAACAACGCTCGCTGCCTACGTATTACCGCGGCTGCTGGCACGTAGTTAGCCGCAGCTGCTTCTGCAGGTACCGTCATCATCTTCCCTGCCGAAAGAGCTTTACACCCCGAAGGGCTTCATCGCTCACGCGGCGTCGCTGCATCAGGGTTTCCCCCATTGTGCAAGATTCCCCACTGCTGCCTCCCGTAGGAGTCTGGCCCGTGTTTCAGTGCCAGTGTGGCCGTGTGCCCTCTCAGGCCGGCTACCGATCTTTGCCTTGGTAGGCTTTTACCCTGCCAACTAGCTAATCGGCCGCGGACTCCTCTCTCAGCGCATTGCTGCTTTCTCCTCACGGACTTATGCGGTATTAGCCCCGGTTTCCCAGGGTTATTCCACACTAAGAGGTAGATGATCCACGTGTTACTCACCCGTACGCCACTTTACTCACCAGGTTGCCCCGGCTTTCTCGTTCGACTTGCATGTGTTAGGCGCGCCGCCAGCGTTGATTCTGAGCCGGGATCAAACTCTCATTTGAAACATATGAGAATGGCCGGGGCATGCCCCGACCTCAAGATCGCTCCGCTTTTACTCAGAGTTCTCTGACGAGTTTTCCTTACTGCATCCAACCAGATTGTCAAAGATCTGCGCAGCCTGAACCGGCATCGAAAATACCGGAACCTGCTGCAGGCCTCGAAACCGAGATCGATGGCGCGCAAAAAGCGAACACCACCGAAAAAATCAGAAATTCAAAAAAGAGCCAAACAGGAAGGCCGTATTCCACTTCCCCGGTGGCCCGGGAAAGCTTTGTTACCATTCCTTACAGAGGTCTCTCTCTATATACCGTGCTTCGCCCAGCAATTGCACACACTCTCTGCTTAAACCGGAAGACCTCAAATTGGGCGGCTCTGTTAGAATACCAGAGTTTCGCAGCGCCGCGCAAGATCTTTTCAAAAAAATGACGAACACCGAGTAATCAGTTGAAAACAGATGACTTAAAGATCCGTATCCAACCACACCGCTTGTTACAATGTAACCATGCGGCTGGCTTTTGTGGCATTCCTGGCGCCGCTGGCGCTCGCCGGCCAACCTTCGCCCTCAGCCGCAACTGCATCGCAACCGGCCCTGGAAGCGGCCGGCCCCCTGCTTGCCCGCGTCGCGGAAGAGGCGGACGCGATGGCGCAGAACATCACCAAGACGGTGACGATCGAGACACTGGAACAGCGCGGCATCCGGCCGCCGGGGCGCTTTCGGCTGCGCGCAGGCCCCGCCAACCCGCCGGCGCTCCGCTCCACCATACGGGAGATCGTCTCCGAATACAGCGTGGGCACCCTGAAGGAAACCGGTTCCGTCGACTTGCATGAGTTCCGCCAGGTGATCTCGGTGGACGGGCGGCCCGTGCAAACCGAGGCGAGCGCGCGGCGCGCCCTGTCGCTTGGCATGCAGTCGCAGAGCGACCGCATCCGCAAGCGCATGCTGGAACAATTCGCCAAGTACGGCCTGGTGGATATCGCCACCGACTACGGCTTGATCCTGTTGGAGTTCACCCGGCGTGGATGGGAGAACCTGCAATTCGGTCCCGCTGCAGAGAGTCGCATGGGCACAGACACCGCCCTCGTGCTTGGCTGGAAGCAGCGTTCGACGGCCGGCGGCGAACTGGAATTCCATGGCCGCCGGGCGGTGCGCGAATCGCTCCAAGGCCGGCTGTGGATGCGCAAGCCCGATGGATTGCCGCTGCGCGTGGAAGCGTGGGCCGAGTTGCAGGACGGCGGCCACACGGTGCGCGACCAGGCGAGCGTGGAATACGTTATGTCGCCGCACGGATTCCTGACCCCGGCTTCGGTGCTGCACCGCCATTCCGTGGACGGGCAGTTGATGACGGAAAACCTCTACCGCTACCAGCCGTTCAGAATGTTCAGCGTGGAGGCGGATATCAAATTCACCGACCTGCCGGAGACGCCGCCGGCAAAGCAATGACTCGCCTCCTGTACCTGCACGGCTTCGCTTCCGGTACGGCATCGAACAAGGCCCGCTTTTTCCAGCGGCGCCTGGAAGCCGCCGGAGCGCAAGTGACGGCGCTCGATCTGGCGCGCGGCGATTTCGAGCATCTCACGATTACCGGGCAGCTCCAGGCGGTGCAGGAGGCCGCGGCCGGCCAACCGGTGGCGTTGATCGGATCCAGCCTGGGAGGCTACGTGGCTGCGCTCTACGCGGCGCGTCACGCCGAAGTGACACGGCTGGTGCTGCTGGCGCCAGCTTTCGGTTTTGCGCGCCGCTGGCCGGAGCGCCTGGGCGCCGAAGCCGTCGAGAACTGGCGCCGCACCGGCTGGATGGAGGTGTTCCATTACGCGGATGGCCGGAACCGCGCCATATCTTATGCGCTGCTCGAGGACGGCGCGCAATACGAGGACTACCCGGACTTCATCCAGCCCGCTTTGATTTTTCACGGCGTCCAGGACGATGTGGTTCCTGTGGAGCTGTCGCGCCGCTTCGTGGCTCGCCATCCCAACGCCGCGCTGGAGGTGGTCGATTCGGGCCACGAAATGCTGAACGTGCTGGATGCGATCGGACCTAAGGTGACAGGGTTCCTGCTGGGGTGAAGAGCGGTGAAACCAGCCAGCCGGGGCGCGCGCGACGCCCCTTCCATGAAGCGCTCCGCCCAAGATGCGAGACGGCTCTACGAAAGCTCCGGCTCAGTTGCCGGAAACGGCAATGGTGACGCCCGCCTGCGATTGCACGCCGCCGATCTGCACCACCACCACAGCGTTGCCGGCCGCCAGGCCGCTGGGGATCTGAGCGTTGATCTGTATCACCCCCTGCACAATGCCGGGCGCGCCGCCGGCATAGTTGGTGTTGGCGGGCATGCCACCGATGGTAACCGTGACCGGCTGCAGAAGCGGCAGCGGCAGCACTCCCGCGGGCGGCGCCAGCGTAAATGCACCATCCTCGCCGGGCGGGTTGGTCTGGCCGAAGCCGGTGCCATACAGGTATACCCACTGGCCCGCGCTGGCCGGGCTACCGGTGTTGTTGTACGATCCGCTGGCATTCACCGCTGCCGCCTGCCCCGTGCCGGAGTTGTTGGCCGTAAACAGCGCGGGCGCGGCCGGCGCCAGCGCAACGTTGAGAGGTGCGGAAGTTTGTCCCTGGTCCGCGACATAGACCTGCGCGCTCGCGCCGGTCAGTCCAAAAGGCACGATGGCGGCCACCTGCGTGGACGATGCGTAGAGCACCGGACCCGGAGAACCGTTGAAGTAGACGCTCACCCCACCGACGCTCACCGGAACGTCGCCGTTCACCGGTTGGTACGTCGCCAGGCTGCCCGGTCCCAGGCCGGAACCGTAAAGCACCACCACTTCGCCTGGCGCGATGGCGCCGGTTAAGTTGGTGGCGGCGTTGGTAACGGCGGCAAGCTGCATGCCGGTGGTGGCGAACTGCAGCAGTCGGACCGCATTATTGGCGGAATCGGCAACGTATACGTTGCCCTTGGCATCCACCCCCATCCCGGTCGGCCCATTGAGCGACGCGCTGGTCGCCAGGCCTCCATCGCCGCTGTAACCCACCGAGCCATTACCGGCGATGGTGATGATAGGCCCGTTCACATAAATCTTACGGACGCTGGCGCCGGCGTCCGAAAAGAAAACGTTGCCCACACTGTCCACCGCGATGCCGGTGGGGTAACTCAGTTTCGCCTGGCTGGCCGGGCCGCCGTCACCCGAGTAGCCCGCCACGCCGTTACCGGCAATTGTGGCGATGTTGCCCGTCGGCGATACCATGCGGATGCGGTAGTTGAGCGTGTCCGTGATGTACAAGTTGCCCGCCGCGTCCACGGCCACTCCTTCCGGGTAGTTCAACTGGGCGCTCAGCGCCGGGCCGCCATCGCCCGAGTAGCCCTGCAGCCCATTGCCGGCGACGGTCGAGATAGCTCCGTTCGCCACCTTGCGTATCGCGCTGTTGTCGGTATCGGCGATATACAGGTTGCCCTTCGCATCGAACGCCAGGCCCACCGGCGAATATAATTGCGCGCTGGTGGCCGCGCCGCCGTCACCCGAGTAGCCCGCCGTGCCGCTGCCGGCGAAGGTCGTGATCGTGCTGCCCGAGACCTCGCGCACGCGCGAATTGCCGGTATCCGCGATGTAAACGTTGCCGGCGCTGTCCACCGCCACGCCTTGCGGGCCGTTAAGCTGCGCGCCGGTAGCCGCGCCGCCATCGCCACCGAAGCCCGCCGTGCCGTTGCCCGCGAGAGTCGTGATGGTGCCGCCGGCGCTGACCTTGCGCACCACGTTATTGCCGGAGTCGGCGATGTAGTAGTTACCCGCGCTGTCCACGGCGACGGCATGTGGCGAGTTCATCTGCGCACTGGCCGCCGGTCCGCCATCGCCCGAATAGCTGTAGCCGCCGTTGCCGGCGAAGGTGCTGATGCTGCCGCCCGATTGGGCGACGCGAATGCGGTTGTTGAGTGAATCGGCGATGTAGATATGGCCCGCGGTGTCCACCGCCACGCCCGTCGGACGGTTCAGTTCGGCAGCGGTCGCGGTGGCGCCGTCTCCGCTGAAGCCTAGCGTGCCATTGCCCACAATGGTGTTGATGTCGATGTTGCTCTTGATCGTGCTGACCTCGCGGATGCGCCCATCGGTCGGCTCCGCGATGTATACGTTCCCCGACGAATCCACCGCTACCGCGTACGGCTCAATCAGGCCGGCGTTGGTTGCCAGACCCCCGTCGCCCGAGTAGCCGATCGAACAGGCGATGGTAGTGCCCGTGGGCGTGCATAGCCCCGCAATGAAGTTGATGATGCCGGTGCTGGCGGTGATCTCGCGAATGGCGGCGTTGCCGGTATCGGCGATGTAAACGTTGCCGGAGCCATCGACGAAAACGTCTTGCGGCTGCAGCAGAGTGGAGCCGGCGGCCAGTCCGGTATCGCCGCCGTAGCCGCCGAAACCGGTGCCGGCTATGGTGTTGATCACGCCGTTGGTGCCCACCTCGCGGATCGAGCTGTCGCCGGTATCGGCGATATAAACATTCCCCGAATGATCCACCGCCACGCCGCCGGGCAGGTACAGGTTCGCCGCAGTGGCCGGGCCGCCATCGCCCAAAAACCGCGGCGAGCCCGTTTTGCCGTTCCCCGCGAACGTGCTGATGATGCCTTGCGGCGTCACCATCCGCACCCGGTTGTTCACTTGGTCCGCAATGTAGAGGTTGCCCTGTGAATCCACCGCCAGGCCCTGCGGCGCGTTAAGCTGGGCCGCGGTTGCCGGCCCGCCGTCGCCCGAAAAGCCGGGCCGTGAGTTTCCCGCGGCCAGCGTCAGCGTCCCCCCGGAAGAGATTTTGAAAACCGCGTGGCCGCTGCTGAAATACACATTGCCGCTTGCGTCCGTCGCCACCCGTCGTACCGTTCCGATGGCGGTGCTGGCGGCCGTAGCGGGCGTAGTGGGCGGCGCTCCGCCGGCGACGGTCGAAATCGAATACTCTTGCGCGAAGACGGCGGCGCCACAGAACCATACCAATCCCACGCCGCGCAGCTTCCCTAGCGGTTTCAACATGTATGCCTGGCCTTCTGACAGGGTGAACGTTCGAAGCTTTCAGTTTATCGCGACTCGGGCCACGGCTTCCGCCAGCGCTTCCACGGCCTGTGCGCAATCGGCACGGGTGACGTCATAGTGCGTCACGGCGCGCATCTGGGTTTGGCTGATGCCGTTGATCAGAACTCCCCGCTGCTTCAGGCGCCGGCTCAATTCGCCCGCGGTCAAGCCGGTAGCGCCGACATCGAGCACCACTATGTTGGTTGGCACCTTCCGCGGGTCGATCTCCACGCCGGGAATGCGGGCCACGCCTTCCGCGAAGAACCGCGCGTTGGCGTGGTCCTCACCCAGCCGCTTGGGAGTTTCTTCGAGCGCGATCAGGCCCGCCGCGGCCAGCACGCCCGCCTGCCGCATCCCGCCGCCCAGCCGCTTGCGCAGCAGCCGGCCCTTGTCGATCAGCGCGGCTGGCCCGGCCACCATCGAGCCGGCCGGCGCCCCCAGCGCCTTCGACAAACAGAACATCACCGTATCCACCGGAGCCACGATCTCGCTCACCGGCACGCCGAGCGCGGCCGCCGCATTGAACACGCGCGCGCCATCCATGTGCACTCTCACCCTGAGCTCGTGAGCGCCGTCGGCGATTTCGCGGATCGCCGCCAATGAGTAGACCGTGCCGCCGCCCATGTTGTGCGTGTTTTCGATTTCGATCAGTCCGGTGGGCGCGTAGTGCGGGTGCAGCGGTTTGACCAGCGGGCGGATCTGGCTCCATGCCAGGATGCCGTCCGCGCTGGGAATGGCGCGAATCAGGCACCCGGAAAACCAGGCCGTCATCGACAATTCGTAATCCAGGATGTGGGAGCGGGAGTCACAGATCACTTCTTGCCCGTGCTCGGTAAGCAGCTTCACCGCAATCGTGTTACCCATGGTGCCGGTGGGAACGAACAACGCCGCCTCCTTGCCGGTGATTTCGGCGGCCCGCTGCTCCAGCAGGTTGACGGTCGGGTCTTCCCCGTACACGTCATCGCCGACTTCCGCCTCCGCCATCGCCTGCCGCATCTCGGGCGTGGGCTTGGTCACGGTATCGCTGCGCAAATCAATCATGGGTTGAGAAACTCCGCGAATACTTCGTTCGAAACCAGCACGCCGCGGTTCGACAGGCGCAACACGCCGCCGTCCGTTTCAAGCAGGCCGGCATCCAGGAACTTTCGAATCGCCGCGTCGTGGCGCTGCCACTCTTGAAGGTCGGGCCGGATGCCCTCCATCAACCGCAGGCTGACAAAGAAACGCTCGTCCGAGTGAGGCAGGTCCCCGACCTGCCGTGTTCCGGTCTGTGTTTGGTGAATGTACTCCTCCACCGTCTCGGCATTCCTCGTCCGCATCCGCCCATCGAACGAATGCGCGTCCGCGCCGAAACCCACGTACGGCTCCAGCTTCCAGTACTTCAGGTTGTGGCGCGATTCGCGGCCGGGCCGTGCGAAATTGGAAATCTCGTAGCGATTGAGGCCGAGCCCCGCCAGCCGCTCCACGGCCATTTCGTAAAACGCCGCCACCTGGTCGTCGTCCGGTGTTTCGGCCGCTCCGTAGCGTGCGCCGCCGGCCAGCATTTCCTTGCCCAGCCGGCTGTCTTCATCCACTTCCAACATGTAGACCGAGACATGCTCCGGCTCGAGGCGCTCGATCCAATCGAGCGATTCCCGCCAGCTCGTTTCCGTCTGGCCGGAGAGTCCGGCGATCAGGTCGATGTTGATGCTCGCGATGCCGGCTGCGCGCAGCAGCCGCAGTTCCTGAGCAACCACCTCCGCCGTATGCTTGCGTCCCGTGCGGCGGATCTCTTTATCGACGAACGATTGCACCCCGAGGCTGGCGCGGTTAATGCCGCATGCCACCCAGTGGCGGACCTGTTCGCCGGTGATGCCGCCGGGCGCAGCCTCGATCGTGGCTTCAAGCCACGGCCGTCCCGGAATGCCGTCGAGCACCGCGCGCAGGTCTTCCGGCGCCAAGTTGCTGGGCGTGCCGCCACCGAGGTAAACCGTTTCCGGCCGCCATTCCCAGGGGTGAGCGCGCACTTCCGCCAGCAGCGTTTCCACGTACTGCTGTTGCTGCGTGCGCGGAAACACCCCTGAGGCGAAGTTACAGTAAGTACACTTCTGCGCGCAAAACGGATAGGAAATGTAAACGCCGGCCACTGGAATTGATTGTACCCGCCAGCGCGAAAGACCGTGCAAGAAACTGAGCCACTGCCCCCGGCCTTACACTTCCGCCGTCGCGCCCGTCTTGGTCATGGCCAGCAACTTGTCGTCGAAGTCGAATCCCGCCGTGCGCGGCCGGTGGTTGCGCGCATACCAGCGGTAGGCCTCTTTCAACCCCGCCTCGAAGGGCGTGGACTTCACCTTCAACATGCGGCTCACCTTGCCGATGTTCATCGTGATCGGCGGCAAATCGAGGTATTCGCCGAAGTAGTACGGCTCTTCGAAGACGTTGCCGCCGGCCTGCTGAATCAGGTCTCGCGGCACGCGCGCCAGCGTCGCCTCGGTATTGGCGGCCTTGGCGAGCCGCTCCACCAGCTCCACTTGGGTGAGCGGCTTGGAGTCGCCGATGTTGAAGGCCTCGCCTTCGGCGCGCGGTTCGATCATGGCCCGCAGCAGGGCTTCCACCAAGTCGCCAACGTAGACGAACTGCATCAGCCGGTGGCCGTCGCCGGGGATGATGATGGGCCGGCCTGCGCGCAGCCGGTCCCAGAAAAACTGCTCGCGGTAGAACGGATTGTTCGGGCCGTACACGAACGGCGGGCGGAAGGTCACCACCGGCAAGCCGCGCTGCACGTGCATGCGGAACAGCAGCCGCTCCGTGGATGCCTTGTTCCGGATGTAAGGGTTGGAATGCGAATCCGGCGCCAGCGGATCGCTTTCCTTGTGGTTGAGCCCGTCGCCATATGCCGCCACGCTGGACATGAAAATGTAGCGGCTGATGCGGTCGCCGCAGGCGCGCACAGTCGCTTCCACCTGCGCGGCCGTGGTGCCCCGCTCCCAATCGTAGGCGTTGTCGAACACCACGTCGAACCGGCGGCCGCTCAGCGCCTCGCGCACCGATTCCGCGTCGTTGCGGTCCGCCATCATGTTCTCCACCCGCCGCGCGAAATCGTGTTTCGGCTTGCGGTGCAGAACCGCCACGTCATGCCCCGCCTTCACCAACTCCTCGACCAGGGAACGGCCGATGAAGAGCGTGCCGCCGATGACCAGTACTTTCATACTCTCCCAAATAGTTAGACGCAGCCACCCGCCGAAACGGTGCCCTGAGCGCCGCCTGACAACTCTCCCTGTGTTAAAAAGATACTGCGATCAGTCGTAATATTCCAGGCCCAAATGCGTGATCAGGTCCTCGCCCCGCATCCAGCGCAGCGTGTTCTTCAGTTTCATGAGCTGGATGAAGACGTCGTGCTCCGGGTAGACCTCGGGCGCGTGCATCGGGGCTTTGAAATAGAAGGACAGCCATTCCTGGATGCCCCGCATTCCGGCGCGCTGGGCAAGGTCCATGAACAGAACGATGTCGAGCACCAGCGGCGCGGCCAGAATGGAATCGCGGCAGAGGAAGTTCACCTTGATCTGCATCGGGTAGCCCAGCCAGCCGAAAATGTCGATGTTGTCCCACCCCTCTTTAGCGTCGCCGCGCGGCGGGTAATACTCGATGCGCACCTTGTGATACACATTCGCGTACAGGTCGGGATAAAGTTGCTTCTGCAAAATGTATTCGAGCGCGGAGGACTTGCTCACTTCCTTCGAGCGGAACGAGCCCGGGTCGTCCAGCACCTCGCCGTCGCGGTTGCCAAGAATGTTGGTCGAGAACCAGCCGCTGACGCCCAGCAGCCGCGACTTCAAGCCCGGCGCGATCAGCGTCTTCATGAACGTCTGCCCGCTCTTGTAGTCTTTGCCTGCCAGCGGCAGCCCCCGTTCGCGCGCCAGTTCGAGCAGTGCCGGCATGTCCGTGGTCATGTGCGGCGCCCCGTTGGCATACGGAACGCCCGATTTGAGCGCCGCGTAGGCGTAGATCTGGCTCGGCGAAATCTCCGGGTCGTTCTGCTGCAAACCGCATTCGAAACGCTTCAGGGTCGAATGGACCTCGGCCGCTTCGTGAAAAACCTCCGTCGACCCGCACCAGATCATCGTCATCCGCGAGACTTTGGTCCTCTTCTGAAACTGGCGGATGTCTTCCATCACCGCCTCGGCGTAGTCCATCTTGCTGCCGCCCGCTTTGACGTTGGGGCCGTTCAGGCGCTTGACGAATTTCTGGTCGAACACCGCCTGCATCGGTTCAATCGCTTCCAGCGGCTGTTTCAGCGATTCCAGCAGCGGCATCTCCAGCACGCCGGCCTTGACCGCGGCTTCGTAGGCGTTATCTTCGAAAATATCCCAGGTGGCGATTTCCAGGTCTTCCACGTTGGCCAGCGGCACAAAATCGCGGATGGCGGGGCTGCGCCCCTCGGTCCGCTTTCCCAGCCGGACGGTTCCCAGTTGCGTGAGGGACCCGATTGGCTTCCCCATGCCCCGCTTAATGGCTTCCAGACCGGCGATAAACGTCGTCGTCACGGCGCCCATGCCGGGAATCAGCACGCCGAGTTTGCCTTCGGCGGGCGCGATGCGGACGTTGTCTTGGTTAGGCAATATGAATCTCCTTGAAAAGGTGAAATGCTATAATACCAACTCGATGCGAGATGGTGCGACGCCAACTCTGGCGACAATTGTCGTCGATGACGAGCAATTGGCTCGCGAGGAACTCGCCTACCTCCTCAGGGATTTTCCGGAAATCGGAGTTATCGGCACTGGATCCAATGGGTTAGAGGCGTTAGCCCTGATCGAGAAGCTGGAGCCGGAATTGGTTTTCATGGACGTCCACATGCCGGGCTTGGATGGCCTGGGCGTGGCGCGGCGGTTGCGGGAAAAGGGCATCGACCCGCCTCATTTCATCTTTGTAACAGCCTACGACCAATACGCCGTGGAAGCCTTCCGGCTGGAGGCGATGGACTACCTGCTCAAGCCGCTCGACCGCGGGCGGCTGGCCGAGACCATTGACCGCGCGCGGCGGGCCATTCTCGACAAGAAATCGAGTGAACCGGTCCCTGCCCGCGCCACCGCCCCGGTCCCCACGCCTCGCACCAAGCTGATGGTCAAGGCCGCCAACCGGAATTTCATCGTGGATGCCAACGATGTCATCTACGCCACTATCGACAGCGGCTTGATCACGCTCGTCACTACCACCTTCGAGGGCCAATCCAACTACCGCACCATCGAGGACCTGCAGTCCAGCCTGGATCGCGAGCTATTCTGGCGGGTCCACCGCTCCTACCTGGTGAATATCAACCGCATCAAAGAAGTCGTGCCGTGGTTCAAGTCGAGCTACCAGCTTCGCATGGACGACAAGAAGCACACCGAAATCCCGGTCAGCCGTGTGCAAACCAAGCGGCTGCGGGAATTGTTCAAACTGTAAACCCCGACAGTGCCACGCCTTCTGCTCTGCCTCGCTGCCGGCGTGGCCGCGGTCTTCAAGCGCAAACCCAAGCCAATCGCCTGAAGGTAGGACAGACGATCGGTTCTTGTCGTCTGTCGGGTTTTCGTGCCTCGTGCGAAAAATGACAGACCACGAACATCGATGGTCTGTCCTACCGCCCGCCAAAACGGCCAGAATCTGGCCGAACCCGTCCCTTTACGAAACCTTGATGGTTCTCCTATGACTTATTTAGCACCTCGCCTCTATCATCGCTGCTGGAGCCGTTATGACCCCAGTCAGCGCCGGCGATGAAATCGATTGCTACCGGATTGAAAGCCTGGTCGCCCGTGGCGGCATGGCATCGATTTTCCGCGCCGTCGATATGCGCGACGGCCGCACAGTTGCCATCAAGGTGCCGCATCCAGAGGCGGAATGCGACCCTGTCTTCTTCGACCGCTTTCAGAGGGAAATCGCGATTGGCCGGAAGCTCGACCACCCTGGCACTGTGAAAACCCTCAATCATGGCGACGGTAGCCGGCTGTACATGGTCATGGAGTGGGCCGAGGGGCGGCTGCTCCGCCAGGTGATGGCCGATGAGGGCCCGTTCACCATAGAGCGCAGCCTGCGGATCGCGCTCGCCATCTGCGAGGCCTTGGACCACATTCACGGCCACGGCGTGGTGCATCGCGATCTAAAGCCGGAAAACATTTTGCTCGACTCTAGCGACGGAATCAAGATCATCGATTTCGGCATCGCGTATAACGCCGCCGCGCGCCGGCTGACCTTCGGCAAGCTCTCTGAATTGATGGGCAGCCCCGACTACATCTCGCCCGAACAAGTGAAGGGCAAACGCGGCGATGCGCGCAGCGATGTCTATGCCCTCGGCGTGATACTTTACGAAATGGTCACCGGCCGGCCGCCGTTTAGCGGGTCCAACCCGTTTCAGGTGATCAATGACCGCATCGTGAACCATCCCGTCCCGCCGCGGGAAATCAATCCCGGCATCCCGCCTGAGCTCCAGGAAGTCATCTACCGCGCGCTGGAGCGTGAGCCCGCCAAACGGTATGCCAATGCGCGCGAGTTCGCCCGCGACCTGGCCCATCCGGAACAGGTTGCGGTGCGTGAAAGGCCGGAACTGTGCGATTGGCGGACACGCCGGTCGCCGGTGGCGCGCAGCGTCCTTTCCTACGTGATGCTGGCCCTGGTTCCGGTGCTCGTCCTCGGCCTGCTGCTCATCGTCGCGCACCGTGGCTAAAGACGTCATTTCGTATATACGATGACGTTGTGCTGCAAGGAACGCGAGGGCGAGGCATGCCTCGCCCCTACAACAGCCCGCTGGAATCCGTAGGGGCTGCGCACGCCGGGCGCGGCTCGGCGGCGCCTATGGCCGCGCTGTTACCAGCCGCGAGTCCGCCTGAAACTTGCGGTAATTGCTGAAGGCGATTTCGACTTCCACCCGCGCCCCGGCCACCAGCATCACCCGCGCCGACACGCTCACCGCGATCCGCTTCGGCAGCCAGACTTCATTGTTGACGCGGGCCTGCTCGAACGTCACCCGGCTGCCTTTGGCGAGCCTCACCAGAATTCCGCCGAACGAGATCGTATCCAGCGTCTCGATCTCCCCCTTCACCCATTGGTTATCCTGCTTGTCGATCCACAGCTTGCCTTTGATCTTGGGGAAGTAAGCGGCCGCCGCGAGTTTTGGCTTGTATCCCGGCTTGGGGGTGGCTGCAATCACGTAAACGTCCCGGCCGTTGAACGCCTCTTCGCCCACGAGCCGCAAATCGAACGCGTCCGGAATTTCCTGGAAAGGCGCGCGTTGCCGTTGCTGCTTGCGCTCCCATTCGGCGATGCGGCGCTCGTGCTCCGCGGGCGTCTCCTTGCGCCGCTGCTCGATGCTCTTGCGCAGTTTCTCTTGTTCCTTCTGTTCCTCGCGCGGCGGCAACGGACGGTCGTTGCGCGCCACCAACCGGCGGTAGGGCGATCCTTCCAGCAGCGTCACATCGAACGTGCGGATCTCGGGCGCCTTCTTTGGCTTCCCCGACCGGTCCAGGTAGCGCGTCTCCTGCCGTTCGAGGAATGTGTAATTGCGCGCTATGGCCTCGCTCTTCCGGTCCAGCTCGATCGAGCGGCGCACGATCTCGCGCGCATCCGGCGTATTTTGAGCGGCAAGGAGGCTGGAGACCGAGACGCACAATGCCAGCAGGCGCATGCTTCATTCTAAGCACAGCCGAGCGCCGGCCCTTGGAACCCTCGGTGATCCGATGAATGACGATTTCCGTCAGTTGATGCGGTAATGGCAGCCTCGGCTCTCGCGGGCTTGTTGTGCGGCTTCGAGTATCAGCAGCGCCGTGAGCATGCCGTTGCGCAGGCCGATGATGGAATCGCTGACCTCGCACTTTTCGTAGAAGCGCGCGATCTCGAGATCGAGTTCGCGCAATATCCGCATCGCCCGGTTCAGGCGCCGCTCGCTGCGGATCAGGCCGCAATAGTTCCACATCGTGTGCCGGATGGTCAGCCAATCCTGGCTGATGAGAGCGGGGTCCGCCGGTTCGTGCTCATAGCGCCAGTCAGCCACCTTGGGAAAATAGAATTCGTCGCCGCGCATGATGCCTTCGGCGGCTTGCGCCCCGGCGCGCGTTCCCCACACCAGGCATTCGAGCAGAGACGTGCTGGCCAGGCGGTTGGCGCCGTGCAATCCGCTGCATGCCACCTCGCCCGCCGCCCGCAGCCGGTCCACCGTGGTTCGGCCGCAATCGTCGACGGCAATGCCGCCGCAGCTATAGTGCGCCGCTGGGACCACCGGGATGGGTTCGCGCGTGAGGTCGATGCCGCGCTCCAGGCACACCGCGTAAATGCCGGGAAAGCGCTCGCGCAGCCGGTCGGCGGGCTTGTGCGTGATGTCCAGGTAAACGCAAGGCTCGCCCGATTCCAGCATGGTTTGGTAGATGGCGCGCGCGGCGATGTCGCGTGGCGCCAGCGATCCGTCGGGATGGAACCGCTGCATGAATTCCTTCCCGTGCCGATCCACCAGGCGGCCTCCCTCCCCGCGCACAGTCTCAGAAATCAGGAAGCAGCCGTCGGGCGCCAGCAGCGCGGTCGGGTGAAATTGGATGTACTGCATGTTGATGCAGCGCGCCCCGGCGCGGTAAGCCATGGCGATGCCATCGCCGCGCGCGCCGGGAGGATTCGTCGTATGCAGAAAAACGCTGCCCAAACCGCCGGTGGCCAGAATGGTTTCCTTGGCCAGCAGAGAGGAGATTTTCTCCGTGGTCTGGTCGAGCACGTATGCCCCGATGCAGGTCAGCAGGCGATACACGTCGGTGGGTTCGAGCGAGTGGTGCGAGACGGTCAGCAGATCCACCGCGGTCGCGTTTGAAATCACCGTCACGTTCGGGTGCGCGCGGACGCGCTCGAGAAACTCCCGCTCGATCGCGGAGCCGGTTTGATCCTTGTGGTGAACGATGCGCGAAAGAGAATGGCCCGCCTCGCGCGTCAGGTCAGGCTGTTCGGGATTTTCCTTCGACGCGTCGAAGGGAACGCCGATCTCGTCAATCAGGATTTCCTTCACCAGGCGCGGGCCTTCGCGGCTCAGCAGGCGGGCGGCGTCCGGCGAGCTCAGGCCGCCGCCAACCGAAAGGATGTCGGCAACCAGTTGCTCCGGCGCTTCCCCTGGCGCGCGATAGATGATTCCGCCCTGCGCCCGATCGGTATTGCTCTCCGCGGCGTTTGCGGCGCGCGTCAGCAGAGTGACCTGGCAGCCGCGTTTGGCGGCTTCCCATGCGGCCGCCAGACCTGCCAAACCGCTGCCGATCACCAGGACATCGGTCTGCAAGGTGTCCTGCATCAATCGGGCTCGATCTCGAAGCTCAAGTCCACTGCCGGGGCGGAGTGGGTCAGGGCGCCGGCCGAAATCCAGTCTGCGCCTGCCTCTGCGAAGTCTCTTACGTTCTCCAGCGTAATTCCGCCGGAGGCCTCGATGCGAATCTTCCGTGCCGGAGCGTGCGCCGGTTCGCCCTTCGAGCGTTCCGCCAGGCGCACCTGTTCCACCGCCTGGCGCACCTGCGCGGGGCTCATGTTATCGAGCAGAACGACATCCGGGCTATATTCGACGGCCTCGCGCAGCTCGTCGAAATTCGTTACCTCGATTTCGATCCACGCGACGCGGCCCTTGGCGGATTGCGCCGCCTGGAGCGCCGCGGCTACTCCGCCCGCCAGCCGAATATGATTCTCCTTGATGAGAACGGCTTCCGCCAGGTCCCTGCGGTGATTGCGGCCGCCGCCGACACGCACCGCATATTTTTCCAGCGTGCGAAGCCCTGGAGTGGTTTTCCGTGTGTCCAGGATTTCCGCGCCCGTGCCCGCCACCTCGCGCACAAAGTGGCGCGTCAGCGTGGCAATGCCGGACAGGCGCTGAAGCAGGTTCAGGGCCACGCGTTCGCCGGAAAGCAGCGCGCGCGCCGACGCATGCACTCGCCCAGCAATCTCGCCCGGGCACAGTTCTTCCCCGTCCTTGCGCCCGATCTCCGCTACCGCCGAAGGGTCCAAAAGCCGGAAGACTTCGAGGAACAGATCGAAGCCGGCCAGCACCAGCGGGGCCTTGGCGATCAGCTCCCCGCAGGCGCGCCGCCCCGCCGATACGACCGAGTCAGTGGTAATATCGCCCGCTCCCAAGTCTTCGTCGAGAAATCCGCGCAAGAGCTCGCGGTAACCGGAAGCGTCAAGCGATTCGGACATGGAAGTCAACATAGGGAACCAAGGGCCTCTCGCGAAGTAACGGGCACAATCGCCGGCGACCGCGGAACACTCCTAGCTTAGAATCCCAGGTGCACTGGCGATTCTCAGATGACCCACCACTCTAGCTCATCTCCAGCATGCGCTGGATGGGGCGCAGGGCGCGCCGGCGCAACACTTCGTCCAGGGTGATTTCCGGCGTGCGGTCCCTCATCGAAAGGTAGAGCTTCTCCATGGTGTTGAGCTTCATGTGCGGGCATTCGCTGCAGGCGCCGCCCTCGCCCCATTGGCAGCCGCCCTCGCTGGGAGCCGCGATGAACTTCTTCTCCGGGCAGGCCTTCTCCATCTGGTGTAGGATGCCGGTTTCGGTGGCGACAATGAACTCGGCCGCCGGGCTCTCGCATGCGTTCTTGAGAATTCCGGTCGTTGAGCCGACGTAATCGGCATGGCGCAGCACCGCTTCCCGGCACTCGGGATGCGCCAGCACCTTGGCCTGCGGGTGGAGCTCCTTCAGCTCGATCAGCCTGCGTTCGGAAAACATCTCGTGGACCATGCAGCTCCCCGGCCAAAGCCGCATTTCTCTTCCGGTCTTCCTGGTGAGGAAGCGGCCCAAATGCTGGTCGGGGGCGAACAGGATGGGCTGCTCGGGCGGAATCTGCCGGATGATTTTCTCCGCGTTGCTGGACGTGCAGATGATATCGCTGAGCGCCTTGACCGCAGCGCTGCAGTTGATATAGGTGATCGACACATGATCGGGATAGCGCTCGCGAAACGCCTTGAACTCGTCCGCGGGACAGCCGTCAGCCAGCGAACAGCCGGCCTCCAGGTCGGGCAGCAGGACCAGCCTGCCGGGGTTGAGAATCTTGGCGGTCTCGGCCATGAACAGCACGCCGCAGAAAACGATCACATCCGCGGAGGCCGCCGCGGCTTTCTGAGACAGTTGCAGGCTATCCCCGACGAAATCCGCCACGTCCTGGATTCGCGGCTCCTGATAGAAATGCGCCAGGATGACGGCATTCATCTCCCGCTTGAGGCGCGCAATTTCCGTCTCGAGGTCGAGGTGCGCCAGCAGCTCGTGGCTCTCGGTTTGTGGCGAAGCTGCCATTAGGCCCATCTACGCATATTTCATCGAGCAAAAGCAACCTGCGACGGGAGATGTATGAGGAGATTGGCACAAAAGCTCCCGAAACAAGGTATCCAGAGGATGCTTTAGACGCCTTCCCGGCTGGAAGCCGCGGCGGTCATCGCCATGGAAGAGCCGCTCCCGGCCGATCCAAAGCGCCGTCGATAGCCCCAAAGGGCTACCTCAAACACCCCTTACTGCATCATGCCAAGCGCACGCAATCGTTTAAAATTGAATATATATCGTCCAACTTTGGCGCCGGAAGCCACGCCCTGAAGGTCTGTAACGCCGCATGTGGATTGTAAGACTCGCTCTTAGACGCCCGTACACTTTCGTCGTGATGTCGATCCTCATCGCCATCCTCGGCGTGTCCGCAATCATCACCACGCCGGTGGACATTTTCCCCTACATCGACATGCCTGTGGTCAGCATTGTCTGGAGCTATACCGGCCTCGCCCCCGAAGAAATGGAAAAGCGCATGGTGCTGATCTTCGAGCGCGCCATGACCACCACCGTTAATGACATCGAGCACATCGAATCGCAATCCTACTCCGGTGTTTCCGTCACACGCGTTTATTTCCAGCCCAATGCCAAGGTGGAGGTGGCGCTCTCCCAGGTGACGGCCATTGCGCAGACGCTGCTGAAAATCTTTCCGCCGGGCACCACGCCGCCCAGCATCCTGAAGTACGACGCGTCGAGCGTGCCGATCCTGCAACTGGCGCTGGAGAGTAAGACGCTGAGCGAGCAGGAACTGTACGATTTGGGCCAGAACTTCATTCGCACCCAGCTTGCCACCATCCCCGGCGCTGCCGTGCCAACACCTTACGGCGGCAAGTATCGCGAAATAATGGTGGACCTGATTCCCGAACAGATGTTTGCCAAAAACCTGTCACCCACCGATGTCTCCAACGCCCTGGCCAATCAAAACCTGATTCTGCCGGCGGGCGATATCAAGATCGGCGACAGGGATTACCAGGTCAAGCTGAACTCCAGCCCGCGCATATTGAGCGAGATGAACGCACTGCCGGTGAAGGTGGTCAATGGGGCTACTATCAGGTTGGGCGATGTGGCGCAAGTGCGCGACGGCTACGGCGTGCAAACGTGCATCGTGCGCACCAACGGCACGCGCGGGGCGCTGCTCACCGTGATGCGCAATGGGAAGGCCTCAACGCTGGCGGTGGTGAACAACGTCAAGCGGGCCCTGCCGAAGATTCTGGCCAGCCTGCCCACGACGCTCCAGGTGCAGCAATTGTTCGATCAGTCCCTGTTCGTGCGCGCGGCCATCAACGGTGTAGTACGCGAAGCCGTCACCGCCGCGTTCCTCACCGGACTGATGATCCTGGTCTTTCTGGGAAGCTGGCGCAGCACGGTGATCGTCTGTATTTCCATCCCGCTTTCCATCCTGGTTTCGCTGATCGTGCTCAGCGCGCTGGGCCAGACGATCAATGTGATGACGCTGGGCGGCTTGGCGCTGGCGGTGGGCATCCTGGTGGACGATGCCACGGTGGAAATCGAAAACACGCATCGGAACATGGCCATGAAGAAGCCGCTGGTGCGCGCCGTGCTCGATGGCGCACAGCAGATCGCCGCTCCAGCCTTCGTTTCCACCCTTTCCATTTGCATCGTTTTCGTGCCGGTGCTGTTGCTCACCGGCGCGGCCAAGTACCTGTTCACTCCGCTCGCCATGGCGGTGGTTTTCGCCATGCTGGCCTCCTACCTGCTTTCCCGCACCTTGATCCCGAACATGGTGCACTACATGCTCCGGCCGGAAACCAAGCTCTACGCGCAGGGATCTCACGGCGAAACCGCTGGCGGCACCGGCCCCATTTGGAAAACACATTATGCGTTCCACTACCACTTTGAGCGGATGCGCAGTTCGTATGCGGCGCTGCTCGATTGGTGTCTGGGGCATCGGGCCCCGGTGCTGGCGGGCTTCGCCATCTTCATAGCCGCGTCATTGCTGCTGGCCCCGCTCGTCGGCCGCGATTTCTTCCCGACCGTGGACTCCGGGCAAATGCGGTTGCATGCCCGCGCGCCCTCCGGAACCCGCATCGAGCAGACTGAGGCCGATTTCGCCGCCATCGAACGCGAGATCCGCCGGGAGATCCCCGCGCGCGAGATCGACAACATCATCGATAACATCGGCATCCCCAACAGCAGCATCAACCTGGCATACGGCGACAGCCCCACGATCGGTGTCGCCGACGGCGATATTCTGATTTCCCTCAAGCCGGAGGACCACGGCCCCACCGAGGAGTACGTGGCCCGCCTGCGCCGCCGCCTGCACGACAAGTTCCCGGACATGGTGTTCTTCTTCGAAGCCGCCAACATCACCAACCAGATTCTGAATTTCGGCTTGCCCGCTCCCATCGATGTTCAGGTGGTGGGGCGCAACGCTCCGGCCAATTACAAGATCGCGCAGGATCTGGAAACCGCCATTGCCCGCATACCCGGTGTGGCGGACACGCACATCCACCAGGTGGTGGACTGGCCGGAAATCGATATCAATGTGGACCGCAATAAGGCCGGGCTGGTGGGCCTCACCCAGAGCGACGTCAGCAACAGCATGCTGATCTCGCTCGCCTCGAGCAGCCAGATCGCGCCCACTCAGTGGCTCGACTGGCGCAGCGGCGTGAGCTACTACGTGGCCGTGCAGACGCCTCAATACCGTATGAACAGCATGTCGGCGCTGATGAGCACGCCCATCGCGCGGCTGGCGGCGAACTTCAACTCCAACACGCCCGACTCGATGGCCGGCACCGCCAATGGGAACAACTCCGCCACCGGCGCCAGTCCCAGCCAGAACTCCACAGCGTACGGCAACCCGGGCGCCGCCGCCGGCGGGCCGCAACTGCTCTCCAACCTGGCCGGCGTGGCGCGCGGCGTGGCGCCGGAAATCGTCAACCATTACAACGTGACGCCGGTGTTCGATATTTACGCCAATGTCTACCGCCGCGACCTGGGCTCCCTGGGATCGGCAGTGGACAAGATTGTGGAGAAGGCGTCGGCCCACCTGCCGCGCGGCACCACCATCGACGTGCGCGGCCAGTATTCCATGATGCAAAACTCGTTCTACCGCCTCGGCCTGGGCATGGCGTTCTCGGTGGTGCTGGTCTACCTGCTGATGGCGGTCAACTTTCAGTCGTGGCTCGACCCGTTCATCATTCTCATGGCGTTGCCCGGCGCGCTGGCCGGGATTGTGTGGATCCTGTTTCTGACTCAGACCACTTTCAGCGTGCCGTCGTTGATGGGGTCCATCATGTGCATCGGTGTGGCGACGTCGAACAGCATCCTGATGGTGGTGTTCGCCAACGATCAGCGCGACGAAGGCATGGACGCCCGTTCTGCTGCGCTCTCCGCGGGCCACACGCGCATCCGCCCCGTGATCATGACGGCGGCGGCGATGATCATCGGCATGCTGCCCATGGCGCTGGGCATGGGCGAAGGCGGCGAGCAGAACGCGCCGCTCGGACGCGCCGTGATCGGCGGCCTCATTCTGGCCACCGTCACCACGCTCTTTGTGGTTCCATTAATGTACAGCCTGCTGCGGACCAAGCGGCCGGTGGATCACGAGCGCCGCATCGTCGAGGAGGAACATGAATACTTGCGAGACGAAATGATGCTCGGTGAGGGTGCCGAATGAACCAACTGAATACCAGCGAAGAACAGTTGCGCGCCGAGGTCGAAGACCTCAAGCGGCAGTTGGAACAGCAGAAACGAGAGCTGGCCGCGGGCCGCGGCAGGGCTTCCGCGGGACCCACCGGACGCACCCTGGGGGTGGTTCTGCTCCTCGTGGTGGCGCTGGCCGTGGCCGGATACTTCCTCGGCTACGCGCCGCGCCAGCATCGCGAAGAAGTGCTGGCGGCCGAATCGCGCGCCTCGTCCCGGAGCCTGCCTGTGGTGAACGCAGCGGTGGTCACGCAGTCCAGCGCGCAGACCAGCCTGGTGCTGCCGGGCAGCATCGAGGCCGTCACCGAGGCTCCGGTGCTGGCGCGGGCCTCCGGCTACATCGTCAAGCGTTCTGTCGATATCGGCGACCGCGTCGCCGCCGGGCAGGTGCTGGCGCAAATCGAGGCTCCGGAGATCGATCAACAGATCCGCCAGGCCAAGGCCCAGGTCGATCAGTCCGCTTCCGCCATCCAGCAGGCTCAAGCCAACCTGGTGCAAGGCCAGAGCAACCTGCAACTCGCCGAAGTCACCAAAGACCGGTGGCAGAAGCTGTTCGACAAGGGCGTGGTCTCGCGCCAGGAAAACGACACTTATCGAGCCCAATGGGCCGCCCAGCAAGCCAACGTGGATGCGCTCGAAAAAGCGGTTGCCGCGGCGCGCAGCAATCTCGGCGCCGCCCAGGCCAACGTGGAGCGCCTGAACGACTTGCAGAATTACCAGACCGTGCGCGCCCCCTTTGCCGGCGTCATCACGTTGCGTAACGTGGATACAGGCGCGCTGGTTACCGAGGGCTCCACCTTGCTCTACCGCATCGCCCAGACCGATCGGCTGCGCACCTATTTGAACGTGCCGCAAGCCGACGCCGATTCCGTTCGGCCCGGTCAGAAGGCCACGTTGGTGATTCCGGATCTCGCCGGCCGCAAATTCCCCGGCGTCGTCACCCGCACCGCCAATGCGCTCGACCCGTCCAGCCGCACCCTGCTGGTCGAGGTCCAGGCGCCAAACTCGACCGGCTTGCTGCTGCCCGGAATGTACGCCCAGGTGGACCTCGCCGTGCCCCGCAAGGAGCCGCCATTGATGATTCCCGGCGACACCCTGGTGGTGCGCGACAACCTCACCGAGGTGGCCGTGATTGCCCGCGACGGCACGGTTCATTTCCAGCGCATCCAGTTGGGACGCGATCTCGGCGACCACCTGGAAGTGCTCTCCGGCCTCGAGCAGGGCCAGTTGCTGGCCATCAACCCCAGCGACGCCGTTCGCGAAGGGGTGAAGGTGAAACCGCTGCGCGCCGAAAAACCAACCCCGTAATGGCCGGGCATGCCCGCACCGTGCAGGAAACTCCCACTATGCCTAAAGCAATTCTCAGTTGTCTGCTCTCTCTCGTGTTATGCGCCGGCCTTGGCGCCGGCACTCCGCAGGCTCCCGCGCAGGATGCTCCGCCCGCTCCGCAACTGCCCGGCTCGGGCCGCCCGCTTCATTTCGACGATTCGCAGCGGATTCGCGACCTGATCCGCGCCGGCAGCTTGTATTTGGGCCTCCAGGATGCGCTCGCGCTGGCCATCGAAGATAACCTGGATGTGGAGCTCGAACGCTTCGCCGTTCCTCAAGGCGATACCGAGTTGCAACGCGCCCTGGGCGGCGGCACCAACCGCGGACTCACTTACACGCTGCAGGAAGCGCCGGTGGGCGTGGGCGGCCCGCTGAGCCCGCTGGTGGTCGCGCCCGCTACGGGCAGCGGCCCTGGCGGCACCTCGGTTCCCACCAACGCGCTCGAACTAGGCGTGCTCGGCGAGCCGGTGGATAACTACTCCATGCAGGGCGGCGTTGTCCAGTCCTCCGGCACTCCGGTTCCCACTTACGATCCGTCCGTGTTCGGCCAGTTGAACTGGTTGCATCAATCCACGCTCGAAACCGACCCGGCCGCCTACGGCAGCAGTAACCTGGTGCAGCAGGGGTTCGTCGCCAACGCGGGCATCCAGCAGGGGTTTTCCACCGGGGCGCAGGCGGCGTTCAATTTCGATAATCTCCATCAGTCGTCGAACGCGCTCAACAACGCCTACAATCCCATCAGCGGCGCCAGCCTCGGTATCACCATCACCCAGCCGCTGCTGCGCGGCTTCGGCCGCGGCCTCAATCGCCGCTTCATCCGCATCGCCGGCAATGAGCGCCGCATCGCCAGTCTGCTCTTCCACCAGCAGCTCATTCTCACCGTCTACGGCGTCATCCGGCTGTACACCGACTTCGTCGCGCTCTACGAGGACGTCAAGGTGAAGGAAGAAACGCTGCGCTCCGCCAGCAAGCTGCTGGCCGATACCCAGGTGCAGGTGGATGAAGGCACGCTGGCCCCGGTGGAGCTGACCCGCGCCAAGGCGCAGGTGTTCTCCACCGAACAGGATTTGATCACCGCGCGCGGCC
>JBAVYH010000008.1:0-2737 GCA_049698695.1 Bryobacteraceae bacterium | reverse complement strand
GAAGCCACGCTTACCGAGGCCGGAACCGTCAACGCCGTTACGCTGCTGGACAGCGTCACCGTAATGCCGCCAGCGCCGGCCGGTTGTGACAGCGTCACGGTGCACGCGGACGTTCCACCCGAACTGAGGCTGGGCGGCGTGCACGATACCAGGCTGACCATGGTTGGCGCCACTAGCAGGATCGATGCCGTCTGTGAACTGCCGTTGTACGAAGCCGTCACTACCGCCGTTTGACTGGTGGCGATGGTGCCGGCCGTCGCGGTGAAGTTTGCCGAGGTCGCGCCTGACGTCACACTTACCGAGGCCGGTACCGTCAACGCCGTTACGCTGCTGGATAGCGTCACCGTGATGCCGCCAGCGCCGGCCGGTTGTGACAGCGTTACCGAGCACGCGGAAGTTCCGCCCGAGTTGAGGCTGGCCGGCGTGCACGATACCAGGCTCACGGACGTCGGGGCCAAAAGCGATATCGACGCCGTCTGCGAACTGCCATTATAAGAAGCCGTCACCACCGCCGTTTGACTGGTGGCGATGGTGCCCGCCGTGGCCGTAAAGTTTGCCGAGGTCGCCCCTGACGCCACCGTTACCGAAGCTGGGACGGTCAACGCTGCCGCGTTGCTCGACAGCGCCACCGTGATTCCACTGGAAAACGCCGCCTGCGAGAGCGTCACCGTGCAAACGGATGTCCCACCCGAACTGAGGCTGGTCGGACTGCACGACACCAGGCTCACCATAATCGGCGCCACCAGCAAAATCGATGCCGTCTGCGAACTGCTGCTATAAGAAGCCGTCACCACCGCCGTTTGGCTGCTGGTAATTGTGCCGGCTGTGGCCGTAAAGTTCGCCGAGGTCAGCCCCGATGCCACCGTCACCGAAGCCGGCACCGTCAATGCCGCGGCGTTGCTCGACAGCGTCACCGTGATTCCACTCGAACCCGCCGCTTGCGACAGCGTCACCGTGCAGGCGGACGTCCCACCCGAACTGAGGCTTGCCGGACTGCACGACAGCAGGCTCACGGACATCGGAGCCAAAAGCGATATCGACGCCGCCTGCGAACTGCCGTTATAAGAAGCTGTCACCACCGCCGTTTGACTGGTGGCGATCGTGCCCGCCGTGGCCGTAAAGTTTGCCGAGATCGCTCCCGACGGCACTGTCACCGAAGCCGGCACCGTCAATGCCGCGGCATTGCTCGACAACACCACTGTGATTCCACTCGAACCCGCGGCTTGCGAGAGCGTTACCGTGCAAGCGGATGTCCCACCCGAGCTGAGGCTGGTCGGATTGCACGACACCAGGCTGACCGTGGTCGGTGCCACTAGTGAGATCGACGCCGTCTGCGAACCGCCGTTATAAGATGCCGTCACCACCGCCGTTTGACTGGTGCCGATGGTACCCGCCGTGGCCGTAAAGTTTGCCGAGATCGCTCCCGACGCCACTGTCACCGAAGCCGGCACCGTCAATGCCGCGGCATTGCTCGACAACACCACTGTGATTCCACTCGAACCCGCCGCCTGCGATAGCGTCACCATGCACGCCGATGTCCCACCAGAACTGAGGCTTGCCGGATTGCACGACACCAGGCTCACCACGGTTGGCGCGACCAGCAACACGGAGAATGTTTGCGTGCTGCCGCTATAGGTCGCGCTCACAACCGCGGTCTGGCTGCTGGAAATCGTGCCGGCGGCAGCTGTAAAACTCGCTGTGCTGGATCCGCTCAAAACCGTTACCGATCCCGGAACTGTAAGTGCTGCGGCATTGCTCGACAGTGTCACCGCCACCCCGCCGGTTCCCGCAGCCTTCGATAACGTCACCGCACAGGTTGAGGTACCTCCCGAACTAAGGCTCGTGGGAGCGCAACCGAGCGACGTTAAGGCCGGGGGTGTAGATACCAGTGTCAAGGCCTGCGTCTGGGAACTGCCATTTAGTGACGCCGTGATGACCGCCGTCTGGTTGGTGGATACGGTGCCCGCCGTGGCCGTAAAACTCGACGATGTGGCTCCTGATGCCACATTCACCGACGCCGGCACCGTTAATGCCGCTGCGTTACTCGAAAGCGTTACCGTGATTCCGCCTGAGCCTGCGGCCTGCGACAGCGTTACCGTGCACGAGGACGTGTTGCCGGAGCTTAAGCTCGTTGGGTTGCACGACAGGAGGGTGACCACAGTCGGCGCCACCAGCGAGATTGATGCTGTCTGCAAGCTGCTGTTGTATGTAGCGGTCACCACTGCTGTCTGGTTGCTGGTAAAGGTGGCCGCCGTGGCCGTGAAGTTCGCCGATGTCGCTCCCGAGGCCACCGTGACAGAAGCCGGAACGGTCAACGCCGACACGTTGCTCGAAAGAGAAACCGCGATTCCTCCGCTTCCCGCTGCCCCTGACAAGGTCACCGAACACGTGGACGTTCCGCCCGGATTCAAGCTGGTCGGTGCGCATGATACGAGACTGACCTTGATTGGCGCGACTAGCAGGATTGACGCCGTCTGCGAGCTGCTGTTGTAGGACGCGGTGACAACCGCCGTTTGACTGGTGGTGATCGTGCCCGCCGTGGCTGTGAAGTTCGCCGAGGTCGCCCCCGATGCCACCGTCACCGAAGCCGGCACGGTCAACGCCGCGGCGTTGCTCGAAAGCGTCACCGTGATTCCGCCGGTACCCGCCGCCTGCGACAGCGTTACCGTGCACGAGGACGTCCCGCCCGAGTTGAGACTGGTCGGACTGCATGACACCAGACTGACTGTGGTCGGCG
>JBAVYH010000007.1:0-5497 GCA_049698695.1 Bryobacteraceae bacterium | reverse complement strand
GAAGACCTCTGGGTCACACGGCGACAATAGCTTACGCCGATGCGATCCCGTTTTCATCGGGGGTTGTGCGGAAACCCGCATGAAGAACTCATCCCATCTCACCCATTGGGTGTTGATCTCCAGAGCGTCTTCATCGCGTTGAACCCGCATGAATAAAGGCGTCAGAGGCCATCAAGAGATTATCAGTAACTACCCAAAACAAGGTAGGATTATTACCCTGCTAGAATGTTCGGATGCATCCCGGCGTGGAGGTGTCGGTCTGTAGTCTCGAACAGGCTGGGGAACTGGCGGGACGGTACCTGCCGTTGCTGTCCGCCGACGAAGTGGAGCGGGCTGGCAGGTTCAAACTGGACCACTTGCGCCACGCATACATCCTGGGGAGAGGGATGACGCGCTTAATTCTGGCCCGGCGCATCGATGTCGATCCACGCGCCATACGCTTCCAATACTCCACTTACGGCAAACCTTCGCTTGAAGGCGCCCAGGGGTGGCATTTCAACGCTTCCAATACTCGCTCGCTGCTGGTGTGTGCCTTGACGGAGGCGGCCCCCATCGGAGTGGATATCGAGCAGGTGCGACCGATGCCCGACGCATGCGACATCGCGGAGCGGTTCTTCTCCGCCGCCGAAGCGCAGCGCGTGCTGTCGGCGCCGCCGGAATCGGTCGCCACCCTGTTCTTTGAAATCTGGACGCGCAAGGAAGCGTTTTTGAAGGCGACCGGGACCGGCTTAAGCCGCGACCTCCACGGCTTCACAGTTAGCGCCGGAACTGGCGAAATCCCCAGACTCGAGCACATTGAGAAACCGGACGACGATCCCGCGCTGTGGAGCCTGCGCGCGTTTGTGCCGGCGGAATCGTATGTGGGCGCCCTCGCCGTGCGGGCGCCGATCGGCGAAGTCTCATTGCGGACGATCAATCCGGGCGCCGTCCAGCTGTGATCGCGCCGCGGCGCGGATTCGGGACTATTTCCTGACTGGATGATTGCGAAACTCCAGGTCCGCTCCCGGTACGCTATCACCAGCCTTGCTCGCTTTCCTCACCTCAGCCACGCGTACCTTTAGGTCACGGCTGTGGACACCCAGAACAATCAGAGCCCGTATTCAACTCCCGCGACGGCCCTCGTACCGTCCTCTTGAAGCATCGACCGCGCTGTGCATAGTTGCGCGCACCATGTAGCGCATATACAATGGCCTGCGGTGCCTGTTTCAACTTGGCGTTCCACATCGTCGCCTAAAGACCATTCGGGAAATCGTAGGACCGGCGCATGGCGCGCATATACGCTTCTGCTGTTTCCGCAGTTGGTGCTGTTCGGCCAGAGCCTGCAGCTTCAGCTTTCTTCCGCAAAGGCGTCGGCCGGAAAAGTGGTAACTATCCAACTCTCGCTCACATCGCCAGTTGGCCATGAACCACTTGCCCTGCAATGGGAGACGACTTTCCCTGCAGATCAATTGATCCCTGTGGAGGGCGGCCCATTGCTTGGCACGGCAGCGTGGGCCGCAGGCAAGGATGTGACGTGTGCTGCAAGGCCAAGAACTGGCAACACCTCCGGCTCCAAATGCATCGTAATCGGAGGTCAGCAGCCGATTCACAACGGGGTGATTGCCTGGCTGCGGTTTAGGGTCTTGCCGGAAGCACGGAGGAGTTCCGTGCGCGTCCGTGTGGAAGGCATGGCGGTTTCCAGAGACTTGAAGCAAGCGCCGCTCAATGTGGCGGAAGCGGTTGTGCAGATCCGTTCAAAATAGCGTTCCCGCAGGATTCCGGCCTGCTGCTGAACTACCATCCTCACACCCCTTTGGCTTGCTTCCACCCGCCAAGATCGTTAGCGGCGCGGCTGCGTCGACCTTCAGTGAGGCGCGAAAGGCCTCGGTGATCACCGCAAAACCGGCCATGTGATATCACGCTGTTAAGCCTTCAGCGGGCAGCGGCGATGGTCGGGCGACGCGTCACGTTGAGCCGGTGCAGGGCGGGGAGAGAGTGCTATTGAGACTTTTGGCTATGCGCCCATATGTAGCCCGCCGTGGCAACGGCGACCAGGAGAAACAGAAGCGCTCCCTTATAGAAACTCATGTACCAGAGAGTGCGACCCTGGTTAACCACCCCAGGAGCCAATAACCCAACCGCATTCAATGACCGCAGAACCAACGCGATCACAGTACTTGCCAAACCCAGCCAATAACTCCAAGTCAGGATGTGCTTTTCCACTAGAAGTCTCCTTTCTGCGTGAAACTAGGTTCGCCGTTAGTATACTCCCGACTGCCCCCGCGGTGCTTTTTTTCATCCCGAGTAACGCCGGCAGCCCAGGAAAGGGCCAGTTCGGCCTTCTTCAGGCACGGAAGGGCGCGGAAATGCCTCATCCCAAACGATTTCTCACACACCACTGGCAGGGCCTGGTTTTCGAGGTGTTCCAGCGTCCAGGCGTCGAGCGGCTGGACAAGCCCTTCGTTAGATGATTTACTTGTTGGCCCGCCGCGCTTCGTCGCCAAACGGGTCGGCATACTAGTGTGCAGAGTTAGAAATTCGTTCACAAACTCTTGCGACTTTGCCGAGGATTAGATCTGCATCCGCGGTCCACACAAAGGGCTTGGGATCTCGATTCCGCCGGTCCAAATAGTCGAGCATGGCTTTCTCCAGTGCGCGAACCGCCGTATGGCTTCCACGACGGACGCATCGCTCGGTCACTTCTGCAAACAGTCGCTCCACCAGGTTCAGCCAGCTTCCGCTGGTCGGCGTGAAATGAACGTGGTATCGAGGGTGGTGCGCCAACCAGGCGCGCACCTTGCTCACCTTGTGCGTACCGTAATTGTCCATGACCAAGTGAACGTCGAAGCCGGGCGGAAGATTGGCGTCGATGTCGTTGAGAAACCGCAGGAACTCCTGGTGGCGGTGCCGCCGGTAGTAGTTGCTGATGGCAACTCCGCTGGCCACGTCCAGGGCCGCAAACAACGAAGTAACACCGTGCCGTTCGTAATCATGCGATTGCCGGGCCGGCACGCCAAAAGCCAGCGGCAGGATCGGCTGCGTCCGGTTGAGCGCCTGCACTTGGCTCTTTTCGTCCACGCACAGCACGATCGCATGATCCGGCGGATTCATATATAGCCCGACGATATCCCGCACCTTTTCTATGAACTGCGGGTCTTTGGAGAACTTGAAGTTTTCCACCCGGTGCGGCTGCAATCCGAAAGCATGCCAGATCCGCACAATGGCAGTTTGCGAAAGCCCCGTCTTCTCAGCCATCAACCGACTGCTCCAGTGCGTACTGTTCAGCGGCATCGACTCCAGCGTGTTGGTAATGACCTGCTCGACCTGCGCGTCGGTAATCGACCGCGGAGCGCCCGGCCGCGGCTCGTCCAGCAGTCCTTCCAGCCGGTTCACTCGAAATCGTTCCCGCCATTTACAGACCGTGGCTCCGGTGATGTGGAGCTTCTTTGCCACGGCTCCGTTGCCCAATCCCTCGTCACAGCCGAGCACGATCCGAGCGCGCATCGCGCCGGCTTGCGAGGACTTCGGTCGACGTGCCAGCATCGGGAGTTTCTGCCTTTCCTCCGGCGTCACGTTCAATGGTCTAGTTGGGCGTCCAATGGCCATACCCAAGTCTGCACTAATCGGCACATTTATTCAATGTATTTCTGACTCATGACATTAGACCGAGGCACGCTGAAATAACACGTTGGTCAATCCCCGGCTAGCCGCGACGACTTGGAATGTCCACCCGGTCTCCGACAGGAACTCATCGAATGCCTTCGATTCGTGCTCTCGGGCCTGGAATTCGTCGAAATACAGATACGTTCCGAAAGAGATGTGGGGCCTAAGGAAATCAAGCGCCGTCTTGGTCGAGGAATAGAGGTCCGCATCGAAATTCACAAAGAGCCTCTCATGGGGAGGTAAGACGTATTGAGGGAGAGTTTCGCTGAACCAACCCTTGAAGAAAGACACGCGGGAATCCTCGATCACAGGAACTGTACCTTCCATCGCAAAGTGGCCCTTCTCAGCACTGAGATCCCACGATTCAGGTAGACCGTCGAAGCTATCGAAGCCGTGCAAGTTGCTTTTCGGATTGCGCAACAGACTAGACCAGATTCTCATGGACCTACCGCGATAGACGCCGAACTCCAAGTACAGTACTTCGCGATCGCGAATCTCCTCCGCCGCAATCCCGAAGACCTCTTCTCGCGAATCGACGCGCTGGAGCACACGAAAGCCCCTCGACTTCATCCAGTGGCCGACCCACAAGTAGTTCAACACGCTGTTGAGTCTCAGCAGCGTGGAGGGCGAGCATGCCGCGCCAACGCGCGTGACACCTTGCTTCGCCACTTCGAGCACTCTATTCACTAAGTTGAAACACCCCCCATATCGCGCAGCCCAGACCTGCTTTCACAAATCCGGACAGCAAGGATTTTCCATTTTGGCCCCCTGGTTTTGTTAGTATACACCCAGGCGCCAAAATGTACTTTCGGCTCCTCGGGGTGTGTCAGCGTCCCGGGCCGTGATTCCGATTAAGCCCACATTTCCCTTTGAGCCTGCTGATAACTTTCGTGATGGGCTCAGTTGGCGCTTGGCGGAGCCAAAAGACGGCTCTACAGAACACCGAGCACTTCGGAGGATCAAAAGTCGGCTCCTGATGCGTTAATCGGAAACCTGGAGCCAAAATGGAAATCCTGGCTTGAGTTTCTTGCACACTCGCCCTGTGCAGCAAACTGATGTTTTCTGCACGGATCTTCGCTATGTCTTCGCCAAATCGCCTGACCCCCGCCTGTTAGCACGGCTGGATCGGTAGCGGTTCAGGGAAGCGGCTCCCGCTGATAAAGAGTTGCAGGCAGAGCCGCGTCCAGAGCTTCCATAGTCGTATTGCCGATCGATACCTCGGCATAGATGATCGGATTGATGATCAGGGTCATCTGCTCAGCGACTTCGGCGAGTGCGCGCGCGGACCAATCCCCCCAGGCCGAATCGTTCGTGGCGACGTCAAGCAGGACATTGCTGTCAACAAGGACGCCACGGTAGGCGCTCAGGCGGGCCTGCAAGCTGGTGATAGCCTGTGTCACTTGCGTCGTGCGGTAGCTCGAGTTTCGCCACGGGTAAGCGCCAAGATTTCCTCTGTGCTCATGCGGGTGTCCGCAGTGCCGCGGAGGACTTCCAGGGCCAGGCGTCCGCGGACGCTTTCACCGGGCAGGCGCCGAGCCTTGCGAATGCGGGCGTGATCCCCGGCCAACTCGAACTCGACTTTCGTATGTGGCAAGAGGCCCAGCCGGTTACGAATCTCCTGAGGGATCGTGACTTGCCCCTTGCTGGTGATCCGCACTTTAATACTCCCATTGGCAAGTGTAATGCGCATTTCCAAACCCCCAACCTTGGGGGAAGGTGAACCGGCGCTCACCCTCGCGACTCTCCAGCGTCGGAGATCAAAACATCAGAGGGTCCGTTCGGCTAGTATAGTGTCTCATAGATAGCTTTACCTTTAGGTGGTCTTGGTTCATACTATAGGAGCGATGCCCCGTGC
>JBAVYH010000006.1:0-72240 GCA_049698695.1 Bryobacteraceae bacterium | reverse complement strand
AAACGATCCGCGAATACATTCGCGACAGCAACAAGGCCCCCCAACCGTTCCAGTGGGTGGCGAGCGCCAACACGATCATCAGGAAGGTGCGGAAGTATAAACGAACTTTAGAGACAGGACACTAGAGATCGCGATCACTGGTCCGGTCAGAATGCTCCTTCAAGCGGACGAAGAGCTCCGCGTGAACTCGAATCCTACATACGCGCTGTTGCTGGCATTTATGGCGTGCGACGGTGCCGCCGTCGACTATCTGCGGGGCGTCAAGGAGATGAAAGGTCTGTCCAAGAGCGCAATCGATAAGTACGACGCCCAGCCCAGCATGGCCCGTCGCCTAAATATCGACCTCCCCCTTCTTATGCCCGAGTTCGACGACCGGAAAATGGCGACGGTGCGCGCAATAGATGCCGTTAGACGCAAAAGGAATGGCATAGTGCACTCGGGTGACTCAGCCACAGCGGCCGAGGCCGCGGCCGCGATCAAAGCCGCGAATGATTTCGTGAAGCTATTGGGAAAACACTGCCTGTATGATCGCCACTGGGTGGGTCAGAAAAAGGGGCCAGCCTGAACCGACCGTCACGTATATACACGATTCGTATATACTGAAATCGTGCTGGCCAAGTTCGAGGGCTTCGATTGGGACACGGCCAACGTGGGTCATATCCTGCGCCACGCGGTTACGGCCTTCGAGGTTGAAGAGGCCGCGGGCGGCAGGCACGTGGTCTTTCCGGCGAAATCGATCGGCGGCGAAAACCGGTGGAAGCTGTTCGGCAAAACAGCAGCCGGCCGTTATCTGGTCGTGGTGTTCACAATTCGCCGGAAGCTGTTCCGCGCCGTGACCGCTTATGAAATGAATGTTGCAGAGAGGAGTAAGTATGCGCCGCAAATCGAATGACGTTCCCAGGTTCGAATCCGAGGCAGAGGAGGCCGACTGGTACGCGACTCCGCACGGCCGCCGGCAGACGCAGCGCGAGTTTGCCCGCGCGCTCAAGGACGGGACCCTGATTCGCTCCGCCGGATCGAATCTCAGCCGGACCGGTTCGAAGGTGTTGGAGCGGCTCATCGCGCAGGCCAAGCGGAACGCGACCCGCCCCATCTCCATCCGCGTCCCGATCGCCGACCTTGAGGAGGCGCAGCAGATCGCGCGAAAGACCGGTGTCGGCTACCAAACCGTGCTCAAGCAAGCCATCCGCAAGGGATTGAAGAGGGCCGGCTGATTGGCGGGCGTGCATTTTCGCAGCGCCCAGCTGCGACGCCGTCAACAATCGAATTCGGCTCGAATCGACCTGAAGAAAGCACTGGAACTATACTTCGAACCGCCGCAGGCTATGCGGCCGCCCCAAGCCCGCACGAGCAAGCCGGCGAACCTCCCGGATACGGCTTGGTAGAATAGATAAGGCATGGAAACGCCTGTTATTGTCGCCGATCCTGAAGTCATGTAGGGGATGCCCTGCTTTCGTGGCACGCGGGTTCCGTTCAAGAGTCTGATCGATTACCTCGAAGGCGGACATTCGCTGGGCGAGTTCTTGGGGCAGTTTCCCGGAAACCGGGGGACAGACGGAACGTATTCGCCACCCGGGAGCGCGCCAACGCCGCTCCGCGCTCCTGCCGCGTCCTGTCACCTCGCCAGCCCGTTCCTGATCAGCAGCGCTTGCGGGTCGGGGTCTCGGCCCATGAAGGCGCGGTATAGCTCGGCAGGGTCGGCGCTGTCGCCCCGGGAGAGGATGTGGCGCCGGAATTCGCCGCCGACTTCGCGGCTGAAGATGCCGCGGTCGCGGAAGCGTGTGAACGCGTCGGCCTCCAGAACTTCGGCCCACTTGTAGGAGTAATACCCTGCGCCGTAACCCACCGGGCTGGCGAATAAGTGCGTGAAAGCCGCGATGGTGGCATGGGCGGGCGGGAGCGGCGCGGGGCTGAACTCCTGCAAGATGCGGCGCGTGTACTCCACCGCGTCGCCATCGCGCGCGGCCGAGTACTGCACGTGGAGCAGCAGGTCGATATAGCCGAATCCGAGCTGCCGCATCTGCGCGTTGGCGGCACGAAAAGTACGCGCCCGCTTCATTTTTTGAAATAATTCGTCGGGCACCGGCTGGCCGGTTTCCCAGTGGCGCGCGAACAGATCGAGCGATTCGCGTTCCCAGCACCAGTTCTCCATGATCTGCGACGGCAGCTCGACGAAATCCCAGGCGACGTTGGTGCCGGCCAGGCCGCGTGCTTCCACCCGGCTCAGCAGGTGGTGCAGCAGGTGGCCGAATTCGTGGAAGATGGTTTCCACTTCGCGGTGCGTAAGCAGCGCCGGCTTGCCACCCACCGGCGGCGTCAGGTTGCCGCAAACCAGGCCCAGATGCGGGCGGAATTTCGCGCCGTCCGGGCCGCCGGTGATCAGCGCATCCATCCAGGCGCCGCCGCGTTTGTTTTCGCGCGGGAACCAGTCGGTGTAGAAGCCGCCCAGGAATTCGCCGTTTTCGTCGTGGACGTTGTAGTAGCGCACGGCGTCGTCCCACACCGGCGTGCCGGATTGGGGCTCGATGCGCAGGCCGTACAGGCGATGCACCAGCTCGAACAATCCCGCCACCGCCTGTTCCAGGGGGAAGTACGGCCGCAGGGCCTCCTCATCGAAATCGTAAAGCGCGGCGCGCTGCTTTTCCGCATAGTAGGCCACATCCCAGCCCGCCAGTTCTGGGGCGGAGGGGCCTTCGATGGACCGCCGGAATTCGAGCAGCTCGCGATTCTCGTCGCGGAAACGGGCCTCGGTCTTCACTTTCAGATCGTCGAGGAAGGTGAGCGCGTGCGCGCCATCGTGCGCCATGCGATCTTCCAGCACCAGGTCGGCGAAGTCTTTGTAGCCCAGCAGACGCGCCTTCTCGCTGCGCACCTCCAGAATGCGCGCGATGAGCGGGCGGTTGTCGCGCCCGGCCTCGGTGGCACGCACGGTGTAAGCTTCGTACACTTGGCGGCGGACGGCGGCATCGTCCAGGTAAGTCATCACCGCGAAATAATCGGGTGCATGGAGGGTGAAGCGCCAACCCTCGCGGCCTTTGCGCGCGGCGCTCTCACGGGCAGCGGCCACGGCGGTGGGCGGCAAGCCGGCGAGCCCGGCAGGGTCGGCGATGATCAGCTCGAAGGCGTTGGTGGAATCGAGCACGTTTTCGGCGAACTTGATGGTGAGCCGGGTCAGCTCCACATCCAGCGCTTCCAGCCGTTTCTTGCCTTCCGGGTCCAGGTTGGCGCCGTGACGGCGGAAGTTGTCGATCGTCTTGGTGAGGAGGCGCCGCCGCTCGCCTTCCAGGCGGTGTGCTTCGTCAGTGGCGGCAAAATCCTGCACGGCGCGCCAAAGGCCGGCATGAAGCGGGATGCCGGAATAAAAAGCGCTGACTTGCGGCTGCGCGGCGCTATAGGCGGCTCGCAGCTCCGGGTAGGTGGCGACGGCCTCCAGATGGCGCACCACGCCGATGGCATATTCGAGCGGCTCGGACAATTCGTCGAGGCTGCGCAGGGTATTGGCGAAGGTGCGCGGGCCGCCTGTGGCGGCTACCGCTTCCAGACTTTCGCGTGCCTGGCACAAGAGTTCCTCCGTGGCCGGGGCAACGTGTTCGGCGCGGATGCGGTCGAACGGCACGCGAAACTGAGGCGATAGAAGAGGATTGGGATCGTTGGCGGGCGGCATCTTCTTGAGGGTATCAGGATCCGCGCCGGACGCGAGTTGCGTGCGAGGGCGCACAATCGGGCCCGCAAACCCTCTAGAATGGTGAGAAGCAATGAGTTTTGATCCGAACGGGCCGCCGGGCCACGTCCCGGCCGAAGAATGGCTGAACGTCTTCGCCCTGGTCACCTACATTCCGGCTCCGCTCGGGGAGTTTCTCGACCAACTGCGGCGCGAACTGGTGCCTCATGACGACCCTCGCGCCCACGTCAGTTTGTTGCCGCCGCGCCCCCTGGCGGGCGAGTGGCGGCAGGCCTGGGCCGAGGTTTGCAGCACGCTCGAACGCCGCGCACCCTTTGACGTGGAACTGACCGGAATCAGGACATTTCCGGTCACCGACGTGATTTACCTCGAAGTTGGCGCCGGGGCTGCGGAATTGTGCGACATACACGAAGCGATGAGTGCCAACTCGCTGGCTTTTAAGGAGCCGTTCGCTTACCACCCTCATGTGACTCTGGCGCAGGATCTTCCCCGCCAGGCCATTGCGGATGTGCTCGAACTGGCCAAGCGGCGGTGGCGGGAGTTCCGCGGCGAGCGCCGCTTCCGGGCCGAGCGCGCCGTATTTGTGCAAAACACCATCAGCGACCGCTGGCTCGATCTGGCGGAATATCGGCTTGGCAGCACGCTTGTTAATTTGTGAGATCCCCTTTTCCCCACCGCCACTAAACCTTTATCTTGGCTGATCTGACACGAGGCCGGAGTGCGGGAGCGCCCGATTCCGGCGAAAAGCGGCTTGCTCTGCCGCCGGAGACACGCCGAACCATCCGGTAAAGGTTTCAGCCGTTTGCGCCGATAAAGAAACTTGAGGCGTGGCAAATCCATGCCGGCAAAGGGGAATTCTTGGTAACCATTGCGGTTTGCGATACAGAGCCGATTGCCATCGAAGGTCTGCGGGGCCTTTTGGAATCGACAGAGGAGTTGCGCGTTGTCGCGGCGGAAAGCACTCTGGCGGACGGCATGTACGCCGTGCGGGAGTTGCAGCCGGCCCTATTGCTGGTGGACAAGGCGCTCGGCATCCACGCCGTGCTCGATTGGCTGTTCACATTACGCCAGATGGATCAGCGGCCGGCGGTGATTGTGTGGGGCGCGTCGCTGTCGGAATCCGAAGCTTTGCGCATCTTGCAAGCCGGGGCGGCCGGCGTCATTCGTAAGACTTCCAAGCTGGATTCGGTGATGGCGTGCGTGCGCGCTGTGGCGGCAGGCGGTTCCTGGATGGACGATTCCATGATGTGGGAAAGGGAACGGCCCTATCGCGCCGCCCGGTCACCGCTGACGGGCAGGGAACTCGAGGTCATGGAACTGGTCGAGCGCGGCCTCAAGAACAAGGACATCGCCAGCGAGCTTGGCATCCGCATCGGTACCGTAAAGATCCACTTGAAGCATATCTTCGAAAAGACCGGCATCCGCGGCCGCTACGGTCTAGCGCTCTCGGGGCTGAAGGAAAAGGGGTTGCTGATGTCGCCGGTTATGGAAACGGTGCCGCAGTCGGGCACCGGAGTTGTTTGACGGGGCCGCTGCCCAAACCATGGCATTTGCTCAAAAAACGGTGGTTGACGACGATGTCCGTGGGCCGGTGCTCAAAACCGAAGGAACTCGGCTTAGAGGGCAACCCGGTCCACATGATCCAAAAGGGCTATTAGATTAGCCAAAGTTACTCTTGCGGTCCTCATTAACTTGGCTTAACCTTAATACAGCCCCGAAGTTATCAGAACTCATAGAACTATCGTGAATGGCGAGACCGCTTGCGACCGAAAGTAGTGACCGATGACAACCCCTGGATCAATTCGCAAACCCGCAGCGCATACCATCGCCGTGCTTTCCGTGAGTTCGGCTGAGGAAGACCACTTCCTCCTGCAAGACATTTTTTCCAGCCCAAGACCGACGCTGTATCCCGATCTGGCGTTCACCATGACAGCCAGAAGTACGATCTCGGCGGCGAAGAGCGTTTTGCAGCAGGGCCGCATTGCGATTGTGATCTGCGAGCATGACTTGGCGTCGGGCTCGTGGAAGGAGTTGCTGGACTTCGCGGAGCGCCTGTCGGCGCCGCCGCCGGTGATCGTGACCTCGCGCGGCGCCGACGAGCGAATGTGGGCCGAGGTTCTCAACCTGGGCGGCTACCATGTGTTGGCGAGGCCGTTCAATAACGAGGAAGTGATTCGCACGGTCACTTCGGCCTGGAGCTTGTGGCAGCACCAGTTTCGGTTCCAGGCTGAAAGGACGCGCAGAGCCGGGGGTAACGCCGCATGAATATCATCGTTATTCCGGAAGACGATCTGCAGCGCCTGGAAAGACGCTTCGGACCGGATGTGCGCCGCATGGGACCATGGAACTCGGATGGCGTCTTTGGCTATACGAGTATCTCGCTCCGTACGGTGGAGAGCGCAGCCGAAGCAGTGGGACGGCCGGGATTGCCCGAGGCCGTCTCCCAGTTGAAGGAAGCGCGGGAGCCGGTGGCTGCTTTTCTCCAACTGGTGGAAATGTTCGGTCCCGATCTGGTTGTGAAAATCAAGGCAGCCTACTCGGCATCGTCGCTCGTACCTCCCTCCGCACGGCCCGCTGGCAGCGCGAAACTGGCGGCGTCGCGAGGCCCCGGCGCAGCCAGCGCCGCTTGAGTGTCGGGCGGACTCTCGCGTCCGCGCCGGCCGCCCGGCCGGCTCCGGAAGTTTCCGCATTTTCGCGGTAGCTTCTGTAGCGGCGCGTTTTCTCTGCCGCCGGTTCTTTGCCTGCCGCGTTTACAAAGACCGTAGCCCCAAGCGAGAGCCTCCCAGGACATTACCCTCTGTTCCACATTTCGCACGCTCGCAACGGGCATCCCGCCCATGCGGTGCGTCCGGCTCTTGATATCATGAAATTCGCAATCTAACCGGAGGTTCGATCCATGTCCGCTGAAGTCAACCGGCGTAGTTTTCTGAAGACGGCCGCGCTGGCCGCCGGTCCCGCCCTCATTTCGGCGCATGGCGCCAATCAAAAGATCAACATCGGCTGGATCGGCGTGGGCACGCGTGGTTACGCGGCCCTGCAGTGGCTGCACACGGCTGCGCCCAACGATGTCACGATCACCGCCCTGTGCGATACCTACCAGGGCTACATTGCGCGCGCCAAAGATCGCATGAAAACCATCTGGGGAAATGAGCCCGCCGTGTACCTGGATTATCACGACCTTCTGGCAGACCGCAACGTGGACGCGGTGTTCATCATGACGCCCGAACACCTGCATCGCGATATGACCGTGGCGGCGCTGCAGGCGGGCAAGCACGTATATATCGAAAAGCCGCTGGCGCACACCATCGAGGAGGGCTTCGAAATTGTGCGCGCATGGGAGCAGTCGGGCAAAGTGGTGCAGGTGGGCACGCAGAACCGCAGCTCATCGCTCTACAAAAAGGCCAAGGAACTTATCGACCAGGGCATGGTCGGCCCGGTGCAATATGTGCGCGCTTTCTGGTACCGCAACTCGCTGCCCAACGACCCGGCATGGCGATACACGATCCCGCCACAAGCCACGCCGGCAAACACCGACTGGAATCGCTTCTTGGGAAGCGCGCCCAAGCGAAGCTGGAGCCCGGAGCGGTACTTCCAGTGGCGCCTCTACTGGGACTATTCCGGCGGTATTTCCACCGACCTGCTGGTGCACCAGACCGACATCGTCAACTTCATGCTCAACCGGACCACACCGAAGACCTGCGTGGCCTCGGGCGGCATTTACCGCTGGCACGACGACCGCGACGTGCCCGACACCCTCAGCGCCATTTACGAATACGGCGACAACTTTCACATCAACTACAGTTGCTTTTTCGGTAACGATCATTACGGCTACGGCGAACAGGTTTGCGGCAACGAGGGCACCATCGAAGTGATGAACCGGCAGGACCTGTACTTCACTGCCGAAACCTTCCACGGCAAGGCGCCGGCCGCCATCGCCGCCCGCAAGCCGATTCACCTCAACGGCAAGGCCGATTTCGGCGAAGCCGACGGCGTCAACAACCATTTCCGCAATTTCATTCAAGCCGTGCTTGGCAACGAGAAGGTGATTGCGCCACCGACGGTAGGCCAGCAGGCCGCCATTTCCGGGCATATGGCCACGCTTGCGTACCGCAACCAGAAGAGAGTGACCTGGGACGACGCGGCCGGCACTTACAGCTTCTCCTGACCGTATGGCGCCGGCGGTTCCTTCAAGTTTCCGCGAGCGCTCAGAAATGAAAACGGTAACGCAGCTCCACGTAAAGCTGGCGTGGGTTGATGAAATGCGTGCCGCCGAAAGTGTTGCTGGTATCGAGAAGATAGCGCGTGTTAGCGATGTTCACGGCGTTGGCTGAAACCGTCCACGCCTCGCGAAACTGCTTGCCCAGCGCCAGATCGAAGGTCCAGTGCGGCGGCAGGTGCGCGGGGCCGTCGCCATTGAGAAATCCCGATCCGAACTGGCAGACCGGCGTCGCCCAGAGGTTGCCGGGAAGGCTCAGCGAGAGCACAGAAGTCACGGTGTTCCGCTGGTCGTGATCGAGCAGGAAGTTTCCGGACGGCGCCTCCTCGAGCAGTCCGCCGGTGATCGGCCCGATCCCTTGGGCGATTTGATTCGACCAGGCGACACGCCATTGCGCGCGCTGGAACAGGCGCGGCGAACGGAGGGAGACCTCCGTGCCGCTGATGATGGCGCCCAGATCGGACAACGGAATGAAGATGCCCGAATCGCCGATCACGTCGTGATCGAGGAAATTGCGCGCGCTGGTGTGGAAGTTGTCGCTGTCGAGCGTCCAACCGCGCAGCGGAATGGTCACGCCGAAGTCGTGCTGGATGTCGCGCTCGCCGGAAAGCGGAACGAATCCGTATCCTTGAGCTTGGGCAAATTGGAGCGACGGACCAGCCAGGCTGTCGAGCGGCGGCGGCTGATAGTAATACGCGTAGTAACCATGCAGGGTCCAGTTCAGGCGCGGGATGCGGATGGCGGCGCCCAACTGCGGGCTGGCGGCGTTCTCATTCATCAGCCCGCCATAGCGGGTGAGGCGGATCCCCAGGTTCAGCGTCAGATACGGGGTGGGCTGGTATTGATCGTCCGCATAGGCCGTGCTCGAATGCGCCCAATGTAACTCGTCCTGCGTAAACACCCCGCCGCCCGGATTGGCGGTCAGCTCGAAGAACGCATCGTCATGCTGGCCCCAGAAATCGACGCCCACGCGCAGGTTGTTCCGCTTCTTTTTCATCTGCAACGCCGCCTCGCCACCCACGCAACTCGACCGCTGGTTATCGTCGAGGATGAAGGGATTGTCTAGCGGCCCTCCTCCGTAGTGCGCGCCGTTGAAGTGGTAGCTGGGTGTAACCGTCAGCAGCCAGCCGCTGGAAAATTCGTGGGTCCAATGGAATCCGCCCAGATAATTCCTTTCCAGATCGAGGTCGCGAATGCCGGAAGCCTCGAGATCGAAATCGTTGGGCACAGGTTGTCGAAGTGGAACTCGCCGTCGGCGTTCGACTGCATTCTTTCGCTTCGAGCTGGTTCGGCAGCAGGGGCGACCACCACCTCCGCCCCCGCGATGGGCCGGTGTGCGGGATCGTGCACCACACCGCGGATGACGCCTTGGGCGGCGCCGATTGTCGGGAACGTCAACAGGCAGAGACACGCCGCTGGCAGGATGCGATTCCGACGAAGTGGCACTGCTTGTCAGTATAGTGGCGCGGGGCAGGGCGCCGCGTGCGGCAAATTGTCGCGGCGCGCGATACGAACCGCCGAGGCTATGCTTTGCCGTATCGCGGGCATGCCCGGCCCGCCGTTCGACTCCCCTATTTGACCGGCGCGACCACATACACGTATTCGAGCAGGACTTTTCCGGTGTTCTGAACGTTGTGGCGGGTGGCAGGCGGAATATACGTTAAGGCTGGTGCGGCGAAGGCTTGCTTCGGGCGTCCGTCGATCAATGCCACGCCTTCCCCGTGAAGGATCACCAAGGCTTCTTCGTGTTGCCCCGTGGAGTGCCATCCCACCGTTTCGCCGGGCTTGAGCCGGACGAAACCGCCGCGCATTCCCGCCGTCTGCGGCGCACCTTCCAGCAAGGAGCAATCTGTTTTTGGACACACGAGCGGTAGAGTCAACGGCTGCGGCTTCGACATCTGGGATGAAAGTGGTACTGCTGCAACCAGCAGCCCAACCGCAATGGTCAAGATGGGCGCCGGTGCGTTTCGTCTCATGCTTGCTCCCTTCGAGAAAACTCCATTCATCGTATCTCCCGTCGCTGAAGTTCGTTGGTGCGACTCGATAGAGCTATCGCTTCAGCACTTGAGGGGACGGACCAGGGTCCGGCGCGTGCGAGGGTCCGGCACGCGAAAGCGGCGGACATCCGCGGCGCGTTCGCTACAATAGGCTCCGTGGCTGAAATGCGTGCTGGTTATGGGCGGACGCTGGCGAAGGTCGCCATCTTCTCCGGCCTGACGGATTCGGAACTGCAATTCCTGGCCGAACGTGCCGTGCCGCGCCATTTCGCGCCCGGGGAAATGGTTTTCGGCGAGGGCGAGCCGTGCGCGGGACTGTACGTCGTGGAGTGCGGCAACATCCGCATCTTCAAGAGTTCGGCCGGCGGCCGCGAGCAGGTGCTGAGCATCGATGGCCCCGGCAGTTCCGTCGCTGAAGTGCCGGTTTTCGATGGCGGCAATTACCCGGCTTCGGGAGCCGCGGTTGACCACGCGACGCTCCTTTTTGTCGCGAAGCAGGATTTCCAGGCTCTTTGCCTGGCGCACCCCGAAGTTGCTCTCAAAGTGCTCCGCGTGGTCGGCGCGCGCCTCCGGCGGCTGGTAGGGATCATCGAAGAGCTTTCCTTCACCACCGTGCGCCACCGCCTGGTGTCCTTTTTATTGCGCCTGGCGCAGCGCGAGGGAACAGCGTCGGCGGGGGGCGTGGAATTCTCGCTGCCGGCCAGCAACCAGGAACTGGCGGCGCAGCTCGGAACCGTCCGCGAGCTGGTTTCCCGCAATCTCTCCCGCTTGCAGGCGGAAGGGCTGCTCAAGCTGGAAGGCCGCCGCGTGGTCATCCCCGATCTGAAGGCTTTTGAGGCGGAGCTGAGCCCGGCCGAATAAGCGCCGCCTGAGCTTAACGGGCGGAGGTTTGGCCACGTTCCGTAACAACTGTAGCGGCTCCGCTCCCTTACGGTCGCGGCTCCCGTCAGCGCCGTGACAAAAGTCATAGGCACACAATGCCCTCCCGGAGTACCCTCAGATCATCGAGGAGAAAAACGATGAGTGTTACGACGGAAAAGACGGTACGCGAACTGGCGCTGGGAAATCCGACCGCTACCCGGGTGTTTGAGAAGCTGGGCATCGACTACTGTTGTGGTGGCGGCCAGACGCTGGAACAGGCGTGCCAGGCAGCCAATGTATCCATCAGCCAGGTGGCGGAGTCCCTGGCGGCGGCGAGCCAGGCTGCGTCCACCAGCGCGCCAGACCAGGACTGGCAATCCGAGCCCCTTTCCGAGCTGCTCGCGCACATCCAGAGCACACACCATGTTTACACGCGCGAGGAAATCGCCCGCCTGGGCCCGCTGTTCGACAAGGTGTGCTCAGTTCACGGCAAGAATCACCCCGAGTTGCTGCGCCTGCGGGAGGTATTCCGCGGCCTCGCCGAAGAACTAACTACCCACCTGATGAAGGAGGAAATGGTTCTCTTCCCATACATCGTGCGCATGGAAGAGGCAGTGGTAGCGCAAGAACCTGTGTTGCCGCCTCCCTTCGGCAGCGTGCGCAATCCGGTTGCGATGATGATGAGCGAGCACGACGGAGCCGGCAGTGCGCTGCGCAACATGCGCCAGATCAGCAATGGCTATACCGCACCGCCCGATGCCTGCGTCAGCTTCCAGACGCTTTACCAGGCGCTGGCAGCCTTTGAAGCCGACTTGCATCAGCACATCCATCTGGAAAACAACGTCCTCTTTCCGCGGGCGATCGAGATGGAACAGGCGCACTAAGCGGGCAATTGCCGTCGATATACTGGAGAACGCGGTTCCCCAGGAAAGGTATTCGGCATGAACTATAGGAAGCTGTGGATTGCTCTGGGCATGGTAATGGCGGTCTCTTTCGCCGTCTTGGGAGGAGTGGGAATCAAAGTCCTCAATAGCGCGCCGCCTATCCCGTCGCAAGTGACGGTGGCGGGAGGGACAGCTCTATTCACTAGCGGCGACATTCATGACGGACAGGGTGTCTGGCAATCGATCGGCGGCCAGGAGGTGGGCACCGTCTGGGGCCACGGATCGTACGTGGCGCCCGACTGGTCGGCCGATTGGCTGCACCGCGAATGCATGTTCATTCTCGACCGCTGGGCCCAGGCAGCCGGCGCCTCTAGTTACGCCGCGCTCGGCGTTGAGCAACGAGCAGCCCTCCAAGCGCGGCTGCAATTGCTGATGCGGACCAACACCTACGACCCGGCGGCCCGCAGCATCACGCTCGATCCGGTTCGCGCCGAAGCCTTTGAGCATCTCGAGCGCTATTATGCCGATGTATTCTCGAATGGCCGCAGCCAGTACGCCATCCCGCGCGGCGCGATGAGCGATCCCGTCAAGCTGCGCCAGATGAGCGCGTTCTTCTGGTGGACGGCCTGGGCCGCCTCGACTGATCGGCCAGGATCGGACACCACTTACACGCAGAATTGGCCGCACGAGCCGTTGATTGGAAACCAGCCGACCAGCGGGACCCTCGTGTGGAGCGTAATCAGTTTCGTCCTGCTGCTCGCGGGCCTGGGCGGCATGGTCTGGTACTTCGCCTCGCAACCGCGGACGGTGGCCGAAGAGCTTCTTCCGGAGAGCGATCCGCTGCTCGGCCTCAGGCCCACCGCTTCCCAACGAGCCACCGTGAAGTACTTTTTCGTCGTGGCGGCGTTGTGGGTGGTGCAAGTGGGGCTCGGCGCCATCGTGGCGCACTACGGCGTCGAGGGGTCGGGCTTCTACGGAATTCCGCTCGACCGCATTCTGCCTTACAGCGTGGCGCGCACCTGGCACTTGCAGCTTGGCCTGTTCTGGATTGCGACGTCCTGGCTGGCGACGGGGCTTTACGTCGCCCCCGCGGTCAGCGGCGCAGAACCCAAGGGCCAGCGGCTGGGCGTCAACCTGTTGTTCGGCGCGCTGATCCTGGTAGTGGTGGGATCGCTGGCGGGCGAGTGGATGAGCATCCAGCACAAGCTCGGCAACCTCTGGTTCTGGTTCGGCACCCAGGGCTACGAGTACGTCGACCTCGGCCGGTTCTGGCAGATTCTGCTGTTCATCGGCCTCAGCTTCTGGCTATGGCTGATGTGGCGGGCGCTCAAGCCGGCGATTGCCCGGCGCGATCAAAACCATTCGCTGCTTCTCATGTTTTTGCTGTCGAGCATCGCCATCCCGCTGTTCTACGCCGCCGGGCTCATGTACGGCGAGCGCAGCAATCTGGTCACGGCGGAGTACTGGCGATGGTGGGTGGTGCACCTGTGGGTGGAGGGCTTCTTCGAAGTCTTCGCCACCGTCGTGATCGCGTTCCTACTGACCCGGCTGAAGCTGCTGTCGGTGGTGACGGCTACGCGGGCCGTCTTGTTCTCCACAGTGGTTTTCCTGTCCGGCGGCATCATCGGCACCTTCCATCATCTGTACTTCGCCGGCACGCCCAACGTCGTGCTTGGATTGGGGGCGGTCTTCAGCGCGCTGGAAGTTGTTCCGCTGGTGCTGATTGGTTTCGAGGCGTGGGAGAACATCCGGCTGGCACGTTCCCGCCAGCAGCACGTCTGGGTGGCCGCCTACAAGTGGCCCATTTACTTTTTTGTCGCGGTGGCGTTCTGGAATTTCGTGGGCGCCGGGCTCTTCGGCTTCCTCATCAATCCACCCATCGCGCTCTATTATATGCAAGGCCTGAACACGACTCCGGTGCACGCGCACACCGCGCTGTTCGGCGTGTACGGCATGCTCGGCCTTGGCCTGATGCTGTTCTGCCTGCGCGCGCTTCGTCCGGGCAGAGCGTGGAAAAACGGCCCGCTGTCGTTCGCGTTTTGGGCGATCAATATCGGCCTCGCGCTGATGGTGCTCCTCAGCATACTGCCCATCGGCCTGGCGCAGACCTGGGCCTCCGTGCAGTATGGAACGTGGTACGCGCGCTCCGCCGAGTTCCTGCATAGCGGGCACTTGAACCAGCTTCGTTGGATGAGAATGATCGGCGACAGCATCTTCGCCATTGGTGCGCTGGTGCTGGGCTGGTTCGTGCTCGGCCTGGTGACCGGCCATTCCTATCAAGCCAGCGGCTACGTGGCCGAAGGGGAATGGGAAGTGCGGGAAGTCGAGGCACCGCGCAGGTAAGGACGCCGATGGCCGCCATTGCCGCACCGCCGATCAAGATCCGCAAGAAGCTGGTGAAGCGCGCCGCCAAGGACCGCTCGCAAGCGCTGCGCCGCGCCTTCCAGCTTGCCTTTCTGGCACTCAATGTCTGGGTCGGCGTCGAGTTCTATCTCTTTGTCCGCTACTACGAAACCGGCGGCCGCTCGGTGTACGCCAGCCGGCCGCCGGGCGTCGAAGGATGGCTGCCCATCGCCTCGCTGATGAACCTCAAGGTGCTGTTGCTATCTGGCAGCGTGCCCGCTCTCCATCCAGCCGGCATGTTCTTGCTGATCGCATTTCTGGCCGCATCGTGGATTTTTCGCAAAAGCTTTTGCGGGTGGCTGTGCCCGGTGGGAACCGTCTCCGAATACCTGTGGCGGCTGGGGCGCCGCACTTTCGGCCGCAATTTCCGCTTGCCGCGCGCGGCGGATATCGCGCTGCGCAGCCTGAAATACATTCTGTTGGGCCTGTTTCTCTACGCAGTCGGATCAATGCCGGTCCCGGCAATTCGCGCCTTTCTCAGCGGCCCGTACGGAATGGTGGATGACGTGAAGATGCTCAACTTCTTCCGCTTCCTGGGCTTGACCGGGGGCATCGTCATGGCCGTGCTGGTGGTCGCTTCGGTCTTCATCCAGAACTTCTGGTGCCGCTATCTGTGTCCGTACGGCGCGCTGATGGGCTTCGCCGCGCTGGCGAGCCCATTGCGCATCCGGCGCGATGCGAGTTTGTGCATCGATTGCGCAAAGTGCGCCAAAGCCTGCCCCGCCGCGTTGCCGGTGGACCGCCTGATCACGATCCGTTCCGCCGAATGCACCGCTTGCCTGGAATGCGTGGCCGTTTGCCCCGCGGCCGGCGCGTTGTTCTTTGCAGCCCCGCGCGCGAAACGAGTGCCCGCTTGGGCGGTGGCCGCCGGCATCGCCGCGCTGTTCCTGGGCGTCTGCGGCTACGCCCGCCTCACCGGCCACTGGCGCACCGATCTTCCCCGCAGCACCTACTTCGAGCTGATCCCGCACGCCAGCGAATTCACCCATCCGTGAGAGTGCCGGATGAGGCAATGGCAGCTCGCATCGTTCGCCTCGGGATGGCTTGGCCACCTTGCGCGGACGGGGACGCGCGGGCGAGGCATGCCTCGCCCCTACAACGGATTCGTAGGGGCCGGGCACGTCTGGGCTGGCTCGTGTGCGCACCGCGCGTAGGCTACCGGCGCACGAACAGCAGCGCCACAAGCTTCTTGCCGTCGGCGACCTCGCGGTCCCAGGTGTCTCTGCACACATACGCGCACGCCGCGAAGGTAGCGATCAAATCCTGGCGCGGCACAAGCGTCGGGTGCGCGTTCTCGAGGGCCTCGGCGAGAGACGGCGGAATCGGCCGGCCTGGTGTGATTGCCGAAGTCATGCCCTCCGGATTTTCTTGGATGACAATGCCACAAGCGGCGGGGCGCAGCGTGGCGATGGCTTCGACGCCGCGGCGCCAATCGATGTGCTCCAAAAGCAGCGTGGCAAGAAGGAGATCCGCCGCGGGTTCGAGCGCCGTCTGCTCGATGTCGTCTTCGAGAACGGTGGCGGCCAGGCCGTGCTTTGCCAGCCGTCGTGCCAGGCGCGCCAGGAATGCCGGGTTCAGGTCGGTGAAGGTCAGGCGGAACGGCCGGAGCAGAGCGGGGTCCACGAAATCGAGCGCTTGCCCGGTGCCGGCGCCCGCGATCACGACCCGGCTGCCGGCGGGCGGCGCGGCGGAACGGATGATCTGGCAGGTGAGTTCGGCGCCGGCTTGTGCCTGGCCGATCCTGGCCATGTGCTCGTCGTAATCTTCGCCCGTGACGATCTCAGTCCAGGCGCGGCGGAGACCGGGATCCATCCTTCTATCCTATCGAGAGCCGCAATATTAGACCGCAATATCCGATACGCGATCACTCTTTGGCCAGGCCGACAACTGGTCGCAAGTTGTTGCAAGGAAATGGTGGCGGCGGGGCGACTCGAACGCCCGACCTACGGATTATGAGACCGTCGCTCTAGCCAGCTGAGCTACACCGCCAACAAGGTTCAGTGTAACAGACGATTTTGCTTTCTGCGGCGGGTGGTGGCATAGGGTATTCACCTGAGGAGCCGTGTGGAAATCCTGGTCTCGGCGGCGCCGACTGATGTAACCACTTCGTCATGGCGCGCCATTTCTGGCAGCTTGGTGTCAAGCAGCTTATTCCAAAGCGTTTAGCGAAATATGCTGCCGCTTGTGTCAAAACGTGGTAAGTGCCTTTTTTAACGGTAGTTTAATGCTCGCGGCAGGCGGCTTTCCCACAGTGTTATGCACAGGGGCTGTGGATTCCGCAGTTAACCCCCGGCCAAGCGTGGTATGGGCTGCGAAACCGGCCTCCTCAGGACAGGTGTCCAGTGCGTCGCAGGCGCCGTTCCAGCGATTGCGGAATGGCGGCCTCCACCACGCAGTGGTTGCCGGAGTAACGGGTCTTGATCACCCGTCCGAACTGGTGGAGCAGCGCGAGAGTGGCGCCGTCGGCCGCGGGGAGGCGGAGGGTTACGGACAATGTTGGATCCACAGGGAGCGCCAGGTCAATCGCGTGCAACAGGCGGTCGATACCCTCGCCAGTGAGAGCGGAGATGGCGACCGCGCCGGCGGTTTCCCCCGGAGCGGCGGCCGAAAGGCGGCGCGCGAGCGGCTCGGCTGCGGCGCCGGCGCGGTCCATTTTGTTCATCACCAAGATGCGCGGAACGTGGGCAGCGCCAATTTCGTCCAGCACCTCGCCAACGTGGGCGGCCTGTTCCAAGGCGGACGGCGAAGCCATGTCGACCACGTGCAGCACCAGCGCGGCCTCCTGAATCTCTTCCAGCGTGGCGCGAAAGGCTTTCACCAGCGTGGTGGGCAGGTTGCGGATGAAGCCTACTGTGTCGCTGATCAGAACGCGGCGGCGCGAGGGCAGCAGCAGCGGGCGAATGGTGGGGTCGAGGGTGGCGAACAGGCGGGCGTCGGCGACCACGCCGGCCTGCGTGAGCCGGTTGAAGAGCGTGGACTTTCCCGCGTTGGTGTAGCCCGCCAGCGCCAGCGTGGCCAGTGGAACGGAGCTGCGACGGCGCCGGTTCAGAGCGCGGCCGCTGCGCACGCCCTCCAGCTCGAGCTTGATTTTCTGAATCCGCTTCGCGATGCGGCGGCGGTCGGTTTCCAGTTGCGTCTCGCCGGGCCCGCGGGTGCCGATGCCGCCGCCCAGCCGGGACATTTCGACGCCGCGGCCAGCCAAGCGCGGCAGCAGGTAATTGAGCTGCGCGAGCTCGACCTGGAGCCGGCCTTCGCGCGTGCGGGCGCGGGCGGCGAAGATATCGAGGATCAACTGGGTGCGGTCGATGACCCTGGTGCGGATCGATTTTTCGAGATTCCGCTGCTGGGTAGGCGTGAGCTCGCGATCGAAAATGACCACATCAGCGGCCCCGGCGCTCACGGACGCGGCCAGCTCGGCGGCCTTGCCGGGCCCGATGAAGGTAGCGGCCTCCGGCGCGTCGCGCGATTGCAGCACGCGGTCCACTACTTCGGCGCCGGCGCTGGCAGCCAGCTCCGCGAGCTCGTCGAGCGACTCTTCGCTGCCCGCCGGGCCCCAGCGCGCGGAAGCGGAACGCGACTTCCATTCCAGCCCCACCAGGATGGCGCGCTCGCGTGAGGGCCTGGTCGCCGGCGTGTGTTATGCCTCCGATTCGGTGTGGACCGGCGCGGTGGGTGTGCCGCTTGGAGTCCCGCTCGAAACGGCGGCTGGCGGACTGCCGCTGTAAGAGTGAAAGGGCTTCTGCACCACCACGGTGGAAACAGCGTGCTTAAAAATCAACTGCTCCTGGTTGTTGGTCTCCAGCACCAAAGAGTACTTGTCGAAGCTCTTGATCCGGCCGGAAAGCTTGACGCCACTCATCAGGTAAATCGTGAGAACGATCTTGTCCTTGCGCGCGTTGTTTAAGAAACTGTCTTGTATGTTTTGCGCCGGTTTTTCCATCGTACCCCCCAAAAAAGGGCCGCGTCGGGTAAGAACACAGTGCTACCGCGGCGTAAGTCATTGTACACCCAATGGCGGCCCAACTTCAGTATTGACTATGGTTGCAGCGGGCTCCGCCGGATTCGCGATTACTCGTCTTCGTGATCCGCGGCGGCGGTGGCCGAAGCGGGGCCCAGCAGGCGTGCCACTTCGTCGCGCGTGAGCGAACGGGTTGGCTCGGGGTGCTTGGAATCCTGCTCGGCAACCGGCTCGAAGCGGAACTCGCGCGCGGCGGCAAGTTCGCTCTCCAGATTGAACGCGGGAGCGCCGCGAAGCCCGGGCACCTGTGCGATTCCGTGCTCGGTGATGACGCATTCCAGACCGCCGGCAACGGTAAAACAGATCCGGGTCTTCTGTTTGATGGAAAGCTTGCGCAGGTCGGCCAGCTTCATCAAGCTTCCTGGTATTCGTCGACCTCTTCGCCGTGGGCCACGCGGTCGGCGATCCGCTCCTGGCAGGTAACGCAATAGCGGGCCCAGGGTACCGCATCCAGACGCTTGGTGGAAATCGGCTCTTCGCATTCCGGGCAGACACCGTAGGTACCGCTTTCGATACGGCGAAGCGCGTCGGAAATCTCGCGTAACAACTTCATATCGATGGTATTGCGGTTGAGGAAGATCCACTCCTCGTGATGCTGCTGGCTCAAGTCCCCTTCGTCCGATGGAACATCCAGGCGCGCCACAACCTGGGCAGCCTTTTGCGCGGACATGCTGCCGCGGACCTCTTCGCCTTTTCGCTCCAGTAGCTTGCGGTAAGTCGAAAGCTTTAGTTTCGGCCCGTTTTTGTTGTTGGTATTCATCTCGCTTTCACTAACCCGGCTGACCGGATACACAATAAGACGTACATCCATACCCAAAAGTTGCAGATGCTCGGGGGGAGGTGAATCGCCGCGGATTCCGTAGTATACCCGGCGGCGGTTGAAAAGTCAAAGCCAAGTAGTACCGGACAACTTGACCTGTTAACGACGCCCATGCGCCTTCCGCGGAACGGGCGATACGGCCGCCGACCCGGCTCCGGGTCCGGTTACTGCCCGAGGATGTTGAACGTGGTTGTGCCTTCCACGCGGACCTTAGAATAGGCCTCGACCCAAACCTTGTGATAGGGATCCTGGCTGTACGCCTTCAACACCTCCGGGCCGGCCATCTCCATACACATGCCGTACTCGCGAGCCACGCGCTTGACGGGGACGGTTACCGTCTCGCCTGCGCGGAGCTTCTGGCCAGAGGCACGGTCCATGTCGACCGGCGCTACCTGGGTGAGCGGCGCCTGCAGCTTGCCGTACCAAACTCTGGTGATGCCTTTAATCTTGGCGGGCAGGGCGTCGCTGGCCTGGTAGAAAGCCTGCCAATCGGCTGGCGTGGCGTCCGCAACCGGGGTCCACGCGAAGCAGCGCATCAGCGTCTTTTCGCCGGCGCGCGCTGCCGGTGAGAGCAACAACACAGCGGCCGCGCACGCTGCCAGGCGCGCCATTCCGGAAAACTTCATTGGCTGATTCTCCTTCGGGGCGGCTTGCCGCCACCATTGGATCTTATCACCGAAAGCGCCAAAGAACGCGCTCGCAGGAGGGCGTTGGCAAGCGAAAGCATGCCCCGCTTACACGCCCCAGCAGTAGTCCTCGACGGCGCGTTCGATGGAGGTGTCCTGCTCGATCAGGCGCATCAACTCCAGGCGGATCGCATCCACCAGCGCCTTCCAGCTCGCCTCGATCACGTTGTCGGAGACGCCCACGGTGGTCCAACTCTTGCGGTGGTCCGACCATTCGATCAGCACGCGCACGTTGGCCGCGGTGCCTTTCTTGGAATCGAGCACGCGCACCTTGTAGTCGGTCAACCGCACTTCGGTGATCTGGGGATAGAGCTTGCCCAGGCACTTGCGGAGGCACAGATGCAGCGCGTGAAACGGGCCGTGCCCGTTGGCAGTGGCCGAATGCGCGCCCTCCTTGGTGCGCAGCGTGACCGCGGCCGTGCTGTGCGATCCGCCGGTCGAGCCGGCGCGCGTCGCCACTTCGTAGCTGTCGATGTCGAAGAAGTGCAGACCCGGATTGAGGGCCTCGCGCACCAGCAACTCAAAAGTGCCTTCCGCGGCCTCCAATTCGTAGCCTTCGTATTCCATCTGCTTGATCCGTTCCAGCAATTCGCGGCGCGCATCCTCACTCAGGCGGTCGGCCAGCCCGTGCTGCTTGAGCTTGTAAAGAATGTTGCCGCGGCCGGAAAGGTCGCTCACCAGCACGCGCTGCCGGTTGCCCACCGACGCCGGCGAGACGTGCTCGTAGGTGGCCGCATCCTTCAGGACGGCGCTCACGTGCACCCCGCCTTTGTGCGCAAACGCGCTCTTGCCCACGAACGGCCGGTCGCCCGGCAAGGGCAGGTTGGCCAGTTCAGCGATGAATTTGCACGTTGCGGCCAGATTGGCAAGCCGCTCCGGACCGATTGTGGTGTGGCCCAGTTTCAATTCCAGGTTGGCAATGATGGATGCGAGATTGGCGTTGCCGCAGCGCTCGCCGTAGCCGTTCATGCAGCCCTGCACGTGCGTGGCTCCGGCCTCAACCGCGGCTACGCTGTTGGCCACGGCGCAATCCGAGTCGTTGTGAGCGTGAATGCCGATCACGCCGTCGAAGCGCTTGCGCACCTCCGCCACGATCTCCACCAGCCGTCCGGTGAGCGTGCCGCCGTTGGTGTCGCACAGGCAGAGGACAGCGGCGCCCGCCTTCTGTGCCGCCTCCAGCGTGCGCAACGCGTAATCCGCATTGGCCTGGTAGCCGTCGAAGAAGTGCTCGGCATCGTAGATCACTTCCTTGCCGTGCTGCTGGAGGTACTCGACCGTCTCGGCGATCAGCTTGAGGTTTTCCTCGAGCGAAATGCCCAGCGCGCGCTCGACGTGCAGGTCCCACGTCTTGCCGAAGATCGTCGTCACCGGCGTACCGGCCTCGACCAGCGCGCGCACATTGCGGTCCTCCGCGACGGTGTTCTTGGCGAACCTGGTCGAGCCAAACGCGGCCAGCCTGGCGTGTTTCAGCTTGAGCTCATGGGCGCGCGCGAAGAACTCCTTGTCCTTCGGGTTCGAGCCGGGCCAGCCGCCTTCGATGTAATCGATGCCCAGCTCATCCAGTTTCTGTGCGACCACCAGCTTGTCGTCCACCGAAAAGGAAACCGATTCGCCTTGCGTGCCATCGCGCAGCGTGGTATCGAACGTAAAGATCTTCATACTTCCACCCGCTTAAGAGCCTGTCATCAAGCAACCATGCCACGGTTGGCAGGCGGAAACGCCTGCCCCACTTTGGTACGCGCAGTGGGTGGGGCAGGCGCTTCCGCCTGCCAACCGATAGTTGTCACCTAACTCTTCACTGCCTCCGCGTCCTGCGGAACGCCGGCTTCCTTCTTCTTTTTGAGGAACGGCATCATCTCGCGCAGCTCGCGGCCCACCACTTCCACCGGCTGATGACGCGCCGCTTCGCGCATCGCCAGGAAATTCTTGCGGCCCGTCTTGTTCTCGTCGATCCAGGCCCGGGCGAATTCGCCGGATTGAATCTCGCCCAGAATTTTCTTCATTTCGGCGCGCGTCTGCTTGTTGATGATGCGCGGGCCGCGCGTGTAATCGCCGTACTCGGCGGTATCGGAAACCGAGTAGCGCATGTACGCCAGGCCGCCTTCCTGGATGAGGTCGACAATCAGCTTCAGCTCATGCAGGCACTCGAAGTAGGCGATTTCGGGCGCATAGCCGGCTTCCACCAGGGTTTCGAAGCCGGCGCGGATCAGCTCGCTGACGCCGCCGCAGAGCACGGCCTGCTCGCCGAAGAGGTCGCTCTCGGTCTCTTCCTTGAAGGTGGTTTCGATCACACCCGCCTTGAGATGACCGAGCGCCTTCGCGTAGGCCAGCGCCTTTTCGAGCGCCTGGCCGGTGGCGTCCTGGTAAATCGCCACCAGCGCGGGCACGCCCACGCCCTCGGTAAACAGCTCGCGGACGCGGTGGCCTGGCGCCTTGGGCGCGATCATCGAGACGTCGATATCCTTTGGCGGCGTGATTTGCTTGAAATGGATGTTGAAACCGTGCGCGAACATGAGCGTTTTGCCGGCCGTCATGTGGGGCGCGATCTCCTTGGTGTACACGTCGGCCTGAATATGGTCGGACACCAGGATCATCACGATGTTGGCGGCCTTGGCAGCGTCCGCAGTGGGCATGACTTTCAGCCCGGCGGCTACGGCTTTGGCCCAATTCGGCGAACCGGGAGAATCGCTCACGACCACGTCCACGCCGGAATCACGCAGGTTCAGTGCGTGCGCGTGGCCCTGGCTTCCATACCCGATGATGGCGACCGTGCGGCCCTTCAAGTAATCCAGATTCCCGTCTTTTTCGTAATAACGCTTCGGCATTTTCTCTCCCGTTTCTAAAAGCTCATCAATAGACTAAACCAACCGCTCCCTTACGGTCGCGGCTCAGAAAGCGCATCGGAGCCGCGACCGGGAGGCGGCGGTTGGTGCCTAAACCACTTTTTCTTCCAGTTTGTTCCCGCCCTTGGTGGGAACCGGCGGCTGCAGCCGCAATTTCTTGGCGTCCAGCGCAATGGCCAGCGCGCCGGAGCGCGTGACGTCGATCTCACCGTAGCTGCGCATCACGCTGATGAATTCATTCAACTTCTCCGGGTCGCCCGTCACCTCGATGGCGAATCCCTCCGTGGAGGAATCCACCACGCGCCCACCGAATATCTCGGCCTCCTTGAGCACCGCGGTGCGGCTCTCCTGGGCCGTCCGCACGCGCACCAGCACCAGCTCCCGCACCACCGCCGGCGACTCGGTGAGGTCGGTGGCCTGCAGCACGTTGAGCAGCCGGTTCATCTGCTTGATCACCTGCTGGCGCAGCGTCGCGTCCACGTCGACCACGATGGTCATGCGGGACAGCTCGGGATCGAGCGTGCGCGCCACGGTCAGACTTTCGATGTTGTACCCGCGCTGGGTCAGCAGCCCGGTGACGCGCATCAGCGCGCCGGGCTTGTTTTCGAGCAGCAACGAGATCACTTGCAGCATGGCATCTCCTATTTGGCCGGCACCGGGACCGGCTGCGGCGCCTCGAGCACCATCTCGTGGATGGCCGAGCCGGCCGGCACGATCGGGTAGACCGATTCCGCGGCGGCCACCTTCACGTTCAGCAGGTAGGGGCCGGGCTCACGAACCGCCTCCTCCAGCGCCGGCGCCAGTTGCCACGGCTGGTCGATGGTCTTGCCCTTGAAGCCGTAAGCGCCGGCCAGTTTCTCCGCATCCGGGAAGCAATCGAGCTCCACGCCGCACAGGCGGTTGTTGTAGAACATGGTCTGCCACTGCCGCACCATCCCCAGGTAGCCGTTGTTCATGACGACGATCTTGACGGGCAGGCCGTGGGAGGAAATCGTCGCCAGCTCCGGAATCGACATCTGGAAACCTCCGTCGCCCACGATGGCGAACACCAACTTGTCCGGGTTAGCGAACTGTGCGCCCATGGCGGCGGGGAGCCCGAATCCCATCGATCCCAAACCTCCCGAGTTAAGCCACAGCCGCGGGTGATTGAAGCGGATCAACTGAGCCGCCCACATCTGGTGCTGCCCGACGTCGCTGGAGACGATGGCCTCGCCGCCGGACAGGCGGTCGATTTCGGCCATCAGGTGCTGCGGCTTGATTTCACTATCCGAGATGAGTGGTTCGAGCGGGTGCTGCCGCTTCCAGTCGCGGATCTGCTTCCACCACGCGCGCCGCGCCGCCACGGCCTTCTCCGCCGGCTGGTGCGGGGTTTCGCGCAGTATCTTGAGAAGGCGCGTCAGCACACGGTTCACGTCTCCCACGATGGGCACTTCAGGCACGCGGTTCTTGCCGATCTCCGCCGGGTCGATGTCCACGTGGATCACCTTGGCGTGCGGCGCAAACGCCGCCAGCCGCCCGGTCACGCGGTCGTCGAAGCGGACGCCCAGCGCGACAATCAGATCGCAGTTCTGAAACGCCATGTTGGCCGCGTAGCTGCCATGCATTCCCGGCATGCTGATGAAGTTGGGATGGTTGGAGGGCAGCGCGCCCAGTCCCATCAGCGTCACCACGGCCGGGGTGTCGGTCAGTTCGACGAATTCGCGCAACAGGCCGCTGGCTTCCGCCGCGATAATGCCGCCGCCTGCATACACCAGCGGCCGCTCGGCCTCCTCCAGCATCTGCGCGGCGCGCCGGATCTGCCCGGTGTGGCCTTCGGTGAACACTTTATAACCTGGCAAGTGAATCGAGGTCACCGGCTGATAGTGCCCTTGCGCCTGAAAGACATCCTTCGGCACGTCCACCAGCACCGGCCCAGGCCGTCCGCTGGCCGCCACGTAGAACGCCTCGTGCACCGTCTGCGTCAGGTCTTCCAGCCGCTTCACCAGGTAGTTGTGCTTGGTGGCGGAACGCGTGATGCCGAACGTGTCGGCCTCCTGAAACGCGTCGCTGCCAATCAGCTTGGTGTGCACCTGGCCGGTGATGGCTACGACCGGAATCGAGTCCATCATCGCGTTTACCAGCCCGGTCACCAGGTTGGTCGCCCCCGGCCCCGAGGTGGCGCAGCACACGCCCACTTTCCCGGTCGACCGCGCGTAGCCTTCCGCCGCGAACGCTGCGTTCTGCTCGTGGCGCACCAGCACGTGGCGGATCTGGTGCTCGTACAGCACATCGTAAAGCGGGAGCGTCACGCCGCCCGGATATCCGAAAATGCAATCCACGCCTTCCTTCACCAGACACTCGACGAGCATCCGCGCGCCCGAAATCAACGTCGCCATGTTCTTCCCCTCAACCATTGGTAATTCATGCTTCTGCATAACAAAAAAGGCCATCAGCCGGTTTTGAACCCCGCTGATGGCCTCGGTTACTGCTTCCGGCTGGCCTTCAAGCGGGGCCGGCTACGATGACCAGGCTAATAATAACGATGCGAACAGGAATCCCTGCGAGGTGAGCAAGTGCGGAACGGCCTGTCGAAGCGTGAAACATGGAACTAAACTTCGAGTTTACCCTGCAAGTTTTCTAAATGCAAGCAGCTAGTGCTATAAATTTTCCTAATGGCTATATTACGACTCGCCGCTATTCGATGTCGCGGTGCGTGACCTTGGCGTGGTAGCCGGCTTTCGCCAGGTTGCGGGCGATCTCGTCGGCCATCATCACCGAGCGATGCTGGCCGCCAGTGCAGCCAAAGGCGATGGTGAGGTAACTCTTGCCTTCGCGGATGTAGTGGGGCAGCAGATAAATCAGCAGGTCCGAAATGCGCCCGGTGAATTCGGCCGTTTGCGGAAAAGACCGGATGTAATGCGCCACCGCCGGGTTCTTTCCGGTGAGGTGTTTGAACTTGGGAATGTAATTCGGATTGGGCAGGAAGCGCACGTCGAAGACCAGGTCGCTCTCGGGCGGCACGCCGTTGCGAAAACCGAAGCTGGTGACGTAGACCATGATCTTCGATTCGTCGCCCTGGCCGCGAAACCGTTCGCCGATGAACTCGCGCAGCTCGTGCACGGTGAATTTCGACGTGTTGACGATCAGGTCGGCCATCGCGCGGATCTTTTTCAGTTGCGCGCGCTCGCGCTCAATGCTTCTGGGAATAGAGCGGTTCGTGCCCAGCGGGTGCGGGCGGCGGGTTTCGCTGAAGCGGCGGAGGATGGCGGAGTCTTCCGCCTCGACGAAAATCAGGCGCGCCTTCACCATGTCGCGGATCTGGGCGAGCACCGCGGGGAAGCGGTCGAGTCCGCCGCCTTCGCGGATATCCACCACCAGGGCGGCGGATTGGAACTTGGAGCTGTAGCGGGTGAGCTCCGCGAACTTGGGGATCAGCTCCACCGGCAGGTTGTCCACCGAGTAATACCCAAGGTCTTCAAACGCCTTGAGCATGGAACCTTTGCCCGACCCGCTGAGGCCGGTGATGATGACCAACTCAGGTTCGGCGGCCACAGCCGGCTTGCCTTGTTTGGGCCGGCGCGCGGGCCCTTTCCGGGCTGCGGGCGCGGCTGCGGCACGATGGCGCGGCATGGAGCGGGTCAGGCCTCGATCAGGTCGAAATTGCCGTCGCGGCGGCGCACCAGCACGCTCACGCGATCGGTCTCGGCATCGCGGTAGACCACGTACTCGCGATTGCCCATTTCGAGCAGCGCTTCTTCCAGCGTCATCGGTTTGCGCTTCTTGTGGTGGTTGACGCGGTAGACGCGCTGTTCGGGCGCCGCTTCCGTTTCCCCTTCCGCCTCCGGCTGGGCGGCCTCGGTTTCCGCCTCCGAGGCGCCCTTGCGCGGCGTGCGTCTGTTATCGCGCCACTTGGTCCGCGCCTTCACCGCCTGCTTTTCCAACTTTTCTGCGGCCGAGTGGATGGCCGTAAACAGATCCGTACTGGAGCCCGCGCCCGCCAGTTGATGGCCGTAATAATTCACCGTGGCTTCGGCTTCATGCAAATGCCGCTCGAGCGATAAGATGACGTGGGCTTCCGATTCGCGCCTCCCGTCGAGAAGTTTGCCGATCTTGGCAAACCGCGCCTCCAGCTTCTTCAACTCAGCCGGCGCCAGTTCCACCTGCCTGCCCGTGTAGGTGATCTTCATGCACTCTCCCGGTTCCGGTCATCCCGCCGGAACGTTCCACTTCCTTTATAGCGCGGTGGGGCATGCTTTAGCTTGCCCTTCTTGTCTTTACGAAGAAACTCATGCCCGCGGCCACCCACCCGCAAACCAAAGTGACCGAGCCCTGGCCCTTTTCCCATTACAATGAAGGTTCCTTATGCGACAGGTCGTCACCGCGGCGGACGTTCCGGCGAGTGGTGAGCTGCGCGTTCCGCCGGAGGCCATTATCACGCCATCGGCGCGCGAGACCGCGGCGGCGCGCGGGGTGCGCATTCGGGAAGTGCCGGCAGATCAGGTTTCGCTGCTGGCGCCGCCCGAAAAAACGATCGCCATCGGGGCGGACCACGGCGGCTTCCGCCTGAAGGAAGCGCTCAAACCTGTGCTTGCCGAGCTCGGCCTGGAAGTGCGCGACGTGGGAGTCTACGAGGAAATGCCGGCCGACTATCCCGACTTGGCGCTCAAGGTCGGCGAGCTGGTAGCGTCGGGCGCCGTCACCCGCGGGGTAGTGATCGATGGCGCGGGCATTGGTTCATCGATCGCTGCCAACAAGATTCCCGGCATTCGGGCGGCCCTGTGCTATGATAAAGCTTCCGCCAGAAACAGCCGGGAACACAATGATTCTAATGTGCTTACGCTCGGAGCGCGACTCTTGACCGAGACCCAGGCGGAAGAGGTTTTGCGCACCTGGGTCGCCACCCGGTTTGCCGGGGGCCGGCACCAGGCGCGGGTCGATAAGATCATGGCCATCGAGCGGCAATTCGCGAAAAAGGCGCCCCTGTGACACAGACCGAGCTCGACCGGCTGGTGGCCGAAATCGGTGAAGAAATCCTGACGCGCGTCGGGCGCGCCGAGCCCGCCGCCAAAAAGGGCGAAGGCCTCAACCTGCCGGACCAGGTGTGCCCCGGCTGCGTGCAGCGCTGCGCCCAGACCTGCGCCCGCAACACCAAGCAGATTATCGCCGCCGGCGCCGACCGGGTTTCCGCCAGCGAGCGGCTGACGAAGATCGATCCGGCCATCGCGGCGCTTATCGATCACACCATCCTCAAGCCCGAAGCCACCCGCGACGACGTCGTCAAGATCTGCCGCGAAGCCCGCAAGTATGGTTTCGCGAGCGTCTGCGTGAATCCTTACTGGGTGCCGTTGGTGCGTGCGGAGCTCGCAGGCTCAGCGGTGAAGGTATGCACCGTGGTGGGCTTTCCGCTGGGCGCCACCAGCACCGAAGCCAAGGTCGCGGAGACCGCCGTCGCGCTGCGCGTGGGAGCCACGGAGATCGACATGGTGATCAACATCGGCGCGCTGCGCTCTGGCGACCAGGACGCGGTGCTGCAGGACATCCGGCAAGTGGTCAAGACGGCGCATGAGGCCGGAGCCATCGTCAAGGTGATTCTGGAAACCGCGCTGCTCGACGACGCGCAGAAGATGGTGGCGTGTACACTCGCGAAGAAGGCCGGGGCGGATTTCGTCAAGACCTCGACCGGTTTCAGCACCTCCGGCGCCACCGCCCACGATGTGGCCTTGATGCGGAGCGTCGTCGGGCCGGGTATGGGCATCAAGGCTGCCGGCGGCATTCGTACGCTCAGCGATCTGCGCGCCATGACCGCGGCCGGCGCCACCCGCATCGGCGCCAGCGCCAGCATCAAAATCGTGGAAGCCACGGCGGCCTGAGGACGCATGCCAGCCGCGCGCGTGCCACGTCATTTTTCGTAGAGAGCCATGCAAACCAGCCGTAAGAGCGCCGTACGATTCCGCGAGCGGAGCGAGCTGCTCGACTTCCTGCTCGAAGTCTCGACGGCGACCGCCGAGACGCTCCACTTGGACCACCTGCTGGCCAGCGTGGCCGAAATCATCGGGCGCGTGCTGCGCTACGACCTGTTCGCGATTCTGCTCTATAGCGAGCGGAGCCGCTCCCTCCACATCCGCCACGCCGTGGGTTATCGCGAGGAGTTGGTCGCGAACCTTTCTATCGCGCTGGGCGAGGGTCTGACCGGCGCCGCCGCGGCGCGCCGCGAGCCGGTGCTGGTGGGCGACGTGCGCAGCGATCCGCGCTATCTCAACGCCGTCGATGCGGTCCGCACCGAGCTCGCCGTTCCCATGATCGCGCGCAAGCGGCTGGTGGGGGTGATCGACTTGCAGTCCACGCGCCTCAACGCCTATTCGGAATACGATCGCGCGCTGCTGCGGCTGATCGCCGGACGCGTGGCGGTGGCGATCGACAACGCGCGCCTCTATATGCGCGTCGCGCAGAACAATCGCACCTTGAAGACGCTGGCCAACATCTCGCGCGAGTTTTCCTCGATTCTCGATTTGAACGAGCTGCTCGGCAAGATCGCCAGTACGGTGCGCGAGCTGATCAATTACGACGCGTTCAGTATTCTGCTGATCGATCAGGATGCCAAGGTGCTGCGCCACCTGTTCAGCATCCGCTACGACCAGCGGGTGAACACGGACAACGTCCCGCTCGGCAAGGGCATCACCGGCGCCGCCGCCAGCTCCCGCCAGCCCGTGCGGGTGCACGATACGGCGAAGGACCCGCGCTACATCGCTTCCCACTCCGATATCCGCTCCGAAGTGGCCGTGCCGCTATTGGTGCAAGACCGCGTGGTGGGAGTGATGGATCTCGAAAGCGACCGCGTGGGCTACTTCACCGACGACCACGTGCGCACGCTGGCGCTGCTGGCGCCGCAGGTGGCTTCGAGCCTCGAAAACGCGCGACTGTATCAGGAGCTGGCCACGCGCGAGCGGAGCATGGAGGAGGATCTGGAGGCCGCCCGCGAACTGCAGCGCGTGCTGCTGCCCGATGCCGCGCCGGAAATCGAAGGTCTGGACGCCATGGTGCGCCTGCGTCCGGCGCGCGGCATCTCCGGCGACATTTACGATATCTTCGAGCTCAATGACGGCAAGACGGTCATCGCTTTCGGCGACGTCAGCGGCAAAGGCGCCGCGGCTGCGCTCTATGGCGGTCTGTTGAACGGCCTGTTGCGCACGCTGGCGCCGCGCCGCCGCCGCCCCGCGGAACTGCTCAAGGCCCTGAACGACGCCTTAGGCGAACGCAAGGTGGAGGCGCGCTATGCCACCCTGCTGGTGCTGCTGTGGGACCCGGTGACCAGCCATATGACGATGTCCAACGCCGGCGCCTTGCCGCCGATGATCTGCCGCGGAGGCGACATCCTCAATCTGCGCGTCGAAGGTGTTCCGCTGGGTCTGCTCGACGCGCGCGAATACGAGGAGGTGGTGTTCCATGCCCGGCCCGGCGATGCTATCGTGCTTTATTCGGACGGCATCACCGATCATTTGAACGCCGCCGGGACCGAGTATGGCAAAGGCCGCCTGGCGCAGATCCTGCGCGCCAACTGCTCCAGCTCCGCAGCCGACCTGGTGAGCGCGATTTTCCGAGATCAGGACAAGTTCTCCATCACCCCTGTCGACGACCAGACGGTTTTCGCCATCAAGGTAAGGGCCGGGAGCGGCAGTCCGGGTCTTCCTTAAGCGTCTGTTGAAGGGCGCTCCGAACGGCCGCTTGCTGACGCGCGGCTCCGCAGGCGTCGCGGAGTCAGTGGCTCTTTTCGGAGCCACGACCGTGAGGGAGTGGTTGAAGGTGTTGGCCCACGCTGCTCAAGCCGGCTCCGGCGGGCGCCACTGGCGGCCTGCCTTGAGCTTCCGCAGTTGCCAGTCGGCGGCAATCAGCAGATCCACCAACAGCCTCTCTTCGATGACTACCGGTTGCCAGCGCCGGTAATATTGCGCGGTAAGGGCCGCAAGGCCGGCGGAGCGGCAGGCGCCAGCCAGCGCGTCCTCGAAGTCAACGGCGGGCGGCATTGAGGCTGCTGGCTCCTGGCATCGCCGATCGGGGTCGATGACGTCTCGCCGCTGCCTGTTCATGGAAAGAACCGTGGCCATAGAATCGATTCGATGGTAGCGAGAGGACATTTGCCGGCGTCTGCACGGCCGCAGCTAACCGCCACGCAATAAAAGAAATAAGACTCTGATATGTTTTGTGACCGTGGAAGCGGGGTTGGCGCGCGTTCTACTTGGCTTCGACGATGTAGGTGGGCACAATGCCGGCGGCGGTGGTGAATCCGGACTTGGGCGTGGAAAGCCAACTGGAACAGCCTTGCACTTTGCCCAGGTAGGCGTGCGGGTGCACATCCACCTGCATTTCACGGAATTCGAGGTGGCCGAACGTCAGCAGCGGGAACACCGAGCGCACAGGGTCCACCCGCTCCTGCACGACGTACGGGCTGCGCGCGGCCTGTTGGAGCGCGCGGCCCCATTCGGCGCCGTCCATATCCCAGCCGAAGTAGCTGTGCTGGTCGCTCGAATCGTCGTTGGGCTTGAGCGCCAGCCGCTCACGGTTCTGGGTGATGAACTCCATCAGATCGATGGTCTGTTCTTCGTGCGTAGTCTTGCCTTGCGCCACCAGCCGGGTCCAGGGCACATGCTCGCGGATGGCTTTGCGCTCCACGGCGGGGAACTTGGTGGTGAGAGACTCATCCGTCAGCAGGCCGAACATCGCCTTCTTGTGCGCCAGCTCCGAGCGGAAACTATTGATCACGCACACCGCCCGGTCGCGGTAGGCCCGCACCAGGGGGTGCGAGAGATCGAAGCGCAAGAGGAATTCCTGCACGCCCAGGCGGCGATAGACCAGGTTGATTTCAAACGGGCCCCGGCGCAGTACGCCACCGCGGTATTCCAGTTGTTCCGGCGAAACGATTTCCGCCTGGTAGCCCTCCTGGCGGAAGAGATCGCGGAACAGCTCGAACTCGCTGCGGCCGGAATAGTAAGGCGCGCGGAACTCCACAATCGCGATGTTAGGCTTCCTGGCGCCGCCGAACTGCTTGTAGGACTTGAGCAGCGCTTGCAGCAGGTGCTTGCGGCTGGCCACCTTGGTGAGCGCGTATCTCTTGCGGAACTCTTTCATCGGCGGGATGTCGTAAAACAACTCCGCCAGGCGGTCGGCATAGCCCGCGCCGGTGGGTGAATCGGCGTTGTACTGGACAAAATGCAAATGGCCGTTCACCAGATGCGTATCCAGACGGGCGGCCACTTCAAAGCTCTGATATCCGGGATCGATGGCGGCCAGCATTTTTTCGGCCGGCAGCAACTCCAGGCGCGCCAACAGGGCCGGATCCTGCAGCACCATCTGCTCCATGCGGTCGATGGCCGCGATGAGCGCTTCGCCGGTTCTGACGAGCGATTCGTACTGGCGCCGCGAGATGAAGCTGGGCCGCAGGAACGGGCAGACCAGGCGGCCGCCGGCCGAAAGACCGGCTTCCTCCATGCGCGTATGGAGTTCTTCCGCCCAGCCCAGATCGCGGTGCCCACCGTTCTCGAGGAGCTTGTTATACCGAATTACGGCTTCGTCCAACTGAGACATGACTTGACTTACGAATCCACTTAACCCAAGAACCCGCGCAGCAAACCCCTCCCGACACCCACCATACACGGCTCTGCAATCACTAGTCCGGGCTGAGGCGTTTGCTGAGCCGCGGCGTCAATGACCGGTCGCCCAATCGATCGCGATCCGCAGCCTTGCTAACCTGAGTATCCCACAGGAACGCCGAAAAACCTAGGATTCGGTCGGTTTTGGCGAGATAACCCTATCTTTTGCAGCTATTTAGCGGAATTCTGCCGCTCCTGGCCAAGAGCGCACAAAACACATTATTCAGTGCCGGCGCCCATCCTGCGGACGCCAGCGCTATATCACATGATAATACCCGCCACGCTTCAGCACTTCGACCCGGATGCCGAAGAGCTCGCTGAGAGCGCCCGCTTCCAGCACTTCGCGCTTGGCGCCGTCGCGCGAAATCCTGCCTTGGCGGATCAGCACCACGCGCTCTATCTCTGGAATGATATCCGGCAGGTGGTGCGTCACCATGATGATGCCGATGCCGCGCCGCGCCAGCGCGGAGAGAGTCTCGCGCAACTCGTGGGTGGCGCGCAGGTCGAGGCTGGTAGTGGGTTCGTCCAAAATTAACGCCTGCGGCCGGTGCACCAGCGCGCGCGCGATCAGGAAGCGCCGCGCTTCGCCGGAGGACATATGATCGGTGGCGCGCTCAGCCAGGTGCCCGATTTCGAGCGTCTCCATCACCTCGTGCGCGGTGGCTTCCATGGCCGGCGTGACGGTGTGGTGCGGCCAGATGCCCACGCTGCCGAAGAAGCCGGAGAGGACGATTTCGAAGCCGGAGAAATCGCGGGTGCACATCTGCATCCAGTCGTTCGAGACCAGGCCGAGCTGATTGCGAAGCTCGAACAGGTTCCAGGTGTCGCGTCCCAGGATGCGCAGCGACCAGGGCTCAGGCTTCAGGCGCGGATACAGGTCGCGCGAGATCAGCTTGATGAGCGTCGATTTGCCGGAACCGTTGGGGCCCAGAATGACGACATGCTCGCCCTGCCGGATGGCCAGCGTGATGCCATCCAGCACCACCCGCGGACCGCGCTGCACGGTGACGTTCTCCAATTCAATCAGGGGGATGGACGACACCAGACCATTGTAAAGGGGACGGCGACGCGTGTTACTCTCAAATGGAAAATCTGCTTTGAGGCCTGATATGTCCTATCCATCCATACGCGATCTCGATCTGTACGGCAAGAAGGTATTCATCCGCGTGGATTTCAACGTCCCGCTGGTCAAGAACGAAAAAGGCGAGATGGAAATCTCGAGCGACAAGCGCATCAAGGCGTCACTGCCCACCATTCAATACGCGCTCGACCGCGGAGCCGGCGTGATCCTGGCTTCGCATCTCGGCCGGCCCAAGGGCAAGCCGAATCCCGAAATGAGCCTGCGGCCGGCGGCGGTGCGCCTTCAAGAGTTGCTCGGCCGGCCGGTGAAGATGGCGCCCGATTGCGTTGGGCCGGCGGTGGAAGCCATGCTGCCCAAGCCAGGCGAGGTGCTGCTGCTCGAGAACCTGCGCTATCACGCCGAGGAAGAAAAGAACGACCCGGAGTTTTCCAGGAAGCTGGCCGCGCTGTGCGACGTTTACGTCAACGATGCGTTCGGCTCCGCGCACCGCGCCCACGCCTCCACCGAAGGCATGGTCCGGTTTGTGGGCAAAGCCGCGGCCGGCCTGCTGATGGAGCAGGAGCTGAAGTACCTGGGGATGGCGACCACCAACCCGGCGCGCCCGTGCGTGGCCATCCTGGGCGGCGCCAAAGTGTCGGACAAGATCGAGGTCATCGAAAACCTGGGCAAGATCGTCGACCAGTTGCTCATCGGCGGCGCCATGGCGTACACATTTCTCAAGGCGCAGGGACTGCCCACGGGCAAGTCGCTGGTGGAAGAAGACAAGGTGGACCTGGCCAAGAAGCTGCTCGCCGAGTTGGGCGGCAAGCTGATGCTGCCGGTAGATCATGTGGTAGTATCCGAGATCGCCGCGGGCGCCGCTCACCAAGCCGTGGAAACCATCCCCGCCGATAAGATCGGCGTCGACATCGGGCCCAAAACCGTCGAACGGTTCTCGCGGGTGATCGCTTCCGCAAAAACCATAATTTGGAACGGCCCGATGGGCATCTTCGAAAAGCCGCCGTTCGACACGGGAACCGTGGCGCTGGCCAAGGCCGTAGCCGCTTCCTCCGCCACATCGGTAGTGGGCGGCGGCGATTCGGAAAAGGCCATCAAGGCCGCCGGAGTCGCGAGCAAGATCAGCCATATCTCCACCGGCGGCGGCGCCTCGCTGGAATTCCTGGCCGGCATCAAGCTGCCGGGAGTGGCGGCGCTGGAACGGTAGGAGGGTTTGTCTCCGGGCAGGGCGATTATTTCTTCAAACCGGCCTGCCAGTTCAGCACCACCGTGAAGGGCGCAGACTTGCCCCCTTCGATCGGCACGCTCATCAGGAACAGGTTGCAGTCCGGAGTATTTGCAATAACATAGGCGTTCGCGGGTGGCTGGAAAAGCAGTTTAGGCTCTCCAGCCTGGAAGGTTCGATTCAGAGTCACGGGAACCGACATTACGGACCCGTCGGATGTCACGTAAAGCAGTTCTTTGCCGTCCTGCCGCCAGACACCGCCAAGACCGCCATTTCCCTTGGAGACGAGCCACTTGCCCCGATTTGAGGGAGGGAATGGCCGAGCGTATACCTCATTCGAGCCGGTCTCGTTAGAACGGTACGCGACAAATCGACCATCCGGAGAAAACCTCGCCCACTGCTCGTCAGCCGGGGTGCTCAGGAATGGGAACGGCTTGGAACTGCCGTCGAGGGGGAGCACCCAGATGTCATGACCGCCCTGGCCCTGCACGCTATAGAGGAGATAGCGCCCGTCGCGCGACCAATCGCTCGGCATCGGGTCTGGCCCGGTAACCGGCAGCATCTCCTCATCGCCGGTGCCGTCGGCGGCTTTCCGATAGATCTTCCCGCCGCGGTAAAACGCAATCGCGCTGCCGTCCGGCGACCAAACCGGCCAAGAAGAATAACCGGGGCCGAATGTGAGACGCGTGCGAAAACCTCGCAGGTCCGATATCCAGATATCGGACGTAGGCGAAGATTTTGCCGTGTCCGTAATGACCATGGCGACTCGTTTCTCATCGGGAGAAAACTCGGCCTGTCCCAAGAAGGACCCAGGTTCTCCCAAAGTACCCATGGCACGCCCCTTGCGGTCGAAGCGGGTGAGTTGCCGGACTGACGTTGCGCTTCGTGAGAACACCAGGACGTCGGCCGAACCCGAAAAGACTCCGTCGCCGCCCACGCGCTCGGCGACAGGCGTCGCCTGCCCTTTTAGTTCCAACCGACGGTTATCGAAAGGCTGCGCCAGCAGCGTGCCTTCACGGATGAAAACCAGGTAGCCGGTGCTCGGGTCCGCCGAAGGCGCGTACACGGGCGCCCGACTGCCAGCCATCAAGGGCTTGGAACTCTGTTGGCCCGGTTTGGCGTCCAGGGAGCCGAGAGAAATGGCGCTCTTCGCCGGGTCACTCGAGTAGCGCAAGTAGACGAAATGCCGCCCGTCCGGCAGGAAAGAGGGAAAGCCATGACCCACTTCCTGGCGCGCGGGATCGAGCGCAGTGATGGCAACCGGAACACCGCCGGAGGCAGCCACTTGGAATAAGACGCCCGGATAGGTGCCGAACACGATCACGCCGTCCTGGTTCCATGCGCCCCCTGCCTCTTGGCCGGAAAAGTCCGTGAGAGTCTGAAGGGGACCACCAGTCGCCTCGATCTTCTTGAGCTTTCCCTGGGATGCATACGCGATGAAACGGCTGTCCGGGGACCAGAAGGGTGGACCATCCGCGGCCGTTAGATCGCGCGATTCTCCCGACTCCAGGAAATGGACCCACAGCCGGCTTCCCGTCCAGAAGGCCAGCTTGCGGCCATCGGGCGACAGGCTGGGGAAGGCGAATGTGGCGTTTTCCGGGGCCGGGATCTGGAAACGCAGCGGCGCCGCCGGCGCAGGCCGTTTTTCGCGGAAGTGCAAAAACGCAACCGGACCCAGGCCCACCGCCAAAACCGCCGCCACGCTCCAAGCCAGCCACAACCGGCGAGCGCCGCCCGGCGCCGCAGCGCCTTCCGGCAGCGGCGCCTCACCGGATAGGGCCGCCTCGATGGCGATCCGCGCTTCGCCGATGGCCTGCAGCCGCTGTTTGCGATCCTTCGTCAGGCACCGCCGAATGAGTCTGACGACCGACGCCGGTGTCTCCGCGGGCAGCGCGTTCCAATCCGGGTCCAGCTTCAACACCGTCGCCAAGGTGTCCGAAACCGATTCGCCCGCGAAGGCCCGCTTGCCGCTCAGCATCTCATATAGCAGCGCCCCGAACGACCAGATGTCGGAGCGGCGGTCCGCGGTTTTGCCGCTGGCCTGCTCCGGCGACATGTAGGCGGCGGTCCCCAGGATCACACCCACGCGTGTCGCTTCCAGGGTCAGGGTGGGCGAGTCGGCGGGATCGGCACTCGGCCCGCCGGGGTCCTCAATAGCTTTCGCCAATCCGAAGTCGAGCAGCTTGATGCCACCTTCTGGAGTCGCTATGACATTGGAGGGCTTCAGATCGCGATGAATGACTCCGCGTTCGTGGGCGTACTCCAAGGCTTCCGCGATTTGCCGGGCGTAGTCCAGTGCGGCGCCCATCGGCAGAGGACCGGAAAGCGTTTCGCCCTCGACCAACTCCATCACCAGCGCGCGATCTTCCACACCATAGACCTGCGCGATGTGCGGATGATTCAGCGATGCCAGCACCTCGGCTTCGCGCTGGAATCGGGCCAAGCGCGCGGGGTCGCCGGCGAAGGAATCGGGCAGCACTTTCAGTGCGACTTCGCGCTTCAGCTTGGTGTCTTTGGCACGATACACTTCACCCATGCCGCCCGCACCGATAGCCGTAAGGACCTCGTAAGGTCCCAGACGAGTTCCGGGAGCCATGGACATAAGGGTGTTAGGTGATTTTACCTTACGGGGTAATCCTGCGCAGCGGATTGGGACTGAAATGCGCTTCTCGGAATTTGGTCCAAACGCTTTCACGGGGCCGAGGAGCCGGTTTGTCGTCGACCCGCGGAAGTGATCGTCCGCGGGTGCGGCACCGATCTTCAGCCGCGATTCCGGGCCGTTCCTCTCCGCCGCTACTTCTTTTTTTCCAAATTCCAGAGCTGGCGCGATAATACTCTGCCGCAGAACGGGCAGTAGTTGACGCCCGCGAAGCGGCGCCGCTCCTCACCGAAGACCAGGAAATATTCGGTGTCGATTTCGGTGATGATGGTGCCGCCGCTGAGCTGGTGCGGCTGCGCGTGTTCGGCCAAGCCGCGATCCATCAGGCGTTCGAATTCCGGGCAGCAGGTCATCGCTTGTTCGCTACTGAATGGTGCTGGCGCCTTCCACGCCGAGATCGGACGGTACCACGTTGCGGTTGATGTGCCGGTCCAGGTCGATCACGTAGGTCTCCGGCGCCTCGATCAGCACCGGCGAATGGGTGGCGCAGACCACGCGGAATTTCTTCTGCTCCACCAACTCCAGCAGCATTTTCAAAACGCGCCGCTGGTTCGATACCGAAAGCGCCATCTCCGGCTCATCCAACAACAAGACGGAGCCATCCGGCAGCTTGGGGAAGCTGTCCCGGAACAGGGACAGCATCACCTGGCCGTGGCTCGCCATTTGCAGGAACTCCAGCATCTCCGGCTGGTCGTGGAACAACTCCAGTTGCGTGCGCGGGTTGTGCTGTTCGGCGTCGAACAGAACCACCCTCGCCGCTTCGGGCGCCTGCGGCTCCCAACGGTAGATGTACCCGTCGGCCTTTTCGCCGCGCAAGGCGATGGCGATCGACTGCAATAGCGTCGACTTGCCGGACCCGTTTTCGCCTTTGAGCATGATCAGCGGCGCTCCGAGGTCCACGATCATCGGCATGTGGAAGTTCAAATGGGGAAAAACCGGATGACCCAGAATCTTCAAGTACATTGGCCATCAGGATAGCAGGAGCACGCGCCGGATTGGAAGCCGCCGCTCACAGGTCCGACAAATGGGGCCGATCCCCATTGTCCAAAGGCAAGACCGCCGGCGCTACCCCTTACGCCAGGTAACGCTGCAAGTCGTCGCTGCGGAAGCAGTGGGCGAAAGCGGTGTCGCGGGCGATGCGGTTGGTGCGAACCAGTTCGGCGAGCGATTGCTCCATGGTCATCATGCCATCGGCGCGGCCGACCGAAATCTGGCTGCGGAGCTGGTGGTCGTCGCCTTTGCGGATCAGGGCGCGGTGCGAGGGGTCCTTGCACCAATCTTGCACTTTCGCAATATTGCGAATAGACTGGAATCGAGTGCCGAAGACCAGGGTCGCCCTCACCAGGAGGAAGACGGATCATGCCCGTTCGTGGAATGGTTCGACAAGTTGCCGGCGAAGGTACAGGACAAGTGCTACCTCCGGCTGGAACGATTGCGCGAGATGGGCCACGAATTGCGGCGGCCCGAAGCGGACTTCCTGCGCGATGGGATCTACGAACTGCGCGTCAGCCAGGGAGGCGTTCACCACCGGATCCTGTACTTCTTCCACGGCGCGATGGCAGCCGTGGTCTCTCACGGTCTTGTGAAAGAGCGGGTGGTCCCGTCGAAGGAGATCGATTACGCCATCGAGCGCAAGAAGCGGTTTGACGCGAATCCGGCGAAGCACACCTATGAGGAGGCTTGACCTTGCCAGATAAGAAAGCAAAGACATTGAAACCGGCTCGCGATGCGGTGGAAATCCTTCATCGCCGGTTCTACGAAGGCAAACCGGCCCGGCTGAAGAACCTGGAAGAGGCGCGAGCGAACGAAGAGATCGCGCGCAAAATCCACGAACTGAGGGCAGCGGCAGCTCTCACCCAAACTCAGCTTGCCCGGCTCATCGGCACCACGGCATCGGTCATCTGCCGCCTCGAGGATGCCGATTACCAGGGCCACTCCCTGGCCATGTTGCGCAGGATCGCGGGCGCGTTGAATCAGCGGGTCGAAATCCGTTTCACACCGATTCGGCGGTCGGCATAGCCCACGACACGGGCGACGACTAAATTTAGAACCGGTGACACTCTCGAAAACACACCCCAAATCATCGAAAATGCGCTGAGGCCACCGACGCCGCCGCCGCGACTTTGCACTGTCGCCAGGCTCCGCCATTTTCATCGCTGCTGGTGCGCGATCGCCGCCCACGAAAACAGGCTACGCTTTTCCCGTTTCTTGGTCCAACACGACCCGCACATCGCCATGTCATGGCAGTGCCGGGCGGCGGCGGTGCGCGGCGGCCTACGCCAGGTAACGCTGCAGATCGTCGCTGCGGAAGCAGTGGGCGAAAGCGGTGTCGCGGGCGATGCGGTTGGTGCGGACCAGTTCGGCGAGCGATTGCTCCATGGTCATCATGCCATCGGCGCGGCCGACCGAAATCTGGCTGCGGAGCTGGTGGTCGTCGCCTTTGCGGATCAAAGCGCGGGCGGCGTCGTTGGCGATCAGGATTTCGGTGGCGGGCCAGCGGCTCACGCCGTCCAGTCCGGGCACCAGTTGTTGCGCGATGACGGCGGCCAGGGCCAGCGAGATCTGCTGGCGGATTTGCGGCTGGTTGGCGGCCGGGAACGAATCGAGAATGCGGGCCACGGCCTGAATGGCGTCGTTGGTGTGCAGGGTGGAAAGCACCAGGTGGCCGGTCTCGGCGGCGGTGAGCACGGTGGCCATGGTCTCGGCATCGCGCATCTCGCCCACCAGGATCACGTCCGGCGTCTGGCGCATGATGCTGCGCAGGGTTCCGGCGAAATCCGGCGTGTCGCGGCCCACTTCGATCTGCTCGATGATCGAAGCGCGGTTGGTGTGCTGGTATTCGACCGGGTCCTCGATGGTCACCACGTGGGCCTGGCGCTTGCTGTTGACGACGTCGATGAGCGCGGCCAGCGTGGATGTCTTGCCGCAGCCGGTGGCGCCGGTAACCAGCACCAGGCCCTGGCGGCGCTCGGCAAGCTTGGCCAGCACGGGCGGCAGGTGCAGCGAATCGAGCGAGGGAATGCGCGCCGGCAGCAGGCGGATGCTGGCCGCCAGCGTGCCGCGCTGATGATGCAGGTTGACGCGGAAGCGGCCCAGTCCCTCGCGCATGAAGCTCAGGTCGGCGGAGCGGTTTTTCTGCAGGTCCGCCAGTTGCGACGGCGCCAGCAGCGGCAGCACCAGGCTGCGCACGTCGTCGGCCTCGAGCGGCGGCCCCGAGCCCGGCGCCAGCGCGCCGTTGACGCGCAGCACGGCGGGAGCCCCGGCGATCAACAAAACGTCGGACGCGCCGCGGGCGGCGGCGAAGGAGAGCAGCTTATCGAGCGAAGCGGTCGAGTCCGGCGTGCGCGACGCAGGCTTGCTGCCCGGCACAGCCCGGTTCAGTTCGGCGACGATCTTGGAAAGCTCGCTATCGTATTCGCTCATAGGTTCCCGGAGAGCCCGCGACTGAAAAAATCCGCGCCCGCAAGCGGGGTTGGCAGGCTAAAGCATGCCCCCACCCAAAGTATAGCGGGTGCGGTACCATCCACTTTTGAAGCTGCTGATTTTTTCCGACATCCATAATGATTGGAAGACGCTCGAAGGGCTGCTCGGCGTGCAGGCGGATTACTACATCGCCGCCGGCGACCAGGTCACCTGGGCCAGGGGCTTCGAACGTTGCGGCGAGATTCTGGCGCGGCGCGGGAACCAGGTTTACGTGCTGCCGGGCAATCACGAATCGTTGGACGAGGTGGCGGGCATGTGCGCGCGCTTCGGCCTGCACAACTTTCACGAGCAGCACATCGAGATCGGCCGATGGCACGTTGCCGGCCTGGGCTACTCCAACCCAACGCCGTTCAACACGCCGGGCGAGTACAGCGAGCCACAATTGGCGGCGCGGCTGGCCAAGTTTGCCGATCTCGACCCAGTGGTGCTGGTGTGCCACGCGCCGCCGCACGGCACCGCGCTCGACCAGATCCGCCCCGGGCTGCACGCGGGCTCGCACGCGGTGCGCGAGTTCATCGAGACCGCGCAGCCGCACTATTTCTTCTGCGGCCACATCCACGAGGCGGAAGGCGTGGAGATACGCATGGGCCGCACGCTGGCGCGCAACGTGGGCAAAGCGGGGTATTTGTTAGAATTGGACTGAACCCACATGACTCTCGAAGAGTTGGAACGCCAATACGCGCCGCTTCGCGACCAGGCACTGGCCGTGCGGAGGTATCTTTGACGCCTCCGCGCAGAAGGCGGAACTGAGCCGGACCGAAGAGCAGGTCGCGCAACCGGATTTTTGGGCGCAGCCCGAGAAGAGCCAGAAAGTGATGCATCGGCGCAAGCGCCTGGAGGAGGCGATCGCCGACGACGAGCGCATTCGCGCGCTTACGGAAGACCTGGACACTCTGTTCGAACTGGCGCGCGAGGGCGAAGACGTGGCCGGCGATATCGAACGCGACGTGAAGTCCTACGCCGAATACGTGGATCGCCTGGAAACGGCCATGCTGCTTTCGGGCGAAAACGACGCGCTTAGCGCCATCGTCACCATCCACCCCGGCGCCGGCGGCACCGAAAGCCAGGATTGGGCCGAGATGCTGCTGCGCATGTACCTGCGATGGACCGAGCGGCACGGCTTCCAGACGGTGATCACAGACCGGCTGGAGGGCGAAGGGGCGGGCATCAAGTCGGTCACCTTCGAAGTCAACGGTGAGAACGCTTACGGCTTGCTGCAATCGGAAGCCGGCATTCACCGCCTGGTGCGCATTTCGCCGTTCGACGCCAACGCTCGCCGGCATACGTCGTTCGCCTCCGTGTTCGTTTACCCGCAGGTGGACGACGAAATCAAGATCGACATCAAGCTGGACGATCTCCGCATCGATACGTTCCGCTCGTCGGGCGCCGGCGGGCAGCACGTCAACATGACGGATTCGGCGGTGCGGATCACGCACCTGCCCACCAAGACGGTGGTGCAATGCCAGAACGAGCGCTCGCAGCACAAGAACCGCGACAGCGCCATGAAGCAGCTTCGCGCCAAGCTGTATGAACTGGAGCTGGAAAAGAAACGCGTGGAGACGCGGAAGACGGAGGACGCCAAGCTGGACGCCAGTTTCGGCAGCCAGATCCGCAACTACGTCCTGGCACCGTACCGGTTGGTGAAGGACCTGCGCAGCAAACTGTCGCTGGGCGATGTGGACCGGGTGCTGGAGGGCGACCTGGACGGCCTGATCCACGCCTACCTGGTGTGGCGCAAGACAGGCAGGACGGCCGGCGCCGACGGCAAGGACGAGCTGCCGGAGTGAGCGCCGATGAAACCAGCGTCGCTTACGCCGCGGAGCTGATCCGCGCCGGGCGCCTGGTGGCTTTCCCTACCGAAACCGTCTACGGGCTGGGGGCGAATGCGCTCGATGCCGCGGCGGTGGAGCGCATCTTCGCCGCCAAGCAAAGGCCGCACTCGAGCCCGATGATCGTACACGTGGATTCGATTGCCATGGCGCGTTCGCTCGCGGCGGAGTGGCCGGAAGCAGCGGAGACGCTGGCGCAGCGTTACTGGCCGGGGCCGCTGACGCTGGTGGTGCCCAAGCGCAGCGTAGTACCGGATGTCGTCACCGCGGGCTTAGCCACGGTGGGACTGCGCATGCCCGCGCATCCGCTCGCGATTGAATTGATCCGCGCCGCGCAGGTGCCGATTGCCGCGCCCAGCGCCAACCGCTTTACGGAGCTTTCACCCACCGCGGCGGCAGACGTGCCCGAACAGCTTGCCGATTTCGTGTTGGATGGCGGTCCGGCGCAGGTCGGCATCGAATCCACCGTGCTGTCACTGGCCGGCGCGCCGCTGCTGCTGCGGCCTGGCGTGATTCCGCTGCCGGAAATCGAAAGCCTGATCGGCCCGGTGGCGATAGTGGCGGCGGCCGCGGAAGGGCCGCACCCCGCGCCCGGGATGCATCCGCGGCATTACAGGCCGGCTACACCGCTCTATCTGATCGCGCCCGGCGGCCAGCCGCCGGAAGGACGCGGCGCCTGGCTGCGGCTGGGTCGGGAAATGCCTGCCGATGCGCGCGAGTACGCCGCGGTTCTCTATCGCACGCTGCACGATCTCGATGCTCAGGGCTTAGAGTGGATCGCGGTGGAATGCCCGCCGGAAACCCCCGATTGGGCCGGGGTGCTGGATCGACTGCGGAAAGCCGCGGTGAACGCATAAGGCGTGGCGGACGCAGTCCTGCCTGCAGCGCCGGCATTCGTGCCGACGTTTCTTCCCCCCCGCACCGCAAGAAATGTCGATACGACTCTCGACACACCAGGCATGACTGCCTGCGCCACGGCGGCAGGCTTGGAAGTAATCTACCGGTCTACGGCCAGGGTGGGAAACGTGCGGGAGATGTGGTCCTGCCAGGCTAGGCTTTCCTCGTCTACCAGCGACCACAACAATCCAACCGCGGTGCACACGCTCAGACACGAGCCGAGCATGCGCAGCAAACGGTGACGCGGCTCGAGCGGGAGGCCGTCGAATGTGGTGAGGCGCAGCCGCGTCCAGCGCATGCCCGGCGTCTCGGTGCCGGCGATCACCGGCAGCAAGCTGTAAGTGAAGCCGACCAGCAGCAACGCGCCGCCGAAAACCATCAGATTGGTTTTGTTCAAGAAGACCTGGCCGCCGAGGATGCGGAACGCCAGCAGGAAACAGCCGTAGGCAATCAGCACCATGGCCCAATCCAGGGCCGCCGCCACTGCCCGGTGGAGCGGGTTCGCCACCGGTGCATCGCAATAGATTCTGGCTTCGACCGTGGTGCCCAGCGTGCGCGGCTTGGCGGGCGCTGCCTCCAGGAACTCCAGCTTTCCTTGCCCCTCCGGCACGAGCCTGCCCGTCCTTGGCTTGGTTTTGCGAGCCGTCGATCTCGAGCGCGGGGGCGCGATCAAAACTACGTTGGACGCCGGCCTGTCCGGAAACAGCGAAGTCTGGACGGCACGGCCCATATCCTGCGCCGGACGCGGCGCCGCGCGGCGGGCGGAAAACTCCCGCGCCATTCGCGCGGGCGCGGTGGCCAGGGCTCCAGCAGTTACCAGACTGAATCCACCCGTCAACCGGTCGTCGTCTTTGCGTCCGCAACGCGGGCAGCGCAGTTCGCCTTCCCCAAGTCGCGTTCCGCAATAGCTACATGTCATCGGCCTTCACACTGTGAGCGAATCGCACGGAGCCTTAGCCAACATTCTGTGGTACCGTCTGTGGTTGGGGCTCTTTCCGCCAAGCTCTATTCCCTTTCTTAGCACAAGAGGCGAAGCTTGTCACGGAAATTCTTCTAGCTTCACCTGCGTTTCTCTGGTTACTGCATTGTTTTGGCTGGCCTTAGCCGATACGGCCGGCGCCCAGCAACAGGCCTCAGCTCCCCCTCCGCCTCCCGCCGCCCAGACCAGCGCCGCCAAGCCCGCCGCCCAAACCGGCGCCGCCACGCCCGCTACCCCACCGCAGCTTCCCGATCACAAAACTCTCGAACTCAACCAATGGGTTTTTTGGGCGGTTCATCAGGAGGCGGAGGGCCCAATCAAGAAAGGGCGCGGCAACGTGCAACTGGAGAGCAAGGCGCTGCTGGTGCGGGCCGATGAGATGGAATACAACGAAGACACGCGCGAGTTGGTCGCCGTCGGCAACGTTTATTACCACAGCTTCGAAAAGAACGAGCAGATCTGGTGTAACCGGCTGGAGTACAACACCGAAGAGCAGAAGGGCAAGTTCTACGACGTGCGCGGCGAATCGATGGGAAAGACGGTGGTGCGACGCGGCATTTTGAGCGGCAACAGCCCGTTCCATTTCGAAGGCGAATGGGCCGAACGCATCGGCGACAAGTACCTCCTCTATCACGGCTGGATCACCAACTGCAAGCTGCCGGGCCCGTGGTGGAAGCTGCGCGGGCCGAAATTCGACATCATTCCGGGCGAGCGGGCGAAGGCATATCGGAGCATCTTTCTGTTGCGCAAAATTCCGATCTTCTACACGCCATATTTCTACCACTCGCTGGAAAAACAACCGCGCCACAGCGGATTTCTGCTGCCCAACCTGGTGGCGCACTCGCTGCGCGGCCCAATGGTTGGGTTGGGCTACTTCTGGGCGATCGACCGCAGCTTCGACATCACCTACCGCTTCTTCGACTACAACACCGAGGCTTTCGCGCACCACGTGGACTTTCGCGGTAAGCCGCGCCCGGGCACGGACTTCGACATCCTCCTTTATGGCGTGCAGGACCGTCAAGGCATTGTTCCCGGCACCACCCCGGTGGCGCATTACAGCGGCCTCGACATTTATGCGATCGGCAACCTGGACCTGGGACGCGGCTGGACCGGCACCGCCACCGCCAACTATGTCAGCTCGTTCGACTTCCGCCAGCAATGGTCGGAATCCTACAACGAAGCGATTGGCTCGGAGGTACATTCCGTCGGGTCGCTGAGCAAGGACTGGTCCAGCTACAGAATCGATATCGTCGCGGCGCGGCTGGAGAATTTCCAAAGTACCGAGGTGCCGCTGACCGAGGCCAACGGGCAGACGCCGGCGTTGACCAATGCCGTTATCATCCACAAACTGCCGGACGTGGAATTGAACGGCCGCGACCGGGCAATCTGGCAGAACCTTCCCATTTGGTTTTCGTTCTATTCCTCCGCCGGCCTGCTCTCCCGCTCGCAACCCCTTTTCAATGATTCCACCCTAAACCTGGGCGGCCCGCAAGGGAACACGTTGTATGAAACGTACCGCACCGAGCCGTTCACGCCGCGGCTGGAACTCTCACCGCACATCACCAGCGCGTTGCACTTCTGGCACTTCGATCTGGTGCCGAGCGTGGGCATCGATGAGGCGGTTTACGGCGAGAGCCAGGCGCCCAACGCCTCGGTTTCGCAACAAGTGGGCTATGTGGCTTACCAGGTGGTCGGCAGCAAAATCGTCACCAGCGCCCGCGACTTTTCCGTGGACCTGATTTTCCCCTCGCTGGCGCGCGTCTTCAACAAGAAGACGATTTTCGGCGACAAGGTGAAGCACGTCATCGAGCCGCGCGCGACGTACCGTTACGTTACCGGCATCGGCAGCGACTTCGACCGCCTGGTGCGCTTCGATGAAACCGATCTGCTGAGCGACACCAACGAACTGGAGCTCTCGCTGACCAACCGCCTGTACGCCAAGCGCGGCGATTCCGTCAGGGAGCTTTTCACCTGGGAGCTGAAGGAAAAGCGGTACTTTGACCCGACCTTCGGCGGGGCGGTGGTCCCCGGCCAGTCGAACGTGTTCGCCGCCACCGCCGATCTCAGCGCTTACTCGTTCCTGCTCGGCCCGCGCAGCAGCTCTCCGATAGCTTCCACCCTGCGCGCCAGCCCGCTCAACGGCCTGGGCGTGAATTGGCAGGCCGACTACGATCCACGGTTCCACGCGGCGGTCGACAGCGGCTTCTCCGTCGACTACCACTGGAAAAAATACTACTACTCGGCGGGCAATTACGAAGTGCACACCAACCCGCTGTTGGTCCCGTACGGAAACCAGTATCGGGCCCGCGTGCAGTACGGCGACCCCAACAACCGCGGCTGGAACGCGGGTGTCGAGGCGGTTTACGACTACCGCCAGAGAGTGCTCGAGTACACCACGACCCTGGTCACGTACAACACGGATTGCTGCGGATTCAACGTGGAATACCGCCGTTACAACGCCGGCATCCGCGACGAAAGCAGGCTGATGTTTTCGTTCTCTATTGCCAATGTGGGCACAGTCGGGAACCTGAAGAAACAGGACCGCTTGTTCTAGGCGGGAGGGAAGGGAAGGGTGAGCCAGGTCAGCCGCGCCATCGCCACTTCACCACGGACCAAGGTGGACCGGTTCTTGCGCCGCAGCGCGCAGGAGGCTTCTCAAGGCGGAACGGCTCAGAAATGATAAAGGCCCCAAGTTGGGTAACTTGGGGCCTTGCACTCAGAGAGTGGCGGCGGGAGGGGACTCGCCGCCAAGGATGCTGTCTGTATTGTTCCCATAATAATTGTTTCAGATCCGTTTGTCCACAAAAAATCGTTGAAGATGTCTTGTGGGACACTTATTTGACCGGAGCGAGTTCCATAGGTACCATTGATCGGTCGGTGGAAGTCTATCCTGCTGTGGGGCCGCTCCACGCAATGTGGAAAACATCGGAGGGAGAGAGCGGATGCTGAATCGGCCGGACAAATTAAAAGGCCCCGAGCTGGGTATCCCGGGGCCTTGCACTCAGAGGGTTGGCGGCGGGAGGGGACTCGCCGCCAGGGATGCTGTCTGTGTTGTTCTAATACTAGCAATTTAGGATCTGTTTGTCCAGGATTTTCTGAACGTTTTCTGAAGTTTTTTAAGGCGTGGCTGCACGGTGGCCGGACGGTCTCTTATTCCCAGTACGGAGGTTTGGGGCCGAGAGCGTAATCCTTTGAAATCGCCTGGGATAGGCCATCAGTAAGGATTAACTGCGGGGGCCCTGGATAACGCCCCCCGCCTAACCAAAGACATATTGAGCGATTGATCCTAAAAGAGTTACCTTCACGATGAGAAGGCGGTGCCGGGTGATCGAAACACAGGATGAAAGCTTATTGCGAGGCAGTGAACGCGAAAGACGCAGCAAGCGGCGCTTCCAGATCGAACAGGAAGTCCGTTATAAGATGCTTTACGGTCAACGGATTGCCGAGACTGGGAACGGCAAAACGATGAACATTTCCAGCGGCGGCGTGTGGTTCTCGACGGAAAGCATGCTTACCACGGGCATGCCCGTCGAACTCTCGATGACGTGGCCTGTCCTCCTCAACGACAACTGCCCGATGAAGCTGATGATTTACGGATGCGTAGTTCGCAGCAACGAGAGGGGCGCAGCAGTCGCCATCGAACGCTATGAATTCCGCACCCAAGGCCGTACGTTCACGACGGCCCAGCAGCCTGGCGTCGAACTCCGGATGCCCAGTTAAGACGCCGGTTTCAGATGGCGCGCAGCAGCCGCGCGGGAAGCGTGACCAAGGCCCAGACCAGCGATAGGGCGCCCTCCACCGCAATTCCGACCAGACGGAACGGCAGCAGCAACAGCCACACCAGCGGGTAGACCACTAGCGCGGCCAGCGCCAGCGGCCAGCACAGCACGAGGAGAATACACCACAACAGAAACTTCACGTGCGTGAACCTCTCTTTTCTGTACGCGCCGGAAAGGCCGTTTGTTCCGGGTGCTCCGCGAATCGACCCTCGGTCCGTTATCCTTATAAAGAGTGGCAGACGACAGCGAGCTGATTCAGATCGTCGATGCGGCGCTGGCCGAAGCCGCCGGCAAAGCCGGGGCTTGGCTCAAGTGCCGGCCGGGCTGTTACGAGTGCTGCCTGGGCGCTTTTGAGATCAGCGAGTTGGATGCGCAGCGCCTGCGCCGGGGCCTGGCGGATCTGGAGAGGCGTGACGCAGCACGGGCTACGCGTGTTCGCACCCGCGCCGGCGAGGCGGCCGCAAAACTGCGGCGTGAGTATCCTGACGACACTGCGAAGCGGGCGCTCAGCGAGGCGGCCGATGATGACGAGCCCTGCCCGGCGCTCGACCCTGCGACCGGGACCTGTGATCTTTACGAATCGCGGCCGCTCGCCTGCCGGACGTTTGGACCCGCCATCCGATCCGGCAGCGCGGTGGCAACCTGCGAACTGTGCTTTCCGGGCGCGACGGAAGAGGAAATCGCGCAATGCGCCGTGGAACTCGATCCTGACGCGCTCGAAATGCCCATCCTGCAACGACTAGCGGGCCAGGATCCTCCTTCCCCAACGCTGGTCGCCCTGGCATTGGCATAGTAAACGCAGCGCTACATTGCCTGCCACTGCCTGTTGCGCATCCAGCGCCCGGCTCCGGCCAACCCGCCCTCGCCATGGTGGTACTATACCGTCTATCTGAACTGAAGGTACCGTCATTTGGCGGGTGGGTCTGTCGGAACTCTGCGCACATTCCCCATAATGAGGATACAGAGGCTCAATTGACGGAAGCGATTATCTCCCCAAGTTCGACGTCGAAGGCGGAGCGTCGCACCGACTGCCGCTATCCGATTCGCACGGGGATCGAGTACAAGCTCATCCTGGGGCGAAGGATCGTCCGGACAGGCGCCGGCCGCCTGGTGAATATCTCGCGTGGAGGGCTGCTATTCGAATGCGCTCAGGAACTCCCTCCCAGAACCAGGATCGAACTCGATGTGGATTGGCCCGCGGACGCCGTCAAGGTTGCACTTCACGTGGTTGGGGAGACGCTGCGCAGCCAGGGCGCCCACACCGCCGTGAAAATCCATCGCAGCTCATTCCGCGTGCGCGAAGAGGCGAACAACGGAAAGCACCCCGTCACCCCGGCGTAGGGTTTTGGGCCGATCATAGCCAGCGCACAGACGGCGCAACGCAACCACGCATTCATCCGGCAACCGAGCGGGTGGAAAACGTCACGCGGGGGAACACTTCCGGGATGTGCGAATCGTAGTGGCCGTGGCGGTTCCAGGTCCAGCCGGCGCACGGGTCCAGGGTTTCGCGGTTGCGGCCGATCTTCTCGAAACGTGAACAATCGATGCGCCACACATCGCCATCGGCGGGCGGCAACGCCCGGCCATCCGCAATCAGCGCCAGCCCTTTCCACGGAAATGCCAGCTCGACAGTCCAGCCGCGGTCGGTGTTGGTGCGGCTGTTGACCACGCCATCCACGTGCACGGCGGTCTTCAGCCCAGGGAAATTCCAATCGAGAAAGCCCCAGCGCTCGCCGCGCGGATGCACGTGGCCGCCAACGCCATCGAGCACCATGGTGCGCTGCCGCGCGGCATCGAACTCGGGCCGCCCGTAATAGCGCCCGCCTGGCTGGTGAATGTCCTTCCAGATCCAGAACGCTTCATACACCGTGTTGAGCGCGTTGATTTCGAATTCGTAGTAAGCGTCGCGGCCGGCGATGAACAGCTCGATATCATTCTCTTCCCAGATTTTGGAATCGCGTTCGGTGAGCGTGCCCCAGACGTCGGTTTCTTCGATCCAGAAACCGAAATAAAGGTATTCGTCGTCCCACAGCAAGGCCACGCGGGTATCGAACCAGGCCGGCTCGCCGGTCACGATGTCGACGAACGGCGGCGATTTGGGCGCCAGGCGCCAGGAAGGCTCCTCCAGCTTGCCATCGATCGAGATCGGCCCGGCCGCGCGATAGCAGGTGTAGCGGGCAGGTTGAATTTCGGCCATGCTCCATTGTGCGGCAGAAGGGCTGGGCGCCGCACCCGTCAGACGGTTTCGCCGCGCATCAGGTCGGTGTAAGTCTCGCGCTGGCGGATCACCCGGCAGGCGGCGCCTTCCACCAGCACCTCCGGCGCGCGCGGGCGCGAGTTGTAGTTCGACGACTGCACGAATCCGTAAGCGCCCGCCGCGCAGACCGCCAGATAATCGCCCGGCATGGCGTTGGCCATCAGGCGGTCGCGCGCCAGGAAATCGCCGCTCTCGCACACCGGGCCCACTACGTCCGCCTTCACCGGCGGCAGCCCGTTCTTGCGCAGCGGCACAATCTCGTGGTGCGCGTGATAGAGCGCCGGGCGGATCAGATCGTTCATCGCCGCATCCACCACGATGAATTCCTTCGCGCCGTTCTGCTTGCGGTAGAGCACGCGGGTGAGCAACACGCCGGCCGGCCCCACAATCGAGCGGCCCGGCTCGACCATCACCAAAAGCCCCGTATCGCGGAGCTTGGCGTGCAAGCCCTCGACGAATGTCGCGACGGCGGGCGCCTTTTCGCCGGGCTTGTAGGCGATGCCCAGCCCGCCGCCCAAATCCAGATGACGAATCGGGCAGCCTTCCGCGCGGAGTTGCCGGGCCAGCTCCACCAGCTTGTCCAGCGCTTCCAGAATCGGGCTGGCATCCAGGATCTGCGAGCCGATGTGGCAGCTCACACCTTCGGCCGACAGGTGGGCGAGGCTGCGCGCCCGTTCGTAGACCGCGTGCGCCCGCTCGATGGCGATGCCGAACTTGTGCTGGCCGAGGCCGGTGGCGATGTAAGGATGGGTGGCAGCGTCCACATCGGGGTTGACGCGAATCGAAAATCCCGCCTTCACGCCGCGCCGCGCGGCCATGGCGTCGAGCAGCGCCATCTCCGGTTCGGATTCGCAATTGAAACTGTGGATGCCGTGGTCGAGCGCGTACTCCACTTCCGCGGCGGTTTTGCCCACCCCTGAAAACACCACGCGCGACGGGTCGCCGCCGGCGGCCAGCACGCGCGCCAGCTCGCCGCCCGAAACGATGTCGAACCCGGCTCCCGCTTTGGCCAGCAGCGCCAGCACCGCCAGCGACGAATTCGCCTTGACCGCGTAGCAAACCGTGTGCGGCAGCGCGCCGAAGGCCTCGTCATAGGCGCGGTAATTAGCCAGAATCGTTTCGGTGGAATAGACGTAGGCTGGCGTGCCCACCCGCGCCGCCAGGTCGGCCAGCGCCACTTGCTCGCAATAGAGATCGTTGCCGGAGTATGAGAACATCGGAAGCTTGTTCGGTAAAGTGTCCCTTCAGCCTGCGCAGGAGCCGCGGGCTAACGCAAGAATAACTTCACATCGCCCTGGATGCAAATGTGGCGCGCGCGCGTGCGCCACAGACAGTTCGCGCCACCCTAGCGCAGTTCCTTGCTTTGCGCGGTAGCCGGCTCGGGGCCGTCGTTTTCGTGAATCACCATCGACTGGTCGGAGTAGAAGCTGCGGCTGCCGCTGCTGTTGTACGCGACCGGGACCGCATTGACCACATAACCGCCTGGGACGGGCGCGACGGTGAATTTATAGCCCTGCTTTTCGCCGTTGGCCAGATCGTTGCCGATCAGGTCGGCGGCCGAAGTGTTCGGCGCACCGCTGGCCGGTGGCCCGAGCTCGGTGAGCGACGCCGCGTAGCGGCCGTACTGCGACTGGTACTGCACCTGGGCCGTGTGAATGGTCTTGATCGCCTGAATGGCCGCGGTTTCCCGCGTGTACATCTGGGCGTGGGTGAACTTGGGCACGGCGATCGTAATAAGGATGAGGATGATCGATACCACGATCAGCAACTCAATCAGGGAGAATCCCCGCCGGCGATGAGGCCTAGCATGCCTGGCGCAAAACAGTTTCCGCATACGTATGTCCCTTTCTATTATGACGCGCCCGCGGCGCACGGCGTGCAGGCGGGTTGCGGGCTCGGGAAAACAAACGGGCAAGCTAAAGCATGCCCCAAGAATACCGTGCGTGCCATCGGGTGGGGCATGCTTTAGCTTGCCCGTGAGACTGCCCTACACGAACCGCATCAGGTGCGCGGCCAGAAAGGCGCCGCCGTAAGCCAGCGCGCTCATGTACGCAAATTGGGCCAGCGGCCATTTCCACCCGCCGGTCTCGCGGCGCACCACGGCCACGGTGGAAACGCATTGCATGGCAAAGGCGAAGAAGATCAGCAACGCTACCGCACCGCCGGGCGTCAGGTCGTGACGCAGGGCGCTCTGCAAGTCCATGCTGGTGGAATCCGGATGGTCCATGCCATAAATCGCTCCCAGCGTGGCGATGATGGTCTCGCGCGCCGCAAAGGAAGTGATGATGCCGATACCGATCTTCCAATCGAAACCGAGCGGCTTGATGACCGGCTCGATGGTGCGGCCCAGCGTGCCCGCCAGGCTGTCGCGCATGGCCGGAGGATGGCCGTGCGTGTACGGCACATGCGCCGCCATCCATAACAGCACCGTCACCAGCAGGATCACCGTGCCGGCGCGGCGCAGAAAAACCTTGGACCGGTCGAGCAATCGCAGGCCGAGCGATTGCACGGTGGGCCAGCGGTAAGCCGGCATCTCCAACAGGAACGGCGTGTGGCCGCTCTTCAGAATCGACGATTTCAACACCCGCGCCGTCACCACTGCCATCAGGAATCCGAGCGCATAAAGGCCGATCATGGCCACCGTGCGCACACTGAGAAAACCCAACAGTTGCCGGTTGGGCAAAAAGGCCGCGATGATCAATGTGTAGACCGGAAACCGCGCCGCGCACGTCATGAAGGGCGCGATCAGGATAGTGGCCGTGCGGTCGCGCTTATTCTCGATGGTGCGCGTGGATAGAATCGCCGGCACCGCGCAGGCATAAGCCGAAAGCAGGGGGATGAACGACTTGCCTTGCAGCCCGAAGCGCGCCATGGTACGGTCGGCGATCAGCGCCGCGCGCGCCAGATAGCCGGAATCTTCGAGGATGCCGATGAACAGAAACAACAGCAGAACCTGGGGCAGGAAGACGATCACCGAGCCGACGCCTTTCCACACCCCATCCACCAGCAGCGAGCGGATCAGCGACGGCGGCAACGTAGTTGCAATCCAGTTGCCGGAAACTTCAAACAGCCACTTGACGCCGTCCATCAGAGGCGTGACGTAGCTGAAAATGGATTGAAAGACGGCAATCACCACCAACGCGAAAACTAGCGGCCCGGCCACGGGATGCAGGATGACGCGGTCCAGACGGCGCGTCCATTTGGGAGCAATCGGCGCGCGATAGTCGGCCTGGCTGCCCACCCTCCCGGCCCACTCGCGGCATTTGGGGACATCGTGCAGCACCGGCAGCGACCTGGGCGTGGGCAGCGCCATAGTCCCAGCGAGAAAATCGCGCACCTGTTCGATGCCTTCACCCTGGCGCGCGCTCACCAAAGCCACCGGGGCACCCAATTCCCTGGAGAGCGCTTTGATGTCGAGCGTGCCGCCGCGGTTGCGCAGGTCGTCGGCCATGTTGAGAATGATCAACGACGGCAGGCCTAACGCCAGGATCGGCGCCGCCAGCATCAGATGGCGGCTCAGATTGGTCGAATCGAGCACCAGCAGGATGGCTTCGGGCTTGGGCGTGTCGTCGCGCCGGCCTGTAAGCACATCGTATGCCACCTGCTCGTCTTCCGAATGCGGCGAAAGGCTGTAAACACCCGGCAAATCGATCAATTCCACGGCTTGGCCACCGGGCAGTTCGGCGATGCCGGTGTGCTGCTCCACCGTGACGCCGGGAAAATTGGCGACCTTCTGGCGTAAGCCGGTGAGGCGGTTGAAGAGAGTGGTTTTGCCGGAGTTGGGCGGCCCGATCACGGCCACCACTTTCACAGCGGCGTCAGGGGGAAATGCGACCGCCGACGCGGTGCCGCATCCGGCGCAGGCCGAACAGTCGCTCATGCCTTCCTCGGAAGGCGCCCCTTATGGTGGATCTTGAGGCGCCGCGCGGTTTCGCGCCGCACCGCGACCTCCGATCCATCCACTTGAAACACCCGCGGATCCCCGCCCGGCGCGCTTTGTCCGGCCACCACCCGCGCTCCGGGAAGAAAGCCAAGCTCCATCAAACGACGCGCATCCTCGACCGGCAAATCGATCTCGCTCAAGACCGCCTCGTCGCCGCGGCGCAAGTCCACCAGGCTCGCCGGCGGGATTGCCGATTCGCGCTTGTTGCCACTCAGTTGCATGTCCATTTCAGTATGCGCGACTCCGAAATCCTTGTCAAGATGCCGCTTGTCCGATTTGCCCCTGGCTTTCTTCACTTCCTGCCCCCAAGGCGTTTAGTGTAGCAAAATAACACTTAGCGCCATGCAACCTCAGTACTACATCCGTCCCTTTCGGATGTCCGATCTGGATGCCGTTCTGGCCATCGAGCGCGCCTCGTTCGGAGCCGATGCTTATGATCGCAACTTGTTTGCAGAGCTTTTCGCCAAATGCGGGCGCCTGTTCCTGGTGGCCGCCGCAGGCGCCGGCATCCGCGCCTATATGGTCACTTCGACCTCCGGCCGCCAGTCCCGGCCGCGCGCCGAGCTGGTTTCGGTGGCGGTTTGTGCGGAGCGCCGCGGCCAGGGCATCGCCTCTTCCCTGATGCGCAGCACGCTGCGACGTTTGCGGTTGCGCCGCGTCCGCCAGTTCACCCTCGCGGTGCGCCCGTCGAATTGGCAGGCGCAGGCGCTCTATGCGAAATTCGGGTTTGCCCGCCTGCGCAAGGTTCGGGGCTATTACGAAGACGGAGAGGACGCGCTGGTGCTGGGCAAACTGCTGTAGCGAAAGATGCGCCCAACAAGCGAGCGTTGGCAGGCACGGGCCGGGCATGCCCCAGGCCCCTACGCAGCGGCGGCGGCGGCCACGCCTCTATCGCGGATCGCCACCGGACGAGCCGCAGCGGGCGAGGATGTCCAATTCGAACTCCGCATCCGGCGAGCGATCTTCGCGCAGCGCCTGCGCCAGCTCGGCGGCAGCGGCGCAGTATTGGGCCGGGTCGGGCGCGCGTCCTTGGGCGAGCGCTTCGCCGGCGCGCGCCACGGCTTCCCCCTGTGCGTCGCCCAGCCCGCGGTACGCCGCCGCCATCGCCTCGTACAGCGGCGGAAAACGAGGCGTGAGAATGCGGGCGTAGCGGAGCGCGTCCAGAGCTTCGGCATAACGGCCGACGCTCAGGTAGTCGTCGGCCAGGTAGAGATAGAGCAGCACGAATGCCTGCCGGGGCGCCAGCGGCTTGTCGTGAGCCAGTTGGGCGTTATCGAAAGCCTGCTCGGCAGCGAGCGAGATCCGGCGGGCCTCGATCAGCATGGCGATCGATTTTTCGCGCCAGGCCGGGCGTTCGGCCACCGGCACGAGCGCCGCTTTCTGCGCGTAATAAATGCCCAGCCGGGCCGGAATCAGCTCCGAGGATTCCGCCGGGGGCAGGGCGCGCACCAGGTTCCACGCCGTTTCCTGTTCGGCGATCGCCCGGTCGAGGCTGCCGCGCGCGTTCTGGTCGAACCACGCCTTCGCCAGCATGTCGTGGAGGCGGGCGCTGCGCGGGGCCGTTTGGACGTCGGCCGAGCCGAGCGTGAGGTTGTCGCGCCAGTCCGCGTTGCGGGCCCAGGTGCGTCCGGTATAGAGCAGCAACAGCACCCCTAGCGCGGTCCCCGCCTGGCGCGGCGTCAGGTAGCGCCAGGCCAGGCCCGCCAGCGCGATGGCGAATGCCAGCGAAGGAAGGTAGAGGAAACGCTCCGCCATCGGGCTGGCAATCTTGATCAGCAGGTTCGAGGTGGGCAGCAGCGCCAGTCCGAAAAACCCGGCCAGCCAGAACACCAGCGGATGGCGCCAGCGCATGGCGAAGGCCAGCGCGAGCAGCGCCACAATGATCAACAGCGAAAGCCAGGCGACCCCGTCCGTCCAGGCGGCGGCGCGGATCACGTCATAAGAGCGGTCCGAGACCAGGCGCACGGGCCAGAGCAGCAGGCCGATGTCCAGACCGACGATCTTCTGTGCGCTGAAAAGACGCTGCCAGCGCGGGAGAGTGCGCAGCACGTTATCCATGTAGAACGCGGGCGGCCACGGCAGCGGCGCAAACACCGCGGCGCGCGCCAGGAACAAGGCCACCACCGAGCCCAGCGCGGCTCCGTACGCCGACAGGCGCTGGCGCGTGCGGATGAGGGCCGGCGGGCCGAACGCGAGGTCGGACAGCACCATCAGCCCCACCAGTACTACGGCATTTTCTTTTGAGAACGCGCCCGCCGTCGCTACCGCGAACAAGGCCAGCCAGCGCCGCCAACCGGATTCCGCGGTGGCACGGGTGTAAATCAACAGGCCCGCCAGCACCGCCATGGCCGCCAGCAGATCGGCGCGGCCCACCACGTTATCCACCGCTTCGGTGGCGATGGGGTGCACCGCCCACAGGGCTGCCGCGCACCACGCCGCGCGCCGGCTCAGCAACCGCTTGGCCAGTTCCCACACCAGCCAGGCGTTGACGGCGTGCAGCACCAGGTTCACCAGGTGATACCAGAAGGCGCCGCCGGCCGCGCCGGCCAGAGCGTGGTTCAACAGCAAAGAGGCCGTGGTGAGCGGGCGGTAGATCAGGTCGCCTGCCACCGGCCACCAGTAACTCTTAGAAAAGATCAGCGCCAGGTTGTGCGCGGTGAGGCTTTGCAGGCGGGGATCCTGGGTAAGCAGAAACTGGGAATCCTCCGCCAGGCCGAGGCCCAGCGAATTGGCGTAAGCCAGCAAAACGAGCGCGAAAAGGCCGGGGGGGCCGAGCCACCAGGGGTCCGGGCGGCCGCTCTTGGATGCCGCGCCGGGGACACGCGCGGTCACTGGTTCATGTTGGGAGGGTTGAACCATGCACACAATCTAACACCTGTCACCGGGTGGGCCTGAACCGGCGAGTCCTGATGCAAGGCGCACGACGATTCAAGGAATGCCCGGCGGTGGCGATAAGGTTTTTGTGAACGCATTTCTCAGGAATGCCGAAGAGCTTTTTGCCACCGCCCAAGAGGGGGCCGGCGACGATTGCCAGGTTTCGGTCCTGGTAGGAGCGGATGGAGGCATACACATGGTATTCGGCTCGGACTGGGGGCTGGAGCCATTGCGCCAGCACCATGGTGCGCAGGCGGCTTACCGGGTGACGCGGTCGGGCGGCTCGGTGGCCCTGGAGGGGCGGTCGGCGGGCGCCTCCTGCCGGCTGGAGGCAGCCCGGCCGGCGCGTGTGCTCTTCGGCCCAGTAGCGCACATTCCCTGTTACCAGATGGTTTCATAACCAGCATCAGGCGGTCTCATAACCTTCGCAGCTTGGTTCGCGAACCTCCGCTTTCGGCCGATAAGAAACTTGACGACCGGATGCGTCCGGCGAGTTTTTTCGTGCGGCATGGGTCCGGTCGAGGAGCCGTTATGGAGATCAGCGCCATCAATCGCACGGACCCGGCCCTCCCCGTGACCGCGGTCAACGTTCCACCCGACATCGCGGCCCAGAATCGCGACCTGGTCCAGGCCGTCAAGGCTTTGAATGAATCGGAGATGTTCGGCCAGGACGAAGAGTTGGACTTTCAAATCGATTCGGCGACCAAGCGCCTGGTCGTCCGGGTCCTCAACCGCAACACCAAGGAGGTGATCACGCAAGTGCCGCCGGAATACGTGTTGCGCATGGCCCAGAGCCTCAAATCCCCCTAAAAGCGGCTGAAAGCCCCTCGCTTTGGGCCGATAAGTGGTTTAGGAGAACGAAGCAATGTGGCATGAGGCGCATGACGCTTACCTCGAGAGCAGGATCCTGTCGGCGGACCCGATAGAACTGATCCGCCTGTTGTATCAGACCGGAGTGAGCGCGGTTCAGGATGCGCGGCGCCACCTGGCCGAAGGGAAGATATTGGAGCGCTCCAAGGCCATTACCAAAGCCAGCCAAGTCATCATTCAGCTAGGCGTCGCGCTCGATCACGAGCGCGGAGGGGAAATCAGCCGGCGTCTGGCGGCGCTGTATGACTACATGCTGCGGCGGCTCACCGAAGCCAACTTCCAGCAGCGCGACGAACCCCTGGCCGAGGTGCTCAGCCTGCTCGCCACCCTGGCCGAAGGCTGGGAAGGCGTCCGGCCTGCGCCCAAGCCGGAAGTCGAGGCGGAGCCGGCCACTGCCAACCGGTGGAATCCCAGTCCGTCACCGGAACCCGCCGCCAACAGCGCAGAGCACGCCTGGAGCTTCTGACGGCTTGGAGGTTGGGTAACGGCTGTGCCGAACCGCTCCCTGACGGTCGCGGCTGGGATGCTTTCAGAGGCGCGACCAATAGGCGGCGGTTGCCGGCGATCGGGGCGCATCTTCTCCGATTGGCGCTTGCCGCAGTCCGGCAAGATTGTCACGCGGGCTGCCCCGCCGCAAGCGCGAATCACTTCAGCGGAGCTTCCGGCCAGACGAGTCTGGGATCGCGGCGCGCCAACTCGACTGGCAGCCGCACGTTCTCCATGTTGGCATGAAGGCGGACTGCCGGGGCACAATGGACATAGTGAACACCGAGCGGTTTCTCATCATCGGCGGCGGTATCGTGGGGCTGGCCACGGCGTACCGCCTGGGCGAACGGTTTCCTGGCGCATCCATCACGGTGCTCGAAAAGGAAAGCCAGGTGGGACAGCACCAGACCGGCCATAACAGCGGCGTGCTGCACTGCGGGCTTTACTACAAGCCCGGCTCGGTGAAGGCGCGGCTGGCGGTCTCGGGCATCCGGCAGATGGTGGAGTTCTGCCGCGAAAACGGCGTGGCGCATGAAATCTGCGGCAAGCTGGTGGTGGCGGCCGACGAAAGTGAAGTGCCGCGGTTGCGCGACCTGGAACAACGCGGCGTCGCGAATGGCTTGGAAGGGCTGCGCTGGCTCGACCGCGAGCCAATGCGCGAAATCGAGCCGCACGTGGGCGGTGTGGCCGCACTGCGCGTGCCGCAAGAGGGGATAGTGGATTACGCCGCGGTTTGCGCGGCGCTGGTGAAGCGCCTCGAGGAACGCGGCGCGCGCGTGGCCGTGGGTGCCCGCGCGCTGAAGCTGCGACGCCAGGCGGGCGAATGGATTGCCGAAACTCCAGCGGGCGAATTCTCAGCCGGCTTCCTCATCAATTGCGCCGGCCTGCACTCGGACCGCGTCGCCCAACTGGCCGGCGAGCGGCGCGACGTGCGCATCCTGCCCTTCCGCGGCGAGTATTACAAGATCCGCCCCGAACGCCAGCACCTGGTGCGCAACCTCATCTACCCCGTGCCCGATCCGGCCTTCCCGTTCCTCGGGGTCCATTTCACGCGCCTGATTCACGGCGGTGTCGAGGCCGGTCCCAATGCCGTGCTGGCCCTGGCGCGCGAAGGCTACCGCAAAACCGACTTCCGGCCTGCCGACCTGTTCGATGCCCTCAGCTATCCCGGCTTCTGGCGTTTTCTTCGGCGCTACCCTTCCATGGCCTGGTATGAGCTGCGGCGCTCCTTCAGCCGCGAGCTGTTCTGCCGCGCGCTGCAGCGGCTGGTCCCGGAGATCGAACCCGGCGATCTGGCGACCGGCGGCTCCGGGGTGCGCGCCCAGGCGATCACGCCGGAAGGCGAGCTGGTGCAGGATTTCCAGTTGATCGCCCGCCCGGACGCGTTGCACGTGCTGAACGCCCCGAGCCCTGCCGCCACGGCGTCGCTCGCCATCGGCGCCGAGATCGCCGCCAGTGTGGCTGCCGCGCTTGGATAGTTGAGGGGGGCCAGTGGCGTCCGTCGCGCTGCTAGAATGGGATAAAACGACCTGCAGGGTTGCTTTATGAAGCACGCCTGGTGCGTCATTTGCGCATGCACCGCTTTCCCCTTGTTCGCGGAAACCCACCTGGACGTCAGCCAGCTCGTCGGGACGGTTACGTCTGCTCTTGCGGTGGATCGGAATGACAAACGCATTGCCCAGTCCTTGCGGTCAGTTCGGCTGACGGAGCGCCTGACGGAGGGAACGGCCGCCCTGCTCGCGAGCACGGGAGTCGGTCCCGAGACGGCCCGCGCCATCGAAGCGCTGTGCAAGCAATCTGCCGGGCTTCCGCTTCCGGCTCAGGAGGTACTCTCCACCACGCCGGTGCTTTCCGCTCCCGAGCAAGATGAAATCATCGCCAGAATGCGGCGCTATGTCGTGGAGTATCTCGCCCGCTTTCCGGATTTCATCGCCACCAAGACGGTGCACCAATACCACAACTACGGACCTTTCGATGCGCCTGGTTTCTTTCAGGGTAGCGTGGCAACGGCCACCGTCGTGGACAATCGGTGGCACGAGGCTGGTTCGTACACGGCCGAGGCAGCATATATTTCAGGCCGTGAACATTACAGCAAGACCGCCGCCGGCAAGGAGAAGCGCAAGTCCATACCGCCGGTATCCGTCGGTGAATTCGGGGGCATGTTGGAGGAGATCTGCGATCCCAGCCGCGCGGCGAGCTTCCTATGGGACCACTGGCAGATGATCCATGGAACTCGCGTGGCCGTGTTCGCATATCAAGTGGCCCCCGAGTTTTCCCGGTATTCGGTCTGCTGCCGCGAGGTCGCCCAACCGAACGGCAAGCCGCGTCACGAGTACGTCAAAACGGGGCATCGGGGATTTGTTTCCGTCGACCCGCAATCCGGGGCGGTGCTGCGCCTGATCCTCTATGACACCGATCTTACCGAGGCGACGGGCGTCAATGCGGCAGGGCATGTGCTGGAATACGGTGACGTCACCGTTGGCGGGGACCGCTATCTTCTGCCCGTACGGTCGATCGCCTATGTTCGCATCGGACGGTCTGAATCGCGCGAGGAAATAGAATATCGGGATCACCACAAGTTCGGCGCCGACGCGGCAATCAACTTCGACGAGGATCCCGCGCCTCAGGAAGGTAACCGGACGACCGGGCACTAACGCCTCGGACCCTGCTAGAATAGCCGGCGTAGCGGCGGGATGGCGTAATTGGTAGCCGCACCGGACTTAAAATCCGGTAGTCCGCAAGGACTGTGTGGGTTCGACCCCCACTCCCGCCACCACTTGAGTTCAAGCCCCGTCTCTCGTCGTCAGGCTGCCCGATGCGGCTGGATTCTGACGGCGATCTTGGTGCCTCGGGCGTCCTCGGCCCGCTCGAGGGCAGGTTTCGCCTGAGATTCATCTAAAGCTGGGCCGTGGTCCCGAAATAGCGAGTCAGGCAGAGAAGCGGGCGATGGCGCGGCAGCGCACGTAGTCGCCGTAAGCGAAGCCACCGGGGAGCGTACTACTTGGACTTCTGGAAGACCTGGTGGCAGGCGAATCGGGCCGCGCTCGGCTACTGAGTCGCGTGATATCGCGATGCGACGCCAACCGCTCCCTCACGGCCGCGGCTCCGATTGAGCGGGCGCGTAATTGCGGTAGGCCAGGTCGAGGAGTTCGACTACGTGCATGACGTGCTGGCCTTTGCCGTGGAGGCGGACGCCGGCTTCGAGTTGCAGTTCGCAGCCGGGATTGGCGGTGGCGATGATGCCGGCTCGCGTGCCGTTGACGGCCTCCATCTTATGCGCCAGAATCTGCAACGACATTTCGTTCTGCACGATGTTGTATGAGCCGGCGCTGCCGCAGCAGATATCGGCGCCAGGCATTTCCTCAAGGACGAGACCAGGGATGGCGGCGAGCAGCTTGCGGGGCGCGCTGCGGATGCGCTGGGCGTGGGCGAGATGGCAGGCGTCCTGATAGGTCACCACTGCGTTCACCGGGCCCATCTGCGGATTCAACTCGATGGAGGCGAGGAACTCGGTGATATCGCGGACCTGGGTGGCGAATTTCTGCGCCGCGGTTGCGTAAGCGGGGTCGCCGGCGAGCAGCTCGCCATATTCCTTGAGCATGGCGCCGCAGCCGGCGGAGTTGCTGACGATGGCATCGAAGGTGCCGCCACGAAGGGCTTCGATGTTGCGGCGGGCCAGGGCGCGGGCTTCGCCGGGGAGGCCGGAATGGAGATGCAGCGCACCGCAACAGCCTTGCCCGGCGGGGACGACCACTTCGCAACCGTTGTGCTGGAGCACGCGCAGGCTGGCCTCATGGAGGCGGGCGAAGGAGATGTTGGCAACGCAGCCGGAGAGGAAGACGACGCGATGGCGGCGCACGCCTTCGGCGGGAAATGTTTTGCCGATCTGGGAGAAAAAGAACGGAGGGTCGGCCGAAGGAGCAAGCTGCGCCACGTTGCCGAGGCGTCCGAGCATCTTCATCAGGCCTAGGCTGCGCGCCAGCGTTTTCAGACCGCTGACTTCATATAAGTAGAGCAGGGTGCCGGCGATGGTGAGCAGGACGCGTGACTGAATGAGGTGGCCGAACAGAAACGCACGGAGCCAGCGAGCGAGGCGGCCGCGCGGAATGCTCGCTTCGATTTCGGCGCGAGCATGCTCGACCATGCGGCCATAAGGGACGCCGGAGGGGCAGGCGGATTCGCAGCCGCGGCAGGCCAGGCAGAGGCCGATGTGCTGGAGGTAGGCCGGGGTGAGGGGCGCGCCCTCGGAGACCTGCACCATTTGATAAACGCGGCCGCGCGGCGAATCCATCTCGAGGCCGAGCTCGCGGTAGGTGGGGCAGGCGTTCAGACAGAGGCCGCAGTGGACGCACTTATCGAGATCGAACTGGCTGGGCCCGGCGGCGCGGGGTTTAGAGGCGATGGTAGAGTCGGCCACGGTTTAATACATTGGACGGATCAAATAGGGTCTTGAGCCGCCGCATGATTTCGAAATCGGCCCCGGGACAGGGCCACAATTCGAGCTGGGATTTGCGGGCTTCGGGCGCGAACTCGATGACGGCTTTCAAGCTTAGTCCGGCCGCGTCGGCAAGATATCGGGCGGCGGCGCCGGTCTCATCGAAATATAAATAGCAAACGCCCGACCCGGCGCGAGCCACGGCCGGGACGGCGAGCGGCGCCATACACTTTTCCAGATCCATCAGCGTTGAGGAGACGCGCACCACGGCGCCATCGGGGTGGGCGGTGAGAAAGCGCGGCGTGAAATCTTCCACCCGGCGCCAGAATTCTTCGTGGGGCTCGCCCTCGAGCGCCTGCGACTCGCCGAACGCGGCCAGTTCGCGTTGATAACGGTCGACGGAGGCCTGGTTGCCGGTGGCGCGCACGGTGAGAATCCAGGCGGGGCTGCCGTGAATGGCGGCGGGCGGATTGAACAAGTCGATGGCGGCGGGCTGGAGCACGCTCGCCAGCAGACGAGCGCGGGCCTCGAAAGCAGCTTTAGAATCGGCGAAGGAAAGGAGGATGGTGCGCTCGGCTTCGGGCATGGGCTGGAGTTTGAAATTGACCACCACGATGGCGGCCAGCGTACCGAAGGAGCCGATCATGAGCTTGGCCATATCGAGGCCGGCTACATTCTTGACCACCATGCCGCCGGACTGGACGATTTTGCGGGCGGGGGTGACGAAGCGCATGCCGATGACCATGTCGCGCGCGGTGCCGTAGAGGCGGCGGCGCGGGCCGCTCGAGTTGGAAGCGACCACGCCGCCCACGGTGGCTTGCGCGGCGAACGGCGGATCGAGCGGCACCATCTGGCGGTTCTGGCGGAGGAGAGTGGTGAACTCGCGCCAGGGGAGGCCGGCTTCCACGCTGATGGTGAGGTCGCGCGGTTCGTACTCGAGCACGCGGCGGAGGGCGGCGGTGGTGATGGTTTCGTCGGCGCAGGCCACGGGGCCAGCCATCAGGCGCTTGCTGCTATTCCCTTGGAGGCAAATGGTGCGCAGGTGGCGGGCGGCGCGGCTGAGCGCTTCGGCGAGATCGTCGTGGGTCTCCGGGGTATGCAACATGCCGTTCGAAACCGGCGCGGGCTCCGGGCCAAACACTTCGGGGCCCGGCTAGAAGATAATGATAAGCCATGGCGAATCTATATGCCGGGACGTCCGGCTTTGCGTATGCGGCATGGAAGCCGGATTTCTATCCGGCCAAGCTGCCGGCCAACCAATTCTTGAAGCACTACGCGACGCGGCTACGCGCGGTAGAGATCAATTACACGTTTCGGCGCTTGCCGGCGGCTACGACGCTGGCGGCGTGGGTGGAAGCGACGCCGGCGGGGTTCGTCTTCGCGGTGAAGGCGAACATGCGGATCACGCATATCCTGCGGCTGAAGAACGCGGGCCAGGCGACGGAGATCTTTCTCAAGGCGATTGACCCGCTGCGTCCGGCGCGGCGGCTGGGGCCGATCCTGTTTCAATTGCCGCCGCAGATGAAGCGTGACGACACGCTGCTGACCGCTTACTTGCAGTCGTTGCCCACTGACCTGCGCTATGCGTTCGAGTTCCGGCACCCATCGTGGCTGGTGGAGGAAGTGTATGGCGAGCTGCGGCGCCACAATGTGTCGCTGTGCGTGGCCGAATCGGAGAAGCTGGAAGTGCCGGAGGTAATCACAGCCGATTTCGTTTACTACCGCCTGCGCAAGCCGGATTACACCGAGGCCGACGTAACTGCGATGGCCGCACGGTCGAAAGAGTTACTCGCGAGCGGGCGCGACTTATACGTGATGTTCAAGCACGAAGACACGGCAGCAGGAGCGCTGAACGCGGAGATGTTGTTGAGGCTGGCGGGTTAGGGGGATTGCTGGCTTGGTGGGTAGTGGCAACTTTGGTCGCGCACCGCCGAGACCCCAGCACGGCGCCCGCGGGTCGTGAGGTTTGCTGAGAGCAGTGCAGGGGTTTAAGCTGGCAATGAATGCACTGCAGACGACCCGCCCTTGCCCACCCCGGTTTGCGGATGTTCCAGGCCGTAGCCACGCTCGCGCTCTTCGCACTCTTGATGAAGGCGGGGGCGACGGTGGCCTCTCCGTCGGGTTTGTTACTCGGCATTTCCTTTGACCATGATGCTCGGTATCAGACACTGTGGGTCTACGACGAGGGCGGCACCGTGCGCATTCTCAGCGCTCCCGACCTGTTGGTCCCGCGGGGCATGGGTTTCTGGCGGATCGGCAGTTACACCACGCTGCTAGAAGATACACAGAATGTCTCGCCGTTGTTCGGGAAATACACAGAGGCAGAAGAACACCTGTGGGCCGCACCAGAAGACAGAAAACCGTTGGTTGTTCTCAGTTCCCAGCAGCAGCTGGTTCAGCCGCCTGTGTCCACTTTCATATGCACGGACATCAGCCGGGAGATCCATTTCGTAACGCCTTCCCATGTCTGGTATGAGACGCGTACCAGCTACGGCTGCGGTGTTCATCCAGACGTTAAAGACCAAATGCACGTCACGTCAATTGAGAGCCTGGACGGGGAAAGGATCGCCATCTCCGCGATGCTTGGCCAAGCCGGCGTCGACGCATTCCGGCGGGCGGTTGGTTTGGCTTATGACGAAGCGCACAAGGAAGCCGGCTTCGAATGCCCCCCCAGCGAGGACCTGTCGAATTGGACGATCGTGCGCGCCCAAGGAGCCTGGGCGGCAGAAGGTTGGGCTGACACGCACCGGCTCTGCGGCTATGGACTCGAGTTGAAGATACCGGTCGCACTGCCACCGGCACTCACCGGCTACGATCGGCTCCCGAAGACATGGAATGAGCTCGCAGCCGAAATCCCTAATCTGGCAGATGCCTTCGCTTCGCCCTCAGGCAACTTTCTGGTTGCCATAAGGAACGAGAACACTGTTCTGGCCTACCGCCTCGAAGGCCTAAAGCTGGGCGCGCGCGTGTTCCGTTATCTCCCAGATCGCTTCGGCCGGATTGTCATGGCGCAATGGGCGATCGGGGCCAACAACGTCGGCCGTTGGACGGAACAGGTCAAGGCAACCAAGGAATTTACTCCTATCGTTCGACACCGTTGAGCCAATCCAGCCAACCATTCCGAAAGAGCCAGCGCTAAGCGAGGCGCGAGGGGCGTCGCTATCTCGCCCCGCCGTTCAACAACCCCCTCACGCGCAGCCAATCGGCCAGGCGGGCGGGCCAGGTGGAGAGGGCTTCGTCGGTGGGAGCCAGGCCGACGCCGTGGGGGCCCTGGGCGTAGATGTGCATCTCGGCCGGGACGCCGGCTTTGTGCAGCGCCAGGTAATAGAGCACGCTGTTCTCCACCGGCACGACGGGGTCGTTGCTGGTGTGGAAGAGGAAGGTGGGCGGCGTGTCGGCGGTGACCTGCAACTCGTTCGAGAGGCTTTCGACCAGCTTGGGATTGGGGTTCGGGCCCAGCAGATTGTCGCGTGAGCCGCGGTGCGCGTACGGATCGGTGAGAGTAATCACCGGGTAGGCGAGCACGGCGAAATCGGGGCGGCTGGAAACGCGGTCGATGACGTCGGCGGCGTCGGGGTTGCCGGAGTCGAAATGAGTGGCGGCGGTGGACGCCAGGTGGCCGCCGGCGGAAAAGCCCATGATGCCAATGCGGTCGGGCAGCACGCGGTATTGGGCGGCCCGGGAGCGCACGGTGCGGATGGCGCGCTGCGCGTCGCCCCATTCGATGGGATGGTGATAGCGCGGGCCGAGGCGATACTGGAGCACAAAAGCGGCGACACCGATAGAGTTGAGCCAGCGCGCCACCTGGGCGCCCTCGTGATCCAGCGCCAGATGCACATAGGCGCCGCCGGGACAGACGACGATGGCGGCGCCGGTACCGCGGCCTTCGGGCACCAGGTAGGGGGTGATGGATGGCTTGTCGGTGTCGGCGGTGCCGAGCGCGCCGGGAGCGCCATCGGGCCAGAGTAACTCCGGCGTGGGCTGGTTGGGCACTTGTGCGAAGAGGGCAGTTGCGAGCAGCGGGATACAGAGAGCGCGAATCATGGAGAATACGGTACCACCCGGACGGGCGTATAGAGGCGGTGGCAATGTGAAGGTTTGGCAGGCGAAAGCGCCTACCCCACATTGTTGATCAGTACTCTTTGCGATCGAGGATGCGCACCGCGGTGAAGCAGCAGACTACGGCGAGCAGGGCGGAGCCGATCCAGGCATCGAGCCAGGGGAAGTGAGCGGCGGCAGTGTAGGCGGAGAGGAAGAACCCGCGCAGCGGATTGAACCTTGCCAACGGCGCATAGCGCATCGACAAGCCCAAAGCTCCCAGCGCACCCCAGGAGCCGTAGAGTTGCCACATTTCGCCGGTGACGCAGGCAAGCAGCGCGGAGATGGCGTAGGCGGTCATCGAACAGACACATGCGCCAGCCACATAGAGAGAGGCCGCGGACCAACCGAGTCCGGCAAAGCGCACCAACGGCACTCCGGTGATGACGATCAAGAAGCACGTCTCCACCGCGCCGGCCCCGGCGCGCACCGCGAACAGTTTCCGCCGGGCTATGGGGAGCGAGAGAGTGAACAGCATGGAGCCGTGATAGCTAGTGGAGGTTCCCCACGTGGTCTGGCTGTTGAGGCCGGCGCCCGCCAGCATGGTGGCCGCGATGCCCCATATGGCGGCGTACTGGAGGAGGAAAGCCGCTCGCAGCCTGACCAGGGGTACGCCGAACAGCAGCCCCTCAGCCCACAACAGGGCGAAACACGCAACCAAAAAAGCGAGACGCCAGCGCGTCTCCATCCAAGCTTTCCACCAGAGCATCATGCCTCCTTTACGTGATCCAGAAACAGTTCTTTCAAAGTGACCGGATGGACTTCGACGGATTCCGGCTGCAGCTCGCGCGCGCGATCGAGAGTGGCGTCGATATCGCCGTGGGCCAGCAGCGAAGCCGTGCGGCCGCGGGTTCGCACGTGATCGACACCCGCGAGCGCGGCCACCGCGGCGGGCGCATCGCCGGAAAACACCAGCAGAATCCGGCGGTAGTCGGTCTTCAGATCGTCGAGCGCGCCATCGATGACGATCTGGCCGCGGTCGATCAGGCAGACGCGGTCGGCGATCTGCTCGACCTCGGCGAGGTGGTGGGAGGAGAAAAAGACGCTCGTCCCCTCGGCCGCGGCGAGGCCCGCCAGGGCTTGCAGCACCTCTTCGGTGACAGCCGGGTCGAGGCCATCGGTCGGCTCGTCGAGGATGAGCAACTCGGCGCCGCGCGCCAGCGCGAGGAGGAGCATGAGCTGCGCGCGCATGCCCTTGGAGAGCTTGGGAACAGGCTTGCTTTCGGGGAGCCGGAAGATCTTGAGGTACCTGTCTTCCAGGTCCCTGCGCCAGCCGGGGAAGAACGGCCGCGTGAAGCGGATGGTCTGGCCCACCGTCATGAACGGGTACAGTTGCTTCTCTTCGGTGACGAAGCCGATGCGACGGCGGGCCGCCACGGCCGCGGTTTCGGAATCGACCGGATCGCCGAAGAGGAAGATCTCGCCTGCGTCCGGCCGCAGCAGATTGAGCAGCAGCTTGAGAGTGGTGGTTTTGCCGGCGCCGTTGCGGCCCAGGAAGCCGCAGATGGAGCCGCGCGGAACAGCCAGATCAATGCCCTGCAGGGCGGGCGAGCCATCGTAGCTCTTGCGCAGCCCGCGGGTTCGAATCACCAGATCGTTCAAGTTCGCCTCCTTGTGGTTCTTCCACGCTCGCGCCCTTGCGCGAACTCGCTTTCAAATACGCGGCGCGTTTCAGCTTCGGTGAGGCCCAACGCGGCTACCTCTTCCAGAGCTTCGGCGAGAATGCCGCCTGCCCGCTCGATCGCCGCCGTCTTGGCGGCCGTCGTGTGGGTGGCGGACACGTAGGCACCCGAGCCGTGGCGCAGCTCGAGGATTCCGTCGCGCTCAAGCTCGCGGTACGCCCGCACCACCGTGTTCGGATTCATCGCCAGATCTTCGGCGACTTTGCGAATGGCCGGCAATTGTTCGCCGGCGCGCACGGCGCCGGTCTCGACGGCGTGCTTGATCTGCTCCATCAACTGCACGTAGATGGGGACACCGCTCGAAAAGTTGATGCGCAGCTCCATGGTCCAAGTGTCTAGTGTAATAGTACACTTCACTCTTTGCGGCTGTCAACCAAAAAGCGAAGGGCCAGGTAAAGCGTGCCCCAGCGCGTTACTCTAAGCGCAATGCCGCGTAATTCGTTTCTTGCCGCCGAGCGCGCCGTCTTCCGCCGCCTCAACACGCCGGAGAAGATTCAACGCTTTCTGGACTACGAGGTGGCGTACAACAAGGAGCCGGACGGGCCTACCTGCCTTTCGCCGCGGCGCGTGCTGCGCGAGCGCAGGGCGCACTGCATGGAAGGGGCGCTGTTCGGCGCGGCGGCGCTGCGCGCGCTCGGCTACCGGCCGCTGCTGCTGGACCTGGAAGCGGTGCGGGACGACGACCACGTGCTGGCCATTTTCCGCCAGCACGGCGGCTGGGGCGCGATCGCCAAGTCGAATTTCTCCGGGCTCCGCTATCGCGAGCCGGTGTACCGGGGCTTGCGCGAGCTGGCGATGTCCTACTTCGAGCACTACTACAACCTGCGGCGCGAGAAGACGCTGCGCAGTTACTCGCGGCCGGTCAACCTGAGCCGGTTCGATTCCGTTCATTGGATGACTGCCGAAGAAGACGTGTGGGCGATACCGGAGTACCTGACGACGATCCACCATACGCCGCTGGTGGGGCCGCGCGCAGTGCGGCGTCTTGGCCGGGTGGATGACCGCCTGTTCGCCGCCGGGCTGCTGGGGAGGGCGCGGTAGCCGCCGAACAACTTGCTTGATTTCAATCGGGTGGACGCCTTGCGGATGCCGTCGGCCAGCCACGCGTCCGCGGATTGCCCGGGATTTAGGTGAACCAAATGCTATAAAGAATCGTATTGTATTGACATGCACATCGGGCTTCCGGAATTTGTCATTGCGGCCGTGGTTTTGCTGGCGGCGTTTTCGGCTGGCTGATCTTCGGCCGCCGGCGAGAGTGAAAATCAGGTAGTTGGCCAGCGTAGATCTGACCGTCGCTGTCCCGGCGTGGGCGTTCGAGTCGGCGTATCCCGCCGTAAACCCGATTCGCCTGCTCGCGAAGCCGTCCTTGCTGTTCTAGCGGGATGGGCGGGCGGCGAAGCTGACGTCGTCGAGGGCGAAATCGTTCCAGGGTGTGTCGGTGTTGAGATCAAAGAGCGCCAGGGTAGCGCTGGTGCTGGAGCCCGAGTTCCAGGTGAAGGTGAAGTTTCCCCAACCTTCCACCGTTATCGGGGCCGCTCGCCGAGATGTTGGTCCCAACGGAGCGTCCGTTGATCCTGGGTATCTGCCGGTCACCAGTTTTACCAGCGTTCCGGTTCAGTGCGAAGCTTAAGTAACCGCGCCGGATTTACGGCGCGGTTCCGGCAGTTTACTGGATGTCGATGACTTTTCCGTCCTTAAAAGTTATCTTCATGTCCTTGTAGACATAGATTTGCTTGGCGCCCAGGTTCACCATCTTCAGGGGGGCTCCCAGCGCCGCAGTGACTTGATCTATGGTCTGGCCGACATCGATGTTAACTGGCTGAGCGGCCGGCTCCGCGGCTGGCGCAGGCGCGTTGGGCCCGGGGCCGGAAGCTGCTGCGTCGGCGGTAGCTTCCTTCTCCGCCTGGTCGGCTGCTTGCGATTGCTGATTGATCTCGGCGGAGACTTCGCTATCCGGCGGAGGCGGGGGCGCGAGGGCGGCCATGGGGCTCTCGACCGGAGGAGCGGCGGCGGCGGCCGGAGTTGTCGGCAATCCGCCTTGCCCCTGCTTCTTCTGCAGTTCCTGCATGCCTGCATCGATGGTTTCGCGCATATGGTTCTGCATGTCTTGCAGATCCTGAAGCGCCACGGAAACGACATCGCCCCGCGGGCATTCCTTACCGCCCTTGCTGGCCAATACGGCCAGGTTCACGGCTTCCGCGTCCGGCGCGACCGGGCCGCGGAGTTGGAGGGCGTCGCCTTCACTGAGGGCGCACTCGTTGCCTGCGGCGTCGGTCACGTCAAGATCCTGGCCGGCTACGAAGACGTGTGCTCTGCCATCAGTGAGCAAGCGCTGAACGCTGCTGGAGGCGGCGTCCGGCTCGGCATTGGGGTTGGCGGCAGCGGCTTCGGTGTTTTCGAGAGCAACTTGTTGCTTTACCTCGTCGGCGATGAGCTGTTTCACTTCAGGCGTAAGCGGTGCGGGATTGACCATGGCCGCGGCCTGGGCCTGGTAGGCCGCCTGCAGCGAATTCGCGATGAGATAGTCCGTCAGCCAGAGCGACGGACCCGCGTAAGCCGGATAAGGAGTGAAGTAAGCGCCATAATATCCGTACCAGGGATTACCGGCCCAGCCCCAGCCATACGCAATCGGGTTCACCCATGGATTGTAGACCCATCCATAGAAAGCCGGCCGGTAATAGAAACTCGGGTAATACGGATTCACGTAGACGCCGTGATAATAGTAGCGTCCATAATAGGCGTGATAGTAGTGGCCGTCGCGATAGTAGGAGCGCCGGGCATATTCGTGGCCATGATACATATAGGGCCGCTGCACATAGCCGCGGCCGCCACGTCCGACATAGACGCGGGAATGATCGCCGCGCTCGACCATTACGTGCCGGCTTCCGTTGAGGCCGTGGTGGACGTCCATACCGCGCCGGTTGTCATGGAACCCGGCGACTCTTCCATCCGCTCGCCTGGTAACGGCGCCGTTTCTGGTCTGCATGACGTGCTGACCTCTCGGGGCCGGACCGCCATGTCCGCCGCCGGGACCACCGTGGCCCGCCATGTTCGTATGACCGGCGGCCGGATGGGTTCCGAAGTGCGATCCGCCAGCGGCACCAGCACCGTGGGAGGCGCCGGTAGTGTTGTGACCGGTGGTGGCGCCGTGCGACGTGGTGGTGGCGCCGTGCGACGAAGTGGTGGCGCCGTGCGACGAAGTTGTAGGGCCGTGCGAGGCAGCCGCACCGGCGCTGTGGGATGCGCCCGCCGGTTTAGCCGCGGCAGCAGGCTTGGAGGGAGCCTTGGCCGCTGGCTTGGGTTTATCGGCGCAAAGCGCCGGATAGGCGAAAAACAGCAGCGCCAAAGACGCGGTCAGGCATCTGGCAGAAAACAGGGTGCGAACTCCATGCATATTCATTGAAGATCTCCTCAGTCGGCTCTCACGAGCTAGCCCCGAGCGGGCTACTGTACGTCCGTCACTTTTCCGTTGACGAAGGTAACTTTCAAATCCTTGTAATAGTAGATATCTTTCGTTCCGACCTTAGCCTTTTTCGCTGGCTGGCCCAAAGCCGCCACAACCTGATCTATGGTTTGTCCTTCCGAGACGGACACTGGGTCGGGCGGTGGGGGCGGCGGAGCTTCGATAGGCGG
>JBAVYH010000005.1:0-25202 GCA_049698695.1 Bryobacteraceae bacterium | reverse complement strand
TATGAAGCCGAGGACCTCACTCTGGGACGCCGCGTAGCGCTCAAGTTCTGTTTAAGCGGCCGCGACGATGCGAAACTGCGCGCCAACCTGCTCAAGGAAGCGCGCGCGGCTTCCTCGCTCTCGCACCCGAACATCGCGCACATCTACCCAAGTTCTCTGTGGGTCACCAGAGGGCATATGCGCCCATTGTAGTTGTTGAGAGGCTCTGGAAACGACGGCAAGGCGTTAATATTCATCGGGTGAAGTGCTGCGCTCACGGTTTGCTTTCGCCCCCCGCCGATCATCGCCGGCGCCAAGCCGACTCCTCTTGAACTAGACGCGCCCTAAGCCTCGCTGCTCGTTTCGGCGGACACAATCCGAAATCCGAGCTTGGCGGCATGCTTTCGCAGCCGCAGTTCCGCTTGCCGAAGGGCGGACTCATCTTGCTCTGCGAAGATGCTTTCGTCGTACGGAGCTCTGGTCCGCAGTAGGTGGTAGATAATGCGAGCGAGTTTATGCGCCGTTGCGGTGACAGCTTTCGGTGCGCCCAGTTTCCGTTTCATTCCGCGGTAGAATTCGCCGAGATAATTCTGGGCATGGTGCAGGCAACTGGCCCCGATCCGTAGCGAGATGGCAATTCTGTTCTTTACTTTGCGGGTTCGAGTATATAAGACCTTGCCCCGATTCGGTTCCCCGCGCGCCTGTTCGGGCGACATGTAACTGATGGTGCCGGCGGTCGTGCCGGGGTCGGTGATGCTCATGGTCAGAGTGGCGGCATCCGCGGCACCCTGCGCGGATACGGCCGATTTTGCCAGCCCGAAGTCGAGAATCTTCACCCGCCCCTCGCGCGTGACCAGGATGTTGTCCGGCTTGAGATCGCGGTGCACGAGACCGGCCGCGTGGGCTGCAGCCATCCCGTCAGCCGTCTGCACCGCCAGATCGAGCAGTTTGCGAGCATTCTCCACCGTCGGGAGCGGCGAGCCCTCAATGAATTCCATCACCAAGTAGTTGGGCCCGACATCGTAGAGCTGGCAAGTATTGGGATGACTCAGCGCGCTCACGGCGCGCGCCTCGCGCTCGAATCGCTCCGAAAATTTCGTCCGCGAGACTTTGATGGCGACAAAGCGGTCGAGACGTGTGTCGCGGGCCTTGTAGACTTCCCCCATGCCGCCCGCCCCGATGGGCGCTAGGATCTCATAGGGCCCCAGCCGAGTTCCGGGAGTTAAAAGCATAGTTCGTAGAACGATTGTACCGTCCGAGAGCGCGGCCAAGGAGGGTTCAACCTGTACTTGGGGCTGGTACTGAAGACGGCCGTACATCCGGAAGCTCTATTCCTCATCATTCACTTGTTGATGGGACTGGCGCTGGCCTTCAGCCAGATGGCGGTGATGAGCCGTGCGACTCATGAGGCGCCAGGCAATGTCACAGCGAAACACGTCCCATGGCCGGGCCGGCTTTCGACGGCGATGCTTCCACCGTGGCGTTCCGCAATCACCTTGCAGATGGCAAGGCCGAGGCCGGTTCCTTCGGCCGCAAATTCTCGTGCGTTGGCCCCGCGGAAGAACTCGTCAAAGACTCGAGGTAAATCCTCCTCGGCGATTCCGATGCCCGTGTCTTCCACTTCCAGCACCACGCATCCGACCCGCGAGCGCAGCCGCGCGGTCACGGATCCGCCAGACTTGGTGTAGCGGATTCCATTCTCCACGAGGTTTGCGACAAGCTGGCGTATTGCGACCGGATCCCCGAGGACCGCTGCTCCACAGCAGGCATCGCCCGAGAGCGTCACGTTCTTGCATTGGGCGGGTTGCCTGAATTCCTCGATCACCTCCCCAATCAGCCCGTCGAGCGCGACGGGCACTTGCTCTTCGCCCAGTCCCGCTTCACGCGCGCGCGCCAGCAGCAGCAGGTCGTGTGTGACCGCCGCGAGCTCTCCGGCCCGCCGTTCTGCTCGGCCGATCAAGTCGCGAGATGGACGATCCAGTGCGCCTGGCATGGTCTGCAACACTACTTTGAGCGCGGTCTGAATGGTGCCGAGCGGGCCGCGCAACTCGTGCGCGACCTTCCGCATATACTGCGACTTGCTGCGTTCGCTCTCCCGAAGGGTTTCGTACGCGGCCTCGATCTTCTGTTTCTCGTTGGCGAACTGCCGCGATAAGCGTACGTTGACCCGGACGCGCTTGCGCAGGTCCACGGCGACGGTGCTGCACAGGTACGACGCCAGATAGAGCGTCGCTCCCAAAACCACGAGACCGGTAGTGGCCACGCGAAAGCTGCGGTATGCATCGACCGGCCAAAGCGAATGTAAAGGGTGATGATCCAGGACGCCAAAGTACTCTCCCAGGACGACAGAAGCAAAAAGCAGGAAGCCTACCGTGGTTTGGAAATACGTGGCACGCCGGGAGAGCAGAACGCTGGCAATGACGACGTGAAAGACAAAAAATACGGAAAAGGGACTCTCGACGCCGCCAGAGAAGTGGAGCAGCACTGCCAGAAAGAGGAAATCGAGCGTGATCTGCACAAAGGCGAAGAACGCTGCCCTCGCCACTGCGCTTTCGTGGCCCAATCCTAGAAACGTGCGCGGCACGAGCAGGCGCGCGAAGGAATTGGCACTTCCCCAAGCCCGTCCAACCGGCTTCGCGCTGAGGCGCGCCGCTACGAAGTAGAAAACGGTGTTATAGGCGAGGAGGCTGACGGCAACGGCCAGGATCGGCCCAACGGGCAGATCGGACAGGCCCAGAATACGCGCTATTCCGGCCGCACAGACCACACCGCCCGCGGCCAACCAGCGGAGCTTGATGAACCAGGCCGTTCGCCGCTCCAGATCACTCGATACCGGAAGGTCGCCGGCATGCGTCACTCTAGACGCTCCCCTTAAAAGCTCGCTGTTTCGCCTGAGCGGATCAGCATTGTCCGAAGCTGTTACGCCGGCGGCTTGAGCCGAAGCGCTCGATCGATTCGCTCAAGCAGCAATGCCGGGTCGACTGGCTTGTCAATGAAATCCTGGACCGGCAGGAATTCACCGGCCTGGTAGGTCCCGTCGCTCGAGTCGGGATAGAAACGCAAATCGGTCTTCTCGTGGATCGCGCTCAGGACAATAATCGGTACGTTCTTGAAGTACGCCTCATCCTGCTGCCGCAACTGCCAGACGAAGTGGAATCCCTCGGTGGCGTGCGGCATCATGATGTCAAGCACAATGCAGTCCGGCCGCCGAGCAGCCGCTGCCTCCAGCCCGGCCGGGAGATCGTAGGCCGACGCCACCTGATACCCTTTGCTCTCCAATGCAATACGGAGCGCCACGACCAGGTCTTTGTCGTCGTCAACGATCAGAATATTAGCGCAACTGGACATCCAGGTCCTCCCCGCAAGAGCGGCCTTCCCCTCAGCCAACTCCTCCACCCGCATCAACAACATCGGAAATGCCACACGAATATGCGCTCAGGCTCACAATCGCACATGAAAACTCAGTGGATTTAAACATACCACCAACAGGAGCACGCGAGAAAACATTCCTGTTGATATGATCAGCAATCCACGGGAGTGGAGGCGAACGGCGGATCACTGTGTTTCACGTAGATCTTCTACGGATGGATAAGCGCTCAAGAATCCGTGGAAGCCTTTCCGAGCAGGTCCTGGTAAAAACCAGTGTTGGATTCGAAGGCAGGCCTCAGACAGTTACTCAACGTGAGTTGCCGGGTGTTGCTTCATTCCTCGTCCGGCGAAAGACGTCTACCATTCCAACTGGATTCCAAATGGTCTGGAGAACACGAGGCCTCATTCGGTTGGATTGACGCGCGAAGGTGGGTAATGCAGCCTTGCCGAAAGCGCACGAATCTCCCGAGACGAGGCCGGCGGAGCAACTGGCGGGGGCGAGTGCAGGCGCGCTTGACGATTCAGAGCCAGTGCACCAGATCGTCCAGACTCCGGCGCTCCGGCGCTTTGGGCTTTTCGGCAGCGTACCCGACCGGGAGAATCGCCACCGGCATAATGCCCCTCGGCGCTCCCAGGATGCGGCGGACCTCGTCGTCGTCGAAGGCGCCAACCCACACGGTAGCCAGCCCCTGTGCCGTTGCGGCCAGCATCGCGGACGTGCATGCGATGGTCGCGTCCTGCAACGAGTACAGGCGCTCGGCGCGCTTGCCGTAACGCTCGACCGACAGCGCCGGATGGGCACAAAACACGAGCGCCACCGGAGCCGACGCCACAAACAACTGATCGCGAGCCGCGAGCGCAAGCGTCAGCCGCCGACGGTCGTTCAGCACCGCGTAGATTTCGTAAGCCTGGAGATTTCCGGCCGATGGTGCGGCGTTCGCCGCCTCCAGGATCCTCTGGAGTTTCTCCTTCTCTACCTGCCGCCTAGCGAAGGCGCGAATGGATCTACGCCGCCTCACCACGTCAAAGAATTCCGTGGTTTGTTCGGTAGTCTCAAGCCTTGCTTGGTTCATGTCAACTCCAGAACGATATGGTTCTGCCCATCCCTCGGCACCAGGGGCACGAGGCCACTAGAAACTCGCCGCCCCGTCGCCGTGAAACGAACGTAGAGCGCGGCAGAGATTCAATCCCCCCGTCCCGTGCCGCTCCCAAAGGGATTGCCCGCCGCGTGGCCAAGCGGAGTCACCGCGGCCTCTTCCGGCGTGGAAGCATACGTGTCCAGCAGCCGCATTCTGGTAGCCTGCAACCGGCGCGAGACCACACCGAGAAGGCGGTATAGGAACGCGAAGCCGAAGACGGGATCTTCTTTGCACGCCCGGATCAGCGCGGCTCCGTCGAACGCCATGGCGGACGCCGCTTCCCTGGCCCTTGCCTGGAAGTGCCTCCGGTCGCGCATCAGCATAGTTGACCATCCGAACTCGTCTCCGGGCGCCAATGTCTCGATGCCAAGCACGTAGTTCGAAACAGACATCTCCAGGATCACGCTGCCGGACGTCAGAAGATAGAACACACCGCATTCATCGCCTTCGCGGAAGATGACCTCGTTCTTCCGGAAGAAAACTTCGCTTCCCATGCTGTAGAGCTTCTGGATGTCCTCCGTTCGTAATTCCTCGTTAAACGGATACTTGCCCAACAGCGCTTTTAGCGTCTCAACGCTTGTCATAGTCAGTACTCCTCTCGACCTCGATCAATGCGCCCATCCTCATCCCGACGGAGGGTGGATACGATGCCGCCGTGGCCATGGCGGGTTTGGATGAGCAATGACATATTTCCCGGCAACGCATGCGTGGGCGTGCGCGCTTTGAACCGAAGCGCTCGTTCGATTCGCTAAGGCGGCGGCACGTTCCCGCAATCCATCATCAAGTCCTCCCTGCAAAGGCCGATCTTCCCTCAGCCAGATCCTCGAGAGTCTCCTGCTCCAGCCTCTCCTCCCCGACTTTCTTGGGCACGAGGCCCAACGCAAGGGCTACTCCGTAGAGAATTGCCTCGGGTCGCGGCGGGCAGCCAGGGATGTAAAAGTCAACTGGAATCACTTTGTCCACACCGCCCAGAACACTGTAGGTATCGAACCAGCAGCCACCGCCGCAGGCGCAGGAACCGACCGCGAAGGTGAGTTTCGGATTCGGCACAGCATCCACCAACCTCTTTAGCGCCGGAGCGACCTGAAGCGTCACCGGGCCACACACTAAGAGAACGTCGGCGTGCCGGGGAGATCCCACCAGCTTGATTCCGAAGCGTTCGGCGTCATAGTACGGAGTGAGGACGTCGATGACCTCGATGTCACAGCCGTTACACGCCCCGACATTGGCATGGTAGACCCAAAGCGCCTTACCAAAGGCCTTTTTGCAAAGAGCTTCGAACACGGTGACACCTCCATGCAGATCCGAAGAATCACCCGCCCAGAGTCGCCAGAACCGCGGCGGCTCGATCCAACAGGGGATAGGCGACTCGAGGGTAGACTCCAAGCAACAGGCACAGCGCCCCAAGAGTTGCCATTGGCAGCCACATAACGGCTGGCGCTTCTTTCACCGCCAGTTCCGGGCGCGGCTCTCCCCAAAACACTCTGAATCCGGCTCGAACCATAACCGCCATCGTCAAGAAACTGGTCGCCACGGCTATGATAGCTGCCCACCACAAGCCGGCCTTCGCGAGAGCAAGATAGATCGTCAGCTTGCTCCAGAAGCCGTTGAGCGGCGGGAGGCCGGCGATGGCGAGCACTCCCAGGAGGAAACAACCGCTCGTGATGGGCATACGATGTCTCAGGCCGCCGAGCGCAGAAATTCTCCTTGCACCCGTGGCATGAATTACAGCGCCCACGCACAGAAACAGCAGAGATTTGAACAGCGCGTGGTTAACGAGATGATACAGACCGCCGTAGCATCCCAGGTATGTTCCCAGTCCGACTCCTGCGAGCACGTACCCCATCTGGCTCACTGACGAGTAAGCAAGCAGACGCTTCAGGTCATCCTGGCTCAACGCCATCAAAACTCCGAACATCATCGTGAAAACGCCCAGGACCACGAGGAAGGTGGTCACTTGGGGCCAGGAGGGGTAGAAGATACTCACGGTTCGCGCCAAGGCGTAAAGAGCCATCTTGATCATCACGCCGGACAGCAGCACGCTGATCGGCGTAGGAGCCTCGGCGTGCGCGTCCGGGAGCCACGGATGAAAGGGCGCGATGCCGGCCTTCGTTCCGAAACCGATCACCAGAAATGCAATCGCCAGGGCCGCTGTGCCGCCCGGTATGAGCGGAACCACCGTTCTCACCTCGCTGATGAGCAAGGCGTTGCCGCCGCTGAGTTGTTTCGTGGCAGCGGCGGCCGCGTAGACCAGTACGCAGCCGAACAGAGCGAAGGTGATCCCAATCGTCAACAGCATCAGGTACTTGTAGCCTGCTTCCAACGCACGGCGGTCCCAGTAGAAGGCGACGAGGAGACCTGAGGTGAGGGTGGTGGCTTCGATCGCGACGTACAGCATCACCACGTTATTCGTAACGCAGCCCCAGAGCATGGTTCCGAAGAACCACAGCAATAGCCCATAAAAGACGCGCATGCGGTGTGCCGCGGCGTTTTCACCGACGCGTTGAATAAGCCCCTCCAGGCGCAGGTACCGTAAGGAGTACACCGATGCCAGCAGCGCGACCACGCCAATCACGAGTACCATCAGTGCACTCAAGGCGTCGACTCGCAGTTCGTTACTCCACGCCGTTAACACCACTCCGCCCACCGCCTTGTAGGCCATCCATGCGCCCATGGCCGTGACCAGGACCGCAGTCAGAATTGGCAGACCTCGCTGAACCCGGCGATCGATTCGTTTCCATAACAACACCGGGGCTCCAGCCGCTAGTGGCAGCAGGAACGTAACGGCGGGTATCATCGACGTCTGTGTCACCATCCGCGCCTCCCTAATCGTTTCCCTGCACAGAATCTCCGCTCCGTGCTACCGCCTCAGTTCACGCAACCGGAACGTATCTGTCGTTCCGAACTCCTTTCGAACCCCGCCGATCACGTACAAGAGCAGATACACTGTCACCACGACCTCCGTGGCGACGCCGAACAACGCGGTTTCCGGCAATTCCGGAGCCAGGCTCACCAAGCTCAGGTGAACGGCGTTCTCGAGCAGGCAAAGCCCAATCACGGTCTTGTACGCGTCCCGCCGCGTTAGCACGGCGTACAGGCCAAGGGCAAACACCGTGGAGGCCACCGCCAGATTCGTGCGGTACACGTCGAGTTGCGCCATGCCGCCCAGCGCTAGATATCCGATCTGCCCATGGGTAAGTTGGAAGAACCCCCACATGAGCGAGCACGCGACGATCACCGAGGGGCCGAGCCCAATCACGGGCTTCACCTCCCGATCGTCGATTCCGCGCAGGGACCGGAACAGGAACCAGGGCGTAAGAATGGCCTTGGTGACCAGCGCGACGCCGGCCCACCAGTACAGGGCCGTATTCGCCGCGCCAAACGCCACCAGCAGACTTACCATCAGGAGCGCCTGGCACAGGTAGGCGACTGCCGAAAGCTTGAGACGCCGCATCTCCACCGCCGCCACCGAGGTGATCACCATGGTCAGGCTTAGTGTCTCGATCAAGTTTGCGTGAGGCACGGCTGGATTCATGCCCGCCCCCCGTCCAGGCCATTCCGACAGCCTGTCTTCATCATCCTGTCCAGCGGCGTGGGAGGATGGAAACATCGGCCGCACCGTTGGCACGGCCCCATAAAAACTTCCAGCCTGATGTACATGTCCTTCGGATTGTTGGTGGAAGTTTCGAACTGCTGGCTGAGCCGAATCGCTCCCTCGGGGCAGACTTCCTCGCACCGGGCGCAATAGGTGCACCTGGACCAGAAGAACTCCATCAGGCGCCTGTTCTGCTCCGTGTCCGAGATGACGATCAAGCCGGCCGGGCAAACATTGGCGCAGCCACCGCAGCCGAAGCATAGATCCGGATCGACAGTGATCTTGCCGCGAAAGCCCGGCTTTGGCTCCATCGGGATTAGTGGGTACCCGAGCGTAACGCGCCCCGCCTTCAAACAGATCAGCGCCTCGCGTACCTTGCTCAACAACACTGGAACCTCCTATTTCCCAATCACCGCGAACGCCAATGCGGACAAAGACGCTAACCCCACCCGCATGAAATAGCCCATGGCCTGATCAATACGCAATCTTGGATTCACGACGTCAACAACCGCGACGAGCAGAAGCACTACGAGCGCCTTGATGCTGCTGATCAGCAGATCAATCGGCGGCGCCCCGAAACGCGGCCACGGCAGGAAGACTTCGACCAGCAGAAAGGCAAGGACAAGCTGCTTCGCCCACATGGCCCACCGCAGAAACGCGAGCCGCGGACCGCTTTGCTCCACCAGCGGACCACCCATGATTTCCTGATCGGCCTCTGCAATGTCGAACGGAAGCTTGCCGGCTTGCGCCTGCAGCGCGAGGAAGAAGGCGAGACCGGCGATCGCCATACTGATGCTGGGTCCGTTCTGGGCCTGGAAAGCCGTCATGCTGCCCAAAGCCAGGCTCCCTGCCTTAAACGCGCCCACGGTGAGCGCAATCGCCAGGATCGGTTCGACAGACAGTGCCATCATCATTTCGCGCGAGCTGCCGACGTACGCGTATGGACTGCCGCTCGAGAACCCGCACAACATAATCAGGACAGCGCTCATGGCCACGACGTAGAGCACCACGATCATGTCCCCGGAGAAGGACAGCGGCGCGGCGGCTCCCATCGGCGTCAGTGTCGCGAGAAGCAGCAGCGATCCGAGCGTCAGCGGCGGCAGGCTGGCGTAAGCCGCTCCGCCCGCGCTGCGCAGATCTTCCTTGCCGAACAATTTCAGAAGATCCCAATAAGGCTGCGTAATCGGAGGCCCGATCCGGGAGTGGATCGCGGCCCGCACCTTGCGCAGGATGCCCTCGTAGAGCGGCGACAGGAGCAGAGCGATCGCCACGTTCAGCAGGCACGGCAACAGCGCTTTAGCTAACTCATGCGTCATCCGACACCTCCACCGGGACCTTTGCCTCTGGACATCTCAAGCAGTTCGGTGCTGGAGTACGTCCGCACCGTCCTGGTCCGCCGATCGACCGTCTCCAGGCGCTCGGTGCACGAAAAGCACGGGTCCAGACTTCCCAGGGTGATCGGCATGTCGGCGATCGTTCCATGCATGACCGCAGCCGGCAGAGCCTGTAGGTTTGCATAGGTTGGAGCCCGCACCCTCCATCGGTAGGGGCGGTTATCGCCGCCCGTCATAACGAAGTGAACAGCCTCGCCCCGCGGCGCCTCCACCACCGAAACGCCCACTTTGTCTGGCGGAATTTCCTCCTTGGTCTCCGCGCAGATCGGGCCCTCGGGGATTGCAGACAACGCCTCGCGCACGAGCCGGATGGATTCGACCAACTCTCCCACGCGGACCACCACGCGGGCCCACGTGTCACCGGCCCCCTGAGTGACAATCCGGGGGCGAACTTCGTCGTACGCCGCGTACGGATGATCGATCCTGGCATCGATCGCTACTCCCGAGGCCCTCGCCGGCGGGCCGACCACGCAAACGCTCCTGGCGCTTTCCTTGGTCAACACGCCGACACCCTCGGTTCTGGCGCGCAACACGCTGTCCCCGAGAATCGCGTCGTGAACGGCGATCACCTCCTTCTCCACGTCCGCGAGAGTCTTCAGAAGCTGCGGGTGCATGTCGCTTGGAAGGTCGCGTCTCAAGCCGCCCACCGTGTTCATCCCGTAAGCCTTGCGGTTGCCGGAAATCGCTTCGCAAAGCCACATCACCGGTTCGCGAATTCGCCAGGTCTGCATCAACACTGTTTCGAAGCCGATGATGTGCCCGGCGATCCCCAGCCAGAGCAGGTGCGAATGGATTCGCTCCAGTTCCAGCATGATCGTCCTGATATATCTGGCTCTTCGTGGAGCCTCGATACCAGCGGCCTTCTCCACCGCCTGGCAATAGCACGTCGAATGGATAAAGCCGCAGATCCCGCAGATTCTCTCAGCCAGGAAAGGGATCTCGCCGTACGTCAGAGCGCTGTCGCCGAGTTTTTCGATCCCGCGGTGGTTATAGAAGAGACGGTTATCGCACCCGACAATAGTCTCGCCCTCAACGAACAGGCGCCAGTAGGCAGGCTCTTCCAGAACCGGGAAGAAAGGCCCCATCGGCAACACGGTGGCGCCGGCGGGAGCTTCGCGCATTGCCGGCCGGAGATTCTTGGCCGGGGGAGGCTGGAAGTTGTAGGGGAAATCTCTTCGCAACGGATGGACCCCTTCGGGCCACTCATCCGGCAGCAGCAAACGGCGCGGATCGGGATGGCCTTCCGGACGGACGCCGACGGCATCCTGGAACTCGCGCTCCGCCCAGTCCGCGCCCGGCGCCACTGGAGTGATCGAGTCAATCCGCGGATCGTCTTCCGGAATCAACGATTCCACCAGCACATATAACTGCGCCCGATCAAAAGAGAAAACATGCAAGATGCCGAAAGTTCCGCTGAGAGGCCTTTTGTCGGTTCCCACCGAAATCAGAAAGCGCGCCTGCAACTGGTTGAAAAGCCCGTCCGCTACGCTTCGCATCGCCTTCCTCTCGACGATGAAATGAAGCGTATCGGGGTTCGGGCGGGTTACTGAAATCTGAGAGCCGTTGCTGCGCGCCGCCATCAGCTCGTGTACCGCCGCCAAAGTCCGCTCATATTCTTCAGTCATCCCGATACCCTCACCGAGTCGCCACTAGTGTGCTGGCGACCACAACCATGGCGCCAATTACGATCCAAAGAAGATAGATCTGAGGCGTTCCGACGTGCGTTCTACTCACTCCGTTAGCGGCTTTCTCGACCGCATGAGCTCCCGGCGTATACAGCCATCTGTCAACGTCGAGCGACCGGCGGACGAAGGCCGGCATTCGCGGCGCGGGCAGCTTCCCAAGCGGATAAACGCCTTGAAACGCGTGCTTGAAAGGCAGATAGAAACTGCTGGCAGGATAGCGCACCGTGGCCGCCGTGTGCTCCTCTCCGCAGTACCAGACGGGTACGGATCTCACTTTGGCCCCCAGGACCCGCTGGATGCCATAGCAGAGCGACGCCAGGATCGCCAGCACCGCCAGGATCGCGAGCGGCCACCAGAACGCAACCGCCGCCCCGTCGATCAGCGAGATGCCGCCCCAAACCGAGCCGGCAGCCACGGCCGACGCGGGGACGCCAGTGAGACCTTCTACCGCCTGCCCGATGAAGCGCAGCGCCAGTTGTGGGAATATCCCAAGCGCGACGCATAGAACGGCCAGCGCGGCCTGCGGCACAACCATCGATGCCGGCGCCTCTTTCGTAGTAAAATTCTCATCCGCCTTGCCAAGGAACACGGCCCCAAGCACCTTCAGGAAGGACGCCAGCGTCACCACTGAAATGAACAGCGCGACTAGGCCCAGCACCAGAAACAGCGGGAATCGCAGTCCCGCCAGAATACATCCGGAAACGATCAGCCACTTGCTGGTGAACCCGTTAAAGGGCGGCACGCCCGAGATGCTGAGTGACGCGATCAGCGTCGATCCGGTCGTGTACGGCATGAATCGGGCCAGCCCGCCCGGCTTGTCCATATCGCGCGTTCCGGTTCGATAGAGCACCGATCCCGCTCCCAGGAAGAGGCACGACTTGAAACACGCGTGGTTCACGGCGTGGAGAATGGCGCCCGCCAGGCAGATCGAGGCTAACAACGGAGACGTGGCCAGACAATAAGCGCCCGCGCCCAGTCCCAGGCAGATGTAGCCGATCTGGCCGATCGTGTGGAAGGCCATCAGCCGTTTGATGTCGGTCTGCCGCAGGGCCGTCAGGGTTCCGGCAAACAACGAACTCGTGCCCGCCAGCGCAACGACGATCCCCCAGATCCGCAACGATGGCGAAGGCGCCAGGAACGAACAGAATACGCGCACGAGTCCGTAGATTCCGAGTTTCACCAGCACGCCGGACAGCATGGCGCTCATACCGGATGGCGCCACCGGATGCGCATCGGGGAGCCAATCCCCCATGGGCAGGATCCCCGCCTTCGTGGCGAATCCCAGGAACAAAAGAAACGTAACCAGGTGCGCCTCGAACGGTTGTGCCGCCAGGAGTCCGCTCAGAGTCTGCCGGACGCTATCGAAATGAAATGAGCCTGAGGTTTGCCAAAGCGCCAGGGCGGCTGCAACCATGCATAGCGTTGCGCCATGGGTAATGATGAAGTATTTCAGCCCCGCTCGCTGGCTTGCGGCGCTCTCTCGCTCATAGGTCACCAGGAAGTAGGACGTCAGCGTCATCGACTCCCAGAAAACGAGCAAACAGAGCAGGTCCGCCGAAGCCAGGACCCCGGTCATGCTGGCGATGCACAACAGCAAAACCGGATAGAACTTGGCGACCTTGTCGCGGGCGTAGCGCTCCATGTACCGGACTGAGTACAGCGTGCTCGCCAGCGCCACCAGCGCCACGATCGCCAGAAATATCGCGCTCAAAGGATCCACGCGGAGCGTGAAGCCTGCGCCGAGCTGCGGCAGAGAAACGAGAGTGCGTTCGTGCGATCCTCCCGTGAACGCGCCGGCCACTGCCAGCCATGTGCTGACGGTGGACGCAGCGGTAAACGCAAAGCTCAGCCATCCGCACAATCTCGGCCGCGCCGAAAACGCCAGGCTCACCAATGATCCGGCGATCAGGATCAGCATGCTGACTTCTACCAGGTAAACCGCATCGAGCATGTTACGTCCCCATGTACCGCACCAAGGGTATTCCGACGAGTGGGGCTGCCAGGCAGCCGATCATCAACGCGATCAGCGTGGCCCGGAAGGCCCACGGTGGATCGCTCGTGACCGGAACCGGCGCCACCACCGCTCCCAAGAATACTTTCTGCGCAACGTAAAGCATCCAACCGAACGAAATCAGCGTCTCGCAAAGAATCAGCGTCAGGATGACCGGCCCCGCGGGTCCTTTCAACCGCATAGCGCCCGCCAGGATCATGAACTTGCTCCAGAAGCAACCCAGCGGTGGCACCCCGGTGACAGTCAGAAGCCCGACGAAAAACGCCGTGGCTGTGATCGGCATATTTTTGGCCAACCCGCGGAGCGCCGATATGCGGCGCGTTCCGGTCATATACGCGATGCCGCCCACGCAGAAGAACAGAGTGGCTTTGCCGACCCCGTGGCAGAGAATGTGCAAGACGCCTCCGCGATAGCCCAGCGGCGCTCCCAAAGCTCCAATCGAGATACCGAGCAGCACGTAGCCCAGGTGGGCGATGGTCGAGTAGGCCAATAGCCGCTTCAGGTCGTCTTGAACGAAGTAGAACGAGAGAGCGATGAGAATCGTGAGCAGCGCCATGCCCGCCATCAGCGCGGAAATCCCGGGCGGCATCGCCCATCCGCTGCCTACCGTCCTCGCCATCAGGTAGACGCCGGCGTTGACCATCGCCGCAGCGTGCAGGTAGGCGCTGACCGGAGTCGGAGCCTCCATCGCATCCGGCAGCCACGTGTGCAGCGGAACCTGCGCCGCCTTCGCCCACGCCGAAACCAGAATGAAAACGAAAACCCACGTCCGGAGGCCATCCGGCAATCCGGAGAGAGCGGAAAACTCGAATGAGCCCGTCCGCACGAAGAGAATCAGCGTGACCACAACGAGGAAGGCCCCACCCGCTTGCGTCATCAGCATCGCCTTGAATCCGGCGCGGAGGCTTCGTTCGTCCTGGTGAAAGGAGATCAGCGCCCACGAACACACGGTCGTCAGCTCCCAGAAAACCAGGAGCTGCAGAAAATTAGGCGAGAGCACCACTCCCACCATGCTGCTGATGAACAACAGGAGCCAGAAGTAGTACCGGCCATACTGGCTGCTCGCTACCGGGTGCTCTTGATTCCTTTCGGTCAGATAGGAGGTCGAATAAAGCACCGTCAGCAGCCCGATCGGCGCTACCACAAGCAACATCAATAACGCCAGCGGATCGATTACGATGCCGAAAACCGGCGCCGCAACCATGCCGTGCAGCCACGGAAGGTCGCCCACCACAGTCCGGTGAGTGGTCCCGAAACCGGAAATCACGACCCACCCGGCCGCGGCTGTAACAAGAGCGGCGACGGCCAGGGCAGCTCCTCGGCTCCTCTCGTTCAGGAGCAGACACAGAACCGCCCCCGCCGCGGGCAGCGCAATCATCACAATGCCGAGTGAGTGGATCATGCGGACAGCTCTCCCCTCAAGGAACCGGCGGCGACGCCGTGTCCGGATGCCCGGCTTGCCGCAAGAGCGCGGTTCAACATACCGACGACGTGAGCGACGCCCGTCGTGACAGCATCGCTCATGGGTCTTAGAAACTCCGTATGAACCGGCTGAATGCCGATCGCGAACACGCGTGCCCGAGTCTCATGCTCAAGAATGCCCATCAGAAGGCTAAGGGGCGCGCGGTGCGTGCTCGGCCAGTATCCGGCGATTTGATCCCGATCCAGAAGCGCAACGGAACCGGGCGCAGAATCCAAATCCACGCTGTCGATCAGCACGATTGTATCGGGCAGTTGATTCACTACCAGCGGCAGATAATTCTCCGGAACATCCTGCGCGTCGATCACGCATGCACCAGGCGGCGCGACGATCCGTCTGGCGACCAGGCTCCCAGCCGCGTCGTCTCCACGCAATGGGTTGCCAATGCCCATCACCACCACGACGCCTTGCATCCGGCCGGCAAGCTGTTCGTCGAGATTCATGTCGCCATCGTTTTTCACTCGACCATCTCCCGGATCTGCTTGAAATTGAAAACCGGGCCGTCCCGGCACACATACCGATGGCCGATCGCGCAGTGGTTGCACTTGCCGATCCCGCATTGCATCATTCGTTCCAGCGTCGAAATCACGGACTCCTCCTGGAATCCGCGCATGAGCAGTTCCTGGACAACGAACTTGATCATGATCGGCGGGCCGCAGACGTAAGCGATCGTGTTTTCCGGCCTCAGCGTTGTCTTAGCGAATAGAACGGGCACAATCCCCACATTCCCGGTCCAGCCGGGCAGGGCGTTGTCCACCGTCACGTGGAATTCGATGCCCTCAGTCGTTTCCCACTCCTTGAGCTCGTCCTTGTAGACCAGATCCACAGGCGTCCGGGCGCCGTAAAGAATGGTCACATTCCCGAACTGGTCTCGTTCGTCCATCACGTTGCGGATCAAGCTGCGGAGTGGAGGCAGTCCGATGCCGCCGGCCACAAACAGTAAGTTCTTTCCGCGTGCGCCTCCTACATCAAAACCGTTGCCGAAGGGGCCGCGTATCCCCACCTCTGCGCCCAGCCCAAGCTGGTGCAATGCATCTGTCAGCGTCCCCACACGCCGGATTGTGGTTTCAAATGCGCCCGGCCGCGTCGGGCTCGATGCGATGCAAAACGGAGCCTCGCCATAGCCGAACACCGAAAGTTCCACAAACTGTCCAGGAAGGAAGCGAAGTGCCTCTGTATCTTCCGGCGTGCGGAAACGTAGCGCGAACGTCTTGGTGTCAGGCGTCTCGTCTCGCACTGCATCTATTCGGGCGATACGTGGAAGGAACACGTCAGAGTTCATGCCAGGCCCTCTTCCGGATCGCGGCGACGACCGCGGGCATGTTTGTGGCGCCCAAACACACCTCGATGCAACGCCCGCAGCCGACGCAGCCTGTCATGCCGTCGCGCACGTAATACTGAGCGCTCACTTTGTGAAAGAAGCGGCGTTTCATCCTCTCCCCGTGTTGCGAGCGGGGATTGTGTCCCGAGGCCTCCATCGTGAATGACGCGTATTGACACGAGTCCCAGGTACGGCACCGCGTCCATGTCCCATTGCCGTCTCTGTCCCGTACGCTAAAGCAGTAACAGGTGGGACAGATGAAATTGCACCCGCCGCACTCCAGGCACCAGTCGCTCATCTGGTCCCATAACGCGTCGTCCACGCGCCTCGTGGAAATACGCCTCATGGCCGACCCAAAGTGGCACGTCTCCTCCCCTAAGCGTCGCCTCGCTTCTGTCTCCAGGCTCTTTCGCTGGTTGATCTCATCGTCCGTGGCAGGACCGAAAAGGCCCATCGCATCCGACAACGCCTCTTGCCCTTTCCCGCTGCCGATCTCGGCCAGGTACTTCTCCCCCAAGTCCGTCAACTGAACGTCATAGCCGCTCGTCAGGAACGGGCCAGAGTCGCTGCAGACACAGAAGCCCAGTGTGCAGGGCGTGGTGCACCCGAGGCTGATCACCGTGAGGTTGGCGGCGCGGCGCAGATAGGATGCGTCAGACGGCTCCATCTCGTACATCCGCGTCAAGAACGCGATTGCCTTGGTGTCGCAGGGACGAACGTTGAACAGGACTCGCCGCCTGTCGTCGTAGATCGGAGCAACCTCTGTTCCTTGCTGGGTGTGCTGGATTTGAACGATCGGCTCGGTCTGCGGCAGCACGAATTGCTTTGGCGGTGAAAGAGGATTCTCGAAACTCCACAGCACCTGTTCCGGGGAATGAATGCTCGAAAAGACCAGCTCCCCGCACGGCCCGGTGGCCGGAGCGATCACTTCTCCCCCTTCTAACAACTTCGCCACCCATCCGGCGACGTCGTGCTTTCGAATAGTAAGGACGGAAGACTCCATTTCAAGCTCGTTCAACGCTCACTGCCGTGACTCCGTCTTCGCCCAGTACGTTCGATAGGCAATCGCGGAACCCGTATGGCACAAGCAGGGCCCCGCGCCGCAGGTCTGTCCGCTGTCGGATCGGAACGATAGCTTCTCCGTGGGCCGAAGTCAGTTTCACGCGCCACCCGACGCGAACGCCTAGCGCATCCGCATCCTCGCTGTTCATTTCTACGAAACCGTTGGGAAACAGCCTGCGTTCTGACTGATGGTCGCGGTTCAAGGTCGGAGAAAACGAAACCAGTGTGTCGCCGGCCCAGTCGAACGCGCCGTCCTGCGCCAGCACATAGCGGCGCTCCGCGGATGTCCGTGCTTCCGTCGCGGCGGCCTGGAGCGCGCGCGGTGCCCACTCCGGCTCCTCTACGAAAGACGAACTCCATCCCTCGTCCAATATCCGTGGCGCCGCCATTGCGTACCGCGGCACCGCCTGCGCGAACTCGCGAAAAACCTCCCCGGCGGAACTCCACTCGGCCCCTGCTTCGAACCGGGCGCAAAGCTCGGCCAGCGCCTTCCAGCCGTCCCGGGCCTCCCCCGGAGGAGCGGCCGCTGCACAGACTCTCTGGACCCTGCCCTCCATGTTTGTGAGGGTTCCCTCGGTCTCCGCGTAGCTGGCAACCGGCAGCGCAACGTGTGCGGCTTTCATCGCCGGCGTGACAAACGCGTCCAACACCACCAGGAACTCTAGCCGCTCCATAGCAGCGTGTGCTTGCTGTCCCGATGGCAGCGCGGCCGCGGGATCCTCCGCCAATACGATCAGTCCACTAACGGATTCGAGCATCCTCGCCGCGTCCAGTCCGCGGCCCGGCGGCACTGGTTTCCTCCACACCCGCTGCAGGCGCGGTCGAGCTTCGCGGTCATCGATGCGCGCGTAGCCAGGCAGCCGATCCGGAGCCACTCCCATGTCGCACGCTCCGCGTACGTTGCTCCGTGCCAACAGCGGCAGCAACCCGCTGCCCGGCCTGCCCAAATGTCCTGTGATTGCGGCCAGCGAGGCCAATGCCGCGGCATCCCTTCGGAGCCGGTCTGCGGGGCCGCCGGTGGGCCCCATCAGGAACACTGCCCGCTCAGCGGCAATCCACTCTGCTGCCGCACGCATCTCACCGGTCGTGTTCACATCCGCCAAGTCGTGCCGCAGGGAGTCATAACCTGTACACGACCCCGCTGCCTCTCGGCGTTTCACCAGACCTGCGCGAACTACCGCTGCCAACAGACCGTTAAGCGCCTCTCCTTCGCATCCGGGAGCGACCTCTAGAAAGCAAGATGCCAACCGGGCCATCTGCGTGCGTGCGCAACCGATGACGATCAGCTTGGCGCCCCTCTCGATCGCTTTCAGCGCCGATGACGCTGCGCGGGGATGGGTTTTCGCCAGGTTGCCTTCCACCAGCACGATCGTGTCGGCCGATTCAATGTCCGACAAGTGGATGGAATGAAAGGAATCGCCGGTGACATCCTCCACGCCGGCCAGCAGCGGCTGGCACAGCGAGTGGTAGCAGAAATCGATGTGATTGGTTTCGAGACCCGCCCTCGCCAGACGGCTGGCCAGGTAGTTCTCCTCATTGGTAGCTCGCGGCGAGCCGAGCACCCCAATCGGCTTGCGCGCCTCCATCAGATCCCGCAGTCTCTGTGCGATATGATCCAGCGCCGCGTCCCAGGAAACCGCCTCCTGGTTTCCATTCCGCCTGACCATGGGCTGCAACGCCCGGTTGCCCCACAGAGCAGGCTCATGGACGCTCCACCCTCTAGAGCAACTCTTTCCCCCGGCAACCGGATGAGTCCGGCTCGGTGCCACGCCAACCAGGCCCCCATCCCTCGCCAGCAGGAAAAGCCCACACCCGCAGGCACAAAAGGGGCATGTTGTGGGAATGCTCAACACCTAGAGCCTCCCCTCAGGGCAATCGATCGGCAAATCTCGGTCTGGAGCGCGAACCGCTGCGCTTCCCGCTCGCCGTTCAGGGAGGCACTTCAGCGCCGATAAGTTTCGGCCGCATGGAATCCTCTTATACAAAAAAGAGTATAAGGCCTTTAAAACCGTTTATACGGTCTCGATATAGCGCGCCTTCGCCAGAATTCCATCTTCGCGCACAGTGTGCACTCTTTTCGGCGCCAAGTCAATGGGCATCGACATGGCCGGCAACCTTCCTCCGGCGTGTGTGGATATTGCGTCCGGCATGCCCCGGGTACTTCGTCACCGGCAACAGGCGCGCGGCGGCGTGCGGCAAGAGGCATGTTGGAGAACATGGGAATCCTCGCGCGCAAGCGCCGCCGGTCCCTGTCCAAATGGGGTGAGACGCCTATGAGGTGTCCCAAAGCGCGGCTGCCGCTATGCCTTGGCGGCAGCCATCGCGAGGCCTCGCTTCTCTATCGGCACAAACTGGCGCTCCGCCTGGCCGGTATAGACCTGCCGTGGGCGGGCGATCTTCTGCTCTGGATCACACAGCATCTCCTGCCACTGGGCAAGCCAGCCCGCCGTGCGCGGAATGGCGAACAGCACTGTAAACATTTCAGGCTTGAAGCCCATGGCCTGGTAAATGATCCCAGAGTAAAAGTCTACATTTGGGTAAAGCTTGCGCTTGATGAAATAGTCATCCTCGAGCGCGATCCGCTCCAGCTCCAGCGCGATTTCCAGCTTCGGATTGGGGCCGGTGACCTCGAATACCTTGTCCGCCGCCCATTTGATCACCCTGGCGCGAGGATCGTAGTTCTTGTAAACCCGGTGCCCGAAGCCCATCAGTTTTAACTCGCCGGCCTTTACCTTTGCGATGTAAGGCGGGACCTTGTCTTTCGAGCCGATCTCGTCCAGCATCTTGAGGACTTCTTCGTTCGCTCCTCCATGGAGAGGGCCGGACAGCGCCGCCGCTGCGGCGGCCGTGGAAAGGAACGGGTCGGCCTGCGAGCTGCCCACGGCGCGCATGGTGTTGGCGCTGCAGTTCTGCTCGTGATCCGCGTGCAGGATGAACAGGATGTCGAGCGCGCGGGCCAAAGTCGCATTGGCCGTGTACTTGGGCTCCACCATCTTCCACAGCATGTTCATGAAGTTTTCCGCATAGCTGAGGTCGTTGTCGGGATAGACATACGGATAGCCCAGGCTGTGCCGATACGTATAGGCTGCAATGGTGGGCATCTTGCCGATTAAGCGCATGATCTGCAGCTTGCGGACTTCGGAGTCGAGCACATGCCGCGCTTCCGGATACACCGTAGAGAGCGCCGCAACCGTGCTGCAGAGCATACCCATGGGGTGCGCGTTCCAGCGAAAGCCTTCCAGGAATTTTTTGGTCGTCTCGTGCAGCATTGTGTGATGGGTGATGTCGGCGACCCACTGTTTCAGTTGAGGCTCCGTCGGCAACTCCCCAAACAGGATCAGATAGGCCACCTCGAGGAAAGTGCATTTCTCTGCGAGTTGTTCGATGGGATAGCCGCGGTAGCGCAGGATGCCCTTATCGCCATCGATGAACGTGATCGAACTTTGGCATGACGCCGTGTTCATGAACGCGGGGTCGTAGGTCATGAGCCCGAAGTCTTCGGGTCCTGTCTTGATCTGTCGCAGGTCCATGGCTCGAATGGTCTCATTGTGAATCAGGACCTCATAAGTAGCCTGGGTGCGAAGGTCGGTTATGCTTAAGGCTTCCTTTTGCATAGTTCCCTTCCCGATATCCTAGGCGGCGATACGCTGCTGTGTTCGCCGCGTCTGGCCATTGTGCAGCCGGCACTATGGCGACGCTGCCTGTCGTGCAACCAGTACAACAGGCGCTTTCAAATCACATCAAAGCCCTGTCCGGTTCCGACACTTTCTCCTCGACTACCGGCAGTTGGCACGCTTGATGTGGGGTTCGGAGGGGTGTGATTGGAATCCCGTCCGATGGGGCACATGCCAGGTTACTTCCGAGTCTCGCCTCCGTATGCCGGTGGCTCGTCACTGGAGGAAACCTCCCTATGCGCCGACCGTCACCCTGCGGGCGTAACGATCTTAAGGCCATCATAATGCAAACGATGGCGCCTGTGAATCGTCCCGCAGGCAATGACTATCTTGTTTGAGTCCAAGAGGTTGCGCCTATGGCAGATTTCTTACCAACTGGGCAAACTCTGCGATTGGGAATGCACGAAGCGTCGTCGTCTTGACATGCTCACGGGCACATACCGCCAGGCTGGCAGTAACGGCAGTCTCGTCGTTTGGACTTTCCGTGATGGCCACGTAATCATACTCTCCCATCAAGAAGTAGGCGGCCAGCAACTTGCCGCCCATTAGTTCCCAAGCCCTGATCGCAGATTCGATGCGCTGGGGTGCGCCTTTCAGATCCTTGGAACCCTGTTCGGTGAATTTCATGAGCGTGAGATAGGTCGACATGCGGTTCGTCCTCCTTTCCCTATCCGAAGTGTGAGGAACTGGCGCGGCGTTCTGATTCCGGCCGCGTAGGAAGGTCACGCGCGTGGGTGGCCGGGGGAGTCTGCCCGGATGCTCGCCCGGGCCGATTTCGTCCCAGCGCTAGTATACTCCGGCTTGGGTCGGTCCGCTTATCATAATTATTTGCCTTCGTCCAGGGGTATTGCCCGGGACCTTCTGAACTGTTATAGTTGAGGCCAAACAAGCAGTATGAAGTCTGATTAGCGAATACTTGGCCGGCTCCGGCGCCGAGTGCTGCAAGTTTGGCATTGCCTCGGCGCCAGTAGGCTCCTGTCTTTGGCAGACCGCCGCTTTTTCTTCGGCTCCCGCCCCGGCGGTCAAGCTCGGGAGGTGTTATGGAGTGCTACAACGGTCGCTCTGTTCCCGAGGATGGTGAACCCATCCAAATTAAAGAAAACAAGCTGAATAGCTCAGATCACCCGATCATCCCCTTTATTGAGGGCGATGGGACGGGGCCTGACATCTGGAGAGCTGCGCGCACGGTGTTTGACGCCGCAGTCCAGCAAGCCTACGGCGGCCAACGCCGCGTAGTCTGGTACGAAGTCTTCGCCGGAGAGAAGGCGTACCGGCAGTTCAACGATTGGCTGCCACAAGGTACGCTCGACGCAATCCGGCATTTCCATGTTGCCATCAAGGGGCCGCTGACGACCCCGATCGGCGGCGGTATTCGGAGCCTGAACGTTGCCTTGCGACAATTGCTCGACCTTTACGTCTGCCTGCGACCCGTCCGCTACTATCCTGGCGTCCCCTCGCCGATGAAGCGGCCTGAACTGCTGGACGTAGTGATCTTTCGGGAGAACACAGAGGACGTCTATGCTGGCATTGAGTGGCGGCAGGGAACACCCGAGGCCCAGAGGATCATCGAGTTTCTCGGCCGGGAGCTGGGCAAAAAGATTCGCCCGGATTCAGGTATCGGCATCAAACCGATCAGCATGTTCGCATCGAAGAGGCTGATCCGGCGCGCCATTCAGTACGCCATTGAAAACGACCTCCCTAGCGTGACCTTGGTGCACAAAGGCAACATCATGAAGTTTACCGAGGGCGCCTTCCGCGACTGGGGATATGAGCTGGCCAAAGAGGAGTTCCCGGACATTTGCGTCACCGAAGCTGAAGTCGGCGTCGAACCGCCTCAAGGCAAGATCCTGATTAAGGACCGCATCGCCGACTCCATGTTCCAGCAGGTGCTCCTGCGACCCGAAGAGTACGACGTGATCGCCACTCTTAACCTAAATGGCGATTACCTTTCTGATGCCTGCGCGGCGCAGGTCGGCGGCCTGGGAATGGCTCCGAGCGCCAATATCGGGGATCAGCACGGTGTTTTCGAAGCGACTCACGGCACCGCTCCCAAGTATGCCGGGCAGGACGTTGTCAATCCTTCCAGCGTCATCCTCTGCGGCTCGATGATGTTTCACCACATGGGCTGGAAGGAAGTCTCCCACCTTATCGAGCTGGGCATCACCGAGACCATACGGCGCAAGCAGGTTACTTACGACCTGCATCGTCAGATGGAAGGTGCGACCAAGCTGAAAACCAGTGAATTTGCCGCGGCTATTGTCGGCAATATGAAAGCGGCAATGGCTACCGCTTGAGGGAGGCTCCTGTGAGAAAAAAAGTAACAGTCGTAGGATCCGGGAATGTCGGTGCGAGTTGTGCGGTCCGCCTGGCCGGCAAAGGACTGGCCGATGTTGTTGTGGTGGATGTCCTGGAAGGCATCCCGCAGGGCAAAGCTTTGGACATTCTCCAGGCAGGTCCCGTCGAGGGAGTCGATGTCCTGGTTACCGGCAGCAACGACTACGAACCGACGGCGAACTCCGACATCGTCGTCCTTACAGCCGGTTTTCCGCGCAAACCTGGAATGAGTCGCGACGACTTGTTGTGGGCCAACTACGATATCGTCAAGGCCACAGTGGAGCAGGCAGTGAAGTATTCCCCAAACTGCATCCTGATTGTGGTCACCAACCCACTCGACGCCATGTGCCACGTTGCGCACCACACCAGCGGCTTTCCCAAACAACGCGTTATGGGGATGGCCGGCATTTTGGACACAGCCCGCTTCCGGACTTTCGTGGCCCAAGCGTTGAACGTTTCCGCGTCGGATGTGGTCGCTTTTGTGCTCGGCGGCCACGGTGACACGATGGTACCCCTGGTGCGATACAGCAGCGTGGCTGGCATTCCTCTGACGGATTTACTGGATGCGGATACCCTACAGCAGATTGTGAAGCGCACCAGGGAAGGCGGCGCTGAGATTGTGAAATACCTGAAGAGCGGTAGCGCCTATTACGCACCATCGGCGGCGGCGGTCGAGATGGTGGAAGCCGTACTCCTGGACCGTAGACGCGTGCTTCCTTGCTCCGCCTACTTGGAAGGCGAATACGGTATTGACAAGCTGTTTGTCGGCGTGCCGGTAAGACTCGGCGTAGGGGGCATCGAGAGAATCTTCGAGGTCCGTCTGACCGAGGACGAACTCGCGGCACTTCACCAGAGCGCGGCTGCTGTTAGAGAGCTCGTCAGCGTGATGGCGCCCAAACTGGGAGCAGCCGAAACTGTCCGCGTAACTGCCTGAAACCGCTGCCTGCGAGTCGCCTTCCTGGACGACTCCTCATCAGCGGAGCCCGGAACGGGGCCACAACTCGGGCCTGATTCTGCTTGCCGTCAGGGAGGCAGTCGTATGAACGAAGCAACGCTCGAAGTACCGTTCGAGATTCCCGAGGGCGCGCAGAATCCCGTAGAGCCGTTCCTGCGCATGGACCGGATGCCGCATATCTGGTGTGCTGGCTGCGGCATTGGCACCACGGTCAATTGTTTCGCTCGCGCGCTGCGGAACTCCAAGGTGAATCTGGACAAGGTTGCGGTGGTCTCCGGCATCGGCTGTGCTGGCCGCGTCGCCGGATACCTGCTCCTGGATTCCTTCCACACCACGCACGGCCGAGCCATTCCATTTGCGACCGGGCTTAAGCTGGCAAATCCAGAGCTTCAGGTGGTGGTCTACTCCGGCGACGGCGACCTTTTCGCCATCGGTGGCAACCACTTTATACACGCGGCGCGCCGGAACATGGACCTCAAGGTCATCTGCGTGAACAACATGATCTACGCCATGACAGGTGGCCAGACGGCCCCGACCACGCCGTTGGGGGCGACCACCTCGACAGCGCCCTATGGGGTGTTCGAGCCGACCTTCAACCTGGTGTCGCTGGCCGAAGCTGCAGTTGCTTGTTACGTGGCGCGCTGGACTACTTATCACGTCACACAGCTCAGCCGATCGATGGAAGAGGTGCTCAACAAAAAGGGTTTCTGCTTCATCGAAGTGCTTTCCCCGTGTCCGACACTGTACCAGCGGCGGAACAAGATGGGTGAGGCCTTGGACACTATGAAATACTACAAAGGGGCAAGCAAGATCCGCCACGGCGCACCCACGACCGAATGCGGCCTGTCGAAGACGGGCGAGATCGTCGTTGGCAAGTTCGTGGACCGAGGGCGCCCGGACTACCTGGAACTGGCCCAATCGTCAGCCACCTCAATTTGAACTGACGGACGATTCTCAGTTCCCATCCCCAGTTGAGCCAAGCGAGGGTAAAGGCTCAAATGAGCGGCATTAACGAGCTTCAATCAAAAACGCTGTTTGAAGTGTTGCGGCGTCCGTTCTGAAATGACAGCGCGGGGATTTCTAGTGTCCTGTCTCTAAAGTTCGTTTATACTTCCGCACCTTCCTGATGATCGTGTTGGCGCTCGCCACCCACTGGAACGGTTGGGGGGCCTTGTTGCTGTCGCGAATGTATTCGCGGATCGTT
>JBAVYH010000004.1:0-17494 GCA_049698695.1 Bryobacteraceae bacterium | reverse complement strand
ACCACCTAAAGGTAAAGCTATCTATGAGACACTATACTAGTTCCATCTCGGGCGCTATCACCGGATCGATATTGAATCCTTCTTTGCTGACTGCCCAGTCCAGAACGCGCTGAAGGCGCGCGGATGGAGAGAAACGCTTTTCCTTTTCGCTTCCGTTGTAAAAGACTGTAACGGCGATTTGCCGTGCGCGGTGGACGTGGTACACCTTGCCTCCCACCGTACCCTCAGTGAGGACTATAGCGAGATCTAACGGTTCGTCGCCGTCCTCGACCAGCAGGATCGCCTCTTCAGCCGGGAACCCGCTTTTCAAAGCAACGGCGGTGACAATCTCGCGGCCGGTGCTTCCTTCCTGAAGCCGAATGGTTTCAATATCCAAAAGGCCTTCGCCTTCAACCAGTACCTCGATGTTCGTAACGTCGACTTCCATCTTCCACCTCCGCCTCCGAGTGATTCTCTTGTAGAGGAATTTTCCTGTATATGAGAATTACAGCACGTTGGACCGGATCTCGTCAACAATAAGCTTCTCTTGGGCGAGAATCCGTGGTATAAGCTATTGAAGGGAAACCAGAAAAAGGAGGTGCGTTTAGTGGCAGAGCCGGTCGACGTCGCAGTGTTGGGTGAGCGCCTCAAGCGGATGAGAAAGGCGCGGGAAGTGAGGCTCAAGGACGTCGCGGAGCGAACAGAGATCAGCATCGCCACGTTGTCGCGCATTGAACGTGGGGATGCCAAGAGTGTGGACAGTCCGACACTGTTAGCCCTCGCGAAGTGGATGGGCGCGGACGCTTCGGAATTTGTGGAGCGGCCTGATCTGGAGATCGGGAAGGTTGTAGCGGAGCGGCACACAACCCCCGACGTCGTGGAGTTGCACCTGCGGGCGGACAAGAATCTTGACAAGCCAACTGCGATCGCGCTCGCGAAAATGTTCCGTGCTGCGTACGAGTCATTCGCGCACGAACATCGGCGGGAGAAGAGCAAGGGATAAGCGAGGCAATGCTGGAACCATTTAGCAAGCGGGCACAGCCGTGGGAGCGGCACGGCACTGCCCTGCGCCAGTTGGCCGGTGTATCGCCCGGAGCGCTGTTGGACCCGTGGCAGCTTGCTCCAAAGGTCGGGCTTCGCGTGATGGATGGAGACACAGCGTTAGCGTTGCTTCCTGAAGAGGATCGGCTGCACTTGTGTGGCCCGGCATCGCGCTCCTGGTCAGGAGGCGTATTGCCACTCCCGTTACCAGATGGGAGCCGCTTGTGTATTCTCAATCCCCGCCATCAGAAAAGGCGCAATAAGATCACGCTCATGGAAGAGATCACGCACAGTTTCCTTCATCACAAGCCGACCAAGATCACTCTGCGGGGTGGCACGGTTGAGGTGCGTGACTACGATGCCACCCGAGAAGCGGAAGCCTACGGTGCCGGCGCAGCAGCGCTAATACCCTGGACGCTCCTGTTCCGATTGCTGAATCAAGGCACAAACATCCCGGAGCTGGCCGAAAGATTCGAGGTGAGCGAAGAGCTTGCCGAGTACCGGATAAAGATCACCGGCGCCTACCGATTGTTCCAGGCGCGACAACGATACACTGCCTGAAACAGTTACGACCCGGCAACCCTGCGTCCGCTAGCGCATCGGAAGCGGCGACGATGATGATCTGTTCGCGTTAGTCGTGCAAGCCCTGCAGGCTGCACAGAAACGCGCCAGAGATCAGGACTTCGTCAAATCTGAGGGTTGCGGTGTGCTGCGGATTACTCCGCAAGTCGGCTAGCCTCAGACCGACTCCTCGGGCCGGCAAAGTTGCTCCAACGCCCTAACCGTAAAAGTGGGTTCACGCGGGCGCGAAATCTGGATCTGGGAGACTAAGCCCCGCAAATCACGACAGCATAAGACGTCCCTTCAAGCGCCGGTCACAGCAGTTGCAAAACCGGCCGGCGCCTGGAGCACTTCGTGGAGAATTGTCTGTCAACCTGGAAAGGGTGGAGCGCGACAAGCCCAAGTCTTTTGTCTGACGCCTCGCGCGTGCTGCCCCGTGCTGCCCTGCGGCCCGTAACTCTATGAAAACATGGTAGCGCTAACGGGAATCGAACCCGGTGACTGCCAGTCCAGTTCAGTCGAGTTGAGTCTAAGTAGTTGTGTTTTCGGTCCAGTTCGGTTCGCCACCAGGGCGCAAAGGGCCCCACGGCAGGCTAACGTGCTGCCCCGGTGCTGCCCCGCGGCATCAATCAGTTGATCCGATCCGCGGCCCGTGCCCGCAACTCGTGTTGGCCGTCGCCCAGATGCAGCTACCGATAAGAGGTGTTAGCGCCCGCGTGGCTTAGACGCTTTTGGCTCGGCGAGGCTCACTCGAGGGGTTGGCGACTTCTCGCTCATTTGGTTTTCGTGGACGGGGTTTCAGGCGGTTGATCTCGACGTGCAGGCTCAATGCCTGCTAAGCATAAGTGACTATCCCTGTCCCGTTATATAGGCGATTTCAGCTAGTGCTTGAACGCGATCGTCTTCATCTTGGAGAGTGGCATTTCAAAATCGACGATGGCTGGTGTGCCTAGGTCTTCGATACCTCGAAGGGCTGGAACCAGTGCTAAGCCACTGGCAGTAGTCGGTCCGACCAGTGTGCCAATGAGTTCACCCCCCGCATTCAAGCGGACGTCGATCGTTCCGTCTTGCACCTGGATCGTATCAATATCAGCGAACTGAATGGGGTTCTCACGCTCGCCCCGCTTTACTCTCACGGAAGTAAAGGCAGAAGCGGAAAGCCCAATGACTGTTACGTTCGGAGGGGCGAGGAAATCCAGTGCAAGGTTGCTGACGGTGAACTTCGCGCCGCTCACGTCAGTGATATCCGCCGTGTAGCCCGCCTTCATCCAGCCAACGAGGATTCCGCGCCTTTCATCCGGCGAAGACTTCTCGACTCTAAGAGACTCGCCCTTGTCTTTATTTGCGACGCATACGCGAGTGACCACCACGCTGCCCTGGAGCTGTCTAACGATCACTCGGTAGTAGGTCGAGGAGGCGGAATAACTCGCCGCCCCATCTTGACTCGTTACGATCACGTCTCGCCTGCACAATTCCTCCGTGCCTGTCGCGCGCTTTGTCCAGACCGTATCTGCCTTCAGTAGGGCGCCGGCGGCGACACAAAACGTGAGAACAGCATAGGAATGGGCTCGCATTTACAAAGGTTACCACGAAGGGAAGTCAGGCGAGCAGTGATTGTCTCCGCCCCCGGGGGCCGGCTGTACTTCACCTTGACGGGAAACGTGCGACCCGCCGATGTGGCCCAACTGCGAACCTCATCTAGGTAGTCGGCTTCCGCGGCTGGCACATCGCTGGCACTTCGCTGCCAGAAAACAGTGTCCGACAATAGTAATTAACACTGCTGAGAAAGGCTTAAGGGCTGCCCCGCTCCGTGAGATTCTCCCAGGTGAAGGGGATTTGCCCCACTGACCGTAGCTGGAACCGGCCCGTAGTCGGCCGGGTGCTTTTTCTGCAACCTTGCTCTCGGTCGCAGCGTATTCCCTGCATGACTCTCCTGTGGAGGGATATTCGTTCCGCGATCCGGGGCCTTGGTCGGGATCGCACTTTTACTGTAATCGCCGTAACCGCGCTGGCCCTTGGAATCGGCTCTACCACAGCGATATTCAGCGTCATTGACAACGTCCTGCTGGAGCCGTTTCCCTACGCCGATTCGCGCCGGCTGGTCACCATCGAAATACACGATTCCACGCGCAGCGACCCCGGCGGCAGAACCAGTTTTCGGGTGCCCGAGTTCCTCGACTATGAGGCACAGAACCATGTCTTCGATCGCGTGATCGGCAACAACAATATCGACGTGCTCTACGACAACGGCCAAGGAACCGAGCAGCTGAATGGTGTTCTGGTGGTCCCGAACACATTCGAGTTTCTCGGCATGCCAGCGCTGCTGGGGCGCGTCATGGGGCCCGCGGATTACCAGCCTGGCGCCCCTCCCGTTTTCGTTCTGCGCTACAAGGTCTGGGTTTCCCGCTTCAGCGCGGACCCGCAAATCCTGGGCCGCACGTTCGTGCTGAACGGCGTGCCGCGCACACTGGTGGGCGTGATGCCGCAGCGCTTCGGCTGGGGCGACGCCGATGTGTGGATCCCCACGTCCTTGAACCGAGCCGACGAGGTGGCGGCGGGCCAGTTCCCGAACTACTTTTGGATGCTCGGCCATCTTCGGCCGGGCGTGACCATGCGCGAAGCGCAGGCCGATATCGACCTGATCGCGCACCGCCTCGCCAAAGTCTATCCGAAAGAGTATCCGAAGAGGTTCACGATTCATATTCAGACGCTGGCCGACACAGTGGTGGGTCAATTCCGCGTAATGCTCTTGATCGTAATGGGCGCGGTGGGTATGTTGCTGTTGATCGCCTGCGCCAACGTGGCCAATCTGCTGCTCGCCCGGGCAAGCACGAGGGAAAAGGAAATCGCCATCCGCTCGGCCCTCGGGGCGGGCCGGTGGGCGCTCGTCCGGCAGCTGCTGACGGAGAGCCTGCTGCTGGGCCTCTCGGGGGCGGCTTTGGGTTGTTTTCTGGCGTGGGGCGGCATCAAGGGGCTGATCGCCATTGTTCCGCCGCAGATCATTCCGGCCGAAGCATACATCCACATCAACATGTCGGTGCTGCTGTTCGCCCTTGCCACCGGCATTGTCACGGCGCTGGTATTTGGAACCGTCCCGGCGTTGCACGCCACGCGGCGCGAGCTCAACGAAGTGCTGCGCGACACAGGCAAGGGAGTCTCCGGAGGCTTCCGGCACGCCGGGCTGCGCAACGGGCTCATCGTGGGAGAAGTGGCACTGTCGCTTGCGCTGCTTACCGGCGCCGGTCTCCTGATGCGAAGCTTCTTCGCTCTCCAACAGGTGCAACTGGGGGCCGACCCGTCACACCTTCTGGCAGCCGCGCTGCCCATGCCGCCGGAGCGATACAAGAGCGCCGCCCAGATCACCGGGTTCTTCCGTCCGTTGCTCGATCACCTGAAAACGACGCCCGGCGTGGTGGTGGCCGCCGAAGCGACGTCGCTGCCGCCATTTGGCGGAGTTGTCAGCAAGCTGGAGATTCCCGGCAAGTCCGCGGGCGAGGACTGGCGCTCCCAGGTGGAACTGTGCAGCGAAAGCTATTTCGACACGCTGCGCATCAAGCTGCTGCGGGGGCGGGCGTTCACCGAAGCCGAAGTGAGCGGCGCGCGCAAGCTGGGCGTGGTGAATCAGACGTTCGCGAAGAAATTCCTGACCGGTGATCCCCTGGGGCAGCGCGCGACGCTGCCCGACCTCGGCACCAGCACTTTTCCCGACCCATTGAAGGATCCCACATTCGAGATTATCGGCATCGTGGCTGATGTGAAGAACCAGGGATTGCAACTGCCCGCGCAACCCGAAATCTGGGTGCCCTACAGTGTGATGGGCGGCGCGTTCCGCGGCATTCTGGTCCGCACCTCGGGTGATCCGAAGCTGCTGCTCAACACGCTGCGGCGGGAAATCTGGGCGGTGGATCGCAACGTGGCGCTCGGCTTCAATGGAACCGACGAGGACTTCATCAATCAGTTCGCGATGGCCCAGCCGCGTTTCGGATTGTATCTACTAGCCGTTTTCGCCGTGGTCGGACTTACTTTGGTGGCTATCGGCGTGTATGGTGTCGTGGCTTACGCGGTTACGCGACAGACCCATGAGATCGGCGTGCGAATGGCCCTGGGAGCGGACCGTTCGGTGGTATTGCGCATGGTGCTGCAGATGGGGCTGCGGCTGCTCGCTCTGGGAGCGGGCATTGGATTGCTGGCCAGCTTCGGCCTCAGCCGGGCGCTGGCGAGTCAGCTCTTTGGCGTGTCGAGGTTCGATCCGGTTACGCTCGTGGGTGTGGTCGCTCTGGTGTTCGCCGCAGGTGTGGCGGCCTGCCTCCTCCCAGCCCGCGCGGCCACACGCGTGGACCCGATCATCGCTTTGCGGTACGAATAGCAGCCTGTCCTGTCGAATCGAGCCGGCCCGAGCAGTGACCGTCGACGCGTGTGGCGGCGCGCTGAGTTGGCTACCGATATTAGCAAATATCGCCCGCCTGGAACGGGCGCCATTCGTGCCTGGACGGGACCCATTCGACGGTTCGGCGACTGCGCGGCCTGGTGGACTCGATCGGCAGTCGCAGCGTTTTATGAGGAGTAATGCCGCAAGCTTCCCAGAAACGGACTTTGCGTTCCTTTGACGCAGGTAGGTTTTGGATGGATCTGATCACTCATGTGCCTGGAATACGCTACTCCTATCCAAAGCCGGGGTCTGTCGCAGCGCGCCATCAGGTGCCGGTAGGGTCACCATAACATTTGGCGTGGCCCGACCCGGAAATCGGCTTTGGGGTTGCGCTAAAGCGAATGGAAAATACTAGGTAGACGCGTTGGGCTGAGGCTCCTACGTAAACGCGACACTTCGTAAACACGACACTTCGTCAACGCGGTGGTTGTGCAACACCAAAACGAGTGATATCCTAGCCAACACTGCCGAACAGAGCTGAAAGCTGGGTGCCCATATGCAGACTTTCGTTCGCTGTATACCGCACTGGGAGGGGCCGCTATGATTCACAACCCCAACCGGCGCCCCGACGGTACTATGCCGCCGGTCGATGTCAATCCGCCCGAGTTAAGTCCGGAGATAGCCGAGTACTTCCGGGAGCGGCAAAGTCGCCTCCGCGTCGTGCACACCACGCGCACGCCGCAAACAGCAAAACCTCGTGGAACAGTTACTTTTATGCCGGCGGTTAATTGCTTGACACGTCCTTTCTGCGCGTGGTATTTTGTGGCTGCAGCGGGTCTCCTTATCGGAACTCGTGGAGTCAAACGTAGCCCTCGCGAACTGCGTTTGACTCCAATGCTGCGTCCGAGGACGCGGCGATGAGTACCCCGAGATACGCAGGCTTTGCGTCGGTCATCTCCGTGGACGCAGGCTTCGTCGACGGAATGTTGGCGGCCGCGGCAGCATCGGTACCGATGCCGAGTTTTTCCCTTCCCGGTCTCGTCACCGTGGGTACGAACGAGATCGGCTTATCGGGTTCGCTGGCGCTTCTCGCACCGACGGTCACGTTCAAAGACAACCCGGATCACCTGATCGACGTCACCTGTGGCGCTTCGGGCACCGTACGGCTAACCGACAACGGCGCGAGTTTAATCCAGGTTGACCTGAGTATCACGACATCGCTGACGGTCGGCATTGATGTTCTGGTAACGTCGAAATCTCTCGCCGTTCGCCTCGATCTTTCCAAGGCTACGGTTTCATCGATCAAGGTTGACGTCAGCGTGGGGCCGCCTCTCGCGCCCGTCTATGAAACCGCGATCAAGAGTTCGGCCGTCCTGAGCGCCCTTTCAAAGGGGCTGCAATCGATCCCGCCCTCGGCGCTTACGTTTACGATCCCCGGGGCCAAGGGCAAAATCGACGTCAGTTACAGTGGGATTACGGCTTCCGTGGAGGTCACCAAGATCGTCGTTGTGCCGCTGGATGGCGTTCTGAACGTTGCTGCCGACGCGTCGCCGTACACCAGCGGCGATGAATCCAGTCTGGTCAATCTGATCACCACGGCGTCGCCCTCTCCCTCTTATCAGTCAACGGACCAGTTCGGGAACGTTACCTTCGGAGGCGACATCTTCGAGTCGCACAGCGGCTTCGGGGTAAACGTCGCGGTCGCCATCAATTCCAATTTCCTGTGCGCGGTTGTAAACGGTGTTCTTGCGGGCAAACTTGCGGGGACAACGACCGAAGGCGTGACGATCAGCAGCCTTTCGCTCTCGGTCGCATCGGTGGAATCGGAATTGGCAATCACGGATCTGCCGACGAACCGGTATGACAGTGCGCAAGTGAGCCTCAACGGCTCCTATTTGGGGCAGTCGTTCAACGTTGTTGCCGCGGCAACGCCCCTCACGATTTCAATACCATCCAAATCGTGGTTGGAATTCGTCATCATCGCGTTTGACCTGTCGCTCCCGGGCGTGCCGTGGTGGGAAGCCGTTTTCTTTCCGATTTCGGCCCTGCTCGGCGCAGCGGCAACCTCGCTCATCAACAGCATCGCCAACTCGTTCATTGACAATATGCTGGCAAGCAACGGCACGGCCTTCGGGCTTGCTCCCACTGGCAGCCAGTCGTTCCCTGGGCTGCCGGGGTGGAATCTCAGCTACAACGTGGTGGGCGTGGTAGTCTGGGCCGCCGCGTCGGAGATCGATGCGTATGCTTCTGCCGGCGTCAGCGGACCCACCGGGCCCCCACCGGCTCCGCTGTTCCAGCTGTCATCCCCGGGTCAAGCGCTCACCGATAAATCAGCGATCCCCGTGACGCTTTCCGTTCGCGACGCGTCGCTTTTTGATTCCCTGCTGGGCCTGCGCGTCACTTGGAAGGCCGTTCGTCTGGACACCGGGCTTGAGGTGCTCAACCAAGACAGTCCGCTAACCGCTGCCACGGCTCAGATCGAAATCGATCGCTGGACGGATGATTTAAAGTTTAACGACACCTGGTCGGTCAGCTGCGAGGTCTATAGGCCGGCCGATGCGCTTCTGTCGCAGTACACCTACTACAACGGCTCAGTTCAGACCGGCGTCACCGACGTGGTCAATCGTCATCATCCGTATGTTCGCTGGGATCACAGCGCGGGTTTCCATGACCCCGTCGGAGTGGGCCCGCTCAAGTCGCACCAACTCTGGCTTCGGAAACGTCACTCTCGTATCCATCGCACCGATGTGTTGATACGATGCGAACGGCTCGAGATGGAGTGGACAAAGTGGCGTGCGGAGTCGGTACTTGGGCTCGGGCCTCTCGGGGGCGTTACGTATCTCGACTCTCTCTCCGGCTTCGGGAAATTCGACGATGTCGCCCGTTGGCGCCACGGCGTTCTGTGCGATTATTGCTTTTTCGGCGGCCCGACAAAGACGGAGTGGAAAACTCCCACGCTGCCAACCAAGAGTTGGGAGTAAATTACCTGGCTCGGCCCGCCTGAGTCTCACGACACACAGTTTGCGCGGAACGGCGCGGGTTTTATCCTTAAGCTTGGGAGGGTCGCGTGTCGCGTGGCCCCAAGCTCGCCGGCTTTCCGATGGCTCCGACAATGAGAAGTCGAAGAGACGCTGCAGATACCGCACGAGCAAGATACTGCACGAGCAAGCACCAAGCAGGGCGGCTGGGTATATACTGACCAGGACACGGGAGTCCAAAATGGAAATCGCGGCCAACAGGAGCAGCAGGTCATGCATGGGGAGACGGTTTACGAGTTTGCGGCCTACCTGGCGGAGTGCTACGGTTGTCATCGGCTCCTAGACCTCGGGTACGAGCGCGTCTCCAGTCTGGTTCCGCTTTCCACCGAAACGGGCTTGGCCGCTTCCGGCGACCGCGCCCTGGGGCAGCACTACGCCGTCCAGACGTGCATCCCGCATGATTTTGAACGAAGCGCGTTCGAGCCCCCGCGTCGGGCCAGAGCGAGCGGTTTCCTCTTGGTTTGTGCCGGCGTGATGGAGCACCTGGTCCATTCCGAGCACCTGCTGGCGACGCTTCGAAGTCTGCTCGAAGATGCGCCGGTCGCCATTCTGACTACCCGGCTTCGGCCTCGCGGAGGGGAAGACATGGAACCGCCCGCGGACTTCGGCGGGCTTCGGGATTGGAACCTGGCGGAATTCCGTGACCTGCTGGAAGAGGCCGGCCTCCAGGTGCTCTTTCACGGCCTGCTATCGAGCCACGATAGAGATCGGCAGAAGCGCACGATTCTCACCGTCGTTCGCAAGCCGCGTCCGGCGCCGGGCGTGCCGGTCCGGTTTCGGGTCGTCGCTCTCGCGGGAGCGTACAATGAGGAGGACGTCATCGTGCCGTTTCTCGAGCACACCATCGGTCAGGGCGTCGACGTCTGCCTGCTTGACAACTGGTCGACGGATCGTACCGCGGAGCGGGCCGCGCGTTTCCTCGGGCGGGGCCTTACGGCAATTCTGAAGTTCCCCGCTAGCGGGCCCACTCAGACACACGAGTGGCGAAGCATGCTGACCCGAAAAGCCGAGTTGGCGGGCCAGACCGAAGCCGATTGGTTTATCCACATCGATCCCGACGAGATCCGGGAGTCACCATGGCCCGGCCTCACTCTTCGCGAAGCTCTTTACCGCGTCGACCAGGAAGGGTTCAACGCCGTTGACCACACCTGCGTCGTTTTCCACCCGACCGGGGGTGACTTCTGTCCCGATCTGCCGCTTCAATCGCAGTTTTCGCATTTCGAGTTTGGCGCGCGATGGGCACTCGATGTGCAGATCAAAGCATGGAAGCGCCAACCTGAGCTGGTCGATTGCACCAGCTACGGAGGGCACTTCGTCCAGTTCCCCGGCCGGCGCGTTTATCCATTCAAGTTTCTGCTGCGCCATTACCCGATTCGTTCGCAGGAGCACGGGGAGAGGAAGGTTTTCAGGGAGCGGTTGCCGCGCTTCAGCCCGGCCCTGCGCCAAGAAGGCTGGCATATCCAGTATGATGGGCTTGGGCTCGGGCACTCGTTTGTCCGCAACCCGGACACTCTCCTGCCTTTCAATCCGCGGACGTTTTACGAAGAATACCTTATGGAGAGGTTAAGCGGAATCGGCATCGCGCCGCACGGTTAGGGGCGTTAGGCCCCGGGGGGAAAAGCTCCCGAAACAGCTTCCGATATGGCGCGTTAACGCTTTTGCCGAACTGGTTTCGCCGGCGATCCCAATGCGGTGCGGGCCTTCCTGGCCAGTTCCCCGGGACTGAACGGCTTCTCGATGAACTCCGCGCCCTCTTCCAAGACTCCATGGTGCTCGATGATGTTGTCGGTGTATCCGGACATGAACAACACCTTGATGCCGGGCTGGAGTGTCTTCAGCCGCTCGGCCAGTTCCTGGCCGCTTATGTGCGGCATCACCACGTCGGTCAATACCAGATCGATGCGCTCCCGTTCGCAGAGCAGCAGCGCCTCGCCGGCGCCCTCCACTGGGACCACCCGGTAGCCGTATTCCTTCAGCACTGCGACGGCGTACTTGCGGACCTCCGCCTGGTCCTCTACCACCAGCACGGTTTCCTTGCCCCCTACCGTCGGAGCAACTTCCGAATTCTCCGCATCGGCTGCCGCCTCAGCCAGCGCTGGCAGGTAGATCTTGAACGTCGTCCCCTGACCCTCTTCGCTGTAGGCGTCGATGTAGCCGCCGCTCTGCGCCACGATCCCCTGGACCATCGACAGCCCGAGCCCGGTCCCCTTGCCGATTCCCTTGGTGGTGAAGAACGGCTCGAAGATCCGATTTCTCGTCTCTTCGTCCATGCCCACCCCGGTGTCGCTTACCGCCAGCACGACGTAGCGGCCCAAGCGCGCATCGGGGTGCGATCGAGCTTGGCCCTCGCCCCACTCCACAACGGCGGTCTCAATCCGCAGCTTTCCTCCGTCCGGCATGGAGTCCCGGGCGTTCACTGTCAGGTTCATCACTACCTGCTCCAACTGGTGCGGGTCAGCGCAGATAGTCGCAGCTCCCGCGTGCAACTCAACGCACAGCTCCACGTCTTCGCCCAACAGACGCGCCAACATTGGTTGCATGTCGCTCACTACGCGGTTCAAGTCGAGCATGCGCGGACTCAGGACCTGCCTGCGGCTAAAGGCCAACAGTTGGCGAGTCAGCCCCGCCGCGCGTTCGCCGGCAGTGTGGATCTCCTCGAGGCTGTCTCGCAGGGGATCGCCCGCCTTCAAGTCGCGTAGCAGCAATTGAGCGTAGCCGTTGATGACCGTCAGTAGGTTGTTAAAGTCGTGCGCCACGCCGCCAGCCAACCTGCCGATACTCTCCAGCTTTTGTGCCTGCCGGAGCTGCTCCTCCAGCCGCCTGCGCTCTTCCGCTACCTGCTTGGGGCCGGTCAGGTCTGTGATGAAGGCCACCAGCGCCGGCCCTTCGGCGAACTGCATCGTTATCACGGCCACCAGCATAGGGAATTCCGAACCATCGGCGCGCAGGCCGATGGACTCGTATTCCCTGGGAACCGGCAGGCCTTGCGCGCGCCGGTTGGCCCGCTCCATTACTTCATCGCGGCACTGCGGCGCGAATAGCTCAATGGTGGGGCGGTTGTTTAGCTCCTCGGCCCTCTCGAATCCAAACATCCGCAAGTACGTGGGATTGGCGTAAACGACTCTGCCGCGGCGCGACATGGAAATCGCGGTGGGCGCATCTTCGGTCAGAGTCCGGAACCGCGCTTCGCTAATCTGCAACTCCTGTTCGGCCTGCTTCCGGGCGGTGATGTCCGAGATCAAGCCGTCGTAGGCAACCAAGTGGCCCTGCTGGTCGTAGTGTGGCACGGGTGTATTTCGCACCCAGTGCACCGAACCGTCTCGATGAAGGATTCGATGCTCGAGTGGCGACGCCGCTTCTCCAGCCAGGATCGCGACTGCCTGCGTCGTCACCGCCGGTCGGTCCGGCTCGTAGACCATGCGATACCACAGGCCCGGGTCAGCCGCATAATCTTCGGGGGCATAGCCTGTGACGGCCGCGCAGCCCGGCCCATGAACCGTCGCAACCGAGCGGCCACCTTGAACTTGCACCGTGTAGATATAGTCCGTGACGGAGCCGAGCAGCAACTTGTAGCGTTTTTCGCTTTCTCGCAGCGCCTCCTCCACGCGCTTGCGCTCGGCAGTCTCTTCCATTTTGCTTTGCCGCCATTAGGCAGTGTACACCCAGCCACGCCTGGTGGGGCTTTTCGCATTTCCCCTCAATGCCTTCGGACTGGAGATGCTCCAGCGGCTCGAGAAAAGGCCAACTCTGGCTCTTCTTTGCCTGTAAGAAGGTGGAACTGTTTCACATCAAGCGGCTTCTCAGATGCCGCTTCGTCGCCCTACTCGTGGGTGTGTAAGGGAAGACCGCTACCGATAACCCGAAATAGCACCGTCAACAGGCCTGTTCAATCAGCGGACGCAGGTTTCCCAGAATCGGACATCGAGCCTCCAGCCGCCTTAGGAAAATCAATGATTTAACGGCGGTCCCAATGGCGGGCCGCATGCATCTTCTAGCGACTATGAATGGTTTCCGCCGTGCCGCTCGCAGTCTCCGCCAGAGTCCGGGCTTCGCGCTCAGCGCTTTGCTGGTGCTCGCCCTCGGAATCGGCCTGACCACCGCGATTTTCAGCGTGGTTGACCCTGTCATTCTGCGACCGCTCGCGTTTCCTCATGCGGAGCGGCTGATCCGCGTGGGCGAGCGCCTCGACACTTTTGGCGATGCCTCAACCGCCTATGCGAACTTCCTCGATTGGAGCCGCCAGGCCAAGACACTCTCCGCATCCTTCGCATGGCGTCCCGATAGCATCACCATGAGCGACGGGCGCTCCGCCGAGCGCGTCTCGGCCCTTCGCGCGTCGGCCGGCTTCTTCGAGACGGTTGGAATCCGGCCGTCGCTCGGGCACGCTTTTCGGGCGGAGGATGACCGAAGAGGCGCACCGGGGCGCGCGGTTATCACCGACGCCGAGTGGAACAGCCGGTTTGGGCGCGACCCCAATATAGTGGGCCACAGCATCGTGCTCGCGGGCGAGCCGTTCGCGATCGTTGGCGTAATGCCGGCGGCCTTCCGCTTTCCGCTGGTCAAGGTCGAAGTGATCGTTCCCTACGGGCGCACCGCGGGCATGAACCGCGGCGACCATCAGGGGGAAGCCTTCGCGCGCCTGAAGCCCGGCGTAACAGTCGAGCAGGCGAACGCCGAACTCGCCACCATCGGCCGGGCGCTATCGGCCGCTTATCCGGACAGCAATTCGGGATGGGGCCTGTCTGCGACCTCGCTCGAGACGTTTGTCACCAAGGACTCCAGGGCCGTGATGCTGACGGTGCTGGCAGCCGTCGGACTGGTTCTGCTGCTGGCATGCGTGAACGTCGCCGGGTTGATGCTGGTGCGTGCCACCGGCAGGCGCCGGGAGTTTGCGGTCCGCATCGCGCTCGGCGCGCGCCTTTCCTCAATTCTTCGCGAGAGTATCAATGAGGCGCTGCTAATCGCCCTGGGGGGTGGTGCACTCGGCGTGTTGGCGGCATCATGGAGCATCGGTCCGCTGTTGTCGCTGGTTCCGGAGACCACGCCGATTCCGGCGATCTCGATCGACTGGCGCGTGCTGCTTTTCGCCGCCGCCGTCACTGCGGTGGCCGCTGTCCTCTTTGCCATCGTGCCGGCGATGCGCTCTATCAAAACCGACCCCAACGATGCTCTCAAGGAGGGCGGGCGCGCGAATACCGGCATGCATGGCAACCGGTCGCGAAGCGTTCTGGTGGTTGCGGAAATCGCGCTGGCGGCGATGCTGGCCTTGTCGGCGGGTCTGGTAATCAAGAGTTTCGGCCGCCTGATCAGGGTTGACCCCGGCTTCGACGCGGATCATGTACTGACCTTTAACGCGGAGATCGGCGGCCCGGCCTACGCGAAAGGCTCCGCAAAAATTGCTTTTTGGCGGCGCCTTCTCGATGAAGCGTCGGCTAAGCGGTCCATCGCCAGGATCGGCATGGCCAGTTTCCTGCCGATGACCGAGAACGACACCGAGAACGGCTATCTGGTGGAGGGACGTCCCCAGCCCAAAAACAACGGTGAACTCCCGTATGCGGACCTTTTTGTGATCGGCGGCGACTATTTCGGGACCATGGGCATCCAGCTTCTTCGCGGCCGCGCTTTCGCCCCCACGGACAATGCCACGGCGCCGCCCGTGGTAATTATCGATGAGGAATTTGCCCGCAAGAACTTCCCTCACGACGACCCGCTGCAACACCGGATCAACTACAACGACAGGCGGTGCCAGATTATCGGCGTGGTGCGCCACGTGAAGGATTTCGGGCTGAACGGCACGTCGCGGGAGCAGTTCTACTTTCCCTTTGAGCAAACCCCTTGGACGTTCATGACGATCACGGTGAGGCCCGCGGCAGACACAGCGAGCGCGATCGAAGCGGTTCGCGACACGGTCCGCGGCGTCGATGCCGGCGTTCCGGTGTTTGAGGTCCGCCCGATGGCAAGCTGGGTCAGCGACTCCACTTGGCGCCAACGCCTGGGCATGGTTCTGTTGGCTGTCTTCTCAGGCGTAGCTCTGGTGCTGGCCAGCATAGGGGTCTATGGCGTGATGGCATATTCAGTGGCGCAGCAGACACAGGAAATCGGCATCCGCCTTGCCCTTGGCGCCACCCGTGCGCTGGTACTTCGAATGGTGCTGCGGCGGGCTCTGCTTTTGACCATCGCAGGCGTGACAATCGGCGGCGCCACCGCGCTTCCACTCGCAGGGCTGCTTGGTTCGCTGCTTTTCGACGTGCCACCCTCTGATCCCGCCGTATTCGCCGCGGTCGCATCATTATTGCTCCTTGTCGGTCTCCTCGCCGGCGTGGTCCCCGCCCTTCGTGCGGCGAACACCGATCCTCTGCTGGCGATTCGCAGCCAGTAGCACTCCGATTCATGGCCTCCGCGCCCTAGATCGGCACATGCCCGACAACGCACCGCGACACTCGGAGCGCACGCTTCGAGCCTGCTTCAGGGCGTGGGAATCCGCTGGTGTGTCACCCCCGAAAAAGCGGAACTTGCCTACCGATAGCACCACATAACGTTCCGGACCCAGCCAGAGCCTCGCTGCGGCCAGTCCACGAGTGGGGCGTGATACGGCCAAGTGGTTCTCTGCTGTTCTACCTGAGGCAGGAGACCCTCTCGCCCGACGGAAAAAGCAACGCGACTGAGTCTGGCGGAGCGGTGATACATTGTTGGTGAAAACCCGAACTGGATGGAGGGAAGAGTGGCAAATTCAAGTCCTTGGTTCACCCGGCGCAGTTTTATGATCGGATCGGCCGCGCTGGCCGGGAGTTTAGCGATGCAGGCACAGGAGCATCCCACGGCCTCACTGGGCGCAGGGGAAAGCTTCAGCGAGTATCAGGAGCGCCGCCGCCGGGAGCTGTGGGGGCTGCTCGGCGATCTTCCCTGGAACCATAAGTCCGCACCGCCGCAACGGGTGCGGACGGAGAAGCACGATGGGTACACGCTGGAGCGATGGGTTCTGGATTTGAATGGAGTGGAGCCGGTGCCCGCGCTGCTGCTGATTCCCGACCATCGGCAAAACCCCGCTCCCGGACTGCTCTTTATTCACTGGCACGCCGGCCAATACGATCTGGGCAAGGAGGAACTGCTGCTGGGAACCAGCGTGCAGCCGCCTTACGCGCCGGTGTGCGCGGAAAAGGGGCTGGTGACGCTGGCCATCGACAGTTGGTGCTTTGGAGAGCGCAAGCACGATGCCAACGGCCACCGGGGCGAGGAAGATACGTTCAAGGAGATGCTGTGGCGAGGCAGAGTGCTGTTTGGCATGATGATGCTTGACGAGTTTCGGGCCCTCGATTTTCTGGCCGGCCGTCCTGAAGTGGACCCCTCCCGGCTGGGCGCTTTCGGCATGTCCATGGGAGCCACAAAGGCCTGGTGGCTGGCGGCGCTGGATCCGCGAGTGCGGTTGACCATCGACGTTTGCTGCCTCACCGATTTTGAGTCGCTCATCGAGGCGCATGGTCTGAGCGGTCACGGCATCTTCTATTACGTTCCTTCCCTGCTGAAACATTTCGATACGGCGCAGATCAATGCATTGATTGTGCCGCGAGCGCACCTGAGCGTGAACGGCCGCAAGGATCCGCTGACCCCGCCCGCGGGCGTGGAAAAGATTCGGGAACAACTGTTACCTTTGTATCGCACCTATGGACGCGAAAAGGACTGCCTGATTGAGCTGTTCGACTGCGCGCACGAGGAGCTGCCGGAAATGCGCAAGCAGATACTTGAATGGATGGATCGTTACCTGGTTGCAGGCTAGAACGAAGACGCGGTTCTGAATTCGTAGCCGATGCCGAGCGTCTCCCGATCCGCCCTAAGTGACGCGAACTCGTTTCTGGTCCGTTCTCAGTGGCCCGTTGTGCCCGCGTCAAGCTACCGATGATGAATCATATCAGGCTCCGATTCGGCGTCTGATTTTAGTGCGCGCCGGCTTGCCCGAAGTGTACGCCCGGGCCGAGCACGAAAATAAAGCAAACGCCGGTGACGATACCCGCAACGATCCACGGCCAGTTCCTTTGAATGGGAACAGGCGTCGCGTCCGGACCCGCGGCAAAGCTGCTTCCTCTGAGCAAGCTGCCGCCTACGTTGCCCGCTTTTGGTTATCCGCCGCCGAGGCCAGCGTGCCACCGCCGCAAGCGAATCCCGTTTGATTGTCGTACACGTCCTTGTTGGACAAGCGGATCGTGGATCCGGTGAAGTTGAGGCACAACGACGTGGCGGCCTGGGCGGTCCGCATGCTGCGCTGCTCGATTGTGTTGCCGCTCAAGGAAGACCGTTACTGAGAATCCGAGTGGCCGAACCGCGACGTTGGAGACTTTCCCGTTCAGCCGATCGACGCCACGTGGCGCAGCATCCGCCAGTGCTCTAGTATAGTGTCTCATAGATAGCTTTACCTTTAGGTGGTCTTGGTTCATACTATAGGAGCGATGCCCCGTGCTCCCGCTGCTGCGCTGGTTGTCACCGCTGAAGAACGCGGCGAACTGGTGCAGTT
>JBAVYH010000003.1:0-71047 GCA_049698695.1 Bryobacteraceae bacterium | reverse complement strand
AAACGATCCGCGAATACATTCGCGACAGCAACAAGGCCCCCCAACCGTTCCAGTGGGTGGCGAGCGCCAACACGATCATCAGGAAGGTGCGGAAGTATAAACGAACTTTAGAGACAGGACACTAGATACAGAAGTGCCAGGACAACGACCGCAACGCGCAGGTCCGCGCCCAGATGAAGATAGTTATCGGCAAGGACAAAGACCACAAGGGCTGACACTCCGGTCACGATATCGGCTGCGCTCGAAGTAAGTGTGTTTCGCATACGCAGAACTCCTGTGATCCATTTACGAAAAACCGGCGCTTTTGTTCCTCAATAAGCGGCTGATCGAGCCGGCAACCCCCAATCCAGGCTTTAGCTCCGGCTCTGCGATTGCCGCCTTTCGCCGGCTGGGCGATACTGGTCAGGAAACGCTGGCTCTGATTGGATGCGGATTCTTTTTTTCTCACCGCGCTTGTGCCTGCCGCTGTTGACCGGGGCAAGAATTCGGGAATATTATCTCGCACGGGCCCTGGCCCGCCACGCCGAAGTCACCTATGTGAGCTTCATTCAGCCCGGTTTTCCGGAGCCCGCTGCCGGCGAACTCGAATTCTTTCGCGAATTGTACTTTGTGCCTCTTCTCGGACGCTACAGCCTGCCAAAAATCGTGCGCGGCCTGGTGGGGCGCCAACCTTTGAGCGTGCTCAACTATACGACCGATGAAATGAAAGCCGTAATCACCGCAGTCGCGGCGCGCAACCGGTTCGACCTGGTTCATCTGGACAGCTGCCACATGGTCGAGTACGTGCGGCTGATCGAGATGGTGGGGCAAAGCCCGGTGCGCGCGGTCTACGATTGGCACAATATCGAATCCGAGCTGATGCGCCGTTTCGCCGCTAACGTGGGCTCTCTTCCCAAACGAGTGTATGCCGGGCTGACAGCAAAACGGCTTGCCAGGCTGGAGAAGCGGATCCTGGGCGGCGGCTTTGGCCACGTGGTCTGCAGCCAGCGGGAGAAAGAGCAACTGCTCGAAATTGCGCCCGGCGCGCGCGTCGCCGTTATCGAAAATGGGGTGGATACGGAAAGATTCGCACCGGTGGAGGATGCCGTTCCGCGCCAGCGCCTGGTGTACGTGGGCGCGATGGACTTCCATGCCAATATCGACGCGGCCTGCTGGTTTACTCGCCACGCGTGGCCTGCGATCCACCAGCGTTTTCCGGATTGGCGGCTAACTTTGATCGGGTCCAATCCGGCCCCCTCTGTACTGGAGCTTGGGCGCGAACCGAACGTCGAAGTTACCGGCACGGTTCCCGACGTGGCTCCCTACTATCGCGACGCCCTGGCGGCGATTGTGCCTTTGCGCACGGGCGGCGGCACGCGTTTGAAAATTCTTGAGGCCATGGCGGCCGGCGTACCGGTGGTTTCCAGCCGCCAGGGAGCCGAAGGTCTCGCAGTTTCCCCGGGCCACGACATAGACCTGCTGAACGACGACAGCGGCTGGCTGCCGGCGTTGACCGCCATCGCGACCGAGCCCGGCCTTTGGAACGCACGGTCTCAAGCCGGCCTGGCCCTGGTGCGCGCACAGTACGACTGGCGCCTGCTGGGCGAGCGGCTCTACGAAGAGTATCGTTCCTGGCTGGCCAGCGCGGCGGTGTAGATCTCGACCAGACGCCTGGTTCGGGCTTCGGGCGTGTGCCGGGTCAGAATCAGTTCCGAGGCGCGCGCTGCCAGGCCGCCTGCCAAAGTTTCGTTGGCTAGCAACTCCCGCATCGCCCGACATAAAGCTTCGGGATCCCGCGGCGGGACCAGGAGCGCGGTTTCGCGGTCGGAAACGATCTCCGGGATGCCTCCAACCGCCGTCGCCACCACCGGCACTCGGGCCGCCATGGCTTCCAGCAGCGCGTTGGGCGAACCCTCCGACAGCGACGACAGCACCGCCAGATCGGCGATCCCGTAATAGGGTTCCGCCGACGGCACCTGTCCAGTTAAAGTGACCACTTCGCCCAGGCCGAGATCTCGAATCGCAGCCTCGATGCTGGGGCGTTCCGGCCCCTCGCCAACGATGAGCAGATGGACGTTCGCGGCGCCGTCGCCGGCGCGGGGGGCCGCGAGCTGACTGAGCGCCCGCAGCAACGCAAGGTGGTCCTTTTCACGAGAGAGGCGGCCCACGATCAAAATCACTTTTCGCGCCGGATCGATTCCCAGCCGGGCACGGAGTTCCGCCGGTGCAGGCAAGGCATCTCGGCCCCAGTCCGGATCTATGGCATTGTGGACAATTTCAATGCGCGCAGCCGGGACCCCATGGCGAATCAACACCTGGCGAAACGGCTGGCTGACGGTCACCACCCGCGACGCCGCCCGCAGCGACCACCGGTCCAGTTGATTGTACAAGCGCGCCCGCACGTCCGGCCACGTGTAACCATGATGGAACGCTATCCAGGGAGCCAGCCGGTTCAGGCCGGATTTCCGGACCAGAAAATGGGATTTCACCGCGTGGCTTTCCACCACGTCCGGCTGGAGACTTTGGCCGAGGGCCGATAGTCCGGCCATGATCCTCCGGTCAAAACGACCTGCTTCAGCGATAGGATAGACCGGGACCGACATCTCGCGGGCCGCCTGAATAAAGAGATCGGGCCCATCCGGGCGCTGGAAGACGGCGACAGACACTTCTACGGCCAGCGCAGCGCCACCAGAACGGGCCGTGCGGGCAAAGTGCAGCAGGTTCTTGGCCGGTCCGGTGATGCTGTTGGCCTCCATGATGGCCAGCAATTTGATGGATTTCATCGCCACGCCGAGTTTACCAAAGGGACGGCTTCCGGGGTCTTATGCGGCGATCGCGACCAATCCAACCCGCGCCGATACCGGTCTGCAACTGCTGCCCTGCCACCTTTGCTTGCATCCGAGTACTATGTACTACTAAAGCGTATTAGAGCGGCGCGTGGCTTGACAGCCCTCCGAAGTTCGCGTCAAACTTTGAATTGCGATCTCTAGCCGAACGAATGGCCACAGGAGCGTAAGCAGGTGTTGACCGTGAAATTGCCGCGCCTCGCAGCATTTCTCTTTCTGGCGGTGCCGGCCTTTGCCCAATATGCCGGCCCCGCGATTCTTTCGCGCGGTGAGGCTCCGTCGGCCATGAATGCGGCGCAGGTCGATTTCATTCCCTTCCTGTCGCTGCTCGGTATCTACGACACCGGGTTAGCCGGCGTATCCACGAATTCCCAGGGCCAACTGGCGAATGTAGCTTCTAAAGGTCTGGAGCTGGATGTTGGGATTAGCGGCGTCCACAGTTGGAGGCAAACCAAGATTTCGCTGAATTATGCGGGCGCGGCTCGCGAATACACGCCTGCCACTTATTACTCGGGAATCGACCAGTCGCTGATGCTCGGTATCACGCAGCAATTCTCCAGGCATGTCATATTGCAATTGAACGAATCCGCCGGCATATTTACCGAACCTTATGGGTTGCCGAGCCTTTCCACAACCGTGTCGTTTGATCCCTCGACAACTTACACTCCCACCACGGATTTTTTCAATAACCGGACGATCTTTACGGGCACGCAAGTTCTGCTGACTTACCAGAGAACCGCCCGGCTCTCCTTTTCTTTCGGCGGCGACGGGGCTCTGACCCGGTACCGGTCGAATGCCTTGTACGGCGTCACCGCCGAGGACGCAAACGGGGATATGGAGTATCGCATTACCAGGCACTCGACCATTGGCGCCAACTATATGTATACGCACTTCAGTTTTGCGGGGCTTTTCAGCAATACAGACCTGCACCGGTTTAGCGGTACTTACGCCGTGCAATTCTCCCGAACCTGGGAGTTCACCGGCTTTGGAGGCGTGACGCGAGCGGAAACCAGGTTCCCGCAAGTGGTTACTGTGAGCCCTGTCATTCAGGCGCTGCTGGGAATCACGCAAGGTTATGTCGTCTCCTACAGTTTGGACTGGCTTCCGACTTATATGGGACGCTTGTCGAAAACATTTACGCGCGGCGTTGCGTCTATTTCCGGCGGCCACACCATAACCCCGGGCAACGGTCTTTTTTTGACTTCCAAAACGTATGATGCTTTGGCGGGCTATACGTATACGGGAATTCGCCGGTGGAGCTTCAGTCTTTCGGCCGGCTATAACAGGTCGGAGTCTATCGGCAACATCATGGGCGAGTATGCGAGCACCACCGCCGGCCTGCAGACCAGCCGGCAGATCAGCCACGTGGTGCACGCAGTGGCCGGCATCACCGCGAACAAATATCAAAGCAGCAGCTTCACCGGCTATAACCGGCTGTTCTGGGACGCTCGGGTGGGGCTCTCCTTCTCTCCGAGGGATGTACCGCTGCGATTCTGGTAGGGCGTCCGATCGTCGAAGACGACAGGCCTCCATGCCAACGCGCCGTTCGCGACCATGACGCTGCATGGTAGGAATATAGTGTGGTGGCTTGCCCCGAATGATCCGTCTATTTCGCGTATTTGTACCCACCAGCACGTTCGGGCTGTTCGTATTTGAAGCTCTGCTGATTCTCGCGGCGTTCATTTTTTCCGCTTACCTGCTGCTTGAGGTGGATCCCACCGATTATTTATCGAACCTTACGGGGCAGGCGAGTCTCGCGCTGGTCTGGCTCAGCATCCTCACCGGGATCCATTTCCAGAGCCTGTACTCGCAGATCCGTGTTCGCTCTCGCCTGCTGCTGTTGCAACAGCTCCTGATGGTCGCGGGCGTGGCGTTCCTTGTCCAGGCCCTGATCAGCGCCATCGCCCCGGACCTGCAAATTCCTCTTCGCGTCATGCTGCTGGGCAGCCTGCTCTCGATCGCCGGCATTATGGCCGGCCGCCTGCTGTTCAGCGCGTATGTGCTTCCGCGGGTCGCCGGCGAGCGGTTGCTGCTGATCGGGAATAGTCCTTTGTTGCAGGACATCGCCAGTCATCTGGAGCGCAAACCGCAGTCGGGGGTTCAGGTGGTTGGACACATCGACTGGTCCGCTGCGGAAGAGGGCGGTATCTCCGAGACGGGCGCCGAAGGCCATGCCGGCAGCCTGGAAGCTTCCATCCAGGCGCTCCACGTAAACCGTGTGGTGGTGGGATTCGAGGGTGGCCTGAGTTCGCGTCTGGCTTATGAGCTGCTGGAATCGCGGTTTTCAGGTCACGCCGTCGAAGACGCCGCGGGGACCTACGAGAAGATTTGCAACCGCGAGGGCCTGAATGGATTGAACGGGGCGCGCCTGCTGTATTCGAAAGAATTCGAGCCGGGCACGCGAGCGCTGTTTTTCCAGGCAATCGGCAACTGCCTGATCGCCGCCGCGGTTCTCATCCTCCTGTCGCCTTTGCTGCTGCTGATCGCCGGTCTGGTGCGGCTGTCGTCCCGCGGCGGAGCGCTCGAGCGGCAGTTGCGGGAAGGCCGCAACGGGCCCTTCGCCCTCTACCGCTTCCGGGTTGGCGACGGCGGGACCCGCCTCGCCCGGATTCTCACTCGCACCGGGCTGTATGCTCTGCCGCAGTTCATGCAGGTGCTGCGCGGGCGGATGTCGATCGTCGGACCAAGACCGGACCGGCCTGAGTTCGTGCGGGAGCTGTCGCAGCACATCCCGTTCTATCGACACCGGCTCAACGTGCGGCCCGGTATTACGGGCTGGAGCCAGATTCACATGAGGCACCTGCCCGCTCCGCGGGATTCGATGACGGAGTTGGAGTATGATCTGTACTACATCAAGTACTTCTCATTGACGATGGATATTTTTGTGATCGCGCAGGCTATCAAGAGCCTCCTGCTCTGGGGTGGACAGCCATAACGCGCAGAGCCACCGGCCGGAATTCCAATGTGCCAACAATTTTGCCCGCGCGCCCGGCTGCTTTTCCGCCCTCTGCCCGCCGTAGCGATGTCCGTGCTATGGATGGTTCCGATCACCGCGTATGTTTCCAGGCTCGAAGCTCAGAGCGCAGGCAACGTTTTGCTGGTGGTGAACCGCAGAGATCGCGTCTCGCAGGCGGTTGCGGACTACTACGCGAGGCGTCGCGGGGTTCCGGCCAGTCATTTTTGCCTAATCGAGACGACCTCTGACGAAACCATCGATTGGGACACGTACACCGCGCAAATCGAAGCACCGGTTGCGGCCTGCCTGAAGCGCGAGCACCTGGAAGAGCAGGTGCTGTACATCCTGACCACCATGGGTGTTCCACTGCGGATCGACGGCATGGGCGGATCCATTCAGAAATCCGAGCAGTCGTCGGTGGATTCCGAACTTACCCTACTCTATGCGAAGCTGCACGGGAGTCATTTCGAGCGCGCTGGCCCGGTTCCCAACCCCTTCTTCGCCAGGCGGGACAGCCCGTTCCTGCACCCGCAGTTCCCGATCTACCTGGTGACACGGCTGGCGGCCAATGATCTGGCGGACGTGAGAGCCATGATCGACCGCTCGTTATCCGCCCGGAATCGCGGTATGTTCGTCCTCGACGCGAGCTCACCCACGAACGGGGAAGGCAACAACTGGCTTCGTGAGGCGGCATTGCTGCTGCCTCGCGGCAGGGTTGTGTTGGACGACACCCCCAACGTTCTCTACAAACAGCGGAACGTGATCGGCTATGCTTCCTGGGGATCGAACGACGGCGGCCGCAAACAACGCTGGTTGGGGTTCGAATGGCTGCCGGGAGCCATCGTCACTGAATTCGTGTCGACCGACGCGCGGACGCTGAAAGCGCCACCCCCGGACTGGAACCTCACCACCTACACCGACCGCGAGCACTGGTTTGCGGGCTCCCCGCAAACGCTCAGCGCCGATTATATCCATGAGGGCGCTACCGGCGCCTCCGGCAACGTCTATGAGCCTTACCTGACCGGGTGCGCGCGTCCCGAGTACATCTTGCCAGCCTATGCCCATGGCCGCAACCTGGCGGAAAGCTATTACCTGGGAATGCCGTTCCTCAGTTGGCAGGGCGTGGTGCTGGGCGATCCTCTGTGCTCGCTAGGTAAACCATGATGGCGCCGCGTGGGAATGGTCTGCCGGTTGCGTGGCCTCTATTTGCGCTACTATCAGGCTTTTTGGAGGCATCCATGGCTGATTGGGCGGAAGGCCGATGAAGGTCACATTCTGGGGCGCGGCCGGCACGGTTACCGGCTCGATGCACGTGGTGGAATCGGGCGGCAGGCGATACGCGCTCGATTGCGGGCTCTTCCAGGGGCGCCGCAAGGAAGCGGACGAGAAGAACCGCTGCTTGCCGGTTGCCGGATCCTCGATCGACGCGGTGGTTCTTTCGCACGCGCACATCGACCACAGCGGCAAGTTGCCCGTGCTGGTGAAGAACGGCTTCAACGGCCCCATCTACGCGACTCCGGCGACCATCGACCTCTGCAACTGGATGTTGCGCGACGCGGCTCACATCCAGGAAAAGGACGCGGAGTTTCTGAACAAGCGCCGGGAGCACCGTAAGGCGATCGGTCTCGAAGACGGCCACGTGGTGCCGTTATACACGACCGAAGATGCCGAGCGCACACTGCCGCTGTTCCAGCCGGTGCCGTACCACCAGCCGCACAACCTGGGCGCGAACCTCAGCTACGTCCCGCACGATGCCGGCCACATTCTGGGTTCCTCGAGCGTGGTACTGCACGACAACGAAAACGGCGCGCGCGTGCGGCTGGCGTTTTCCGGCGACGTGGGCCGCCCGAATACGCCCATCATTCGCGATCCGGAAGCGATCTCCCCGGCCGAGTACCTGATTGTCGAAAGCACTTACGGCGGGCGTTTGCACAAGGACGCCAGCCACGTGGAAAACAAGCTGGCCGATATCGTCAACCGGACGGCGCGGCGCGGAGGCCGTATCATCGTCCCGGCCTTCGCGGTGGGACGCACGCAGCAACTGGTGCTGCTGCTGCACCAGCTCGCCAACCAGAAGCGCATCCCTGGCATCCCGATTTTCGTCGACAGCCCGCTGGCGCTCAACGTTACCCAGGTACACAGGGACCACCCCGAGTGCTTCAACGAAGCGACGCGCCAGTACCTGTTGCACAGCGAGGACCCGTTCGGTTTCGCGCGCCTGCAATACGTGCGCGAAGCAGCCGAATCGAAGAAGCTGAACGACCTGCATGGCCCCTTCGTGGTGATCTCGGCCTCCGGGATGTGCGAGGCTGGGCGCATCCTGCACCACCTGCGCAACGGCATCGAGGACCCGCGCAACACCGTCCTCATCACCGGCTTTCAAGCGCAGGACACGCTGGGGCGGAAGCTGATCGAGAAATGGCCGGAGGTCAAAATCTTCGGCGAACCGATGCGGGTGCGCGCCGACATTGCCAGCCTGGACGAATTGAGCGCTCACGCCGATTACAACGAGCTGCTCGACTGGATCCGGCCGCTGGCGCCTTCGCTGCGCAAGGTCTTCCTGGTACACGGCGAGCCACAGCAGGCGGCGGCCTTCGCTAAGCAGCTTCACTCCCATTACGGCCTGGAGGCGGTGATTCCCGCGCCCGGCCAGTGCTTTGAGCTGGTGTGAGAACCGCGGCTCCGGTGTCGAGTTCCCGGAGCGCTGCCACTCTCACGCCGCGCACTGGTGCAGGCGCCTACTGAGCAGGTGCCGACTGAGCATGACCGTCGCGAAATTGTGTTAGGTTAGTGATTTCACGCTCGTTTGGAGGAAAAATGGAAGCCCTCGGCATGATCGAAACGAAGGGGCTCGTCGGCGCTATTGAAGCCGCCGATGCCATGGTCAAGACCGCCAACGTGGTGCTGACCGGCAAGGAATTCGTCGGCGCCGGTCTGGTGATGGTCACGGTGCGCGGCGATGTGGGCGCGGTCAAGGCGGCCACCGACGCGGGCGCTGCCGCGGCCCGGCGCGTCGGCGAATTGGTCAGTGTTCACGTCATTCCCAACCCGCACGAGGAAGTGGAGAAGGCCCTGCCTACCAGTGGCCTGAAAAAGTAGCGGCCCATGCTCGCCGATAAAGACCTCCTGTCCATTCAGGAGGTCCGCTCCAAGGTCGACAAGGCCTATCAGGCTTCGCTGAAATACCGGACTTATACGCAGCAGCAGGTGGATGCGATTGTCGAAGCTGCTGCTGCTGCGGCGCGCGCCAACGCCCGCCGGCTGGCTGAAATGGCGGTTGAAGAAACCGGCTACGGCAACGCCAAAGACAAGTACATCAAGAACCTGCTGAACTGCGACTGGCTGCCGCGCCGCATGCGGGGCATGAAAACGGTGGGGGTTCTGCGCGAGCTGCCGGAGGAGAAAATCGTCGAGTTCGGCGTGCCGGTCGGCGTGGTGGCGGCGATTCTGCCCACCACCAACCCCACTTCGACGGCTTTCTACAAGATTCTGATTTCGCTCAAGGCGGGCAACGCGGTGGTAGTGAGTCCGCACCCGCGCGCCCACAAATGCACCTGCGCCGCGGCCGGCATCCTGTATCAGGCGGCGGTGGCTGCGGGCGCGCCCGAAGACATTATTCAGTGCATCGACACCGCCACGCTGGAAGGCACCACCGCGTTGATGCGCCATGAGCGCACCGGCGTCATCCTGGCCACCGGCGGGGCGAGCATGGTGAAGGCCGCCTATTCGAGCGGCAAGCCGGCATTCGGCGTCGGGCCGGGCAACGTGCCCGTATTAGTGGACATCTCGGCCGATCTGGAAGATGCCATCCCCAAGATCGTTGCCGGCAAGAGCTTCGACTATGGCACGGTGTGTTCGAGCGAGCAGGCTTTAGTGGCCGAAAGCGCTCTGCGCGATCGCATTCTGGCGCTGCTCAAGGCGAACAAGGCGTACATCGCCACCGACGCCCAAAAGGAAGCGCTAGGTGAGCTGCTGGTGATGCCCAACTGGAGCATCAACCCGCAGTGTGTGGGCCAAGCGCCCCCGAAACTGGCGCGGATGGCGGGTTTTGAAGTGCCGCCAGATACTTCGATCATTTGCGCCGAAGTGGAGGGCGTTGGCAAACAGCACCCGCTCTCGATGGAAAAGTTGTCGCCGGTGCTGGCGCTGATCTGGGTTGCCGATTTTGCGGCTGCGCTCGATACCTGCTATGCGCTGCTGAAGTTCGGCGGGCTGGGCCACACGGCGGTGATTTACTCGCGCGACGATACGCGCACGCGCGAGTACGGTTCGCGGATGCCGGCCATGCGGGTGCTGGTGAACACGCCCGCGCCGCAGGGTTCCACCGGCATTACCACCAACGTGTTCCCCTCCATGACGCTCGGCTGCGGCGCCATTGCGGGCAATATCACATCCGACAACGTAGGCCCGCAGCACCTGATCAACATCAAGCGGCTGGCGTACGTGGTCCGCACGCCGGAGGAGGCCTTCGAGATGCCGCTCGATATCAACCAGGCGCCGGCCGGCCCATCCGGCACCGGGTCCGCCATTGGCATCGACCGCGGCGCCGTAATAGCCGCCGTGGAGCGCTACCTGGCCTCGCGCGTCGCGGCGCCTGCGGCTCCGGGCGGCCCGTCCTGTAACGCGTCCTGCGCTCTGCCGGTGCCCGCGGTGACTTCTTCGGTTGTGGCGAACGTGGCGGCCGAGGTGGTCGACCGCTTTTTGGCGCGCCGCGGAGGCGATTCCGGCGGCGGCTACACCTGACTGACCGAGCCCGCGCCGGAGCACGCGCCACCGCCGGCGCCACCACAGCCCGCACCCGCTCCGGTGGGTTTTGTGTGCGAAGCCGACGTGCGCGATGCCATCAAGGAGAATCGCAAGATCTTTATCGGGCCGAAGACGATTGTTACGCCATCCGCCCGCGACCTGGCCAGTCCCTCTGATATTCTGGTGTTGGTTCAGGCCTGAGGCGCCAGCAAGTGGACTTAAATCTCGACACCCTCAAGCACGAAATCTCGGACTATCTCGATTCCGCCGGCTTCGCCGTCTTCCATAACCGTGCGGGCGGCCTGGAAGGGCTGCCGCTGGTCCTCTGGGACACCGAGAAACATCCCGACTACCAGGCGTTTCTCGACGTCGCGCAAAAGTGCGGCACCAAGCTGATCCTCTTCGCTTGTGCCGAGTTCGAGGCTTCGGATATCGAGGAGCTGGAAGCCCAGCTCGACGATTGCGAGCTCAGCCGGGAGGAGCGCCGCGACTACGAATCGCGCTTGCGCGAGCTGCGCGTCTACGTCGGGTTGACCTGCTCGCTGGAGCTGGCTTTCGATCACAACTCCCGTCTCTATGTATACGAGCTGCAGCCGGACTGGTACGACGAATTCGGCGGCATCGAAGACGAAATCATGGCCCGGACTCCCGAAGACGACGAGCCGGATTCACTTCCCGGCTACTTTTCGAAGAACTGACGGCTTGGGTCTGCGATGGCATTCCAGTTCAACTGCTGTTCCGGCCGCTGGGTGAGGGGCGGGTTGACAGACGAAAGCGCCTGTCCCACTCTGCCGCCGAAGGACGTTGGAGCGCGTGGGGCAGGCGCTGTCGCCTGCCAACCGATTTTTCCCCAGCTTTTGAGCGCCGCAGTCTGGAAGCCATGTTGACGCCGGCGACAGCCGCCGGCAGTCTCGCCCGCTGGCTGCTCCCTACCCTCGAATCCGGCCTTGCCGCGAAGCTGGGCGCGAAGCTGGGCGTCGGCTCGATGGCCGCCAAGGTGCTCGCGGCGCGCGGGTACACCGATGTGGAATCGGCTCGCCGCTTTCTTCACCCTGCGCTCTGCGACCTGCATGACCCGTTCGCGCTGCGCGATATGGAGCTCGCCGTTCAACGCTTGCGCGCCGCCATCGCAGCTGGCGAGGGGATCCTCATCTACGGCGATTACGACGTGGACGGCACCACTGCGGTGGTGCTGCTGATGACCGCGATCCGCCTGGCCGGAGGCAGCGCTTTCTATCACGTGCCGCACCGCCTGAAGGACGGTTATGGCATGCGCTCGGAGGTGGTGGAGGACGCGGCCACACGCGGCGTGAAGCTGATTGTGAGCGTGGACACGGGCATTCGCGCCGCGGAAGTGGTGGAGCGGGCCTTGGAGCTGGGCATTGCGGTGATCGTCACCGACCATCATTTGCCGGAAGCCGAGCTGCCGCCGGCGCTGGCGGTGATCAATCCCAACCGCGCGGATTGCCCATATCCAAACAAAGACCTCTGCGGCGCTGGTGTAGCCTTCAAGCTGGCGCAGGCTTTGCTGGCCCGCTCCGGCTGGTCCGCCGAAAGACTGGCGCGCACCTCCGAATCGCTGCTGAAGCTGGTGGCCATTGCCACGGTGGCGGACGTGGTACCGCTGACGGGCGAGAACCGGGTGATGGTGAAACACGGGCTCGACGGCCTGGGGGATGCACGCAACCCCGGCCTGCGGGCGCTGCTGGACGTGGCCGGTTTCAGCCGCGGCGCGGCCCCCAGGGCGCGCCAGGTTGCCTTTCAAATCGCGCCGCGCATCAATGCGGCCGGCCGCATGGATACCGCGCAAAGCGTCATCGAATTGTTCTTGACGGCCGACCCGGCGCGCGCGCGCGAGCTGGCGCAACAGCTTCACGAGCAAAACACCGAACGCCGGCGGGTGGAGGACGCCATCCGCGACACCTGCGAGCAGTTGCCGGTGGAGGCTCTTGCCGCGGCGTTGGTTTACTACGCGGAGGACTGGCATCGCGGCGTGCTCGGCATCGTCGCCAGCAGGCTGGTCGAGCGGCTGCACCGGCCGGTGTTCGTGCTCGGCCGCAATGAAGAGGATGGCATGGCGCAAGGCTCCGGCCGCAGCATTCCGGCGTTTCATCTGCTGGAAGCGCTGGAATCGATGCCCGACCTCTTCCTGCGTTTCGGCGGCCACAAATATGCCGCCGGGGTGACGCTGGAGGCGGCGCGCGTCGATGAGTTCCGCCAGCGCTTCAACGCATATGCCGCCGCCCGGCTGGGTCCGGAGGACTTTGCGCCGCGCGTGGAGATTGACGCAGTCATCGAGCTCGACGAAATCGACGAGACCGCGGTTGAAGATGTTTTCGCCTTGGCGCCGTTCGGCCACGGGAATCAATCGCCGCTATTCGCCGCGCGCGCCGTCCAAGTGGCGGCGCCGCCGGTGGTGATGAAGGAAAAGCACCTGCGCATTGCGGTGCGCCAGAACCGGCGCAGCTTAACGCTGAAGGCATGGAATTTCGCAGAACGGGCCGCTGAGTTCGCCGCGGGCGCGCGGCTCGATGTTGCGTTCGAACTGGAAGAGGACGCTTACTCGGCGGCACGCGGTAATCCCGGCTGGGCGGCGATCCTCAAGGACGCGCGGCCGGCGGAAGGTTAAGCGACGCGTGGCGCCGGCTGTCAAGCCGGCCGAGCCGAGAGTCATCTCGGCTTTTCCGGGCCGCATTTCGATACAGGTGGCCCGCTGTGTATTGGGTCAGTTTCCTAGTTGGCGGCTACACGTCAAGCTGGCTTCCTCGTACTTTCCGGTGACCGCGTTTTTCGTCCAATAGGCTATCGGTCCGTGGTTTGAGGGCGAATCGTTCCAATCGTTCCGGGATTCATCTGCCGAGTCGGAGACGCCGGTTCTCCATTCGCCAGCGATATCCTGTACCCATCAAGACAACCGGTGGCCAGTTATGTTCCGAGATCCGTAACGACCAATGTGGAGTTTGTTCTCGGCTGCCTGCGAGGCTTTTCGTGACGATGATGCACCCTCGGTAGAATGTCAGAATCGTTGCAAGCGACTTCGCGTCTATCTCGAGTGAGAGTAACCGCTTTCCCGCGAGTCCTTGTAACGCTCTCTCACGCCGTCTTTCCGGTGAGCCCGAACTCGCCAGCTCATGGTGATTCAGAGAGATCTTCCACCCAGAGAGGCTCGACATGTTCGTGAGTTCAAATTTGCCGTGAGGCCTGCCGGGAGATCCGTCCCGGCGCGTGTAATCTGACAGAGTGAGTTGACCAAAGGAGATGAACAACCGGGCCGCATAGCCTTCCCAGACTTGTGTTACGGACTTACCGACGACAGGCGAATGCCATTTGCGATAGCTCACATCCGATGCTACCGCCATGCACAACATCCAGGTAGGTGGCGTTACCGGGAACTCCATCTCAGGGGGTCACTTGGCCGTGTCCCCATCTCGCTGAATGAGTCTCCAGCGTGCGACGGAACCCGCGCACCGGCCGTCTCGGGATTGTTTCCGATATGCGCCTTGAAGAAAAGGCGAGACGACTCTCGGCTCAGCAGCCTGACAGGCTGCGCCACGATTCACAAGCCCGGCGCATCGTGGCCGCCCGGTTCCCACAACTCGATAGGGTTGCCTTCGGGGTCGTGCAGACGGGCGAATCGGCCATTGGGATAGACTTGCGGGTCCACGTCGATTGCGATGCCGGCGGCGCGCAGTTAGGCCGTCATAGCATCAAGGTTCGTAACGCGGAAGTTGACCATCCAGGCTTTGCCGGCGTCGCCAAAATATGTGGTGGTTTCGGGAAACGGGGCGAACGCGGTGGGCCCGGCTTGCTGCTGCCAGGGCGGGTCCTCATAGTTGACGGGTACCAGGGCTATGCCGAGATGGTCGCGGTACCATTGGCCAAGCCCAGCAGGATCCCGGGCACCAAAGAACAAACCTCCGATGCCATTCACTCGTTCCATGCGCTCAACCACCGTTCTGCAGCAGCCCCACGGGGCGACTCGTTCCCGAAGAAAAGCCGAGATGACTCTCGGCTCAGCAGCCTTGACAGGCCGCGCGACGATTCATTTTTGCGCGACCAGCACGCGCGAAGGATAAAAAATCTGGCGGACAAAGTGGTCGTCAAGCAACCGAAACTGCGCCGACTCGATGAGTTCGGGCACCCTGTGCTCCACTTGGCGGCCCCAGAAGGCGGGAGCGAGCCGGCCGAGCACTTTATAGACGGAGTTGAAGACGGCCGTGTTCTGGCCGATCAACACCAGGGTGAGCCTGCAGCCGGGCCGCAGCACGCGATGAAACTCGGCGATGGTGCGGGCGATATCGTCGCCCGAGAGCAGCTCGAGCAGATAACAGCAGAACACCGCATCGAAGGTCTCGTTGCGGAAGGGCATCTGGCGCGCATCTACGGCCTGGCACAGAGTTCGGGCGGCGGGGAAGCGACGCCGCGCCAGGCGGCCGGTGCGGGCCGCCATGTTGGGCGACAAATCGAAGCCGATGGTGGCGCCGGCCGGATTCACCTTTACTAGGCGGCGGAACATTTCGCCGCTGCCGGTGGCGGCCTCCAGCACGTTCATGCCGTCGCGCACCCCGGAACGGACCAGGGCGCGGCGATGGGCGCGCGAATGGAACAGCATGGTGGAAAGCGGATACACCGCCGCGAGATGATCGTAAACGCGGCGCGTCCGCTGGGCCAGCGTCATCGGCAACCCGCCGGCGGGCCACTGGCTTACCAGTTCTTCTAGTCTGGGCAAACGGTTCTCCTCAAACGATTATGAAACTGCCGCCAGGTTGGTTTCCAGTTCGGGTACCTCGATCTGTACGCGGGTGCCCTGCCCGGGCTGGCTTTCGATCCACATGCGATAGTCGTTGCCGAACAGCACCTTCAGGCGTTCGTGCACGTTGCTGACGCCGATGCCCTGGTCGAGGACCGTGGCCAGTTTCTCTTCTGGGATGCCCACGCCGTCGTCCTCCACCAGCAGTTCGACACGCGATCCGCTGCGGCGGGTGCGGATCCGGATGGTGCCACCTTCCACTTTGCTGCTGAGCCCATGCTTGATGGAGTTCTCCACCAGCGGCTGCAGGAGCATGCTGGGCACCAGCATGTCGAGCGTGTCTTCGGCCACGTCTTTTTCGAACCGCAGCTTATCGCCGAAACGCACCACCTCGATCGCCAGGTAATCTTCGATGAAGCTCAACTCCTCGCGCAGGCTGCTGAAGTTTTCGTGTTTGCGCAGCAGGCGCCGCAGCACCTTGGATAGCCTCACCACCATCACCCGCGCCTGGTTGGGATCGGTGCGAATGAGCGACGAAACGGAGTTGAGGGTGTTGAACAGAAAGTGGGGGTTGATCTGGCTGGTGAGGGCGGACAGGCGGGCTTCCACAAGCAGGCGCTGCTGTTCCTCGAGTTTCTTCTCGTTGCGGGTGTTGTTCCAGATCTTCAGCGGTATGGTGACCGCGAAAACCGTCGTCAGGTAGAGCGCCACCCAGGTCAGAGAATTGCCCATGCCCGGCGGGAACAGGCGGAAGACGCTCACTCCGGCGTCGCGGCCCAGGTTGGATTGAGCGAGGATCTGGCGCAGAAATTCCGCCACCAGTATGGCGGCAAACAGGAGCAGGTGGAAGGCGGTGCGCTGGTAGTTGCGGCTCTCCTTGAAGAAACGCCAGATGTTGAGATCGAAGTACGGGGAGAAACGCCAGATCTCTTCCGGGTCCGGTGCCAGGTCGCGCACCAGGCCGCCCAGCACGCCCACGCCGGCTAGCAGCGGCAGTGTGAGCAACTCGCGGCCGGGGAAAAGTGCGGGCAGGGAGACGAGCACTCCGGAAACCAGGCCGGTGACGTAACCGCCCAGGATGCCCGCCAGCAGGCTGCCCTCCAGACCCAGGTCGGCGCCATTATAATGATGTCCCGCGACGCGGGTGGCGACGCTGGCGCCGAAGACGACGCTCAGCCATATCGCCAATTCCAGCCTCTGGCCGAGCGTGCGGTTTTCCCGCATCAACATGGCTTTGAAGCGGTTGGATCGCGCCAGAATGCTCGCGATGGCGGCCATGGTGGCCAGCTTGACCAACAGCGAAACCAGGTAGCCTTGCAGCATTTAGGTGCCGGAAGCCATTATAATGGAAGGAGTAAGGGTTCCCCTAACGAATCATGAAGAGTAACTCCGCGGCGCCGCTCGAAAAAGTGGCCGAAGCGGACTTTCCGACCGAGTTCGGCGCATTCCGCATCTACGGTTTTCGGGGTGGTTACTCCGGCCGGGACGATGACGGTCACGACGAAGCCGTCGCCTTGAAACTGGGCGATCTGGCCGGCGAGGCGCCGCTGGTTCGCATCCATTCCCAATGCCTGACCGGCGACGTTTTTCATAGCTTGCGCTGCGATTGCCGCGCGCAACTGGAGATTGCGCTCGAGAGCATTGCGCGCGAGGGCCGCGGCCTGCTGATCTACGAGTGCCAGGAAGGGCGCGGTATTGGCCTGCTCAACAAACTGCGCGCCTACGAATTGCAGGACCAGGGCGCGGACACGGTGGAGGCCAACGAGCAACTCGGCTTCGATTCCGACCTGCGCAGCTACGCGCTGCCGGGAGCGATTCTGCGCTACTTCGGCCTGCGCGAAATCCGCCTGCTCTCCAACAACCCGGAAAAAGTCGAGGCCGTCGAAAGCGCCGGCGTGCGCGTGGTGGAGCGGGTGCCGTGCCTGGCTCACGTGATCGATACGCGCGAAGCGTATCTCCGCACCAAGAAGGAAAAGATGGGGCACCTGCTGGAAGGGTTTTAGGCGGGCGTTCCCACGTCGAGAGCGAGTGGCGGCGCCGGGAAATCACGACGCGGTACGATGGGGCCGGCTGTGGCTGGCGCTGCCGCTCGCCGTTTACCTGTTGCTGCCGACGCGGAATTACTACTGGGACGGGGTGGCGTTTGCCATCAACGTCGAGAAGCAACTCCCGCTCCGCGACACCCTGCACCCGAATCATCTGATCTATACCGCGGCCTGCGTGTGGCTGTACCATGCGGCGCTGCTGATCGGGCTCAGGACACGCGCGCTGTTCCTGGTGCAGTTCGTCAACAGCCTGCTGGCTGGCGCCTGCGTGGCTCTCGTCTATCGGTCGCTGCGTCGCAGGAACATTCCGGCGAACGCCGCCATTGCGGGCGCGCTGGCGTTCGCTTTCGCCGCCACCTGGTGGAAGTTTTCGACCGACGCCGATGCGTACATTCCCTCAATCTTCTTATTGTTGTGCGCGAACGACCTGCTCGAAACCAGGCGCAGCGTGGTTTTGGCGGGGGTGACGCACGCAGCGGCGATGCTGTTTCACGAACTGGCCTTTCTCTATCTGCCGATAGCGCTGTGGAGGCTGAAGGAAACGAAGAAGGCCGTCTCCTATGCGGCGTGCTCGCTGGGGCCGACGGCCGTCGCATACGCTTTGGCTTATCGCACGGTGTGTGGACGATTCAGCGTTGCCGGCCTGGCCGGATGGGTGATGGCGCATGCGCCGGATGCCTCGTTTTCGTGGCAGCCAATGCGCGACTTACTCCTGACGCTCGGGGGCACGCTGCGTCTCTTCTTCGGGGGCAGACTCGACCAGGTGAGGCTGGAACCGGTCACCATCATCGGGGCTGCAGCCCTGGTTGCCTGCGCGCTGGAATTGGCGGTGGGCTGGAAGCGCGCCGGCTCGCTTCGGTTTCGCGTTCCGCCAAAGGACCTGCTGCTGTGGGTCGGCGTATACGCGGCGTTCCTGTTCGTCTGGATGCCGCAGAACACGTTCTACCGTCTGTTCTACCTGGCGCCGCTGGTGCTCGCCCTGTGCTGCGCCATGGAGCGTGCCAGGGCGGATCGTCTCTTGCCCTGGACGATCTGCGGCGTGCTATTTCTCTGGAACCTGACGTTTGCAATTTACCCGCAATCGCGCGTCGAGAACAATCCGCCGCTGCGGTTTGCACTGGCGCAACACGCGAACTGGCCGCCGGGCACGCCGATTGCGTTCCACACTTTCCATCCGGACTTGTGGACCATCAGCTACTTCAATCAGCAGGCCGCCTGGATCGGGCTCGACAAAATGGATCTCGGCCGCTTGGACCGGAGCCTTACGGATGCGCGGCAACGAGGCCAGCCGCTGTGGCTGGAGGCGACGGCATATGATTTCCTGTCCACAGACCCCGACGGCCGGCGCTGGCTGGCATCGCACCCAGCCCCCTCGTTGTTGGACTTCCGCGACCGGAAACACGAATTCCGGTTTTATCGAGTGCCGTAGCGAGGGCGCAGGCTTGTCCGTTTTGGGCGTTTGGCCGGCGGCCTGGAGTTAGCGGCTCCCCAGCTTGCGCCGGGCCGTGCGCCCCAAAGCGAGCAGCGCCACGCCGGCCAGCACAAAGGTGGAACTCTCCGGTGCGGGCTGAGGGCCGTTATCTAGAAATTCCAGCCCCTCCAACGTTTGCGCCGGACTGCCGTCGGAAAGACTGACGTTCTCATAGACGAAGGCGGAGTCGGAAGACTGGCCGACGCTGGCGCTCAAGTAGGCTTGCGCGTCGCTGAGCACTGCCTGAGTGATCGGGGTCATGTCGTTGCTGCTCGCCGGTTGCTGCACCTGGCCGGTTGTGAATGAGCCTCCGCCGTCCACTTCGATTTTCCAGATGGCGACCTGCAACGCCGCGCCCTCCTCCGGCGTCGTCGGCGTTACGTTGTCCAACAGCCAGGCGATTTGCTCGAGAGCGGCCGGGCTTTGGGGTGGGAGTACCTGGCTCGGCAGATCGACGGAGGTGCCGTAGGCCTGACCCACATAAATATCGGTGAAGAGGTCGACACACATGGTGTCGCGGTCCACCGTTCCGTTGCTGTTGGTGAGCTGGATCTCGAGCACGCCGGCAAAGTAGAGCTCAGTGTCCGCGCCCGGGCCGCCATTGTATGCAGGTATGTTGAGCCACAAGGCGTTTTCTTCCCCGAGGCTCGTGTCAATATTGGCGACAATCGTGTCTGCGGTGGCGATTCCGCACGCCAGAATCGCAGCCGCGAACAGATGAAACGTGCGCCGGCATGGATGGAAAACATCCATTACAAGTCCGAGTGTAGATTGAGGACCGGCATGAGCAGAAGCCCCAAAGGTTCTAGGGGTTGTAGCCGGACCACGGGCTGTTCTTTGGGCGCCGAAGGGCTGCCAATAACTATGTCGCGCCCCAGGAATCAAGGGGATAGAAGAATCTCCGGGCCGAGGATAATTCGCTCTCATACCCCACCATTACTATTACTCCTGGGAATCGGAAATCAGGTGCTTGCGGGAGGGAGCGGACAAATGCCGGTGCGGCGGTTTGCCGCAGACCTGGCTCTAGTGTGGCTGAAGCCGTGCCTTAATACAAAACAGCACGATTGGGTGGCCAGAGCGAGCCGCCGCCGAACGCCCGGAAATGTGGAAACTCGAGCCGCGGGACAAAATCTGTCCCAGGCTACAATCAAGCTATCGGAATCACCGCAATAGTCTCGGTGTTGGCGGTTGCCGCCTTGCTGTTGCTGTGGGCGGCCGTGGCGCGGCGCGGGTGAACCGGCCGCAAATGGAGACACACTGCATCTCGCACAAATTCAATATGCGTTGACCAATGTCCTGCTGCTGTGGATGCTCACCGCGCCGCATGAGTTCGCTCACGCTTGGGTAGCCACCCGCTTGGGCGACGACACGCCGCGCAATGATGGGCGCGTCACGCTCAATCCGCTGGCCCACGTGGATTGGATCGGCACCGCCCTGTTGCCGTTTGTGACCTCGCTGACGGGCGCCGGCTTCCTCGGCTGGGGGCGGCCCGTTTCCACCAATCCTGCGAAGCTGCGCGGCGGTCTGAACGGCCTGGCGGCGGTGGCACTCGCCGGCCCGGCCAGCAATGTCGTGATGGCCGTGCTGCTGGCAGCGGTCGCCATGGTCGCCGCCCGCAGCGCGCCCGGCGTGTCCTGGTTTGCGCAACGCGGCGTGCTCTTGAGTCTCTATCTGGCACTGTTCAACCTGCTGCCGGTGCCGCCGCTCGATGGCTCCAAGCTGCTGTTGGCTGCGCGCATCCCGATCGCCCTTTACCGGGAGATCGCGCGCGCCGGCTTTCTGCTGCTGGTGGTGCTGATGGTTGCCACCTCGCTGGGAAGCTATTTGAGCCTGTGGTCGGAGCAGGCTGCGGAGGCGATTTTCCGCGCGCTGGCCGTGGTCATCTGAGGACCTGCACCAACCGGTGCAGTTATCACGGAACGCACCCCGACTCCTCAGCTTCAGCCCAATCGCGCAAGATGGCGATAGACCAACGCCACCGGCAAGCCCATTACGTTGAAGTAACAGCCTTCGATCCTCTCGACGAACTTCGACGCCCTCCCCTGGATGGCATACGCTCCAGCTTTACCGTCAGGCTCGCCGCTAGCCAAGTATTCATCGATCTCTTCGGCGCTGAGCGCCTGAAACCACACCGCCGTCGATGCGCAATCGCGGATCAGCGAATCGCCTTTGCGCAGACAGATGCCGGTGAGCACTTCGTGGCGCCTGCCGGAAAGCAGCGCCAGCATGCGGCGCGCGTCGGCCGCATCGGCGGGTTTGCCGAGGACGGCGCCATCGATCGTCACCGTTGTATCCGCGGCCAGCACCGTTTCCTGTGGCCCGGCCGGCGTCGCCAGTGCCTTGGCCAGCGCCAGCCGTTCCACGTAAGCGCGCGCGCTTTCCCCATCGAGCGGTGTCTCATCCACCTCGACCGGCCGTACGATGAACGGAATGTCGGCCTGGCGCAGAATCTCACTGCGGCGCGGCGACTGCGAGGCAAGCACAAGCATAGATAGATCGTGGCGCGGTACCATGACATCCAGCGCCAGGACCTCTACTATAGCGTGAGAGGGAGTGCGCGTATGAACAGACGCAGTATGCTAGCAGGGATGGTTGCGGCTGGTTTCGACCTGGAGGCGCAAACGAATCCTTCACCCGCAGAATCGGTTTATATTCCCAAGGTCCAACTCGTCGAGGACAGGAAGCTGCTGCATGACTTTATGGACGAGTTTTCCTTCGTCGATCTCGTCACATCCGAGCCTTCCATTCGCATCACTCACATCCCGGTCATGCTCGACCGCAACTTCGGCAAGAACGGGGCAATCTTCGGTCACATTTCGCGACAAAACGCGCAGACCGAGGCTATTCTTGCCGAGCGGCGAGCGGTGGTCGTTTTCCACGGACCACACTCCTATATCTCGCCAACTTGGTATTCGAATACGGAAGTTGTCCCGACGTGGAATTTTGCCGTGGTCCATGCAACTGGAAAACTGAAACCCGTGACCGGCGAGGACGCCATGCGCGATTTGCTCACCAGGCTCATCCGCAAGTTCGAAGAGCCGAACTCACCGTATGATCTCGCCAAGCTTCCTCGAAGCTATGCATCCGGCCTCATCGCGGGCATTCTCGGCTTTGAGCTGGAAATTGAATTACTGGAAGGCAAGTTCAAACTAGGGCAGGAGCGAAGCGAAGCTGATAAAGAGGGCATTCTGAAACATCTTCGAAACGGGAAGCCAGAGCGTTCCCTCTACGATCTCACGGCCAGCTTCTATGCGCGCCCGAAAAGCCGGTAGTCTCGATGGCGACTCATCTACAATAGCCATAGGGCCTGTCATGAAATAATCAGTTCAATCGCCGGCAACCGCTCTCTTACGGTCGGGGCTCTGAAGCGCATCGGAGCAGCGACCGAAAGGGAGCGGCCGGCACAGTGGTAACGGAACGGGTCCTTAGGCCGCGCATGCCCCAGACACAATCGCAGACTCCAAGGCCAGGGCTGCTTCGACAACTCGGGTTCTTCAGCGCCACCGCGCTGGTGATCTCCAACATGGTGGGCACCGGCATCTTCGCCACCACCGGATTCATGGCGGGCGACCTGGGCAGCGCCGCGCTGATCATCGCCTGCTGGACGGCCGGAGCGTTCTTCGCTTTCGCCGGCGCCCTCAGTTACTCCGAGTTGGGCGTCAACTTTCCCAGCTCGGGCGGCGAGTACGTTTACCTGACGCACGCCTTTGGCCCCGAGTGGGGATTCATGACCGGCTGGGTTTCGTTCTTCGCCGGTTTTTCGGCGCCGATTGCGGTGACCGCGCTGGCGTTCACCGAATACCTCAGCCACTTTTTTCCGGCCTTGGCGCAGGCCAACACGCCTATCGTATTCGGCTCGGGAATTCTTTCCGTCCACCTGGGACCGGCCCAGGCGGCGGCCTGCGGCCTGATCGCGGTTCTCACCATTCTCAACTGCCTCGGCGTGGGGCTCACCGCCAAAATACAGAATTCGCTCACCACCACCAACCTCTGCGTGCTCGCCGGTTTCGTGGTGCTGGGACTGACGCTCGGAACGGGAAGCTGGAGCCACTTTTCGCAGCATGCCGTGCGCACATCCACCGCCTCGCTGCCGGCGCAGTTCGCGATCAGCCTGCTGTGGGTGATGTTCGGATACAGCGGCTGGAATGCGGCGACTTATGTCGCCGAGGAGATCCGCCGGCCGGAGCGCACGTTGCCGGCGGCGCTGGCGGCGGGCAGCACGCTGGTTGCCGTGCTCTACCTGGGCCTGAACGTGGTTTACATCTATTCGACGCCGCTCGAGCAGATGAAGGGCGTCATCAAAGTGGGCGCGCTGGCGGCGTCGAACCTGTTCGGGCCGGGCATCGCGGGCATGTTTTCCGCGCTGATGGCGCTCTCTATCGTGGCCACCGTGAACGCCGAGCTGACCATTGGGCCTCGCGTGTATTACGCCATGGCCAAAAACCACGCATTCTTTCCGGCGGCCGGCAAAGTGCACGCCCGGTATCACACGCCGGTGTTCGCCATTCTTAGCCAGGGCCTGTGCGCCATGCTGATGACGTTGACTTCGTTTCGCGATCTGCTGACCTACATCGGCATGAGCCTGACCATCTTCACCGTGCTCTCGGTCGTGTCGCTCATGGTGTTCCGGCGGCGGCGGCCTGGCTGGCAGCGGCTGCGGGCCATCGACTTCGCTTACCCGTTGGTGCCGGTTTCGTATATTCTGGTAGGCGCCGCCATGGTGATCTTCGGCATCAAGGAAGCGACGGTAGCATCGCTCACCGCGTTCGCGACCGTGGGCGTGGGTGCGCTGGTGTACCACTTCGCCCTCCGGCCGCGGCCGCGCGAATGAACCCCGCTGGCGTCGCCACCACCGAGCGGCCGACGCGGGTTCGCTACTGGGTGATTGTCTTCGCCGTTACGCTGGCGATCCTCACCTATATCGATCGCGTCTCCATTTCCTACGCGGCGCTGTTCATCCGCCACGATCTGCACCTTTCCTCCGACCAGATGGGCTGGGCGTTCGGAGCCTTCGGGCTGGCTTACGCTCTGTTCGAAATGCCGGGAGGCTATCTCGGCGACCGGCTGGGCCCGCGCAGCGTGCTGCTACGCATCGTGCTGTGGTGGTCGTTCTTCACCGCGGCCACCGGCCGGGCATGGAACCTGGTTTCCATCACCACCACCCAGTTCCTCTTCGGCGCCGGTGAGGCGGGCTGCTTCCCCAATCTGACGAAAGCGTTCACCACGTGGCTGCCGGCGCGCGAAAAAGTGCGCGCGCAAGGCATCATGTGGCTGAGCGCGCGCTGGGGTGGCGCCTTCACTCCGCCGCTGGTGGCGCTGGTGATGGGTTTCGTGGGATGGCGCAATGCCTTCGCACTCTTCGGCCTGATAGGCGTGCTCTGGGCGGTGTTGTTCTACCGCTGGTATCGCAACGATCCGCGGGACAACCCGCGGTTGAACGATGCAGAGCGCCGCCTGCTGAGCCAAAGCGCCACGCTGGCCACCGGCCACGGCGACGTTCCCTGGGGCAAACTGGTGCGGTCGCGCCAGGTATGGATGCTGTGCTGGCAATATTTTTCGCTCTCCTACGGATGGTATTTCTACATCACCTGGCTTCCCACCTATCTGCGCGAAGCGCGCCATCTGCAGATGTCTTCCACCGCGTGGTTTGGCATCCTGCCGCTGTTCTTCGGTGGATTGGGCAATCCCGCATCGGTGGTGGCGGGAGGCTGGCTGCGGCGGCGCAAGGTCAGCGTGACGTGGGCCCGCCGCATCATGGCGAGCCTCGGCTTTGCGGGTGCAGCCTCGTTCCTGGTGTTCTCGACGACGCGGACAGATGCACTGCCGGCCACGCTCGCCATCGCCATGGCGAGTTTCTGCAATGACCTGGTGATGCCCGGCGCGTGGGGCGCGGCCATGGACGTCGGCGGCAAGTTCGCCGGCACGCTTTCCGGCACCATGAATATGTGGGGTAACTTCGCCGGCTTCGTGGCGCCCGTGGTTATCGGCTACTTACTGCGCTGGACGCACAGTAACTGGAACCTGACATTCTATGTGTCCGCGGCCGTTTATCTGACCGGCATAATCTTCTGGATGCTGCTAGACCCGGTGACACCGCTGGAGCGGTAGAAGGCGCGGGCTGTCCTGCCTGCTATGTCGAGAGCCATCTCGACATTTCGATGGGTGCGGCACTCTGACGTTGCCAAGAAACGTCGGCACGAATGCCGACGCTGCAGGCCTGACTGCCCGTGCCTCGCTGTCTACTCGTAGCGCAGCGCGACCAGCGGGTCGACTTTCGCCGCGCGGCGGGCGGGGAACCATCCGGAGGCGAGGGCGACGGCCACTAACACGCCCAGGGCTACCGAAAGAGTAAGTGGGTCGGCCGGCTTAAGGCCGAAGAGCTTGCTCTGCACTAACTTTGCACAGGCCAGGCTAGCCGGAACGCCGATTACCAGGCCGATGGCGATGAGCACCGCGGTTTCGCGCAGAATCATGCGGACCACGCTGCCGCCTTGCGCGCCCAGCGCCATGCGGATGCCGATTTCGTTCGTGCGGCGCGCGACCCCGTAGGAGAGCACGCCGTAAAGGCCGATCGCCGCCAGCACGAGGGCCAGAGCGCCGAACGCGGTGGAGAGCTGCGCGATGATGCGCTGCTGGCGCAGGCTGTCGTCGAGCAGCGCTTCCATGGTTCGCGGCGTGCCGACGTGGATGGCGGGGTCAAACGCGAGAATCGCTTTGCGCGACGCCTCGATCACGGGAGCGGGATCGCCCGCAGTGCGGATCTCATAGTGCATGCCCGGCGAGAAGCCATCCAGGGGCTGACGCGCGGCCAGGTAAAAGCGGCGGAAGACTTCGCGGCTTAGGCTGTGGTCGCGCGCGTCGCGAGCCACGCCAACAATGGTGAAGGTCTTGCGATTATCTGGGAACTCATCGGTCACGTGCTTGCCGATGGGGCTCGATCCGCCAAAGTAAAACTTAGCGAAAGTCTCATTCACCACGCAGACGGATTCCGAGCTGGCCACGTCCTGCGGCCCAATGTCGCGGCCCAACAGCATCGGAATACCAACGCTCGCGAAGTAGCCGGAGCCGACTCGATCAAACGCGGCGGACAGGTCCCCGGGCTTTTTCGAAGTGTAGCCCTCCACACTGATTTCATCGCCCGACTCGCTGCCGCTGAATAAGCCGTTCTCAGAGTAAGTCACTGCGCGAACGCCTGGAATGCGTGCCAGCCGGTCGCGCAAAGCTTCGTACGCAACCGGCAGCCTGTCGCCCGAGTAACCGGCCGAGAGTAAGTCCACGCCGACCAAAATCAGACGGTCACGCGAGTAACCCAGGTCCACGTTTTCCAGGTTACGCAGCGTGCGCACGAACCAGCCCGCGCCGATCAGGAGCATGACGGAGATGGCGATCTGCCCGGTGACCAGGAGCTTTCCCAGGCCGATCCGGGCGCTCGACCCGGTAAGGCCGCGGCCCGCTTCCTTGAGCGTGCGGCTGACGTTGACCCGCGACGATTGCCACGCCGGCGCGAGTCCGAAGATCAGGCCGGTGAACAGGCAGACGCCGGCGGTGAAGAGCAGGACCTTGAGGTCGGGGCGAACGTCGAGAACCAGGGGATCAGACCCGCTCGACACCATGCGCACCAGAAGTTTCACGCCGGCGGCGGCAAATGCAGCGCCAGCCAAGCCGCCAGCCACGGCGAGAACCAAGCTTTCGACCAGAAACTGGCGGACCACGCGGGCACGGCCGGCGCCCAGCGCGAGGCGCACACCGATCTCTTTCTGACGCGCCGTAGCGCGGGCCAGCAGCAGGTTGGCCACGTTGGCGCACGCGATCAGCAGCACCAGCGCCACCACAGCCATCAGCACGTAGAGTGGGTCGGCGAAATCGCCGCGCAGGCTGGAGACACCGTTGCCGGCGTCATGCAGTTTCAGGTTCTGTTTCAGAATACTGGGCTGGCTGCGGCTGAGCACGGAAAATTCCTCGGCCACTAGTTGTTTGAAGACCACGTCCACGTTGGCCTGCGCCTGCTGGCGGGTGACGCCCGGTTTGAGGCGGCCGATCACTTGCAGCCACATCACCTTTTCGGCGATGTGCCCAGGGTCGTCCTCCAGCCACATGCGGCCCGGCATCAGTTGCGGCTGCATGTCCAGCGGAATCCATGCGTCCGGCGCGGCGCCGATCTGCTCGCCGTGAAAATTCGGCGGCGCCACGCCAATCACGGTGAGATCGGCCTTGGCCACGCGCATGTGCGCCCCGATGGCGGAAAACGCGCCGCCGAAGCGGCGTTGCCAATAGCTGTAACTGAGGACCGCGTACGGCGCCGATCCGGGTCCGCGTTCGTCGGAGGCCGAAAACGCGCGACCTGCCAGCGCATCGGCGCCCAGAACGGTGAAGTAGTTGCCGCTCACCAGCCGGGTGTGAATCTCTTCTGGCGGCTCCCCGTTCACGCTGGCGTTCCTACGGTCCAGTTGTGCCTGCGCCGCCAGGACACCTGCGAAGGTCTGCGCGCGGTCGCGCAGTCCCTCGAATTCGCGCGTGGAAAGGATGCTCCGCTCCCCGTCGCTGGTCCCGATCCAGACGCCCGACTCGGTGGGGTCGCTCAGCGCAACCAGTTCCTGCGGGTTGCGCACCGGCAGCATCTTCAAAATCACCGAATCGATGAGGCTGAAGATGGCCGTGTTGGCGCCGATGCCCAGCGCCAGCGAAAGCACCGCTACGGCCGAATAGCCGGGGCTCTTGGCGAGCATGCGCACGCCGTAAACAACATCCTGGCGCAATTCCGCAAAACCAGTCATGGCGATTGGACGCTCCCCTCCGCCGTTTGGTTAGCCACGCCGCGCCTACTCAGCGCGTCCTCCGCAGGCGGCACCGACAGATCGATATATTAGTCAATATAAGAGATGATACATCCGAAGTTTGAGGACAGAATCGAGAATGAGCTTTGATCTCCAACCCATTCTGAAAGGCAAACTCTTGGAACTCAGGCCGCTTCGCGCAGAGGATTTTGACGATCTTTACGCAGTAGCTTCCGATCCGCTCATTTGGGAACAGCATCCGGCCAAGGACCGCTACCAGGAAGCGGTGTTCCGGGCATTCTTCCGTGGGGCCATGGAATCCGGTGGAGCGTTCGCCGTCAGGGATTCCAAGGATGGCCGGGTCATCGGGTCGACACGATTCTGTGCGTACGACGCAGTAAAGAGCGAGATTGAGATCGGCTGGACGTTCTTGGCTAGGTCCCACTGGGGCGGCATCTACAACCGGGAAATGAAACACCTCATGCTGCGGCACGCCTTCAGATTTGTAAACAGCGTTGTATTGCTGGTTGGCCCGCAGAATTTGCGATCGCAGAGGGCCGTGGGAAAAATAGGCGGTGTTCGTGTGGGAACAAGGCCCGACGACTCGGGCGGTCACGACAATATTGTCTACCAAATCACCGCTGAAGCTTTCGCGCAACAAGAACGCGCTTGAAAGAATACTCCGGGGCCGCGGGCAGCAGCACCACGGCCGACAACCGCTCCCTAACGGTCGGGCTCTGATGTGCGTTCGGAGCCGCGACCGTCAGGGAGCGGTTGGTGCGGGGATTGCTTACGGCTGCAAAATCACCTTCATCAAGCCGGGCTCTCGGGCGTAGAGACGTTCGAACCAGGCGGGGCCTTCGGCCAGCGGGGCAACGGCGCTGATCAACGGTTCGACACGGATGGCGCCGCGCGCCAACAGATCGATGCAGGTCGGGTATTCGCCCGATGAGGCGCAGGAGCCGGACAGACGAAGCTGGCGCGTGACCACGGCTTGCAAGGGCAGCTCAATCTTGGGCGCCACGTTTCCAACCAGCGTCAGCGCGCCGCCCTTGCGCAGCGCATTGACTGCGGTCTGAATCGGTTCGGTGGCGCCGACTGCTTCCACGGCAACATCTGCGCCGCGCCCGCTGGTGCGCGCACGCACAAACTCCGCTACATCGCCATCCTTGGGGTTGACGACGGCGGTGGCGCCGAGCTGGCGTGCCAGGTCCAGCCGTCCCGAATCCACATCGGCGACGATGACCTGCGCGCAGCCGGCCAGCTTGAGTGCTTGCAGCGCCAGCGTGCCGATCATGCCGGCGCCCACCACCAGCGCGCAATCGCCCAACCGCACCGGCGTGAGTCCCACGGCGTGTACGGCCACCGAAACGGCTTCAATCATGGCGGCGTGCTCAAACGGCAGCGCGTCGGGCAAGCGGTAAGCGATGCGCGCCGGCGCCACCACGTACTCGGCGAATGCGCCGTGGCGGCGATAGTCGCCGCAGGATACGCCCAGCACCTGCCGGTTATCGCACAGGTTCACCTCTCCGCGCGCACAGAAAAAGCAGGCGCCGCAATACACCGTGGAATCGAAGGTGACGCGGTCCCCTTCGCGGAAGGCGGTGACGCCCGCGCCCACGCCAGCCACGGTTCCAGCGGCTTCGTGACCCATCACCACCGGCGGCTGGCGGCGCCCCGTGCTGCCATCGAAGCCGTGCACGTCGCTGCCGCAAATCCCGCAGGAATGAACCCGCACCAGCAATTCGCCAGGGCCGGGCGCAGGGACCGGCATGTCCACCATCTCCAGTTGCCGGTATTGTCCCAACAGCAGTGCGTTCATAAGGTTTACGCCAACAACTCGGCGCGCATTACGGTGACGGCCTGGCCGCCGAGGATCACGCGGTCGCCGTTCACCCTCACCCGGACCACGCCGCCACGCGCGGAAGCCTGGTAAGCGGTGAATTCGCGTTTGCCCAGGCGCTCTGCCCAGTATGGTCCCAGGGCGGTATGCGACGAGCCAGTGACAGGGTCCTCATCGATGCCCGAGCCGGGAGCGAGGAATCGCGAGACGAAATCGAAACCAGCGGTGGAAGCGCGGGCGGTGACGATGATGCCGCGCGCTCCAACCTTCTTCAAGGCGGTGAAATCGGGTGCGGCGGAGCGCACTTCCGCCTCCGACGCCACCTCCACCAGGTAATCGAATTGGTTGCGCGCGACGCTTGTGGCTTTGACGCCCAGCGCGGCAAGCATGCCCGGCGGCGCTTCCACGCTGGCCGCGACCTTGGCTGGAAAATCGAGCTCGATCCATTCGCCGCGCCGGTCCGCCAGCAACAAGCCGCTGCGTGTTTGGAAGCGCGCCTGCCGGCCCTCCGGCAAGTGGCCGTCTTCCCACAGCACATGAGCGCTGGCGACGGTGGCGTGGCCGCACAGGTCCACTTCCACCGCGGGCGTGAACCAGCGCAGCCGGTAGCCGCCGTTTTCGGGATGCAGGAAAGCTGTCTCCGAGAGGTTCATCTCGCGCGCTACATCGCGCATCCAGGCATCCGGGCGCGCCCCGGGAAGCACACAAACCGCCGCCGGGTTGCCGGCGAAAGGCCGATTGGTGAAAGCGTCGACTTGGACGATGGGAACAGGCATGGTGGTGGCTGGATTAACCTCCGATCTGGAGAATCTAATTAGTCTATCTAGTCTATTGTAGGTGGCAGGCGCGGCGCACGCGCTCGTGTGTGCCGCGTCGGCATTCCTGCCGGCGCGGGTAGGACAGACCATCGCCTTTCGTGGTCTGTCACGCCCGCCCTGGCGCGAAGCCCTGACAGACGACAGCAACCGATCGTCTGTCCTACCTCTCGCACGCCCTCAACTGTCTCCGCACGTTATAATCGACGTCGATGGATGTATTCGAGGAGTTGGTGCGCCTGCGCGGGCTGGGGCAAAAGTGCGCGCTCGCCACCATCGTGGAGGTGCGCGGCTCGATTCCCAGCTACGAAAGCGCCAAGCTGCTGGTGCGCGAGGACGGCTCGATCGTAGGCACCATCGGCGGCGGCTGCGTGGAAGCCGAAGTCTGGAATGCGGCGCGCGAGGTGATGGAAACCGAAAAGCCGAAGCAGCTCACGTTCAACCTGGGCCAGGACGCAGCGTATGACAACGGCCTGATCTGCGGCGGCCAGCTCAACATCTTCGTGGAACCGGTGCTGCCCATACCGCACGCGTTCATCTTCGGCGCGGGACACATTTCCAAGAGCCTGTCGAAGGTGCTCTCGCTGGCCGGTTTCGCGACGGTGGTGATCGACGACCGGGAGAGCTTCGCTAGCCGCGAGCGGTTTCCGGAAGCCGCGGCGGTACACGCGGGCGAATACGAAACCGTCTTTCCCACGCTGGCCATCAACGAGACCAGCTTCGTGGTCATCGTCACCCGCGGCCATCGCGACGACATGCGCGTGCTGAAGCTGGCGGTGGAGACGCCGGCCCGCTATATCGCCATGATCGGGAGCAAGCGCAAAGTTCTGAACGTGGTAAAGGAACTGGAAAAGGAAGGCGTGGCGCGCACCGCCTTCGAGCGCGTTCACGCCCCGATGGGCCTGGATATCGGCGCGATTTCGCCCGAAGAGATCGCCATCGCGGTGGCGGCGGAAATGATCGCGGTGCGGCGCAACGCGCCGTCCAAGTGGCGGGCGCTCTCGCTTTCGGTGCTGGCCGGAAGCGCGCCGCATGCCGCAGTCTCGCAGTGACCGCCGGCCTCATTCTGGCGGCCGGCGAAGCGCGCCGCATGGGCTCGCCCAAGGCACTGCTGCGGTACCGCGACGAAACGTTTCTGGACACGCTGGTCGGCCTCTTTGAGGCGCGCTGTGCGCCGGTGATCGTGGTGTTGGGAGCGGCAGCGAAGGAGGTCCGCGCCGCCACCCGCCGCGCAGCGACGTTCGTCGAAAATGAGCGTTGGCCGAGCGGCCAGACCAGTTCCATGCAGTGCGGATTGCGGGCTGTGCCGGCGGGCGCCGCCGGCGTACTCTTCACGCTGGTCGACCATCCGGCGGTGAGGATGGAGACGATCGACGCGCTATTGGGAGCGGGCGTCAGTGCCGGGCATGAGCCGCCGAGCCGGGCGCTGCTGCGCGTGCCGCGGTACCGGGGGCGGAACGGGCATCCGATCTGGTTTTCGCGCGGCTTGGTGCCGGAATTCCTGGCGTTGGCGGAATCCGGCGCCGCGCGCGACGTGGTGCGCGCGCACGCCGGCGAAACCGAATTCGTGGACGTGGACGACGCGGGCGTGCTGGCGGACATCGACGATCCCGCGGCGTACCGCGCCCTGTTCGAGGCTGAGCGATGAAGGTGCGCGCCGCCACGGCGTTCAAACTCGGCGGTGCCGCCCTGGCGCTGGTGATGGCAGCCGGCATCGTCGTACCTTATATCGATACCGGCTCGTATGGGGAGCGTTTGCGCGGCTCGCTGGAGCGCGCCCTGGGACGGCGCGTGGAGTTCCGCGGGCCCGTGCGCTTCAGCCTGTTCAGTGGCCCCGGGTTCTCGGTGGACGACGTGGTGATCCACGAAGACCCGTCCATTGGCCAGGAGCCGATCGCGTACATGGACAACATGACGGTGCGGCCCGGCTTTTGGTCGCTGGCTGGGGGCCGCTTCGTAATTGCCTCCATCAGCCTGGATGGGGCGAGCATCAACCTCGCCAAGTCCGGCCCAGCCTCGGAGTGGGGCCGCTGGAATTTCGCCTCGCTCGTCAATCGCTCCGTGATGAGCCGCGCGCCTTCGCTGCACGTGCGCAACAGCCGCATCCATTTCAAATTCGGCGATGAGAAATCGGTGTTCTATCTGACCGAAACCGACCTCGACATTTCTCCGCCGCGATCGGCGGGCGGAGGATGGAGTCTCGATTGTTCGGCCCAACCGGCGCGCAGCGACCGCACCGCGCAAGGGCTGGGTGAATTCCGCTTGCGGGGCCGCTGGTACGTGTCGCCGGAGCGAGTGGATCTCAACCTGGAGATCGAGCGCACGCTGCTGGGCGAGATGACGGTGCTGCTGCGCGGCGAGGCGGGCGGCGTGAACGGGAGGATTTCGGCGCTGCTGCACCTGGCCGGGCCAATCGACCGCATCGGCATCGCCGGCCGGCTCAATATCGAAGACGTTCACCGCTGGGACCAGATGCCGCCATACGGACAGGGGTGGCCGCTCGACGTGCGCGGCCAACTGAATCTGCCCGGCCAGGAGCTGGAGGTCGAATCGAGCTCGGTGAACGGCGCAGCGCTGCCGCTCGCGGTGCGATTGCACGCCAGCAATTACCTGGCGCAACCGCGCTGGGCGGCATCGCTGAGCTGGAATCGTTTTCCGCTGGGTCCGCTGGTGGAACTGGCGCGGCACATGGGACTGGAGGTTCCGCCCAACCTGCAAGTGGACGGCACGGTGGACGGCGCCATCGGCTATTCGGACGCGGGCAGCCTGCAGGGTCAACTGGCGCTGCACGACGCGGCGGTCACCATACGGGACGCTCCGCCGCTCCAGCTCGACCCGTCCACCATCGTGCTCGAGGACGGCCACGCGCGGCTGGCTCCGACACTAGTGCGCACCGCGGGCCCGGACCATGTGCAGGTGGAAGCCGACTACGCCTTCCTTGAAGGCGCATTCGACATCGCGATCTCCGGCGCGCGCACGAAGATGGCGTCTCTGCGCGCGCAGGTTACGCTGGCGGCGGTTCCCTGGCTGGAGCAGGTGCAAAGGGGCGATTGGAGCGGGCAACTGCACTATCATCGCGAGGCCGCGAACGCGGGATGGACCGGCAACATACAGGTGAACCAGGCGCAAATTCCAGTGGATGGAATCGCCGATCCGCTGCTGATCGATTCGGCGCGCGTCGAGATCGATGGCGCGCGGGTGGCCATCGACCGTTTGCGAGGCACCGCCGGCAAACTCAAGTTCACCGGCGATTACAGCTACCTGCCGGGAGCGCCGCATCCGAATCGCGTGCACCTGCGCGCGGCGGAATGGGACGCAGCCGAAGTGGAAACGGAATGCTTGCCAGCGCTGCGCCGCGGATCGAGCTTGCTTGATCGCGCCCTGGGCCGCACCAGCCTCCCCGATTGGTTGAAGGCGCGCCAGGTGGAGGGCACGATTCAGATCGACCGCCTGGCGGTGGCCGGCGCCCGCCTGGACGGGGTGCGCTCGCGTCTGGAATGGAACGCCGCGCGGGTGGAGTTCAGCGACCTCGAGGCTACGCTCGCCCGCGCTGTCATCAAGGGGCGGCTGGCGGTAAATTTGAGTGGCTATCTGCCCGCGTACCGCTTCACCGGACAGGTGAAGAACGTGCCATGGCAATCCGGCGGACTGGATGCGGCGGGCTCGTTTGCGACTTCCGGCGTCGGCGTGCAGTTGGTGGCGAACCTGACCTCGGCGGGAACCTTCTCCGGAACCGATCTCGACTTCGGCCCGGTCGCGCCCTGTCGCGCCAGCGGTGACTACAACCTGACGTGGCGGCGGGGCAATCCGCAGGTCAGACTCACCGGCCTCAACCTCCGCACCGAAGATGACACCTACACCGGGCGAGGCGTCTCCCAGGAAGATGGCAAGCTGCTGATCGTGCTCACGAACGGCGCCAAAGAACTGCGAATCGCGGGGGTCCCCGGCAAGTTGCAGGCGGAAGATTCCGACCGGCAGTAAGCTGGCGCGGTGCCCGCACTAACACCGCTGAGGTATAATAAGAACAGGTCGTAGGGGAACGTTTCTTTCGTTATGCCGCTTTACGAATATCTGTGTCACCGGTGCGGGAAGAACTTTGAGGTTCTGCAGAAGTTCGCCGACGAGCCTCTCACCCAGCACCCGGAGTGCGGCGGCGAAGTGGAGCGGCTGGTGTCGGCTCCCGCGCTGCAGTTTAAGGGGTCCGGGTGGTACATCAACGATTACGGAAGTGGCAAGACTTCCGCGCCCGATTCCAAGAACGGACACGCAGCCAAGACCGGTATTAAGTCGGAGTCAAAGCCCGAAATCAAGTCTGAGAGCAAACCCGCACCCGCCGCGAGCGCCGATAAGTAGGCGAGGCAGGCGGCCGCGAGTTAGCCGGGAAGATGCCATCCGGCGATCATTCCTTCGTCACATTCAAGTGTTAGCCTAAGTGGACATGAGCAAGATCCTTGCCTTAGTCCTGATGGCGGGCGGCCTGTTGAGCGCCGCTCCCAAGAAGCCGAAATTAGTAGTGGCGGTCGTCATCGATCAGTTCCGCTACGACTACCTCACGCGCTACCGCGCGGACTACCACGGCGGTTTCGACCTGCTGCTGACGAAGGGCGCCGTCTTCACTAACGCCCGCTACCAGCAGTTTCCCACGGTGACGGCGGTGGGCCACAGCATCTTCCTTAGTGGCGCCACGCCCGCGCTCAGCGGCATCATTGCCAATACCTGGTACGACCGGGACGAGCAGATGGAAGTCACCAGCGTCTCCGATCCCGAGACCACGCTGGTGGGCGGATCGGGCGCGGGCTCCTCGCCACGGCGCATGCTGGTGGACACGGTGGGCGACGAGTTGAAGATGGCGGACAACAGCCAGTCGCGGGTGATCGGCATCTCGCTTAAGGACCGCGCCGCCATTTTGCCGGCCGGTCACATGGCCAATGCGGCGTATTGGTTCGACAATAAGAGCGGCAACTTCGTCTCCGGCACTTACTATTTCGCAGACGCGCCGGCCTGGGTCAAGGAAGCCAACGCCGCGCGCCCTGCCGACCGATACGCCGGCCAGACCTGGCTGGGGCACCGGATGCCGCAGCCGGGCGCGTTGTATAACGCGCTCGAAGCCACGCCGTACGGTAACGATCTAGTGGAAGGCTTCGCCGAACGCGCGCTGGCCGGCGAGCAACTGGGCCAACGCGGGGTTACCGATCTGCTGGCGGTGAGTTTTTCTTCCAACGATTACGTCGGGCACACCTATGGCCCGGATTCACTGGAAGCGCGCGCCATCTCGGTCGCTACCGACGAGTTACTGGGAAGGTTCTTCGGCGCTTTGGACCGCGCCCTGGGCCTCGATAACGTGCTGGTGGTGGTGACGGCGGATCACGGCGTGGCACCGGTGCCAGAAGTGAACCAGGCCCGCCATATGCCGGGCGGCCGCATGCCGGAGGGGATCATCGCCAAAACGGTGCAGGAAGCGCTTAGCGCGAAGTACGGCAAATTCGATTGGATTACAGCCGTGGAAGAATCGGTGGTCTATCTCAATCGCGAGTTGGTGGCCGCCAGGAAACTAGACCTTGCCGAGGTGGAGCGGACCGCGGCCCAGGCATTGCGCGGAGTGCCGCACATCTTCCGCGTCTATACCGGCGTCCAATTGGCCTCCGGCCAGGCGCTGGAGGAATCGGTGGGACGACTGATGATGAACGGCTATTACCCGCACCGCGGCGCCGACCTGGAAGTGCTGCCCGAGCCTTATTGGATGTTTTCCCGCACGGGCACGACGCACGGCGTGACGTTTGGCTACGACACCCATGTGCCCGTCATCTTCCTGGGGTCCGGCATTCGCACCGGCGAGTACGACAACAACATCACGCCCTACGATATCGCCCCCACGCTGGCCACTATCCTCCGCGTGGAGACCCCCAGCGGCTCCATCGGGCGCGTGCTGGTAGAAATGTTCGCCCAGTAGAGAATCCCGGCGGCAAGCGCCCGATTCCGCGGTGTGACCGGATCGCGGGGATCTCGGTGTGGGGTGTGCTACGCTAATGTTTCTACACATCATTTCAGGAGTTTTTTCATGTCACTTCGGATGGGCCTGGGGCCGGTTGCAGCCTGCGCGGCCCTTTTAAGCCTTGCTCCGCTCTCCCATGCGCAGCCCAAGATTGCGGTGATCAGCCTGCAAAAAGCCGTGTTCGATACGGCCGACATCAAGAAAGCCAGCGCCGAAATGGAGGCGCGGTACAAGCCGCGCGCGGACAAGCTGCGGCAGACGCAGGAGGAGCTTGCCTCGGTCTCGCAGCGGCTGCAACAGGGCGCCGGTCAAATGACGCCGCAGGCCGAATCGGAATTGCGGTCGCAGGGGCAGAGATTGCAGAAAGAAGCGCAGCGCATGCAGGACGACTTGCAGGCCGACGTGCAGGCCGACCGCCAGGACATCCTGTCCAAAGCCAGCCAGCGCATGACCGACATCGTCAAGAAGCTCGCCGCGGAAAAAGGCGTAGACCTGGTGGTGGAGGAGCAGTCCATCGTGTTCTTTAAGCCCACCATGGACATCACCGCCGATGCTACCACGGCCTACGATAAAGCTTATCCGGTGGCGGCAGCGCCGGTAGGCAAGTAACGCAAGGTTCCGGAGAGGAGATGGGCGGCTATCTCGATCAGTACGGTGCAGGCGATGAGCGCCGCAGCAAACGGATCAAGATGGGATTCTTCCTTTTGCTGGCGGCAGCGGCTGTGATACTGGTCGGCAGCCTGATCAGTTTCTTCTTTATTCCCAACTCCGCCGAGCGGCGGGTGAGGGCTTTTATGGACGATCTTCGGTCCGGCGAATACCAGCAGGCTTATGCTTTGTGGGGATGCACTGCCGCGCAACCGTGCAGCGCGTATTCCCTCCAGGACTTCATGAAAGACTGGGGGCCCGAGGCGGTGCCGCCGGGGAGGTTCGAAGTTCTCAACGGCGAATCGTGCGGTTCGGGAACCATCGTCGATATCGATGCCGGCAAGGCCGGCGACAAGCGGCTGTGGGTGGAAACCAGCACGCGCACGCTTAGCTATCCGCCGGCCCCCGAGTGCGGCCCGCGTCGCAACCGCATTTACGATTTTTTCCGCGACCTGAAGTACCGCATGCACGGGCACACGTATCTCCACGGGTTGCAGCAGTGAGGGCGACGGCGGCCACTCCGTTCGCGGCCTGCCGCAACCACCGCCCGATGCGCCCGCGCGCCGAGTACCGCGCCAGGGCGCACGGCGAAACCTGGAGTCTGATCGGGGAAAGCTGATGGACGAGCGAGCTTACTACACCGAAAGCCAGGCGACCAAGCCTGCCACCTTGAACTGCCCGTACTGCCGCAGCGCGGAGTCGTACGATCTGCACTGGGTGGTGCGCAAAAAGAAGGACCGCTTGCCGCCCGGCGGCGACGAGCGCGACCGCGCCAAGTTCGCCAAAGCGCAGAGCTACATGGTGCTGATGGACGATAAGGTAGCCTGCAAGAACCTGCGCTGCCGCAAACGCTTCGACATTTCCGGCGTCAAGACGATGGCGTTTTTGTAGGCTTGACCGCGGCTCGGCGACGCTGACTCAGGGGTTGACCATGGTCGGCGGAATCGGCCCACCGGGTTTGACCGCGACTACTGTATCGGAGAATTTGCCCCGGTAAACAATCACCAGCTTCTCTTTGTCGATGAAGCTCCGCTCATTCACTCGACTCATGACATAGACAAACTTGTCGGCGGGGGGGGTGGGAGGCTCCGGCTTAAACTCAGGGAATGTCTCTGCCTTGGACAACGCGCGGTAGTAGTTCAGTGCAAAGGCGGACAGATCGAACATTCCGACATCGGTGACACCATAGGTATGGTTGTAGCGTGCTAAGACGGAATAGACCTGCTTTGCATCCGCGTCCCATTGATATTCCTTAAAGTAGGACAGGCGCAGGCAGAGCAGAAAGTAAAGAGCCAGGCAGAGAGACACGGCGGTGAGGCCGCGGCGGAGCCACTGAGAGATCAGGGAGCGGGCCGGCGCTGCCACGATGACACCTCCAAGAAGAGTGCACAACGGCAGCAGAAAAATTCCCGCCCGGCCCAAGGGCAGGGGCAGTCTGTAGAAGCGGGATGCCAGCCAGTGCATCAGCACGCACAGCGTCACGATGCCGGCGAGCGCGGCGCCGAATCTTCCCAGCCACCGGGCGCGCTTGTCCTGAAGCCACGAGCCGTCGAGCCACGCCGACACAATCCGGCAAAAACAGAGAATCAGGAAAACAGGCAACAGCAACGGCCTCAGCAGACTCATCGCCTTGTACCATGCGGTCCCTTGGAACCGCGGGTCGAGGCGATAGAGCGAAGACTGCACCAGGCTCTGCCGCATTTCTTTGAGCGAATGCGCGCCGATACCATAGTCATAGCCCCACCAGTGCAACATGGGATAACCGCATATCAGGAGCGCGACCAGCAGCCCCGGCAGGGCGCAGAATCCCACCGTGCGTACCACGGACTCCCTGCCGCGATGGCGTATAGCCCACGCTGTAATCGCGAGAAACGTCGCCAGATCGGCAAAGGCAAATGAGTAATTCGCGCTGAACGAGAGCCCCAGCGCCAGCGATGCCAATGCGCAGGACTGGCGCAGGGAAGGCCGGCTCTTCACGCGGTGCCACACTGGAACCGCAATCGCCGCCAGCAGGAAAGCATTCGCCAGGCCGTAGCCGCGCGCTGCCACCATGTAATCGAAGATAAAGGGATTGTAAATCAAACAAATGAAAACCGGGAGCTGAATACTGAACCGATCCGTAATGTTCCGGCACAAGAAATGGCAAACACCAACGTAAAGAATCGCACCGAGGAGAGCAGGCGCCCGGATGGTGATGATGGACGTGCCTAATGCATGAGTCGTAATCCACATCAGCAGCGTGTTGAGGATATGGTTGTTCGAGAAGGGATACCAGACGTTTGACGTGGCGACAAACCAGAAATAAGTGTTGGCCTCATCCATGGTGATCGATTGCAGGCAGGCCCGGATTACTGCCCACACAATGGCAAAGAGGGCGGCTAGTAACAACAGCTTGTCTTGCAATGCACGTCGATATACGGGCGTCATGAAGAGTATCATTTTCCCGCGCTGACGTACTGCCGGTAGGCCTGCTCGGCTTCGGGGTCCGGGGGGTGCGGATGTTCGAGATACGCGCCGAGCCAGCGGCGGGCGCGGGTGAAATCGCCGATCTTAGCGAAGGTCTGAGCGAGGCTGCGGGCGCAGCGGGGAAGGCCGGGCTCGCGGTCGAGGTGCAGGCCGCACTCGGCTTCCATCTGGCCGAAGACTTCGAGCGAACCGAGCGGCGCTACTCCGGCGGGCGGGCGCCGCATCCACACCAGAGCCTGGGGGTCGCGGTAGACCAGTTTCCATTCGGTCTGCGCGGGATCGGCCAGCGCGGGAGCCAGCAGATACACGGTGCCGGTGACATACTCGAACGTGTTCATGATGATTACCTGAATCCCGTACTGGCCGAGTAACTGCTCCGCGCTCTTGCCGCCGGAAGCATCGTGATTGTATAAAATGCGGGCGTAATCGTCGAATATCCGCTCGCTCAGCGCGCGGCCATCGATAAATACCCGCCCGCGTGGCCACAAGCGCCAGATAAGATAGCCTCCGTACTCATAAGTATTGAACATGCGGCCGGTAACATCGTGCGCTTCCAGGAAATCGGCCGCGCCCGCTGGATAACGCCATTCGGCGGCGTGAAGCTGAAAAAAATTGCCCGCCACTATTCCCCAGAAGATGCCGGCAGCCAGCGCTGCCGCCGCGGCCCAACCGGCGAGAGCGGGTAGCAGGCGTTTCCACGGCAGATAGCTGGCCAGAAAAACCGGCGCGAAGAAGCCCATGAAGATGGTGTTCCGCTCGGCGGTGAACGCGCCCGTAGAAAAGGCGGCCAGCAGCAACCAGTCGCCGATCCGTACCTTGCGCCGTTGCCACACCATGGCGCCCGCGGCGGCGGCCAGGAGCACGCCGAACAAGGGCGGGGGCCAGAGCGGCGGCCGGCCCCACTCGAGCAGGTGGGATTGCATCGCGCTCGATCGATAGAGCAACAGAACCTGCACCGCGCGGAAGCCGTTCGGATTGATTCCCGATGCTAATACCGCGACGGCGGACCACGGCCACAAGGTGCGTACTTCAGGGAGCGACTTACCCCGCACGCGGGCCACCAGCGCCTCGGCGCAGTACGCCGCCAGTACCACCCAGCCCAGGAAGAAGCCGCCGTGGCAATTGGCCCAAATCAAAAACAGAGGCGGCAGCAGCCACAACCGCCGGCGCGACTCCAGAACCACCACCGTCAGGGCGAGGAACAAGTAAGTGAAGAGCTGCGGCCGGTCGAGCGCGAAGGGAAACGCGATGGCGGCTGCGGCGAGGCCGGCCATCCAGCCCCGGTCCGGCACGCCCGAGCGCCGCCATGCTACGAAACCAGCGAGGCCGCAAAACGCCGCCAACAGCAGCGCGCGGAACAACACCACTCCAGGAAAGCCGCCGACGCGGTACGCGGAGTAGAGGAGCACCTGCGCCAGCCACTCGTGCGTCAGGTTGAAGTGCCGCACGGCGCCTTCGCCCGCGTACGCCAGCGGAGCCGCGGCGGTGGTATAGGCAAACGGATCGGGAACCGGCAGTGAGTGCGTTTCCACAATGTACTGGCCAGTCCGCAAATGCCACCAGAAATCGGAATCGCGAATTTCCGGTGAAAACAGGCCGAGGCAGAGGATGGCGGAGAGCACGATCAGCAGCAGGCCGAGGCGGCGCGGAGGAGGGGTGGGGGGCGGCAAAACGGGCGCGGGCTGGGCGCGCTTCCGGCTCCGGAGTTGAGTCACGAACCCCCATCATACATGGGCGCGGCGATGGCAGGCTTAGCAGGCGAAGAAACGACGAAATAACGAGCATTTGTTCTATCGACTAAACATTTGCTAAAATAGGACTTACCTCGCAACAGGAGCCAACTTGCCAGACCAGGAATTGCCACCTCAGGGGCCGCCTCCGCCGCCATCCGGCGGAACGCTCCCTTTGCCCGGAACGCCGGGTGGTGACGGCAACAAAAACCTCGTCCCGATCAACATCGAAGAGGAGATGCGGCGCAGCTATCTGGATTACGCCATGAGCGTGATCGTGGGCCGCGCGCTGCCCGACATTCGCGACGGGTTGAAGCCGGTGCACCGGCGCATTCTCTACACGATGCAGCAGATGGGCCTGGCGCCCAACAAGGCGACGCGCAAATGCGCGCGCATCGTGGGCGATTGCATGGGCAAGTATCATCCGCACGGCGACATGGCCATCTACGATGCCCTGGTCCGCATGGCGCAGGGCTTTTCCATGCGCTATCCGCTGGTGGATGGGCAGGGCAATTTTGGTTCGGTGGATGGGGACCCGCCGGCCGCCTCCCGGTATACCGAAGCGCGCATGTCGTGGGTGGCGACGGCGGTGCTCGAAGACATCGACAAGGAAACCGTCGATTTCAAACCCAACTACGACGGCAGCGAACAGGAGCCGGAGGTGCTGCCGACGCGCGTTCCCAACCTGCTGGTGAATGGCTCGTCCGGCATTGCGGTGGGGATGGCAACCAATATTCCGCCGCACAACCTGAACGAAGTTGTCAATGCGGCGATCTACCTGGTGCAGCATCCGAATGCGCCGCTCTCGAAGATCCTCGAAATGGTACCGGGGCCGGACTTTCCGACGGGCGGATTCATTCTGGGCCGGCAGGGAATTATCGACGCGTACACCAGAGGCCGCGGCCAGCTCAAGCTGCGCGCCAAGGCCGCCATCGAGCGGGTGGGCAAGGACAAAGATCAGATCGTGGTTACCGAGATTCCCTACCAGGTGAACAAGTCGAAGCTGCTCGAACAGATCGCCGCAATGGTGAACGAGAAGCGTATCGAAGGCGTGGCGGACGTGCTCGACCATAGCGACCGCGACGGCATGCGCATCACCATCGAGCTGAAGCGGGGCGAGCAGGCCGAGGTGGTGCTCAACAACCTTTACAAGCACACCCAACTGCAAACCGGTTTCGGCGTCATCATGCTCTCGATCGTCAATGGGCAGCCGCGCGAACTGGGCCTGGTGGAGATCATCAAGTGCTTCATCGATCACCGTGTGGACGTGGTGCGACGGCGCACCGAGTATGAACTCCGCAAGGCGCGCGAGCGCGAGCACATTTTGCTGGGCTTCCAGAAGGCGCTGGACAATCTGGATGAAGTCATCAAACTGATCCGCGCCGCCAAGGCGCCGCGCGAAGCGCGCGATTCGCTGATCGGGCGCTTCGAGTTCACGGAGCGGCAGGCGCAAGCGATCATCGAGCTGCAACTGCAGCGCCTGACCGGCATGGAGCGGCAGAAGATTCTCGATGAGCTGGCCGAGATCCAGCGGCGCATTGCCGAATACCTCGAGATTCTGGGCTCTGACAAAGTGTTGCGCGAGCTGATCGTGAAGGAGTTGAAGGAAGTTCAGAAGGAATACGGCGACGAGCGGCGCACCGAGATCATCGAGGACTCGGGCGAAATCCGCCTGGAGGACCTGGTGGCCGTGGAAGACACGGCGGTGACGGTGACGCGCGGCGGCTACCTGAAACGCACCTCCGTCGACACCTACCGCCGGCAGACGCGCGGCGGCAAGGGGCGCATCGGCATGGGGACGCGCACGGAAGACTTCGTGGAGCACCTGATTATCGCCTCCACGCACGCTTACCTGTTGATCTTCACCACGCGCGGGCGCGTATATTGGCTGAAGGCTTACGAAATTCCCGACGCCACCACCACCGGCAAGGGCAAGCATATTTCCAATTTGATCAACCTGCAACCGGATGAAACCGTGAAGGCGTTTCTGGCGGTGGCGAATTTCGTGCCCGACCAGTTCGTGGTGATGGTGACGCGTCACGGGGTGATCAAGAAATCGGAGCTGACCGAGTTCGACAATCCCATGTCGCGCGGCATCATCGCAGTCTCGCTCGATGAAGGCGATGAGCTGATTGGCGCCAAGATCACCAACGGCAGCAACTATATTTTCCTGGGCTCGCACCACGGACAGGCCATCCGCTTCGCCGAAAGCCAGGTGCGCCCCATGGGCCGGCAGGCGCGCGGCGTGCGCGCGATGCATTTGCCGGAGGGAGATTTCCTGGTGGGCATGGAAGTGGTCGAAAAAGAGGGTCTCATTCTTTCGATCGCGGAAAACGGCTTCGGCAAGCGCACCAAGCTCGAGGATTACCGGCTAACCGCGCGCGGCGGCAAGGGCGTCATCAACATGAAGACCACCGCCAAGACCGGCAAAGTGGTCGCGGTGCTTTCGGTGAAGGAAGATACCGACCTGATGATTGTCAGCCAGAACGGCAAGATCATTCGCATCGAGTCTTCCACCATCCGCCAGGTGGGCCGCTCGACCCAGGGCGTGCGCCTGGTGAGCCTGGATGAAGGCGACAAGGTGGCCGCTGCCAGTGTGATCCCCGATACGGAAAACGGCAACGGCCCCACCCAGGAGGAGCTGCCGGTCCAGTAGACTGAAGTGGGGCAGGTCCCCGACCTGCCAACTGTTGGAAGCAATATGGCTGCTCTAGTTGAACTCACCAGTCCGGTGCGCCTGCGGGAAAAAGAAGAGCGGCTCTTCGCAATCCTGCGCGGCATGGGCCGCATGCTGGTGGCTTTTTCCGGCGGCACCGATTCGGCCTACCTGGCGTGGGCGGCGCACCGCACGGTGGGCGCCGGCTCGCTCGCCGTTACCGCCGATTCCGCCTCCATTCCTGAATCGCACAAGCGCGATGCTGAAGCGTTCGTGGCGCAGTTTGGCATTGCGCACGAATATATCGAGACCCGCGAGTTCGAGAACCCCGACTACACGCGCAACAATCCCGACCGCTGCTTCCATTGCAAAGACGAGCTGTTCACGCGCCTCGAACAAGTGGGCCGCGAGCGCGGTTTCGAACATATCGTGTACGGCGTGAACGTGGATGACCTGGGCGATTACCGCCCGGGCCAAAACGCCGCCACCCAGCATCGCGTAGCAGCGCCCTTGGCCGATGCCGGTCTTTCCAAAGCCGAAATCCGCGAGCTTTCGCGCGTGGCGGGTCTGCCGACGTGGGACCGGCCGGCATCGGCGTGCCTCAGTTCGCGCATCCCCTACGGGACGCCGGTGACGGCGGAGACTGTCAAGACGGTGGAGGCCGGCGAAGAACAGATCAAGGCGCTGGGCTTCCGGCAGTTTCGCGTGCGCTTCCATGGCGAGGTGGTGCGCGTCGAAATCGCTCGCGAGGAAATGGCGAAAGCATTGACGATCGAGATGGCGGCACGCTTCACCGAGATCTTCAAATCGCTCGGCTTCCGGTACGTCACTCTGGACCTGGAAGGCTACCGGCAAGGTTCGCTCAACGAAGTGCTGAACCTGAAGAAGTAACGAATGGATGGCGGAGAGCGCGGCAGTCCCGGCGGGCAGTCGATCTCGATGCAGCGAGAGACGGAACGCACCTGCGTCCTGACCGAGCGGAGCGCGCCGTATCGCGGAAAGCAGGGCCTCGAGTATTTTGCCGGTGTCTCCACGGGAACGGCCGGGGCGAAGGGGCTCTGCCTGCACAGGGTGACGATTCCGCCGCTGGTGCGCGCCAAGCCGCACCTGCACGAGCGTCACGAAAGCGCGGTCTATGTGCTTTCCGGCGAGGCCTGCATGGGTTCGGAGAGGGTCTGCGCGAGCACGTGCGGCTGCATGCGGGTGATTTCCTGTACATTCCAGCCAGCACCCCGCACCTGCCTTACAACGCCAGCGAAACCGAACCTTGCGTCTGGTTGGTGGCGCGCACGGATCCCAACGAACAAGAGAGCGTCACGTTGCTGCCGCTGGCCGATCCGGGAATCGCGCAACGGTAGCCGCACAGAGGACAGGGCCGTCCACGCAGCTTCACTCTTCCACCAGGCGGTGGCTGGCTGCCGCATCGAGGTCCAGCTTGTAGATGCGCTTCAAGTCCGCCACCAGCTTGAGAGTATCGCGGCTGAACGGAGCCTTGCCTTCGAAGGCGTGCAGGACAATGCCTTCGAGCAGATCGCCCAGCGTCAGGTCATGATACTCGGCCAGCGCCTTGAGCACCTTGAGTAACCGCTTTTCCATACGCACGCCGGTCTGGACGCGCTCGATTTTGAGGTGAGGCTGTTTCTCTTTCATGGTTGTAGTGTACCATGATACATAGGTAAACTGGTACGGCATGCTTTAACTTGTCAGCACCGCTCAGGCGCCTCGCCCAGCGCGCAAAGGCGTCGAGTTGTGGGGCAGGTTGATAACCTGCGCACCGATTGTCAATCGGTGCAGCCGGGCAACGCCGGGCGCGTGGCTCGAGATGATCCCTCCCTCAACCCTCCAGCAGCACTTTCAGCACGCCCTTCTGCGCTGCCTTCTCAAAGGCCCTCGCGGCATCGCGCAGCGGGAAGCGGGCTGCAATCATGCCCTCGGTCCGAATCAGCGCGTGGTCCAGCAGTGGGATGGCCGCTTCGAGCCGGCCGCAGCGCGAGCCGACCAGCGTCACTTCATTGACGATGACGGGCGCGGTATCGACCGCCACGGCGCCGTGCACGGTGGATTTCAGAATCAGGGTGCCGCGCGGGCGCGCCATGGCGACGGCTTGCCGCAAGCCCTGGGGCGAGCCGGTAGCGTCGACCACCCAATCGTACTCGGAGACGGGCAGTTGGCCATCGGCAAGTTCTGTCGCGATGCCGGAAGCCTCTGCGATCCGCAATTTTTCCGGATGGCGTCCGAAGAGGCGCACGGGGTAGCCATAGACATCGAGCACCTGTGCCACCAGCAGGCCCAGCTTACCATCGCCCAGGACCGCGACCGGCGCGCAGGCCGGGATGGACACCTGGTCGAGAATCTCGCACGCCGCCGCGAGCGGTTCGGCGAAGACGGCGCGCTCGATTGGAATGCCTTCCGGCAGCACGTGCAGATTGCGTTCGGGCAGAGTGAAAAACTCCTCGAACGCACCGGGATGGCGGACGATGCCGAGCACGGTGCGGTTGGGACAGTGGCGGCCCAGGCCCTTGCGGCACCACTCGCAGTGCGTGCAGGCAAGGTTGATTTCGCCCACCACGCGTTTGCCCTGCAGCGCACGGTCGTCGGCCTCGATCACCTGGGCCACGAATTCGTGGCCGGGCGTTCCGGCGAAGCTGTAGTAGCCGCGCTGCAATTCGAGGTCGGTATTGCAAATGCCGGCCACCAGCAGCCGCAGCAGCGCGTGGCCGGGAGGGCGCTCAGGCAGCGGCGCCTCAGTCACCGAAACCGCGCCGTTTTCCAGGTGAACGCGGAGCATTCCCTTATAATAAGGCTTCATGCCCGCGGAACTTGCCTGTTTCGAAGAGCGCTGCCGCGCGCGCTTTCCGATCACCGAAATCATTTACAACTGCCCGCGTTGCGGCGGTTTGCTGGAGGCCGTCTACACTTCTCCGGAGGGCCATCCGGCCGACTGGAAGCGGATGTGGCGCGAGCGGCGCACCTCGAACGCGCCGCTCGATCAGAGCGGCGTCTGGCGCTACCGCGAGTTGATCCCCTTTCTGGACGATTACCGCCAGGTGGTGACGCTGCGCGAAGGCAACACGCCACTGCTCGATGCGCCGCGCGCCGCCCAGTATGGCGGCCTGGACCGCATCATGTTCAAGCACCAGGGATTCAATCCCACCGGATCTTTCAAAGACAACGGCATGACGTGCGGCGTGGCGCAGGCGGTGCGCCTGGGCGCGCGGCGCGTGGCGTGCGTTTCGACCGGCAATACTTCGGCCTCGATGGCCGCGTACGCCAGCGCGGCGGGCCTCGATCCGGTGATCTTCATTCCGCGCGGCAACATCTCGTTCGGCAAGTTGGCGCAAGCGCTCGAATACGGTGCGCGCACCTTCCAGGTGGAAGCGAACTTCGACCAGATCCTGGCGCTGGTGCGGCAGTTGGCCGAGCGCCTGGGCATCTACCTGCTCAATTCGATCAATCCATTCCGCATCGAAGGACAAAAGACCATCATGGTGGAGATGATGGACCAGCGCGACTGGCGCGTGCCCGACTGGGTGGTGCTGCCAGGCGGGAACCTGGGCAACACGTCGGCGTTCGGCAAGGCCTTGCGGGAACTGAAAGCGCTCGGTCTGATCGGCCGGTTGCCGCGACTGGCGGTGATCCAGGCGGAAGGCGCCGCGCCATTCTTCGACTTGTACCGCGCCGCTGACCGCTCGCGTCTCAACGCCGTGGCCGACCCGGAAACGCTGGCGACCGCCATCAGGATCGGCGATCCGATTTCTTGGCCGAAGGCGTTGCACGAGGTGCTCGAGTCCGGCGGCGTTGTGGAGAAAGTGAGCGAACAGGAGATCGCCGATGCCAAGGCGGTGATTGGCCATTGTGGCATCGGCTGCGAGCCTGCGTCGGCGGCCACGCTGGCGGGCATTCGCAAACTCACCGCCGCGGGAACCATGGCGGCCGATGCGGACGTAGTCGCCGTGCTGACCGGCAACGTACTCAAGGACCCGGATTACATCCACCGCTATCACACCGGCACTCTGAATGCGCCGGACGGCACGCGGCTGCGCTCCACGTATGCCAACGCGCCAGTGGTGGTGGCGGCCGAGGCGGAGCGAATCGCAGCATTGCTAGATGAATGACTCGACGACACCCACATAGTGGTTAGTCGACGCCCCCTATCTTTGCTTGGGGCAGTGCTTACCTTGGTTCTTGTATTGTCTTGTCTGGTCTGGTAAATACAGTACTATGGTTCGCCCCAGGGTTACCGTTTGTCTCCGCTTTCACAAGACCGAGCAACAACGACTGGCTTCTCTTTATGCTCGCCGGGCGGCATTGGTGATGGCCATTCGCAGCTTGGAAGACTACAGGAGGCTGCGCGCCAAACGACTGGCTGCCGGCCTGCTGAAGATCGCCTGAACGAGTCCCTACCGTTTCACCAATGCCTCGATCCAGCGGACAAGTTCCGCCTCGGAGACAGTGCCGGGATGGTAGAAACGGACAATGCCGTCGCGGTCCAGCAGCACCATCGTCGGGGTGGTGCTGGCGCCATAGGTGCGAAAATTGGCGGCGCTCACGGGCACGGCCATATCGGGCAAACCGGAGTAGAACTGGCGGCGGATGGCGTCGATGTATCGCGTTTCTTGCCCAGGAGTGGCCGGGTTGCCTTCCGCCACATAGCCGTAGAGCTTGGTGGGTCCGATCACCACTAGGCCTTTGGGGCCGTAGATGCGCGCGATTTTGGCCAGCACGGGCGCCTCGGCTTTGCAATCGGGGCACCAGTGCGCCCAGAAAAAGAGCAGCACCGGGTGGCCGCGCAGGGCGGCCAGACTGGCTGGTTTGGCGCCGAGCCAGTTCGCCTCATCGAGCGGCGGTGCCGGGTTGCCAACCAGGTCGAGCAGGTTGATGTTTTTCCGGATGCGTTCGGCGAGCCCAGTGGCGCCGAAAGCAGCCAGTTCGCGCCGCAGGAAGGCAACCGCCTGAGGGCGCTCACCACGCGCGGCGAGCACTCTGGCGTGCACCTCAATGGCGGCGCCGAGCGCGGTCGCGAGTTGCGGGTCCGCGTCCAGCCGGCGGGCGCCCGGCAGGCTGGCGGCGATGCGGCGCGCCTGGGCGGCGTAAACATCCGCCTGATCGTACCGGCCGGCGTCAAGCTCCCCGCGGGCCAACCAGGAAAAGGCCGCGGCAAGTTCCGAAGTTGCGCCGTTTTGCGCCTGGTACGCGGTCACGGCGCGCTCGGCGGCGGCGAACTCGCGGTGAGCGGCCAACGTGCGCACGTCATCCGTCAAAGAGGCATAGGTGAGAAGCGCGGCAAGCGCCAGTGGCGCGAGAGTCACAGCAGAGAACTGACGAACTGCGTCAGGCGGGGATCGTTCCAATCGGCTGACTCGGGGATTTTCATCTGCACTTTACCTCGTGCATCGATGATGTAGGTTTCGGGGTATATGAAGGTGCCGTAATCGGCATGCACCCTGAAATCGCGCGCCGTGAGGAAGGCCGGTTTGTATTTGTTGAGGAACGCGCGGTAGGCCTTCACGTCCCGATCCACGCTCAGCGCCAGCACCACCACACCCTTGTCCTTGAACTGCGCCGCGAACTGGCTGAGCGAAGGAGTTTCCTGCACGCACGGCGGGCACCAGGTAGCCCAAAAGTTGAGCACCAGCAGCTTGCCGCGGAAGTTGGGAACACCTACGGTGGCGCCGTTATCGGCGACCACGCTGAAGGCGGGCGCGGAATCGCCTTGCGCGACAACCCGCTCGTGAATGCCGTCGTAGATGACGTAGACCAGCGCTGCCAGTAGTGCGGCGATGGCGATCTTCAGAAAACGGTCGGTTTTGACGCTCTGCATGAGGAGTAACTATAATTTAATTGTATCTCCAGGCCGGCTCGGACGTCGAATAGTTGCCCATGCTGATTACCCGGAAAGTGGAATTCTCGGCTTCGCACGTCTGCCGCAATCCGCGGCTGTCCGACGAGGAGAACCAGCGCGTGTTCGGCCTGGCGGCCAACCCCAACGGCCACGGGCACAACTACCTGCTGGAGGTCAGCCTGGAAGGCGAGCCCGATCCGGTGACCGGCATGGTGTTCGACCTGAAAGAGTTGAAAGACGTGTTGCACCGCGAGGTAGTGGAGCCTTTCGACCACCGCTTCCTGAACCACGAAGTGCCGCCGTTCGACCGCGTGATTCCCACGCCGGAAAACATAGCGCGCGATATCTGGCGGCGCATCGAACCGCATTTCGCCGGCCGCGGCGGACGTTTGCATTCGGTGCGGCTGTACGAAACGCCGGACCTGTACGTCGATTACTTCGGAGAGCAGCCGTGTTCTGCGTAACCAGGCGCTACCAGTTCGCGGCTTCCCATCGCCTGCATGCGTGCGGGCTGAGCGATGAGGAGAACCGGCGCCTGTACGGCAAATGCAGTAACCCGTTCGGGCACGGCCACAATTACGTGCTGGAAGTGAGCGCGCGCGGCCCGGCGGATGCGGACACGGGTTCGGCGGTGGATCCGCGCCGGCTGGACGAGCTGGTGGCGCGTGAGGTGCTGGGGCCGTTCGAGCATCGAAATCTGAACTGCGACGTGGAGGCATTTCGCAATTTGACGCCGACCTCCGAGAACCTGGCGGTGGAAATTTGCCGCCGTCTGAAACGCGGTTGGCCGGCGATGTTTCCGGGTGAATGGCCGAAGCTGGAAAAGGTTCGCATCGCAGAGACGGCGCGCAACATCTTTGAAATGGATGCCCATGAAATCCCATAAAGCGCTGATCAAAGTCATGCAGCCGAAACGGGACGAGCCGACCACGGTCCCTGGCGTCGAGCCCAGCGCCGGGTTCAGTATTGCCCCGCAGGTTCGCGAGATTCTGGAGAAGCTCGGCGAGGATCCCGGCCGCCAGGGCCTGCGGCGCACGCCCGAGCGCGTCGACCAGGCGCTCAAGTTCCTCACCAGCGGCTACCGCACCGACGTCCACAAAGTCCTCAACGGAGCGTTGTACGAAGTGAAGTACGACGAGATGGTGGTTGTGCGCGACATCGAATTCTTCAGTATGTGCGAGCACCATCTGCTGCCGTTTTTCGGCAAGGTGCACGTGGCTTACATCCCGCGGAGCCGGGTGATCGGCTTGAGCAAGATTCCGCGCATCGTCGACGTGTTCGCGCGCCGCCTTCAGATTCAGGAGCGCCTCACCCAGGAAGTGGCGCAGACGATAGCCGAAGTGATCGACCCGGTAGGCGTGGGCGTGATTTGCGAAGCGCGCCACTTCTGCATGATGATGCGCGGGGTGGAAAAGCAGCACTCCGGCGCCATGACCAGCGCCATGCTGGGCGCATTCCGCACCCGCAAGAAAACCCGCGACGAGTTCCTGGCGCTGGTGAATCACCGGAGCAACGGCTTCTAGGGCGCGCACGGACGCGCGAGCCGGGCATGTGCGGCCGCTACGGCCGGGACGGGCTACTTGCCCACGAACTTCGCGATATCGTCCACCACTTCGGGCGCCACGTGGCCGGGCTTGCTGTACTCTTTCTCGCTGCTGGGACCAGAGCCGGCGACGAACACGTGATTCAAAGCGGGGTAACTGCGAGCGGTGACATCCGTGCGGCCAGCCAGCCCGCTCTTCCAGAGGTCGAAGTCGACTTTCGTCACTTGGAAATCGCGCTCGCCATACAAGATGAGAATCGGAATGGAAAGCTTCTTGGCTACGGCCGCTGGATCGTAGCCCTTGAGGTCCAGCCAGTAAGCGGCGGGCAGGCCGAAAATCGGCGGCGCGTCAGAGTCGCCCGATTCCAGGCTCTTAACACGCGCCGCGGCCTCTTTGGCTTGCTCCAGGTCCTTGCCCTTGATGCCGAGCTTCTGCAACCCATCGAGCATCAAGTCTTCGAGCGGCCGCTGGTTGGCGGCCATCACCACCATGCCGGCCAGCTTCCCGTCCTCGGTGGCGATGCGCGGCGCCAGATAGCCGCCCAGACCATGGCCCACCAGGTAGACGCGCTTGGGATCGACCATGGATTGAGCGCGCAGGAAGGCTAGCGCGCTGACGGCATCGTCCACGGTTTCGTCGTCGGCCGTGTACGGTTTGTCGGTGACGAGCGCGGAGTACTGCCGGAGGCGCTTCTCGTAACGCAGTACCACCACGCCGCGCGAGGCCAGACCATCGGAAAGATCGCGGAACGGCTTGAGGACGCCGTGCGAATCGTCGCGGTCCTTCGGCCCGAAATCCTGCACCAGCAGCACGGCCGGAAACGGACCGGCGCCTTTGGGCACGGCGAGGGTGCCGGGCAGTTTCCATTCTTCCTCGCCGAACGTCACCGGGCGCTCCGCAAACGAATCCGGCTTGCTGTAGGCGGGGTGCGTCCACTCCGTCTCGCCGGGCATCAGGTACATAACCGAGACCTGCCCGGACACGTCGACGGCGAAACGCACCTTGATGTTCCTCTCGGCGAAGGAAACAGGGATGGTGACCACCTTGGTTGGGCCCATGTCCTCGATCGACGGCTCGCCAATCTTTTCCACCGCGCCCCAGCCCTTGATCTCAGCACCCAGCCTGGTGAACGCCTGCTCGTTCAGGTTGTTCCTGAGCTGCGGCGACGCCAGCGCGGAGAATTCCGGATAATTCTGCGCCAGCAGGAAGTCCAGCGCCTTTCGCGCGATCGTGGCCGGGTCTGAGGCCGGTTGCGAAAAGAGCACGCCAACTGAAAAAAAGCCCAACAGGGCTGAAGCCAGGCGCGGGTCGAAGCCCGGCCGTGGGATTCCGGTGAAGCGGTTCAGCACGCGCGCAAGCATGATGATTTCATGGTATCGCGTCGCCCCGCCGCCAGATATGTCAAGAATTCCGATATAATTACGGTAGATTGTTTGGAGAGGAGCTTTCCATGGCAGAATACGCCCATCCGGAAACACTGGTGACTACAGACTGGGTTGCCAAGCACGCAAACGACGAAGGCGTCCGCATAGTGGAGGTGGACGTCGATACCAAGGCTTACGACGAGGGACACGTACCAGGCGCGATCGCCTGGGCATGGAACACACAGTTGTGCGACACCGTGCGGCGCGACATTCTATCGCGGCAGCAGTTTGAAGAGCTGATGGAGCGCTCCGGGGTGACGCCGGACACGACGCTGGTGATTTACGGCGACAACAACAACTGGTTCGCGGCGTGGGCGCTATGGCAGGCCAAGGTCTACGGCCACCGCGACGTGCGGCTGATGAACGGCGGGCGGAAGAAATGGCTTTCCGAAAGCCGCGAGCTTTCGACCGAGGCGCCGAAAGTGAAGTCCACGAAATACACGGCGAAGGAGGCGGATGTGTCGCTGCGGGCGTTTCTGCCGCAGGTGCAGGCTGCTTCGGCGCAGGCCGCGGCGGCGCAGGCGGCGGCGCTGGTGGACGTGCGCAGCCCGCAGGAATTCACGGGCGAGATTCTGGCGCCTCCGGGCCTGCCCGAGACGTGTCAGCGCGGCGGCCACGTGCCGGGCGCGCGCAGCATTCCGTGGTCGAAGGCGGCGAACGACGACGGCACGTTCAAATCGGCGGATGAGCTGCGCCAGTTGTATACGAGCGAGGGCGTGGACGGCTCCAAGCCGGTGATCGCTTATTGCCGCATCGGCGAACGATCGAGCCACACCTGGTTCGTGCTGAAATACCTGCTGGGCTTCGGCGACGTGAAGAACTACGACGGTTCGTGGACCGAGTGGGGCAACCTGGTCGGCGCCAACGTGGAGCGAGGAGCCGCAGCCAAGGCAGCGGGTGCGCGGGCGTGAGAGCGGAAGAATTCGCGGAGCACCGGCTGGAGCTGGCGGGCTGGCCGGTGAACGTGGCCAGCTACCGGCTGGGGAGCGAGTGGCACGCCAAAGCCGACAACGTATCGCCCGGAGCGGCGCTGGCGCGCGCTAAGGGAACCACGCGTGAAGAGGCCGAACGGAGGGCGCTGGCGCGGGCCGAAGAGCTGCTGGGCAGGACGAGAAGGCAGGCCGTGTAGGGCGGGGTGCGAGCCGGGTTGAAGCCCGTGACTGAAAGTCCCTCGGAATTACCGATAGAAGTAGTTCGCCGGCCAGGGGTCTGCGCCACTTTACTTCTTTGGCAGGTTCTGGCGCCTTGCAGCGCCTGGCCGTGAAGATGGGAGACCGTGCCGAAGCAGAGGCAAGCCGCGACCGCAAATATCAGCTTCATGGCAGGCGAACCGATGGTGCGCGCCGGGGCGCGGGGTTACACCTTGGGCTTGGGGGGCGGCAATTCGCGCGCCACCACGGCGTCGGTAAAGCCGGTGGTTCTGTGCGAGCCGTCGCAAAACGGTTTGTTGGCCGAGTGCCCACAGCGGCACAGGCCGATTTGCGTGCGGCCGGCGAGGCCAAAGGCGGTGCCGTTGGGGTCCACGATTTCAAACTCGCCCTCGATGCGAATCGGGCCATTGCTGAACACGGTAACTTTCGATGGCATGAGGTATTCAGGATATCAAAGACGGGCGCGCGCGATCAGTGGGTCATGGCGTAAACCACGTAGTTGACGCCGATGCGGATGCCCAAGGCGGAGAATTTTTCCGGATAGTCCGGATCGTCGGCCCACTCCCATGAATCACCGATATCGGAATTGAAGGAGATCGCCACCATCACGCGGCCCTTGTCGTCGTAAACGCCGAGCCAGTGGGCGACGGTGCCGAGGGCACGGCGGCGGAACATGCCGCGGTCCGGGTTCAAGGCCCATTGGCCCAGCACCTGGAAACGGTCGTCGAGGTTGTAGACGGTGTGGAAGATGGGGTCGTCGTTGGGCATGTCGACCACCGGGCGATCAGGGAACACGGCCTTCATGGTCTCATCGAAGCGCGCGTATTCCTCCGGCCCCCAAAAATCGTCGAGCATCAGGAAGCCGCCGCGCAGCAGGTACTCGCGCAAAGTGAGGGCCTGGGCCGCGGTAAGCTTCCAGTCGCCCATCTCGCCGGCGTTCATCCACGGCCAGTTGAAGAAGTCGTCGGTGTCGTCGGGATTGACCGGCTGTTCGACGCTGCGCACGTGGATGCGGGTGAGGCGCCGCAGCGCCTGGGCGAAGTGGCGGTCGGCGCGCGGGTAATCCTGGGTCCAACTGGTGCCGCCTTCGCGCCAGTCGAGCCGGCCGCGCCGGCCGAACCGCCCCCAACTGCCGAACAGGGCGTTGGGATGCTCGGGGTACATCAGGCGGGCGAACACCCACTCGGTCTTCTCGCGCCAGTCGGGGGGCATGGGGATGGCGTCATAGCCCTCCATGCTGATGTACTGGCGGAATGGCCGTTGGAAGGCGTAGACCGCGCTGAAGAGGGCCAAACCGCATGCCGTGCACAGCAGCGGCGCTGGAACGCGCATACCCAGAGTCCTTCCGCAGGATATCATCAAACCGGGCGGAGGCTCCGGCGAGAGCTGAAGACGGGGTGCGCGAGAGCGCCGCATTCCCCATGGAGCCGACGTGACGCCACGCGGAGCTGATGCCGACGTTCGCATGCTATGCTCGCACCCAGACAAGGTGCATTACTTCAAGAGGCCCTACCTCGCGGTACCAGCGGTGCTTGCCTTTCTCGGCCCGGCGACGGCTCAGTCCATCGCACCCGACGAGATGCATGCGCGTACCTTTCCCTACCTGCCTCCATCGACTGTCACGTTGCGCGCCCAGGTGGACCTGGTGGAGGTCCCGGTGGTGGTCCGCGATGGGCAGCGCCGCGCGGTTGCCGGTCTCACACGGGACGACTTCGAAATCTACGACGCCGGGAAGAAACAGACGATCACGGCCTTCTCGGTGGAACATTTCACGCCACAGGGGGACACTAATAGTGGCGTGAAGCCGGCTGCCGTCCCGGCAGCGCCCGCTCACGTCGCGGCGCCGAAAGGCGAATCGCGTCCCCGCTTCGTGGCACTTTGCTTCGACGATCTGAACACCGACATGATCGCCTTGAAGCCGGTCAAGAAGGCGGCTGAACAATTCGTCAAAACCGCCCTGGCACCGGGCGACCGCGTGGCGGTAGTCACTACGGCACAGTCGCAGGATTCCGAGTTCATCGGGGATGTGCCAAAGCTGGTCGAGCAGATCGCCAAGGTTACCTCCCATCAGAGATTCACCGCTTATTCGGCGCAAGAGTGCCCCCCTATCTCGCCCTATGAGGCGTACTTGATCGTCAATTACCTGGATAAAGCCCTACTGCGCGCCAAAACGGACGAATGTTCAGCCTGCCAGCACACTCCGTGCCCCGAGAACCAGGTGATGGCTCGTTCATGGGCGATCTGGGAGCGCGGGCTGGGTAACTCAAGGAATACGCTGCGCGTGGTCGAAAGCGTGGTGGACGCCATGGCGAAATTGCCGGGACAGCGCACGATTGTGCTGACCTCCTCGGGATTCCTCGCGGGCAACTTGGAGGTCGACCTGGAGCGGTTGATGGCCAAGGCGCTGCACGCGGAAGTAGTGATCAACACTCTGGCCGCCAAGCGGCTGTACCCGGTGATTCCGGGAGGTGAGGCTTCCCAGCGTGAGGGTGGATTCGTAGCGGCGAACATGGCGGAGAGGACGGCGCAGGCGGGGGACGACGCAATGGCGGTTCTGGCCTCTGGCACGGGCGGCACGTTCTACCACAACAGCAACGATCTGGCGCGGGGCTTCCGGGAGTTGGGCATGGTGCCGGAGACCATGTATGTGCTCGGCTTCGCGCCTTCGGACGTGGCGGCCGACGGGCGTTTTCATCGCCTGAAAGTGCAGCTCGCCGCGGGCAAACGGTATTCGCTGCAGGCCCGGTTGGGCTACACGGCGCCCTCGACCCAGGCTGCCTCGTCAGCCTCGCCGCTATCCAAACTGGAGGGTGAAGTGACGGCCTCGGATACCATCACGGACTTGCCGGCCAGGTTCACCTGGGAGCAGTGGGCGGGTCCGCCGGGCATAGCAATGGTCGCGCACGTGGATGTCAACCGCCTGCGTTTCACGACCAACCACGACCGGCGGGCGCAGAGACTGATCATTGTAGCGGTTCTGCGGGATAGCCGCGGCAGCTTCGTGACGGGCAAGGAAAGCGAAGTAGAGCTGAATTTCAGGAATGCGACTTTCGCGCAATTGGCGAAGACCGGCCTCACTGCCGCGATGACGCTCCAGGCGCCTCCGGGCAGCTACTCCGTGCGCGCGGTGGCGCTGGATGCCCTGGAAGGCAAGCTGGCGGCGGCGAGTGCGACCGTGCAGATCAAGTAGTGCACTCGCGTAGTGTGGCAACTCCGTCGGACCTGATCGAGCTGTACTCGCGTTCGCCGCGCTACCGCAGCAGCGCTTCCAGGCGCGAACCGGCGCGCACGATGGTCTGGTTGCGCTCGGGCCCGGTGGAGACGGAGCCGATTTCCACGCCGGCGCGGCTTTCGAGAAATGCCAGGTAGTCCTTGGCGCGGGCCGGCAATTCGTCATAGGCAGACACGCCGAAGGTGGACGTCTTCCAGCCGGGCAGGCACTCGTAGACCGGCTCAGCGTTTTCCATGCTGGCCACGCGCGGCGGCATCTCCAACAGGTCCCGGCCGCAGGCGCGATAGCCGACGCAGACGGGGATGGTATCGAACTCGTCGAGCACGTCCAACTTGGTCACCACCAGGCTATCGATGCCGTTGATGGTTGCGGTGTAACGCAGTAGCGGGGCGTCAAACCAACCGCAGCGCCGGGGGCGTCCGGTAACGGCGCCGAATTCGTTACCGCGGCGGCGGATCTGTTCGCCCTCCGGGTCGCGCGCTTCGGTGGGAAACGGGCCGCCGCCGACGCGGGTGATATAGGCCTTGGAAACGCCGATGACGCCGCCAATCCGCGTCGGAGCGACGCCGGTGCCGGTGCAGGCTCCGCCGGCCGAGGCGCTCGACGAGGTGACGAACGGGTAGGTGCCGTGATCGATATCGAGCATGGTTCCCTGCGCACCCTCGAACAAGACGCGCTTTCCCGCTCGAATGGCTTCGTTGAGCAGCATGGCCGTGTCGCACACCATGGGGCGTATGCGTTCGGCCAGCATTTCGTAGCGGTCGCGGATGGCGTGCGCATCGTCTTCCTCGTCGATGCCAAAAGTGCGGGCGATGGCGTGCTTTTCCTCCATCAGCGAATCGTACTGGGCGCGGAAGGCGTCCCGGTCGAGCAGGTCGGCGACGCGGATGCCACGGCGCGCGATTTTGTCTTCGTAGCACGGCCCGATGCCGCGCGAGGTGGTGCCGATGGAAATGCGCCCGGGGCGGCCTTCGGACATGCGCTCCATCATGCGATGTTGCGGGAACAGCACGTGCGCCCGATTGCTGATGGCGAGGTTGTGAGTGACATCAACGCCGGCCGCTTCCAGAGTCTCGATTTCCTCAAGCAGCGCCGCCGGATCGAGCACCAGGCCGTTGCCGATGACGGCCTTTTTCCCGGGTCGCAGAATGCCGCTGGGAATCAACTTGAGGATGAACTTCTTCAAGCCGATGAAGACGGTGTGGCCGGCGTTGTGCCCGCCCTGGTAGCGCGCCACAATGTCGAATCGTTCTGAGAACAGGTCGACAACTTTGCCCTTGCCCTCGTCTCCCCACTGGGAGCCGAGGATGATGATGTTTGCCATGAAAAGCGAGTCCAAACTATTCTAGCGTAGCGATGCCGCCGCGAGTGATGTTCGGCACGGCAAAGAGTGCGCGACACAGGGATTGGATGAAAGAATGGGGAAGCCCGCGGGCCGGGCATGCCCGGCCCCTACAGCATTACTGCACAGGAGGTTTCTTGCGCGGGCGGGAAACGCGCTTCTTCTGCGTACCATCGCCGGAGGTTTTGCGTGGGACGCGAGGGCGGCGCTGCACTTTGGGCGGCGGCGCGGGGATGGGAATCTCTCCGGTGGCGGTCGGCTGGCCGGGCACCAGGGGCTGCGGTTCGTCTTCCTCTTCCTCGATGTGCGGTTCGGGCTCGGGCTCCGGCGGCGCTGCGGGCGGATGGAACTCGGCGCCGAGGAACACAATCAGGCCGCGCTCTTCATCGGCCTGAATGCGCACCAGGCTCTTGTCCTGCGCGTAGTTAAGCAGCTCGCTGAATTCCTGGAACCCGTATTGGCGCCAGTCGAAAGCGGGGTGGTCGCTCTTGACCCACTCGGCCAGATCGTCGGCGAGGGCGCCATTGTCCACGTCCAGCCGATGCGTTTCGAGCACGTCGCGGAGCAGCGGTATCGCCTCCTCCGGCTTGGCGCCGGGTTTCTCGGCCGCAACGCTGCCTTTGAGGCGAATCATGTAGCGGCCCTCGCCGCCCGAGACATCGACGAAGTCGGCCTTCTGCAGCTTTTCCACGAAATCGGTGAACGAGCTGGCACCGTAGGCCTTCTCATTGAACGTGGAATCGAGCTGCAGCATAGTGGACTTGAGCAGGCCGAGCTGCGGCCGCACTTCGCGCCGCTCGAGCACGCCTAAGGCGCGTTCCACCAGCGGCATGGACTGGCTGAGATCAAGCGCCACGCGTTTGTGCTGCGAGCGCTGCTGCGGCGGCTGCGCCTGCTGCTGCGGCGGCGGTTGCAGATGCTGCTGCTTTTCGGCCGGCGGCCGCTCATGCGAGCGCGAGCGGGGGGCATCATCGATGATGGCTTCGTAGGCGATGAACTCGTGGCAGTTTTTTTGCAGAATTGTACTGGTGAAGGCGCGTCCGCCTACCACGAAGATCCGCTTGTCGTACTGTTTGAGCTTGTTCACCAGGGCGATGAAATCGCTGTCGCCGCTGACGATCGCGAAGGCGTTGATGTGGTCGTGGGTGAAGGCCATTTCCAGCGCGTCGAGCGCCAGGTTGATATCGGCGCCGTTCTTGTCGCCGCGCGGCGAAGGGTCGCGCTGCACCATCTGGACGGCGTGCTCAGAGAGAGGCCGCGTGGCCGCTTCCTGTCTGCCCCAGTTCGCATAAGCGAACTTGGTGACGATTTCGCCGCGTTCTTTGAGCGCGTCCAACACCGCCGCCACGTCGAATTCGCGGTGCAGTGTGGACTTGACGCCGATCTCGATGTTATCGAAATCGATAAACACGGCGATCTTTAGTTTTTGTTCCATTCGTAATTTCCTTAAGTCTGGCAACCGGTGTGTCGGGCCAAATGGTCCGCCGCAGCCGAAGGCCGATGGGCATGCCGGCACGGCGAATGCCGCGCCTCTGCCTCTTGCGTCAGTGTATCCCAATTGCAAGCGTGGCTGGGGCCTGCCGGGCGGGCTGGGCAAGAATGGCGGGCCTCGGAACAGCGTTGCTCACTCCGCCGGCTGGTTCTTCCGTCCGGATTTGATGATCCAGTTGCGGAACATGGCGGTGTAGCCGCGGGCTTCGGGATCGCCGCGCAACTGCTCGAGCGAGAAGCGCATTTTGCGGCACCAGTTGGGGTATTGCCAGGTGGTCCCGGGAAGGTTCTGCTGCTCTGTTTCCTTGGTAAGATCCTCCTGGTTGATGGCCAGTAATTGGCATGGCGTCAAGGCGAGGAAGCCGACGATGGCGTTGTGCAGCTCGCCGGAGAGCACCGGGTAATCCTGGGCGCGGCGGGGCAAATCGGGCGGCAGCAGTTCGAGATCGAACAGCATGTTGAGTATCTTCTGCTTGTCTTCGAGGCGCGCGCGAGATTGGGCTTCGAAAGCGGCCTGGTCCAGCATGCCGGCGGTGCGGCGGGCGCCAAGGTCGGCCCCGATCCAGAAGCCGGCCAGGGTGGGCAAGTCGTGGGTGGTGGAAGAGACCAATGCCTGCGGCGCGTATTCCTGGTAGCGGCGGAACTCGCCGCGCCCGTTCTTCTCGAAGTAGAAGAGGCGGTAACTGAGGACGCCGAATTGGTGGAGGATTTCCCGAACGCCCTGTTCCACGGTGCCCAGATCTTCGCCGACGACCACCACGCGATTGCGCACGCTTTCGAGGGCCAGAATGCGGATAAAGTCGAGCGTAACTTCCTTGACGTAGGCGCCGTGGGCGGCGTCGCTGCCATCGGGAATCCAGTAGAGGCGGAACAGGCGCATCACGTGATCCATGCGCAGCGCGCCGCCGTAACGCGCGTTGTGGCGGATGGTTTCGGCGAAGAGGCGGTAGCCGTCGGCGCGGTGGACTTCGGCGTTGGGCGGCGGGAAGCCCCAATCCTGGCCGGCGAGGGCGAAATCGTCGGGCGGCGAGCCGACGCTGCAGCCGGAGACGAAGAAGGGGCGGTGGGCCCAGAGATCGGAGCCGAAGCGGTCGGTGGCGAGAGCGAGATCGTGGTAGAGGCCGATCGACATCTTGCGGGCGCGCGCGTGCTGCTGGGCGCATTCTAGCTGCAGTCCGGTCTGCCATTGCAGGTACTGATAAAACAGGACGGAGCGCCAGTGTTTTTGGCGGAAGGCGCGGGTGGCGGCCGAATCGGGGTCTCGGTATTCGGGCGGCCACTCGGGCCACGTCCACACACGCGGATCGCGGCGGTGCAGCCACTCGTCGAGCGCGCAATAGAGGGCGAATTTTTCGAGCAGATCGCCTTCGCGCTCACAGTATTCATTGAACTGGGCGGCGCGCGGCGAGCCGGCGCGCCACTCGCGCAGAAACTCAGCGAACAGCAGCCTGAGAAAGCGCAGCTTGAGCGCGGCCACGCCTTCGTAATCGACAAAGGGAGCTTCGCGAAGCCGGCGGATTTCGGCTTCCACCGGCGCGGTGGCACGCAGCCGCCGGGCGCGGGACGAGCGGACGAAATCCTCCATTCCTTCGACGTCGAGGTAAATGAAATTCTGGTAGCAGATGGAATTTGGCAGGTAGGGGCTGGTGTTGAAGGGACGCCGATTGTGAATGGCGTGCAGAGGATTGAGGCTGACGAAGCTGGCCTCCAGGTCCTCGGCCACCCAATCAATCACCCCCAGCAGGTCGCGGAAATCTCCGCATCCCCAGTTCTGCGCGGAGCGGACGCCGTACAAGCTCACGGCGACTCCGACGGCGCGGCGGCCGGGCCCCGGCATGTGATCGTTCCAGGCGCGCTCGGGCGTTACGATGTAGCGGGTTTCGGCCTGCGCGCTGCCGATGGCCGCTCTCACCTGGTGGTAGCCCAGCGGCAGCGACACCGGCAGACGGCCCAGCTTGCGTACCCAGGTTCGCCCGTCGATTTCAGCGGATTCGGATACGGGGAGGTCCGCCAACTGGAGATCGAACGTCATCTCGCCGCCGTCTTCCCGATGGATGGCTACGCGCGCCACCGTGTCGGGGCAATTGGCCGCAACGTTGAGCGGCAGTTCTGTTTCCGCGGCGATGGTGACCACCACCGCGGGCGGAAGCAGTTGCTGCCATTCGGCACGGGCGCGGCGGGCGAGCGATTGTTCGATTTCGGCGGCGCTGCCGGCGGCGACGCCCCGCGCGCGGAGGAGGGCCTGCTTGGCTTCCAGAGTGATTTCGTGCTTGTGGCCCCAGATGTCCCAGAAGTACGGCTCGATACCATACAGGGAGGCGGCGCGGTCCAGCAACTGCTCGAAGGTTTCAGACGGCATCGGGTGGGTAAACTTCGATTCTACAAGAGCGCCGCCTGCCATGCGAAAATGGAAGCAGGAGAAGAGATGGAAAAGCCCTTAGCCAGCGGCCCCGCGGACCTCTTCGCGCGCCTCGACGACTACACGTTTTCGAACAGCGCTGCCGCGGCTTCCGAGGGCATCCTTCTCACCACGCTCGACAAGGCGGTGAATTGGGCGCGCAAGAATTCCATCTGGCCCATGTCGTTCGGCCTGGCGTGCTGCGCCATCGAGATGATGTCGATGAGCGCTTCGCGCTTCGACATCGCCCGCTTTGGCGCGGAAGTGTTTCGCGGATCGCCGCGGCAATCCGACCTGATGATCATCGCCGGGCGGGTCTCGAACAAGATGGCGCCAGTGATCCGCCACTTGTATCAGCAGATGCCGGAGCCGAAATGGGCCATCTCGATGGGCGCCTGCGCCACCTCCACCGGAGTGTTCCACAATTACGCGCTGATCCCGGTCAACCAGGTGATTCCGATCGACGTTTTCGTGCCGGGATGCCCGCCGCGTCCGGAGCAATTGATTTATGCGCTGCTCCTGCTGCAGCAGAAAATTCAGGATCAGAGCGGCACCGTAAAACAAGTTCTCAATTTAGCGTAGCGACACCGCCGGCGCGAGGGCAAACCGCGGGAAAACAAACCGATTGCGCGGCGGTTCCGGTTTGACCTAGAATCTCTGTGGGGATTGCGGGCATTGCTCCCCGGGGCGGTATGACGACTTCAGTCAAAGCCGAGTACGCGCTGCAAGCGATTCTGGACTTGGCGTCGCAGAAGCCGGGCGAGCCGGTGAAGATCGCGGATATCGCGCGACGGCGGAAGATTCCACAGAAGTTTCTGGAATTGATCCTGGTGGGCTTGAAGCAGGCTGGGTTCGTGGAATCGCGGCGCGGGGCGGAGGGCGGCTACCTGCTGGCGCGGCCGGCGGAATCGATCATGGTGGGCGAAGTGATCCGCTCGGTGGATGGCCCGCCGGAGAGCAGGGGGCGAGGCCGGACAAAACCCGAGACGCCGTTCACGGACATGTGGAATCAGGTGGATCTGGCGGTGGCGGCCATCATCGACCACACCAGCATCGGGGAACTGCTGCGCGATTGGGCGGACAAACAGAGCGAGGACGTATTGAACTGGGAGATCTGAGTGCGCGTTTACGATGACAATTCACTGAGCATTGGGCACACGCCGCTGGTGCGGCTGAATCGCGTGACAGAGGGCGCACGGGCGACGGTGCTGGCCAAGATCGAAGGGCGCAACCCGGCCTATTCGGTGAAGTGCCGCATCGGCGCGTCCATGGTGTGGGACGCGGAGAAGCGGGGCGTGCTGAAACCCGGCAAGCACCTGATCGAGCCGACCAGCGGCAACACCGGAATCGCGCTGGCGTATGTGGCGGCGGCGCGCGGCTATCCCATCACGCTGACCATGCCGTCCACTATGTCCGCGGAGCGGCGCAAGGTGCTGCGGGTGCTGGGAGCGAACCTGGTGCTGACGGACGGCGCCGGGGGCATGGCGGGGGCGATTGCCAAGGCCGAGGAGATCCGCGCGTCCGATCCCGGGCGCTACGTGCTGTTGCAGCAGTTCCAGAACCCGGCGAATCCGGCGATCCATTTTGAGACCACGGGCCCGGAGATTTGGGACGACACCGGCGGCGCCATCGACGTGCTGGTGTCCGGCATCGGCACCGGCGGGACCATCACCGGCGTTTCGCGCTACATCAAGCAGGCGAAGGGCAAGAAGATCACTGCCGTTGGCATTGAGCCGGCGGCGAGCCCGGTGATTACGCAGAAGCTGGCGGGGCAACCCATGAAGCCCGGGCCGCACAAGGTCCAGGGCCTCGGCGCCGGGTTCATACCGGACACACTCGATCTGAGCGTGGTGGACCGGATGGAGCTGATCAGCAACGAAGAAGCGATTGAGATGGCGCAGCGGCTGGCGAAAGAAGAAGGCATTCTGTCAGGCATTTCGTCTGGCGCCGCGGCGGCCGTGGCCGTCCGCCTGGCGAAGCTGCCGGAATTCGCGGGCAAAACGATTGTCACTGTCCTGCCCGACGCCGCGGAACGCTATTTGACATCGGTGCTGTTCGAGGGGATGTTCGAAGAGTAGGCGGGGCGGAAGTCTTGCCCGGGTTGCTGCCGATTTTGGCGCGAGTTCGCGCTTCGCAATCAGCTCATGCGCCTTGGGGGCTGCAGCAGGCGCCGCGGCAGTTTCGAAAGATAGGTCAGCCGTTCCACCAGCGGCAGCAAGCGGCGCACGGTGCGGCCGTGCAGAATGAGGCTGCCGACTACCAGCGCCGGGTGCGGGATGGTAGTGCAGCAGCGCGAGCAGACATCCACTTCGCCACCGCGGCCGGAGGCGTGCAAGCGCCGCATGCGCTCCATTTCCGCGGAATTCCAGATCTGCACCAGCGACTGATCCGCCAGGTTGGCCAGCGGCGCGCCATCCAGCATGTAGCTTTGGCAGCACGGATACACATCTCCGTTCTGCTTGACATACAAGGGGCCGCGCCACAGGTAGTGGCAGGGGTGCTTCCAGTCTTCCGCGGCGTGGCCCACGTCGGGACGCATCAGGTTGGTCTCGTCTTCCTTGATGCGCACCTGGTCCACGCCGGGGAGGGCGCTCCAGAAGGCGAGAAAATCGCCGACCTCGGCGGCGTTGCCCTCCATTGACACCATTTGCACCACCACCTGCAGCTTGGAGCGCCGCTCGTGTTTCAGGCGGGCGAAACGCACGAAGTTGTCGCGTACTTTTTCGAACTTGGCACCCTTGCGGTAGAACTCGAAGGTCTCTTTCTTGGCGCCGTCGAAGCTGAGAGTAATTTCATCGAGCGGCGAATCGAGCACGCGCGCTGCCAGGCGCTCGTCGAGAAATGTGCCGTTGGTCGAAAGCAGTGTCGCGATGCTGTGGCGATGGCAATACTCGATGCGGTCGAAAATGCGCGGATCCATGAACGGCTCGCCGAGGCCGATCAGCATCATGTGCTCGGCCGTATCGGCGGATTCGCGGACCAGGCGCTCGAAGATCGCGTCCGCCATGTCGGCTTTGGGTTGCGCGTGGGTCTCGCGCGGGCACATGGGACAGTAGAGGTTGCATTTGGCCGTGGTCTCGACGATGTATTCGACCGGCAGCGCGCCGAGCGTGGTCCGCCGCCGCAGATACCCCCAGAGAAGCTTTGCCCGGTTCCAGGCCCGCATGAGCTTTCATTGTATCCGGCGCGTGGTGGGGCGGGCTTCGGCGCAGCAGCAGCAGTCCCGGAGATTACGTCTACTTCGGCAACGCTCCCTTCGATCTCAACAACCGCCAGGTCGCGCCGGGCCAGAAGGCCTTCGACACCGCGCTGTTCGGTACGGCCGCGGCGGACGCCCTTCAGTATCATCTCCGCACTTTCCCGACAACTTTTTCATCTTTGCGCATGGATGGCATCCTGCAGTGGGATCCTTCCCTGCTGAAGAGGTTCACCATCACGGAGAAGGCGAGTCTGCAGCTTCGGCTTGAGGCTTACAACGTGCTCAATCGCCCCACCTTCGCGGCGCCCAGCACCACCGCCTCCAACAGTGCCTTCGGCACCATTACCGCGACCGCCAATCGTTTCCGCACTATCCAACTGGGTGGGCGGATCGTTTTCTAGCTCGATATAGCGAGAACTCCCCTGGAACCCTGCATGAGGCAGGCGGCCCTGGCCGCCTGCCTCATTTTTCTTGCCAGTCAGACGCAACAACGCCTGGTTCGCGGCGCACTACACTGAAATTTGTTGCCGATGAAGATCGCGATCACGGGCGCTTCCGGCTTCATCGGGCGGCGGCTGATGAAGCTGCTGGCAGCCCGCGGCCATCGACTGCACGCGCTCAGCCGCCACGCGGGCACGAATCTGCCGGCGGGAGTGGAACTTTCCGTGTGGAACCCGCTCGGTCCGGCGCCGGAGGCCGCTCTGCGCGGCGTGGACGCTGTGTTGCATCTGGCCGGGGAACCCGTGGCGCAACGCTGGACCGCTGCGGCCAAACAGCGCATATACGACAGCCGGGTGGTGGGTACGCGCCACCTGGTGGCCACGCTGGCGAACTGCTCGCCGCGGCCGCCCGTACTGGTGTGCGCTTCCGCCATCGGCTACTACGGCTCGCGCGGCGATGAGATTCTTAGCGAGAATTCCGGCCCCGGCACGGGGTTTCTCGCAGACCTTTGCGTAGCCTGGGAGCGGGAAGCGGCGAAGGCCGAGACTCTGGGCGTGAGGGTAACGCGGATCCGAATCGGACTGGTGCTCGACGCGGGCGGCGGCGCGCTCAAACCAATGCTGGCCCCGTTTCGCGCCGGGCTGGGCGGCCCGCTAGGCGGCGGCCGGCAATGGACGTCCTGGATTCACATTGCCGACCTGGCGGAAATGTGCCGCTTTGCACTGGAGGGGCCGGCGCCGCCGGTGGTGAACGGCGTCGCTCCCGGCGCGGTGACGAACGCCGAATTCACGCGCTCCCTGGCGGCAGCGCTGCGCCGGCCGGCGTTTCTTCCCGCACCGAAGCTGGCGCTGCGCATGTTGTTCGGCGAAATGGCGGAATTGCTGCTGGCCAGTCAGCGCGTCGCGCCGGCAGCGGCCGAAGCCGCAGGATTCCAGTTCCAGCACCCGGAACTGAAGGGAGCGCTGGCAGACCTGCTGCGGTCGTGAATGGCCGGGGGCCGGCCTTTCGCAGCAACTCATACGCTTGGTACTTCGAGCGAGCAGCGTGACTTGGGCCTCCCGCGCGGACCAGGGGGTCCGCCCGGGGGTCAGCCCCACGAATTCGGGGTACTCCAGTTCGCTGGGCTTATTTCAGTGGCATTGCGCTCTTAGCTTGCCCGGCCGTCTCCCCTTGCCCGGTCCCGCGCAATCGAGTTACCCTGCGGCTGAAATAAGGCCATGCCAGTTCCGAGACGGGCGATCGCAGTTTTGGCGTGCTTCCCGGCGATGGCGATCCACGGGCAGCAGAAGCAGGTTTCGGCCCCGGTGGCGGGATACGTCTTCGATGGCGCGGCGCTGCGGCCCATCAACGGTGTTCCCGGCGGCGCCACGCTGGGCGAGGCGCTGGACCTGGGGCTTGCGGCAAGCGCCGCCGCTGTCTCGCCGCAGCTCGATTCGGCCATCGTCACGGCCAGCGATGGTGCGCTGCATCTGTTTCGCCTGAGCGGCCACGGCGCCACTGAAGTTTCCTGGAATGGCGTGCCTCACGGACCGGCGCAAATGGTCTACAGCCCCTCCGGTACGGCCGCCGCGATTTATGCCGCGGGGCGCGTGCAGGTCGTGAGCGGCTTGCCGAACGCCCCTGTGCCCGCGTTCGCGGCCGAACTCGATTCATCGCCGGTAGCGCCCGCGCGCCAGTCCCCCCGCGCCGCGTCCCAAGCCATGGCGCTGAGTGACGATGCAACCTGGCTCCTGGTGGCCGGCGAGGGCCGTGTCCGCCTGCTGGGTGCGTCCGGCTCCAGCAGCGTGCTGCTGGAGGGGTCGCGCGCAGTGAGTGTGGCGTTTGCGCCCGGCGGCCACGCTGCGGCGGTCCTGGAGGGCGCGGGTCCATGGCTGAATGTGTTCACAGATGTCTCCGCTGCTTCCGGCCAGCGCATCCCCGCGCCTGGTCTCGCTGAACCAGCGGGCCTGGCGTTTTCCGCCGATGGCAAGTCTGTGTTGGCCGCGAGCCGCGCCGGTAAGTCCGTCACGATCTTCGAGCTCGCCGCCGCAGACGAGGCTACTACGCTCGTTTGCAACTGCTTTCCGACCGGAGTGACGCCCATGGGAAGGTTCTTTCGCTTGACCGAGGCCGGCCCTGGCCCGGTCTGGCTGGTAGATATGAGCGCCAATCCGGCCCGCCTGGTGTTCGTGCCGGCACGCACGAATCCGTAGGGGCCGGGCATGCCTGGGCATGCCCGGCCCGGTGCACGATTTACACCTCTTGAAAGTGCAGGGAAACAATACCCGTCCGCACGCGGGCGCTGGCAGGTGGAAACCTGCCTCGCCGCCCTATCGCGCGACGGCGTGAACCGCTGCGGCGGATTCTTTCAGCGCTTCGACCTTGTCGGCGACTTCCCAGGGGAAGCCTTCCTCGGTGCGGCCGAAGTGGCCGAATGCCGCGGTCTTGCGATAGATGGGACGGCGCAGCTTGAGGGCGTCGATGATGCCGCGCGGCGTCAACGAGAAATTCTCCCGCACCAACTCGGTGAAGCGATCGTCCGGGATGGCGCCCGTGCCGAACGTATTCACGTTCACCGAAACCGGCTCCGCCACGCCGATGGCGTAAGCGAGCTGCACCTCTACGCGTGAGGCCAGCTTGGCAGCCACCAGGTTCTTGGCGATGTATCGTGCCATATAGCAGGCCGACCGGTCCACCTTGGTCGGATCCTTGCCGGAGAACGCGCCGCCGCCGTGCCGACCCATGCCGCCGTAAGTGTCGACAATGATCTTGCGGCCGGTCAAACCGGTATCGCCATGCGGCCCGCCCACCACGAAACGCCCGGTCGGGTTGATGTGGTACTTGGTCTGCGAATCCACCATGGCGGAAGGAACCACCGCGTCGATGATGTGCTTCTTCACGTCGCGGCGCAATTCTTCGATCGAAACGTCTGCGCTGTGCTGGGTGGAAATCACCACCGCTTCAATGCGCTTCGGCACGCCACCCACGTACTCCACGCTCACCTGGCTCTTGCCGTCCGGCCGCAGGAAGTCCAGAACGCCCTGGCGCCGCACCTGGGAAAGACGTTGCACCAGTTTGTGCGCCATCATGATCGGCAGCGGCATCAGCTCGGCCGTTTCGTCGCACGCGTAGCCGAACATCATCCCCTGGTCGCCTGCGCCGCCCGTATCCACGCCCATCGAAATGTCGGGCGATTGCGACTGAATCAGATTGAGCACGCCGCAGGTGTGGGCATCGAAGCCGTAGGTGGCGTCGTTGTAGCCCACGTAGTCGATGGTGCTGCGCGCGATTCGCTGCACGTCCACGTAGGTTTTGGTGGTGATCTCGCCAGCCACGATGCAGGTGCCGGTGGTCACCAGGACCTCACACGCCACCCGCCCGGTGGGATCTTCCGCCAGTACGGCGTCCAGAACGGCATCGGAAATCTGATCGGCGATCTTATCCGGGTGACCCTCGGTCACCGATTCCGACGTAAACAAGTATCGTTGATTGTCTGACAAGGGTTGTCCTCCTGCGTGTGTCACTCTAATTTAACATGCAGAGCCGGCCCGCCTTAATAGCGGTAGTGCTCCGATTTGTATGGCCCCTCGGGCGCCACGCCCAGGTATGCGGCCTGCTTCGGCGTAAGCGTGGTGAGCTTCACGCCGATCTTCTCCAGGTGCAGCCGCGCCACCTCTTCATCCAGCTTTTTGGGCAGCGTGTAAACACCGGGCTTGTACGAATCGCGGTTCTTCCATAGGTCGAGCTGCGCCAGCGTCTGGTTCGAGAAGCTGTTGCTCATCACGAAGCTGGGATGGCCGGTGGCGCAGCCCAGGTTCACCAGCCGGCCTTCGGCCAGCAGGAAAATGCTGTTGCCGTTGGGGAAAGTGTACATATCCACTTGCGGCTTGATATTGGTTCGTTGGGCGCCGGAGCCGTTCAGCCTGTCCACCTGAATTTCATTGTCGAAGTGCCCGATGTTACACACGATAGCCTGGTCCTTCATCCGGCTCATGTGCTCCAGGGTGATGATGTCGCAGTTGCCGGTGCAGGTGACGTAGATATCGCCGCGGCCGAGTGTGTCCTCGACGGTGGTCACTTCGAAGCCTTCCATGGCGGCCTGCAGCGCGTTGATGGGGTCGATCTCGGTCACCACCACGCGCGCGCCCATGCCGCGCAGCGAGTGCGCCGAGCCCTTGCCGACGTCGCCGTAGCCGCACACCACCGCCACCTTGCCCGCCACCATAACGTCGGTGGCGCGCTTGATGCCGTCCGCCAGCGATTCGCGGCAGCCGTAGAGATTGTCGAATTTCGACTTCGTCACCGAGTCGTTCACATTGATCGCCGCTACCAGCAGTTGGCCGGCCTCCTGCATCTTGTAGAGCCGGTGCACGCCGGTGGTGGTCTCCTCGGAGACGCCGCGCCATTCCTTGACGATCTCGTGCCAGCGCCGCGGATTCTCGCGGTGAACGTCTTTCAGCAGCTTCTTGATGACCTCTTCTTCATGGCTGGCCGAGGGGGTGTTCGCCCAATCGCTGCCGTTCTCGAGCTCATATCCTTTGTGAATCAGCAGCGTGGCGTCGCCGCCATCGTCGACCACCAGTTGCGGCCCCTTGCCCTCCGCGTGGCTGAGCGCCATATAGGTGCACCACCAGTAGTCCTCCAGCGTTTCGCCCTTCCACGCAAATACCGGAACACCGGCGGCGGCGATGGCGGCGGCGGCGTGATCCTGGGTGGAGAAGATGTTGCAACTCGCCCAACGCACCGTGGCGCCCAGTTCCACCAGCGTCTCGATCAGCACCGCGGTCTGGATGGTCATGTGCAGCGAGCCGGTGATGCGCACGCCCGCCAGCGGCTTTTCGGGCGCGTACTTCCGGCGGATGGCCATCAGGCCGGGCATTTCCTGCTCGGCGATGGAAATCTCCTTGCGGCCCCATTCGGCCAGCGACAGGTCTGCGACCTTGTTGGCAACTATGTTCTGGTTCAGTGTGACAGTACTCATACAACCCTCGTATCAAGGAATCTTGATACATTGATATTAGAGGATTGCAAGGTATGGCGTCAATCCTAAAATCGCTGCGGCTGGCGGCCGATCCGGGCCGGCTGCGCCTGCTTCTGCTGCTCGAGCAGGAAGAGCTCTCGGTGGCTGAGCTGCAGGACATCGTGGGCAAGCCGCAGAGCCAGGTTTCCACCCACCTCGCGCAATTGAAACAGGCCGGCCTGGTGGCCGACCGCCGCACCGGCAAGAACGCGTTCTACCGTCTCTATGCGCCCGCCGGCCTGGCGGCCATCCTGCGCCAGGCCGCGG
>JBAVYH010000002.1:0-3248 GCA_049698695.1 Bryobacteraceae bacterium | reverse complement strand
GGCTCAATTCCTCTGCATCCTGCATGCTGATGATCAACCCCCAGCATGCGCACACCCTCCTCCAGGCTCATCCTGTGTTAGAAACAGGCTCACCTTCAGGCTCATCCTGCATTAGACAAGACTCGGTCTTGCGATCACCCTTCGAAAGCGCAAAGATGAACCGTATGGCGTTACGGTTCACGACTTCGTATCTGACGGATTCGCTCGATGTGTTCCGCTATTACAAGGGCCTGGCGGAAAGAGCAATGGCGCAGGTAACCGACGAGCAACTCCTCACCGTGTTGGACGGCGAAATGAATTCCATTGCCGTGATTGTGAAGCACATGGCCGGCAACATGCGATCGCGATGGACGGACGTTCTGACCAGCGATGGCGAGAAACCAGACCGCCATCGGGACGCTGAATTCACCGACCCTCCGGCCGCGCGCGCAGAATTGCTGGCTGTTTGGGAAGCGGGCTGGCAGTGTGTATTCAGCGCACTGGAACCGCTCTCCGAGCAGGATCTGCAACGCACGGTGATGATTCGCGGCGAAGCCCATTCCGTGATGCAGGCCATCAATCGCCAGCTTGCTCATTACTCCTACCATTGCGGGCAGATTGTGCTCCTCGCCAAGCACTCCAAGCATGATGACTGGCAATCGTTGAGCATCCCGCGCCGGCAATCGGCGGAATTCAATCGCCGGGTGCAAGCCGGGGAAGCCAACCAGCGGTAAGAAAGCCGTACACTTAAGTGGGTACAGCAGTACCCACCGTCCCTCAGTACCCTGGTTAACGTTCGTTAGCTTGCAGGGGCTATCCGAAGCCTATAATCTTGAGCCCGGGGAAGCATTCATCGGGACGGGTGATCAAGTGACCCTAGGTCTCCGTGCTCATGCTAAAGCAATGATTGGAGGTACCAATGCGTCTTGAGATGTGGGCAGTGCCATTATCATTCACGGGCTTGGTAGCATTGTTTGGGTTCGTTACGAACGAGGTGGCCAAACGCCTCGAGAACCTGCGACAGAAGCGCAAGACCCTGCATCGTCTGACAACTGCAAGCACCCGCTTGTGCCCGGAGAGGCGTTACCCGGCGATTCCTGCCGAGACGAGATAAGCTGATGGCTCAACCACGGTTCTGTGGCCTGGGGCAGAAGGCCATGGGAACCGCGGCCAGGCCGTTCCGGAACCGCGCGCGAGTGCGACCAACCCCACCGATTTAGCCATCATAATTCAGCAAAGTGATTAGCACAGGTTTCGCCTTCAGCCTCAGCGGTCGAAAGCCTCAGAAGATAGGTCTGCCTGCAACCTTGTACCGAGGCCGGACGGAGCCCCTGCCAATATCTGAAACTGGTGTGTTTTGAGACTCTTTCCGACGCAGCGCGTCAGCCGCGGCAGGCCGACCTGACCAAGCGGCAGTCGAGGTCGCGAACCAAGTCCAGCCACTCGGATTTTGCCGCTTCATCCCATCGCCGTGGCTTGTACTTCCAGGCCGCCCAGGAAGGTGGCATCATCTGAGCTAGGTCTCCCTCGTTGCCCAAGGCGACCAGGTGCAGGTCCGGAGAGGTGAGACGAAGCTTCCCCGCGAACTCGCGAACACCATGTTCGACCGGCGATGCCATCAGCACGTCGACCGGCAGATGCAGCATGTCCACGATCTCAGCCGCCTCAGCGACCCCTTTTGCGGGCACAGCGACGTATCCGGCCGCATCCAGGATTTGGCCCAGCCAGAAGACAAATCCCAAATCCCTATCGACAATAAGGATGTCCTTCACCTTAACGAACCTACGGGTCCGCTGGTGCAATTTACCGACCACACACGAATGATTGATTCCAAAATAGTTAAGACACGATGAGTCTCCCGTAACGGGGAAATAATACCTGGTTTTGCGGATCGTGCACCTTCGTTTTTGCCTACCATGGCAGCCGGTGGGGTAGTTCCCGGCAGTGCCGGACGGCGTCGAGCAGCGCCTCGCAGTGGTGTTATCCGGTCACGGGTGGATTGCCGGCCGCGGCCGACATCTCGCCCCGCTTCCAAGTTGGATAGCGGGTTAACAGTTTCGCTTCCCCTTGCGTCTTCCCCGCAGATTTCATTTCCCAAAGGAGGGACAAAAGGATGCGAAACATACTGCGAATCACCGCGCCCGCGGCGCTACTGGCGCTGGCAGGGTCACTATGGGGCGGCGGCTTCTACCTGATGCTGGGCAATCCCGACGCCAGCCCCGAGGCTCGCAAACTCAACGCCGTGGTCACCGTTAAATCGGCCGGCTGCGTGCAACCGAGGGCCACCAGAATCAGTGCCACGGCGATCGGAACCATCAATGGAGAGCGGCGCGAGATACCGCTGAAATTGGAGCCACTCTCCACGCCCGGCATGTTCGCGCTCGCCCAGCAGTGGCCGAAACAGGGCCGTTGGGTGATCCGCCTGGAAGCCACCAACGGCAGCCTGTTCGCCAGCTCACTGTTGATGGCCGGGCCGGATGGCGTCGACCGTTATCACGATAAGGCCGGCCACACGCCATTCAGTTCCGCCGACATCGAGGCCATGTTGCGGCAGTAAGATGCATGTAATGCTCGCCACCATTCCCGAACCGGCCGAGGACGAGAGTCTCATTCAGCGGGCCGCGGGCGGCGACCGCGCCGCCTTCGGCGAGCTCTATCTGCGGTACGCCCGCATGGTTCACGCCATTCTGCTGGCACGTGTGCCGCCGGCCGACGCGGAGGATCTGGTGCAGGATGTTTTCATGGCGGCCATGAAACGGCTGGGCGAGCTGCGCGCCGCCGCGGCTTTCCCCGCCTGGCTGGGCGCCATCGCGCGCCGTCGCGCCGTCGACCATTTCCGCGATGGCCGGCGGCGCGCGGAGTTTTCGCTCAGTACCGCCGATGATCGTCGCGTACCCGGCGGTGCCGATCAGGCGCTAATCGCGTTGGACCTGCTGCGCCGTCTGCCCGAGGCCTATCGCGAAACCCTCATCATGCGGCTGGTGGAAGGCATGACCGGCCCGGAGATCGCCCGGCAAACCGGCCTCACCCCGGATTCGGTGCGGGTGAATTTGTGCCGCGGCATGAAGATCCTGCGTGAGTTGTGGAAAGGCAACGCCAATGCGTGAAGACTATCTTTGGGACCGATCCGGGTCGCCCGATCCGGAAATCGAGCGCATCGAAGGGGAGCTTGGGAGCCTGCGTTACCGATTCGATCGCGGCTTGCCCGGCGCGCGGCAGCGGCCTGTGCGCGGCAGGTTGCTGGCCGCGGCGGCCGCCGTGGTGCTGGC
>JBAVYH010000001.1:0-3346 GCA_049698695.1 Bryobacteraceae bacterium | reverse complement strand
TGAACGTTGCACCCGGCGAGGCGATACGAAAGCACTGGTCTTACATCTGGAATCGCCGCGCCTCCAAGTATGTGCTGTCGTCCACGCAATCATCTCTCAAGTAATAGAATCTGGCAGCGCGCAAAATTCGCTCCCAGGGGATTCCCCTTCCACCATATAGAGTGCTTACCGCGTCTCCGCCGATGGGGCTACCCTCCGACCACGGAGCGCTGCTGGCCGATGCCAACTTCGCCCAAGGGGCTCGCGCGATGCCGTTGGCTAGTTCCGGCGCCAGCAGCCCGTTGTCCGCCGCCTCGACCGCCAGCTTCCGCACCGCGGTGATCCGCACGTTGATGGAAACGGCGCCAAGGCCGCGCGCCTCCAGCGCGACTCGCCAGGCGCTCACCGTCGCTTTTGTGAAGCCGGGCCGCGGCTCCAGACTATACCAAGCGAAAAACTCGTCGAGCCCGAGGTTGTACACGCGGCGCGTAATCGGGGAAGAGACGCTGTCCAGCACCAGCGCTTTGAGTTTTTGCCACTGGTTCTTATGCGGAACTACAATCAAATCATTCATTTAGGTCCCTCATAATGGGCAATATCGGTAGCCATTTGGACCTTACCTCGGGGAGGTGAGGACATCAAGCTCTGAGCGGAGGTTATTGACAGCCAAGTCATGAGGGTTCGATCATTCGTGGATGATGTTCACACCCCCCACCAAAGAACAGCGCGAGTCGTACGTAAGACGAGAGTTCACACAGGCGACCTTTCTGTTCCTGGCGAATCTCGCAAGCTTCAACCTCGACTCCAGGCGGCTTATGGCAAATGCGATCCAGAACGCCGCATACAAACCCTTGCTCAACCGGCAGGGCGAGTTGGCGAACTATGATCCGCTCGGCCGTAAGCAACTGCTGGACGTCGTTACACTCGAAATCCTTGCCAAACTCTACATGGCGCTTGAGGATCTCGGAAAGGTCCTAATTGCTGCCCAGCACCCCCCAGCGAAGTTTCTGCGAGTCTTCGCGACACTCGAGCAAAAGAAATCACTAGGTGTCTTCCGGGTTCTTTCGAGTAAGTCAGAGACCGACTTGTATCGAATCGTGCCCTCTTGGCGGTCCGAGCAATATGGTCTGACCGGCGAGCATGCCAAGGCAATCGACGCGTACAACACACACACAGTGAGACGCATTAGCAAGCTCCTCGCGTTCGTTGCAGACTTTATTGACAAGCATGACGCCGCCTATAATCGCTACAAGCACGGAATGCCGATCATAGTTGGGATGAAAGGAGAAGCGCCCGCAGACGGCATTGACGGTCCCGTGATGATCCTTCGCGACGGCCAAAACATGCGCAATTCAGGCTTGCTGATGACGGGCGAAACGGTTGTTGAGCGGTTCGTGTCTCTTCTAAACACCGTAGTGGAGCTATCAACGACACTAGTTCGGCGAAGGTTACAGTTGGCTGAATTTGGAGGCATTCCGCTACCGATGCTGTGCCTAATTCATCGTCAAACTGATGGGTCGACAAAATGCGAAACAAGACTGTTTGCCGGTTTTGATCCCAAGCTGCAACCATCACTAAAAGAGGCATTTGAGCAAATCATGAACCGCCTGGCGCGGACGGAGATCGTAGGCAAGATTGAGTGTCACGCTGACGTAGCAAAGATAGCGGAGTTGACAGCCTTTTACAAGCAGGACTGGCGAATTGACTGACGGACGACTGGGCGCCTTGCGGCGATCCGAACCTGGGCGTTAAGTGGTGTTATCGCCGCCATCCTGTTACGCGTCCATCTAAACGCGTCACAGGTTTTCGACATTTACGCCTAAGTGGGGATTTGTCGAGAGGTACCGATCGCCGGCCACCTTGCGAGAACGACGTTCAACTCGTACCTTTATAAATCTATATTTTTAGAGTTTATGACGTCACCCATCGCGGGCAGGTAGAAATAAGGTGCTATTCGGATTTAAGAAGGTAATTCCAGGACCTTTCTGAGGGCCGGAGCAGGCAAACTGGACGCGAGGACCATCTGGCGGAGGTCGTCGGCGAGGGCCTGCATCTCGTCGGGAGCCTGCTGGACGTGCCAGGAGGCGCCGAATTCGCCCAGTCTGGTGCTGAATAACCAACGGGAGAGCAGCTCGGGAACGAAGGCCGGCAGGATGAGGAGGAGCTTCTGGCTCGCGGGCACGATCTTGTGGCCCTGGGCCTTGATGACCGAGAGCGCCTCATGCATGGCGGCGATCATCAGGCGAAGATCGTCGCGGGAGCGGGCGAGGGCGCGCAAGTCCGCCTGGTAGCGCAGCGCCATCGGCGCCATGGCCGCCACACCGGCGGCGTGAGTGGCCAGCCAATCGACGATGTTCGTCGAGATGCGCGCGGGCAGGCCGCCACGGCGAAGGATGCTCACCAATTGCTTCAGGCGCGGTGTAACGGAACCGTCCAGCTCACCGAAGGGCGCGCCCATCGGGGAACGTTTGGCGGCGCTGAAGGCGCGGATGATCTCACCGTCGCGCTTGCCACCGGCGAAGACGAATCCGAGCATGACGCGCTCGCGGCCCATGGCCTGGATGATCTCCGCGGGACCGAGGAGGTTGTTGTACATGAAGACGACGTTGGGCGAACAGTTCGCCACGAGCGTGGGCAGCAGGGCCGAGACCTGGTTGCGGCGGACCACCACGAGGATGTAGCCGTAGCGGTCCGCGGGCGCGAGCTCGCTGGTGAGGGGGACCTTGGCGACGGTGCGCCGCTGGTTGAAGGGGTTCTCGATGACGATGCCATCGCGCTCCAGGACGGCGAGGCGCTGGGGGCGGGCGAGGACGGTGACATCGACGCCGCCGGCGTGCAGGCGGGCGGCGCAGACCGAGCCGTTCACGCCCGCGCCGATCACTAGAATTCTGGGCTTGTCGTTTTCCATGTCAGTTTACTGCTTCAGTGGGTCGGCGGCTGCCGCGACAACAGATCGCCATTCGCTCGCGACTCTTCAGATAAGCCCGGAATCCAGAGCAAGCTCAGCGCAATCATTGCGGCTGCGATTCGGGTCATCTCTTTCAGACTCTTTAATCCTATATCACTGCAGCGCACGTCGGACATGGGCGAGCGACGCCCGTGCCTTGCACGTCACGTTATTTCGGGTTATCGGTAGCCATCCCGACGCATGGTTCGCACAGACCGCGATAGTGTCCCGGCAGCTGGTTGCGGGCGCGCCCAGATCAGCTATTCATGAGCACGATCTTGCCTTCCAGGGACCCCGTCGCCAAGAGCTCGATGGCTTGTCTTGCGTCAAGGAGCGGGAAGGTGCGGGTAACGAGCGGGTCGATCTTTTTTTCTGCGAGGAGTGCGAAGATCTTGGGCAGATCCTCCCGCAGCGGCTTGG